>NZ_AP018827.1:600000-1200000 GCF_003966695.1 Asticcacaulis excentricus
CGCTATGCGCTCGTTGGCTGGAAAACCCTTATTATCAATACTTCTGCGGTGAGGAGTTCTTCCGCCATCGCCTGCCGTTTGAGCGCACATCGATCACGCGGTGGCGCCAGCGCATGGGCGAGGATGCCCTGACAGCTCTGGTCCAGGAGAGCCTGGCTGTGGCCACTCGGACCGGAGCCGCCAAGCCTGCAGACTTCCGCCAGGTGATAGTCGACACGACCGTCCAGCCGAAGAACGTCATGTTTCCGACGGATGCGCGGCTTATGCACCGGGCGCGTGAACGTCTGGTCCGTCTGGCCAGGGCCCTGGGCGTCAACCTGCGTCAAACCTATGAGCGGGTCGGCAAGTTGGCCCTGATCAAGCACCAGCGCTACGCCCATGCCAAACAGTTCAAGCGCGCCAATAAGGCTTTGCGAACCCTGCGCACCCAACTGGGCCGCGTCATCCGTGATATTCGCCGCAAGATCGGGACGGACGAAGCCCTGAACGCGGCCTTCGCCTGGCCGCTCTCCCTGGCCAGCCGGGTGCGCGATCAACGCCCGCGCCAACGGGGTCAGAAAGTCTATTCACTGCACGCTCCGGAAGTCGAGTGCATCGGCAAGGGCAAGGCGCACAAGCCCTATGAGTTCGGCGTCAAGGTCAGCGTCGCAACACCCATCCAGCGCTCAAAAGGCGGCCAGTTCGTCGCCCACATCAAGGCCTTGCCCGGCGCACCCTATGACGGTCATACCCTGGAGAAGGTGCTGCCCGAGATCGAGAGCCAGATCGGTGTCAATCTGAACCGCATCGTCGCTGACGCTGGCTACAAGGGCCACAACGCTCCTTACAAGCATCGCCTCAAGGTCTTTACCAGTGGTCAGAAACGCGGCGTCACCGACACTATCAAAAAAGCCCTGCGACGACGGGCCGCGGTCGAACCCGTCATCGGCCATCTCAAAGCCGGCCATCGCATGGGCCGAAACTACCTCGCACACCGCAGAGGCGACGCCATCAACGCCGTCCTCGCCGCTGCCGGATACAACTTCACCCTGCTCATCAAGTGGATCAGGCTTTTGTTCGCCTTCGTACTCCCAACCCTCATCTCATCGTTAAGGCGCAAACCAACCCTCCACGCCGCCTAAATCCGGTTCTTCACGGACGACCAAAGAAAAACCCTCCGGATCGCTCCGGAGGGTTTCTTGTTTCAGGTATGAAGTCTGACCCTACGGCGCGTAGGGCTCCGGGGCCAGAACGCTGGCGCCTTGCTCGCGCAGGCGGGCGTCGCGGGCTTCCTTCATGATCATCTGGGCGCGCGGATCGCTGGCGGCCCAGCCGAGGAAGGACAGGGCTTCGAAGCCCTTGGCGCTGGCCTCGACGCCCTTGCCGAACATGGCGAAGGGCGACTTGTTATTGGGGTAGTTGACCAGCTTCACCTTCACGTCGTCACCAATCTTGGCCAGTTGCTTGGCCTTGGCCACCGCCGCGAAGAAGCCGCCGGTTTCATCAACCAGCCCCAGTTGCTTGGCCTGCGCACCCGTCCACACACGGCCCTTGGCGATTTCACGCACGCGCTCAGGCGCCAGCTTGCGGCCTTCGGCAACGTGTCCGATGAAGGCGTTATAGATGGTGTCCATCCAGTTGGAGATGGCCTGGGTTTGCTTTTCGGTGAAAGGCTTACCGGCCGAATAGGCCCCGGCGTACTCAGAGCCGACGCCGATCTGACGGAAATCGACCCCAAAGCGCGATGCCGCTTCGCCAATGGCCATCTTGCCGCCATAGACACCGATCGAGCCGGTGAGGGTGGTCGGGTTGGCGACGATGGCATTGGCCCCCGCCGAGACCCAGTAACCGCCCGAAGCCGCGTAATCACCCATCGACACCACGACCGGCTTGCCGGATTTCTTGGCGTAGGCCAGGGCGCGCGAAATCTGCTCGGAGGCCGTGTCCGACCCGCCGGGCGAAGAAACGCGGAAGACGATGGCCTTGACCTTGTCATTCTCAACGGCGTCGTAGAAGGCCTGAGCCACATCGTCCGACAGCATCTGGGCTTCGCTGCCAAAGCCACCGCCCGACCCCTTGCCGGTCATGATCGGGCCTTCGCCATTGATAACGGCGATGGTCTGGCTGCCCGTCGAGACGGTGGAGGCCGCATAGGACTCAATGTCCATCAGTTGCGTATCCGCCCCGCCCTTGGCCTTGGCGGCCTCTTCGATCTCCTGCACCTGACCCAGATGGGTGATCAGGCCCAGTTCCTTGGCCTGTTCGGCGCTGTAGGGACCGGCTTCGAGAATGGTCTTCAGCTTGGCGGCATCCAGCTTGGCGTCCTTACGGTCGATGGCGGCGTCGCTGATCAGCGAGTCATAGACCGAGCCCATCCACGACAGGGTGGCTTCGCGGTGCGCCGGGGTGAAATCGCTTTGCAGATAGGGGTTTACGGCGTTCTTGTACTCATAACGCTGCTGGAATTGCGGCGTGATGCCGTACTTGTCAAAGGCGCGCTTGAGGAACATTTCCTCGGTCGCAATGCCGGTCACCTGAAACGACGAGCGCGGCTGCATCCAGAATTCGGTCGCCGCTGTGCCCACCGTGTAGGAGGCCAGCACCATGGTCGAGGGATAAAGGCCCTGCGAATGGGCATAGACCGGTTTGTTCTTGCTACGTACATAACGCACCGCTGTGCGAATTTCCTGAGCGGCGGCAGGCATCAAGCCGCCTTCGGGCAGGCGGATCAGCACTGACTTGACCTTGCTGTCGTCGGCCGCGTGATAGAGCGAGGTGACGATGTCCATGGTGGACAGAGGGCGGCCCGTAATGAAGGCGAAAGGATCGGCGCGCGACTGATCCGTCAGGCCCTCGCGCAGATCAACCACCAGCGTGATGGCCGATGGCGTGGTCGGCTTGGATGCTGCCGCGATCATGGTGATGAGCAGGAATGGCACACCGACGAAGAACAGCACAAAGGCGGCGAATACGGCGGCTACCGTAATGAAAAACTGTTTCATGTGACGAACGTCATCCCCGAATTGGGTGCAGCTATATCAAGATGCGCCGGAACCACGATGGGCGACGCACGCGCACTCAGGCGCGCACCATAGCGTGCCTAACGATAAGGTCAAATGAAGACCGTGTAATGCAAGCGAACCCAGATCAGAATTTGGTGCGACCTGCGGCCGGTTCGCGGTCATGCTGATATTTCGGGTCGCCGTGGCAATGCGGGCAAGAGACGCCCTTTTGGTACATCGGGCTTTGCTGATCCTCGGCGGTCAGGGCGTGGTCGCAATAAAGGCAAAGCACGGCGGTTTGCGACGGATTTAGGTGATGATCGACGGCGATCCGCTCATCGAAGACAAAGCACTCACCATCCCATAGCGACTCTTCGGCGGGCACGTCCTCGAAATACTGCAAGATGCCGCCCTTGAGGTGATAGACCTCGTCAAAGCCGTTCTCCATCATCCAGGCGGTGTATTTCTCGCAGCGGATGCCGCCAGTGCAGAAGGTGGCAATCTTCTTGCCTTTAAGCTGATCGGCGTGCTGGCGCGTCCATTCGGGCAGGAATTTGAAGGTCGGGATTTTGGGATCAATAGCCCCCCTGAACGTGCCCAGATTGACCTCGTAATCATTGCGCGTATCGAGGATCACCACGTCATTACGGCGGATCAGATCGTTCCAGTCCTTCGGCTCGACATAGTTGCCACGGCGGCTGAGGTTGACCGGCTCCCCCAGCGAAATCGTCTCTTTCTTCAGGCGCACGCGCACCTTCCCGAAGGGCTGGGTGTCCGCATAGGACTCCTTCCATGCAATCGGCTCGCCGATCAATTCGCTCTGAAGATAGGTCAGGAAGCTGTCTATGGCCTCGCGCGTGCCGGCCATGGTCGAGTTGACGCCTTCGGAGGTGATCAGCAGCGATCCCTTGATGCCCAGCCCTTTCAGCCGTTCAAGCAGCGGGGCCTGATGCGCTTCGAAATCAGGGAAGTCGAAGAAATGATAGAAGGCGGCGATGACGTAGGGCTGTGACATGCGGCGGGAGCTATCACAAAGGTTCCTGCGGCGAAAGGGGGCGGGATGTCGCTATGCAGTCAGGAAACGCCAGCGCCGGATAAAAGCGGCCTGCCCGTGACGGGTGCCGGCCTCATCGACGACATTCCACAGGACGGTATCTTCTATGTAAAAGCGCCGACCGCTGGCGGACACGCGGATACCGGCATAATGATCGACATACCCCTGCGCCAGCGCCGCCTTGAGCAGGGCATTACGGTCGGACTGTATGCCGTTGTCGGGTTCTGCGGAATGGCGCGAGGGTAGACGGGTAAAGGTGTCCCAGTCCATTTCCCAAAGGTCCAGCGCCTGCGCATTGGCATAACGAAAGATGGGGTCGGCTTCGATACCGTGGGAGACGATGGCTTGCGGGGCCGTGAACAAGGCTTCGGCCAGTTCGGAGTCGTTCAATCCGGCGGCACCAGCGACAATCTCCTGCCCGGTAAAGCGACGGAAGCTGTTGGCCATCAGCCGGTTATAGGCCTGAACGGCAGGGGCAAGGGCAGAGGGCATTATGTGCTCATCAGAAACGGAAGGGTTTGATTTTCCGCGATTGTGTCTGGTGCGCATTGAAAAATCATATGAGGTAAAGGGAGATCGACGATGCGAATATGGTTTTGCTGTGGAAAATGACGAGGCATCCAAGGCGGTAAGAGCCGATCCTGTGTCGCATTCAGACAAAGAACAGGGATTGGAAGCGCTGAAAGTGCGGCTCTCATGTCACATCGCAGCACACTTTGTACGCGCGACAGGAGAGTCCGGCGATCTATGAAACGGGTCTGTTCAAAAATTTGGGCGACCCATTGCGCATGGCCGCCGTTGAATAGCATAAACTGTATCTGCCACTTTCGCAGCGGGATAAAACGCGCGAATGGCACAAGGGGAGCTATCCATCGGCCCGGAAGTGAAAAAGGTGAGGCGGCGAAAGTCGCGCCTAAAATTAACTTCACGGGTTTGACGGTCGCATGCGTCGCCAACCAGATTGCCAAAGGGCCACCAAACGACTCACCCACCAAAATGTAATCACGGTCTGTAGGCAACTCTGACAAAAGGTGGCGGCCAAGGTGTTCATAGGATTGATCGCCGTGCTGCGGATAAGATAACACCTTTATCTCGCAAAAGGCTTTAAGTGCTTCAACGAGGCCCTGAAAAAACATCCCTGTACCATCGGTTCCGGGTAGCAGGATCAGCAGGGGAGCAAGCATTAGCTAAATCCAGAGAAGTTGGGGAAAATTTCAACGGGGGGATTGCATGTCACAAAAGCTTGGGTTAGTGAAGCGCCCTCTCGCTGAGACAAGCGAGGCCAGCAAGTCTTTCAAAGACTTTCCAAAGACCTGCTGGGGAATGGTGTAATGGTAACACTCCGGTTTTTGGTACCGTCATTCTAGGTTCGAGTCCTAGTTCCCCAGCCAATTTTCTTTCCCTGCATCATCATACCATTTCCCGATTTTGGGTCATGTTGCGAAGTGGTGGTTTTGTGAATAAAAACAAACGGTTTCGGAAATTTGCGATCAGCTCGCCATCCTTCCAAATGCAGACCGGCCGCTGAAAGGTCAGACATGCCATCCCGGCGTCACGTGGCTCGACCCCGAGTTGACCGGAGGACGCAGCGACGGGTAGCTATGCCATAGGGGAGGGGACGGGCGCGGAAGACGCTGGGCGAGGGTCACAAAGGCGGTCGAGGTCTCGCAACCTGAGCGATTGGGATGGTCGAAGGGATGCGATCGGCGGCTTACCTCTTTCACGCAGCTCCTACGCTTTAACGGGCTTCGCGTTTGTCATGGCGAAGAAGACGCCCATTTCCGGATTGCTGATCAGTTTGAACTGCCCCTCAATCGTCACAGGTTTGTCGTTCCAGGGCACGGCCTTGAGGCTGCGCACCTCGATCACCTCATTGGGTTCACCCGGCGGGTGGAACAGGCAGACCGGGGTGTTGATGCCGATCAGGAAATGTTTCGTCATGTCAAGCCCGTCGAGCGGGATGATGAAGCCTCTGACCTTGATCGTTTGCCCGATCAGGGCTTTGACCTCGTCCGTCGGGGTCAGGCTGTAGAGGGCGGTTTTGGCATTATAGCGCACCTTGCACTGGCGCAGCTTCACCCACAAAGGGTCGGATGAGCGCGGCAGGGTGCGCTGAAAAGCGCGCTCGCCGCTCAGTTCACCATCGGTGGTCGAAGCCTTCTGTTCGCGCCAGGCCCCAAGGCTCAGGGCTACGGGCAGGAGCCTCATCAGATCGCGGCGTCTCATGCGCGGAATCCTTCATCATCACGGGTCAGAGCAAGGCGCAGGGCGGGCACAAGCGCGCTGAGGCACGCGGTCAGCAGGGCCGCCCCATAGAGCCAGGGCCATTGATCAACGGGCACGTCGGGGCGTGGAGACAGGCCATAGGCGCTCAGGACGTGGGTGAGCGCGGACTGTCCCAACAGGCTGAGCCCCACGCCCAGCATCAACGCCGCATGGACGATCAGCAGCGCCTCGGCCAGACAGATCAGGCTGAGATCAAGGGAGGTCGCCCCCATAAACCGCAGCAGAGTGAGGTCACGCGCCCGGCGGTTCAGCGCCTGTACCAGCGACAAGGTCAGGACCAGCGCACCAAAAGCGCCGATGGCCACAAACAGCCCCGTCGCGATGTAGATGACCGGGCGCACGAGGCTGAGCAGTCGCGCCAGTTCCAGTTGCGGGCTGGCGGCCGACAGGGTGTCGCTCTGATTGATCAGAGCAGGGGCCGCGGCCAGTGCCACGGGGGAGGTGAAGCTGACCAGAACGGCATTGACGTGATGACCGTCTGTGGCTTCGGCGTGGTCGTGATCGTCTGCGTCCGGGCCGTGCGCGTGGACCCGTGCGATAGACCCCAGATCGGACAGCAGAAGGTGGTCGATAACGCCTCCCGTCGGGGCCAGTATGCCGGTGACGGTGTAGCGTGCGGCGTGCGCTTCGCCTTCACCAGCCAGTCCGTGACTGGAGCCCAGTGTCTGACCGAGGCGCAGATTCAGCGTCTTTGCGGCCTGCGCGCCGGCGACCATCTGCATCGGCTGCGTCCACAGACGCCCCTGTGCCAGTCGGGTGTGATAGAAGCCAACGATGTCCGGTCGCGTCCAGACGATGCGGATGCCTTCGACGCTGTCCCCAAGGGCGATGGGGACGCTAGCGCGGATATAGGGTTTGAGATCCGGCTCGGACAGGCGGGCTTCGACGGAATTCAGGGACACCAGACCGGGGGCAGGCGTCTGATGCAGGGCGCAGCACAGGCTGAGGTCGAGACCGGAGGCCTTGGGCCCGACCACCATGTCGGTTTCGGAAATGCGCGCCTTCACCGCTTCGGGCAGGGCGGTCTGGGCCCACAGGATCAGGATAAGCCCGGCCAGCCCGCAGGCCCCGATCAGCAGGGTCAGGGCGGTGGACCCCCAGCGGCGCCACAGGCCCGCCAGTACGAAACGCGCGAACATCATGTCAGCGCCCCCGTTACGACTTCGGCGACAGCGCCCAGACGCGCCTTCACCCGCGCGTCGTGGGTGGCAACGATCAGCGCCGTGCCCTCGTCCTGCGCCAGATCGAGCAGCAGCGACAACAGCGCTTCGGCATTGGTCTCATCCAGTGCCGCCGTCGGTTCATCAGCCAGTATCAGGGCCGGGGCATTCATCACCGCGCGCGCCAGAGCCACGCGCTGGGCCTGACCCTGACTGAGGCGATCTGCGCGCCGGTCTGTCAGGGCTGATATGCCCAGCCGGTCGAGCAGGTGATGGGCGCGGGCAAAATCCAGCGGCAGGTGCGCACTGGCGCGGGCCATCTGAAGATTGTCCATAACGCTAAGGGAGTCGATCAGGCGGTAGTCGGCGAAGACAAAGCCGATGCGTCGCCCGCGCAAACGCGCGCGATCTATAGACTTGCTGGGCCAGAGGGGCTTGTCCTCCAACTGCACCGTGCCGTTTACGGGCGCGATCAGTCCCGCCAGACAGAGGAGCAGCGAGGTCTTGCCTGCCCCGGACGGGCCGGTCAGGGCCAGGGTCTGGCCGGCACTTAAGCGCAGATCAGGGAGCCCGATAAGGGCGTCCCCGCGTCGCACGGCCAGATTTTCTGCGCGCAGCGGCATGTCACGCGGGCTCGCTCTGGCGTCCCCAGACGGGGAAGGGGTCAGGCAGTTTTGACCAGCTTTTGGGGCCGCGTTGCCACTCGGCCGGGGTCAGCAACGCCGCATCGAACATGGCGGTCAGAGCCGCCTGATCCATGCCCTTGCCGATCAGCACGATTTCCTGCCGCCGGTCGCCATAGGGGGCGCGCCACACCTGATCCAGAAAGGCCCGCGACTCCGGGTCGTTCGGGCGGCGGTTCGGCGGGATGGCCGCCCACCAGTAGCCGCCCCATTCATGAGTGGCCGCGGCCCCGGCCTGCGACCACGACCCCACATAGTCCATGCGCGAAGCCAGCCAAAAAAAGCCCTTTGAGCGCCACACACCCGGCCATTCTCGGTCGAGAACCGCCTTCAGCCGCGCCGGATGAAACGGACGGCGGGCGCGGTACACAAAGCTCGATATGCCGTATTCTTCGGTTTCGGGGACGGTGTTGAACTCCAGCGCCTGTCGCCAGCCGGCGGCCGACTGGGCGCGCTCCATACTGAACAGACCCGTGTTGAGTATGTCGCTTAGCGGCACCACGCCCTTTTCGGCATAGACGATGCGCGCCAGCGGATTGAACTGACGGCAGATGCCTTCGACATCACGCCGCTGGTCGTCGGTGACGAGGTCGAGCTTGTTGAGCACAATAACATCCGCAAACTCGATCTGTTCGACCAGCAGATTGACCACGGTGCGGGTGTCGTCTTCGCCCAGACTTTCACCGCGATCAGCCAGAAAATCAGAGGAGCCATAGTCGCGGTGGAAGTTGAACGTATCGACGACCGTGACCATGGTATCGACGCGGGCCAGATCGGCCAGAGACACGCCGCTTTCTTCAACGAAATCGAAGGTCGCCGCCACCGGCATGGGCTCGGCTATGCCCGTGCCTTCGATCAGCAGATAATCAAAGCGCCCGGATTGCGCCAGCACCCGCACCTCTTCCAGCAGGTCTTCGCGCAGGGTGCAGCAGATGCAGCCATTGGACATTTCGACCAGCTTTTCCTGCGTGCGTGACAGGTTGGCGTCACCGCCCTTGACTAGAGCGGCATCTATATTGACCTCGCTCATATCATTGACGATCACCGCCACCCGCAGTCCTTCGCGATTGCGCAGGACGTGATTGAGGAGGGTCGTCTTACCGGCCCCCAGAAAACCAGACAGAACGGTCACAGGAAGTTTGGTCATAGGAGCCTCATGCGTGCTTGAATTTTGATATGTTATAATATAACGCAATCGGACCGCAACTGAAAAGGAGGCCTCATGTCGGCCGCGCGTAAAGTTTCCAAAAGCCGGACCCTTGATGCGCTGGCTATGGGCCTGTCGGGCTTGTGTGTGGCGCATTGCCTCCTGATGCCGCTGGTGTTTGCGGCCCTGCCGTTTCTGGACGTTTTCAATGAAAACCCGCTCGTCCATCAGGTGCTGGTGGGGGTGGCCGCTCCGGTGAGCCTGTTTGCCCTGATCCGCTCCGGCGGCTGGCGACGGGCAGGGCTGAGCGCGATGGCCCTTGCGGGGTTGGGGCTGCTCAGCGTGGCGGCATTTTATGCGCCGGCCGAAGCCTGGGAAACGCCCCTGAGCGTCATGGGTGCGGCGCTGTTAGCGACCATGCACCTCTTCAATGCCCGCCTGCCACATCGACACTAAACCGTTTCTTCCTGAGGTTCGCCACATGATGACCACCGAAATGACCCGTCGCGCCTGGATAGCGGCGGCTGCGAGCGCTGTGCTCGTGCCTCCGGCATGGTCTCAGGCGGCCCCCCCCTTTACACTTGGGGTCGCCTCCGGTGATCCATGGGACGATGGCTTTGTCATCTGGACGCGCCTGGCGCCCGATCCGCTGGCGGCCGACGGGTTGGGTGGACTGAGCGCGCCGGTGGCGGTGCGCTGGTTCGTCTATGACGATGCCGAGGGCCGTCGCGTCGTGCAACGGGGTGAGGTGATGACCCACCCGCGGTCGGCCCATACGCTGCACGTCACCTTGCGTGATCTGCAACCCGACCGGCCCTACTGGTATCGTTTTGAAGCGCTGGGGGCGCAAAGCCCGATGGGCCGGGGCCGTACGCTACCGCGGGCCGATGCGCAGGTGCGTGAACTCAGGCTCGCCATGGCCTCGTGTTCGCACTACGAAGTCGGCTATTTCAGCGCCTACCGCCATATGGCGGCGGAAAATCCGGACTATGTGCTGTTCCTTGGCGACTATATCTACGAGTTCAGCTTCAGCGACCCCAAACGCAAGGTGCGCAATCACGATCAGACGGCGGACGCCACCGATCTGGCCGGTTATCGCAACCGCTATGTGCTTTATCGAACGGATGCGGACCTTCAGACGCTGCACGCCACGACCTCGTGCCTGATGACGTGGGACGATCATGAGGTCGAAAACGATTATGGCGGTCTGTTGCCGCAGGACGTGGCCGAAGACCCCGGTTTCCTGAAGCGGCGGCTGGCGGCGTATCAGGCCTATTATGAACACATGCCGCTCCGCCGCGAGTCCCGCGTGAAAGGGCAAAATCTGAGACTTTATAAGGGGTATCGTTTCGGCCGTCTGGCGGAAATCAATATGCTGGATGGTCGCCAATACCGTTCGGCCCCGGCCTGTCCGACACCGACGAGCCGTCGGGGGCGGGTGGTCGGCGATGACTGCCCTGAGCGGCTGGACCCCAAACGGACCATGCTGGGCTTCAGGCAGGAGCAGTGGTTGTTTGATCGCTTCAAACAGTCGCAGGCGCGCTGGAACCTGCTGGGGCAGGACCTTCTGGCGGCGTCTTTGCGTCAGAAAGGTAAGGACGCTGAGGGGCGGGCGATTGTGGGGCACTGGACCGATGGCTGGGACGGCTATCCGGCGACGCGCGACCGTATGATTGCGGCTATGCAGGCGACGCGACTGTCCAATCCGGTGCTGCTGGGCGGGGATATCCATTCCTACTGGGCGACTGAACTGAAGGCCGATCCGCGCGATCCGGACTCGCGATCCGTCGCTACGGAATTCGTCGGGACGTCGATTACCTATGACGGGCCGCCCTATGAGGTGTTTGCGGACATGCTGCCCGAAAATCCGCATGTGAAATATTTTGAAAGCCGCCGCCGGGGCTATGTCTCCCTGACCGTGCGGCCGGAGGCGTTGGAGGCGCGGTTTCAGGTCATTTCGGACCGCCGCGACCCCCAGGCCACGCTTTTGACCTTGGCCAGCTTTGTCGTGGAAAACGGCAAGCCGGCCATTGTGTTTTAAGGATTCACAAACTCACCCGTCTTGCCGCTTTTGGCGGCGTCTTCGGCCAACACCACATCCTTGTGATCCACCACCCCGTCATTATTGCGGTCGTGCAGGTCGAACATGCGCAGACCCGAAGCGAGGTGTTCCGCCTGACTGATGGCGCCGTTCTTGTCGGTGTCGAGGACGCCGAAACGCACCTTAGCCTGACGCATCTGGCGTTGCTGTTCCTCCAGACGCTTTTCCGGGTCGCCGATGCGGCTGAGTTTGGCCATCAGGCGGCCTTCGTATTCGCCGATATATTCGGCCTCGCTTAAGCTGCCGTCTTCATTGAAGTCGGCCTTGCGAAATTCGATGGCGCGACCAGCCTTGAATTCCTCAAGCGACACCTTGCCGTCGCCATTGAGGTCCTGTTCTTCGATAAAGGTCGAGGTGGAGTGTGAGGCAGCCAGCGCCGGGGCCGAGACCGCGATGAGGGCGGTTATGAGAAGAGACGTTTTCATCTGGATATCCTTTCAGCGATTATTGGGGCAGGACTTCAAGGGTGAGGGTGGCGGTGTGGCTGAGCCACAGGTTCGCCTGACCTTCGGCGGGGCGGCGCACGCGCACCTGAAGCAGGTAGAGACCGGCGGTCTTCGGCGTGAAGGTGACCTCGCCCGCGTCATTGGTGCGTAGTGTCTGTTCGCCGACCTTGGGTGTGGCGTAGGTCTGGCCATCGGTGATGATGGTGACGCCTTGACCCGACAGACCCTGGCCGTTTTCACGCACGCGCACGGTGAAGGGTTCACCCGCATAGGCGTCATAGGGCGCGGTGACGGGGAAGAGTTCGACGCCGTCGCTGCGGAAATCGGGGCGGCTGGGGCGACCATGCGTCACATAGACATCGGCGCGGGTCAGGCTTTGCACGTCGATGACGGTTTCGCCGGCTCGAGCGGCATTGGGGCCTTCGAGAAAGTGCACCTCACCGTTGCGGAGGACGCCCCTGGCCACGCGGCCCTTACGCACGCCGGACGAGATCAGATAGGTGCCTTCGGCCTTTAGCGGCGCTTCGAGAAATACCGCGTCCTTCAGCGTCGCCGCCGGGGGCAGGGGGGTGTCGGTCCCGTCCGGCGCGATGATGTGGAAGCCGTCCGACTTCATGGCCACATCAGGACGCAGATCGCCGTCCGAGAAGGCCGCTTCGATCGTTACGTGGTCGCGCGGTGCCGGGACCGTAAAGGCCGCAGGCTTGAGATAGGGCGAATGCGCCACGGCGGGCGCGGTCAATAAACCAAAGAAAAGCAACGGGGTAATGCCGATAAAGCGATAGGCGGTCATGTCGTGTGATCCCTAAAAGAGCCCTGTGGCCCGAAAGACATGATGTCAATAATGAGAATCATTATTATTTGCAAGTGGCTTGACGTCGTATCTCCTCAGGGTGTAGTCGGCGAGTCAATGAGAATTATTCGCAACTATAGGCGTGGGGCCCATGGCGAATCTCAGCCGATTTTTTCTGAAAGGAAGTATGGGGATGTCACTCAAATCATACCGTCTGTCGGCCGTCAGCGCACTGGCGCTCAACGCCCTGATTCTGTCCGCCGCGCCGGTTCTGGCGCAGGAAGCGGACAAGGCAGCCGACGCCACCACCCAGTTGTCGCTGGGGCGTATCGTCGTCTCGGCGGGCAAGGAAAAGGTCGCCACTGATACGCCGCAGTCGGTGACCGTGCTCGATCAGGAGGACCTCGAGAACGCGCAGGCCGGTACGGTGGGCGAACTGCTGGAAGGCGTGGCCGGGGTGGATTCCGCCGGGGGGGTGTCGTCTCTGGGGCAGGGGCTGAACATCCGCGGCATGGGCACCGCCCTGTCGGAATCGGACAGCCGCGTGGTCTTCACGGTCGATGGCGTCACCAAGTTCTTTGAAGGCTACCGCATGGGCAGCCTGTTCACCGATACGGAGTTGTACAAGCGCGTTGAGGTGCTGCGCGGGCCGTCCTCTTCGACCGTCTATGGCTCCGGCGCGCTGGCCGGGACGGTCAACTTCACCACCAAGGACGCCTCGGACTTTCTGAGGGGCGATGATCGCTTCGCGGTGCGTCTGAAAGGCGGCTACGACAGCAACAGCGAGGGCACGCTGTTGTCGGCGACTCTGGCGGCGAAGCCGTTGCCAAACCTCGACGTGCTGCTGGTCGCCAACAAGCGCGACTTCGGCAACTACACCGATGGCAATGGCAAGATCGTCAACCCGTCGCAGGCGGCGGGCGAGTCGGTGCTGCTCAAGAGCCGCTACTATATTGGCGGCGACCGCAAGCACAGCGTCTGGGCTTCGGCGCAGAAATGGAGCGACGATTCCTGGCAGATCTATGATCAGCAGGCGGCCTTTACGACCAGTCAGGTGCGCCGCAAGACCGACGACACCAACTACGTGATCGGTTACGACAACGCCTTTGAGGGTAATGACTGGCTGGACCTCAAGGCGCAGATCGCTTTCGACGAATCGAAGACGGATCAGCGCGACAACCAGTTTTCGCCCACCGCGCTCGGCTATACCTCGCAGTACAGCTACAAGACCGTGCAGGCGAAGGTGGAGAACGTCTCGACCTTTACCACCGGTCCCGTCGAGCACTTCCTGACCGTTGGTATGCAGACCTATCATCAGGAGCGCCGCAACCCGCGTTACAGCGCGACGGGCAGCCTGACCAACGGCGCGACCACCCATCCCGAAGGCGATATGAACCGCGTCAGCCTGTATGTGCAGGATGAAGTCCTGATCGGGGACAAGCTGACCCTTATTCCGGGTATCCGCTACGATAAGTCGAAGCTGAAGCCGGGGGCTGGCACCTATGTGGTGGGGACGACCGGCGTGCCATCCTCCGTCGAACTGGACGCCACCTCGCCCAAGCTGGCGGTGCTCTATGCGCTGACGGAGCAGGTCAAGCTGTTCGGCTCGCTGTCGCATACCGAGCGCCTGCCGGTGCTGGATGAGATCTATACGCGCGGTGCGGCCCAGACCATCAGCCTCAATCTCAAGCCGGAAGAGTCGGAAAACCGCGAGGTGGGCGCCAGCTATTCGAAGCGCGGTCTGTTCAGCAAGGGCGATGGTCTGAACCTCAAGCTGACCGTGTTCCAGAACGACATCAAAAACCTGGTCACGCGCACCTCGACCACGGCTTCGGCCTACACCAATGTCGGTGAAGCGCGCTATGAAGGGGCCGAACTGGAGGCCGAATACGCCTCACGCCGTATTTTCGGGCGCGCGGCATGGTCCACGGTCAATGGCTATAACAAGCTGACGCATATCGCGTTTAACACTATCCCCGCAGAACAGTTGAACCTGACGGCGGGCTGGGTCTTTCCGGAACAGGGGGTAACGCTCGGCTGGAAAGGCGATATCGCCGACAAACAGTATAGCTACAACGCCACCACCGGCGTCGTTTCGGCCACCAGCAAGTCCTACACGGTGCATAACCTGTTTGCGACTTATCGCCCGCTGTCCGGCCCGCTGGCCGGGATCGAGGCGCGTCTGAACTGGGACAATATTTTCGACACCTATTATCAGCCGCACCTCAGCTATCTGCCAGCAGCGGGTCAGACGGTCCGCCTGAGCCTCGCCCGGACGTTCTGAAACCAGCGGTGACGAGCAAGGGTCAAAAAAGCGTGGCTGTTGGGGCCTCCGTTCTGGTGAACGGGGGCTTCCTGCTGGCCGTGGCGGGGCTGGCGCCTCAGCCAACGCCCCCGCCGGTTGAAAGCCCGGTGTTCGAGGTGGCTCTGGAGCGGCCTGTGCGCCTCTCGGTGGTTGAAGCCCCGCCAGCGGCAGAGGCTCAGACACCCCCCTCTGCGGCTATCAAACCTTCGGAAAGGCCTATCCAGACAGCGGTTTCGACGCCGCAGCCGTTGTCTTCGTCGGCACCCGTGGCCGCCATGCCCTCACCGCAGACGGCTCCGGCCTCTACTCGGACCGAGCCTGCGGCAGCCCCTCCGTCGGCGGGCTCGCCCGCGTCAGATGCCGCCACTTCCCCACCCACCGCATCCGGTGCGTCGCGTCCGAGTGCAGGGCAAGGCCCGCCCCCAGCGGCCTATGCCGCCCGCTTGCGCCACCATATTGAACAGTTCAAACTCTATCCGCCGCAGGCCAAACGCCGTCGCATCGAAGGCGAGGTCGTCCTCAGCTTTCAGATGGATCGCCAGGGGCGCATCCTGACGTCGCGGATCGAGCGCGGATCGGGCTCAGCCGACATTGACCGCGCCGCGCTGGCCATGCTGGCCGACGCCCAGCCCCTGCCACGCCCGCCGGATTCCGTGGCGGGTGAGGTCCTGTCCCTGAGCTTCGCGACACGCTTCAGCCTGAGCGATTGAGGCGAGCATCGTCGATATAAATGCCGAATACATCAAAAGCGAATCCGCAATTTTTAACTCTCGGAACTGTGCTTGATGGGATGTGCAAAAGGGTGTCGTCAGGGGCAGAAGAACGCTCAGACCCATCGGTTAACAGCTCACTGAAGGCACTGCTTAATATCGTGAATTTGAAGTTCGCCAGAGGGCGATATCAAGCGCATGCGAATTTCAGAGACGGTGAGACATATAATTTCTTTTGATTTCGGAATGCTGAGTGGGAGCAGTTAAGCCGCTATGACCACAGATGTGTGAAGCAAGCCGTTAACGTTTCCGACGCATTTTCACCTTGCTATTGGGTAGTCTGTTCACTGCGGAAACCGTCTCGTCAGCCAACAAACTCGTTCACCTGTACAATTTGCACAACGTCGCGATCATTTGTTGGGCCGCCGGGTCGCCTATTGAATAGTAGATGGTCTGCCCGTCGCGGCGCGTGGTCACCAGATTTTCCGCCCGCATCTTGGCCAGATGCTGGGACGTGCCTGCGATGGGTTGCCCCAGATAGTCGGCCAGATCCGAAACGCTGGCCTCGCCCTCAAACAGCCGGCACAGGATCATCAGGCGGTGTTCGCTGGCCAGCAGTTTGAGCATCCGCGTCGCCCGCTGCACGTTCGGCTTCAGGTTTTGCAGGTCCTGCGTGGTGACGGTCATGATTCAGCTCGCTCTGTAAGGTCGTCCTTGAAGACAACATAGATGGCGGGAATAACCAATACGGTCAGAAGCGTCGAGGACAAAAGCCCGAACAGCAACGAGATGGCCAGCCCCTGAAAGATGGGGTCGAACAGGATAACGCTGGCCCCGATCATGGCCGCCAGCGCGGTCAGTAGGATCGGCTTGAAGCGCGTGGCCCCGGCCTCCAGCAGCACCTCGCGCAGGGGGCGTTTGTGACCTTCGGCGTCGTATTCGGCATGGCGGATGAAATCGACCAGCAGGATCGAATTGCGCACGATAATTCCGGCCAGAGCGATAAACCCGATCATCGAGGTGGCGGAAAACGGCGCGCCAAACAGCAGGTGCCCGATGACAATGCCGATCAACGTCAGGGGCACCGGCGTCAGAATGACCAGTGGCAAGCGGAAATTTTTGAACTGCGCCACCACCAGAATATAGATGCCCAGAAGCGCCACCCCAAAGGCCGCGCCCATGTCACGGAATGTGACCCAGGTGATCTCCCATTCGCCGTCCCACAACACGGTGGGACGGGTTTCGTCTTCCGGCTGACCATTGAGGCGGATCACCGGCTTCGGCAGCGCCCCCCAATCGGCGGCATTGATGGCGTCATTGACGGCACTGAGGCCATAGATAGGCGCCTCATACCGCCCGGCCAGCTCGGCCATGATCATGTCGGCGTCGCGTCCGTCCCGGCGGAAATAGGCGGTCGAGCCCTGTCCGCGTTCAAAGGCGGCGACCTCGTTCAGCGCTACCAGTCGCCCGCCAGAGGTGGCCACGGGCATGGACTCAAGCGTTTCGCTGATATAGCGCGCATTCTGCGGCAGGCGCAGGGCAATCTCCAGCGGTTCGCGGCCTTCGCCGCTGCGCCCGGCCTGCTGGGCATAGCCCAGAACCTGCCCGTTCATCAGCGTATTGACCGAGGCATAGAGTTCACCTTCCGACACGCTGAGGCTTTCCAGGCGGGCACGATCGGGCACGACGTTCAGCGTCGGACGCGGCAAGCCATAGGAATCGTCCACATCGACGATGAAGTCGATGTCCTTAAAGATGGCCTTGACCTTTTCGGCCACGGCGCGGCGCGTGGCGGCATCCGGCCCGTAGATTTCGGCCAGCAGGGTGGCCATGACCGGCGGCCCCGGTGGCGCTTCGACCACCTTCAACACCCCCCCCGCGGGCAACGCCACGGCTTTCAGCCTTTGGCGCAGGTCCAGTGCAATGGCATGGCTGGCGCGCGCGCGCTCGCCCTTGGGAGCCAGCAGGACATTGAGATCGCCCTGTTCCGGGCGGCTGCGCAGATAATAGTGACGCACCAGCCCGTTGAAGTTGAACGGCGTGGCGGTCCCGGCATAGGCGTCGATGGCTTCAACCTCTTTCAGACCGGCGCTCACCCGCGCGGCCTCGGCCAGCACGCGCTGCGTCATCTCCAGGGACGTGCCTTCGGGCAGGTCGGCAATGACCTGAAGCTCCGACTTGTTGTCGAACGGCAGTAACTTGACCGTCACCACCTTGAAGCCGAACAGGCTCATCGACACGAGCGTGGCGGCCCCGACCAGCAACAGGAAGGTCCAGGCCGTCTTTTTTGTGGCGATGACCTTCGACGCCACACGGCGATAGAGAAGACCAATAAAGCCTTCGTGGTCGTGGGAATGCCCGTCGTTCAGCGTCTTGCGCGCAAAACGGATCATCAGCCACGGCGCGAGGATTACTGCGACAAAGAACGAGAAGACCATGGCCGCCGAGGCATTGACCGGAATGGGGGCCATGTAGGGGCCCATCAGGCCGGAGACAAACAGCATGGGCAGCAGCGCCGCCACCACGGTCAGGGTGGCGACAATGGTCGGGTTGCCGACCTCGGCCACGGCTTCGATGGTGGCCTGAGCGCGGCTTCGGCCATCGGGTTTTCCCACATCTGGCATCCCCCAGTGCCTTGCGATGTTTTCGATCATCACAATGGCATCATCGACCAGAATGCCGATGGAGAAGATCAGGGCGAACAGGCTGACGCGGTTGATGGTGAAGCCCATCAGGTTCGAGGCGAACAGCGTCAAAAGGATGGTGGTCGGGATAACCACGGCGGTAACTGCGGCTTCGCGCCAGCCGATGGCAAAGCCGATCAGCACCACGATCGAAGCGGTGGCCAGCCCTAGATGGAACAGCAGCTCATTGGCCTTTTCATTGGCCGTTTCGCCGTAATCGCGCGTAATCGACGCCTCAACACCCGACGGGATCAGCGTGCCTTTGAGCGCCTCGAGCCGCTTATGGATGGCCTCGGAAACGATGACCGCATTGGCCCCCTGACGCTTGGCGATGGCCAATGAGACGGCAGGCGCGGCCTCAATCCCCTGCGCCGTCTGGCGATAGCGGGTCACCCGCGCCTGATCCTCGCGCGGGGCCTGCAC
Source organism: Asticcacaulis excentricus (assembly GCF_003966695.1). Taxonomy (NCBI): domain Bacteria; kingdom Pseudomonadati; phylum Pseudomonadota; class Alphaproteobacteria; order Caulobacterales; family Caulobacteraceae; genus Asticcacaulis; species Asticcacaulis excentricus. The sequence continues at coordinate 618,774 of NZ_AP018827.1, forward strand.
GATAGTGGTGACGTCGCGCACCAGCACCGGCTGGCCGCTGACCGAGGTCACGGTGATCTGTCCCACGTCGAAGACGCTGTTAAGCGAGCGCCCGGCCTTGAGGTCGAGCGTCTGGCCATGATCGCGCACCACGCCGGCGGGCAGGGTCTGGTTGGCCGCTGAAATTGCCTGGGTGAGCGCCGTCAGGGACACGCCGTGCAGGCTCATGCGCGCCGGGTCCGGCTCGATGCGGATTTCTTCCGGGCGGCCACCGGTAATAAAGGTCAGGCCGACATTGTCCACCTTGGCCAGCTCGCTGCGCAATTTGAGCGCCAGCCCGTACAGTGCCACATCATCAATGCGCGTTCCGGCACCGGCGGTGGGTGACAGGGTAATGATCATCGACGGCACGTCATTGATGCCGCGCGTCGAAATGAGTGGTTCGGGGATACCCTTTGGCATCTTGTCGGCATTGGCGCGCAGCTTTTCATGGATGCGCACGGCGGCGGAGTCGGGATCGGTGCCGACCTTGAAACGCGCCGTCACCATCACCGCATCGTCTTCGATAAAGCTATAGACGTGATCGACGCCGTTGATGCTTTTGACGATGGTTTCGAGCGGCTTTGCGATTAGTTCCTTGGCGTCATTGACCTTCAGCCCGGCCGCCGCCACCTGAATATCGACCATGGGCACCGAAATCTGCGGCTCCTCCTCGCGGGGGATGGACATGACCGCCATCAGGCCGACAAACACGGCCACCAGCAGGGCCAGAGGGGTGAGGGGCGAGTTCAGCGTTGCCTGTGTCAGGCGGCCTGACAGTCCTAATTTGGCGTCGTTCATTTCGCCGCTCCATAGGGGGCCAGTGTGTCCCCGTCCTTGAGACCGCTAAGGATTTCGACCTGTCCGGCTGAAAGCGGCGCGGTCTGCACCGGTATCTCGCTGAAGGTGCGGTCAGGGGCGACCAGACGCACATAGTCGAGGCCGTAGCGCGTGGCGACATAGGCGGTCGGCACCTGAATGCCCCGACGTTTACCGAGGCTGAGCGAGGTAATGACGCGCTCACCCACCAGAACCTGATCGAGCCCCGCCGGAGTGACATCGGCAATGACCTGCCCCTTATCGACAGCCGGATAGATCTGGCTGAGCGTGCCCGAAGCGGTCAGGCCATTGGCCTCCAGTTGCACGCCTTGCCCCACGCTGAGGGCGCGCGCCTGCGGTTCGGGCAGTTGCAGGCGAACGACGCGCGGCCCGGCGGTTACGGTCGCCACCGACTGACCGGTCATGACCACGGCCCCGGCGGGGATTTCGGCCTTTACCACCACGCCAGAGGCCGGAGCGCGAATAACGCCCTGTCCAGCCAGTTCACCGGCCGCTGCGCGCTGCGCCTGCGCCGCCTTCCAGGCCGATTCCGCCTGCTCCAGCCGCGCCTTAGCGTAGATGCCCTTGTCATACAGCGTCTTGATGCGTTTGTAGTCGGCCTCCGCCTGAAGCGCCGTCGCCGTGTAGGCGCTGGCTTCGAAATTCAGCCTCTGGTCCTTGACCACGCCGATGACCTGTCCCTTCGCGACGGTGTCGCCTTCGCGCACATTCAGGGTGATGAGCACGCCGGGAATCCGCGCCACGGCCTCGCCCATATCGCGCGTCGTCAGCGTAGCCGACAGGCGCTTGATATCGTCAATTTCGGTCGTGGAGACGGTCAGCAGGTCGCCAGCGGCCGTTTGTGGCGCGGCGCGCTCGACCGGCGTTTTGTCATGCCCGTCTGAGCAGGCGCTCAGGCTGGCAAAGGCGAGCACAGTCAGGGCCGACGCGGCGAACAGGTGAAGGAAGGGGCGGGGCATGGCCATAGCCTTTCTCAGCGAACCGTGGGCAGGCCTGCGGCCTTCCACGCATTAAGGCCGCCCTGAAGGTGATGATCGACCTGAGCGCCAAAGCCGCGGCAGGCCTTGACGCCCTGCGCCGAACGCCCGCCGGCCAGACACTGCATGACCACGGTACGTTCACCGGCCCCGGCGGTGACGGTCGCAAGCGCCTCGGACGACAGGCTCGACAACGGCAGGTTGATGGCCCCCTTGATGTGTTCGGCGCTAAATTCCGAAGGCTCGCGCACATCAATCAGCAAGACGGTCTTCGTCTGAAGCCCTTTGTGCACCTCGGCCGGGGTCAGGTTGGTGATGGGGCTTTGCGGTTTGAACAGTCCGAACATGGGGGCCTCGAAAAAAGCGCTTGAAGTTTCTATATTGCGTATTTAAGAAAATATGCAATTAAAAGCAAGTCCATTTGTTGTGGCCTGTCTTAAGGAGAAATCGCTTGTCTCTCGATCGTCTCGTTCTGGCCTTTGCCGGAACTGTCGTGCTGGTGTCCGTCGCGCTGGCGCATTTTGTTCACCCGAACTGGGTATGGCTGACCGTCTTTGCCGGGGCCAATATGATACAGGCCAGTTTCACCGGCTTTTGTCCGGCGGCGATGGTGTTCAAGGCGCTGGGCGCCAAGCCGGGGGTGTGCTTCAAATGAGCAAGTCCTATCCCGAAATCACCGCGCGCCTGTCGGCCAATATCAAGACTCTGCGCAAAGACATTCCGGAAACCATGGGCGGGTTTTCGGCGCTCGCCAAGGCAGCGACGGCAGACGGTGCACTGGACAAGAGGATGAAGGAGTTTATCGCTCTGGCCATTGGAGTTGCCACGCGCTGCGACGGCTGCATCGGCTATCATACTGAGGCACTGGTGCGACTGGGGGCGACGAAACAGGAGGTCGAAGAGGTGCTCGGCATGGCCATCTATATGGGTGGTGGGCCGTCGCTGATGTATGCGGCTGACGCCCTCATGGCGTTTGAGCAGTATTCCGGGGCAGGGGGCGCGCAAGCCGTTTGATCCCGGCGGCTGCTTGCCAGACAACTCAGACCTGCCCGTCCCCTTCGCGCAATTCTTGAATAATTTAGCTCTAGAACCTGCGCTCAGTATTCATTTAGCGGAATGATTTCTACAGGAATCAGTCCGCTTAAGCCGCCATTGAGGCGGCGGCCAAGGTGACAAAGCCACCGCCCGGCGTGGGGCTAAACACCTAATGAGTTGCCTAGAATTAACCGGACTGATTCACTCACCGCAAGGAGGTGTGCGGTGAGGATTGATCTGTTTTTGTTGGTGAGTTGGCGATTGCCGAGATGACGGTCAAGCGCCACCGCGCCAGCCTGATGCGCAAGAGGGGGGGCGTACCGTGTCTGAACTGATCCGGTATTACGATCTGATCCAAAGGCAGGGTGTATAGTCTGCCTCAGGATTTGACATTGTAGGCGCGGAACCAGTTGACGAAATGCGTTACACCGTCTTTCAGGCCAATACGGGGCAGGAAGCCTGTCAGGGCCTGAAGCAAGCGGGTGCTGGCATAGGTGCGCGGCACATCGCCTTTTTGCAAAGGCAGCATGTTACGCTTTAGCGGGGTTTCCAGCGCCTCTTCGATCGTGTCGATGAAAGACATCAGGCTCACCGGCTGGCCGCCACCCAGATTGACCACCCGGAAGGGACCCAGTCTGGACAGGGTGTCGTGGGCCTGATCGTCCGGCACGCGATTGTCTTCGGAAGGTGCGACCGGTATCAGCCGGACAATCGCCTCGACCAGATCGTCGATATAGGTAAAGTCGCGCGCGTGTTGCCCCATGCCGTACACGTCGATGGCTTCATTCCTGTCGGCGGCATTCACGAATTTAAACAGCGCCATATCGGGACGGCCGTAGGGGCCATAGACGGTGAAGAAGCGGAAGGCTGTTGTCGGTATCTTCCACAGATGCGCATAGGAATGGGCCATCACCTCCATAGACTTTTTGGTCGCGGCATAGAGGGTCATCGGCTCATCCGTCTTGTCCACTTCCTCGAACGGCACCTTCTCATTGGCGCCATATACGGAGGAGGTCGAGGCGAGCAGCAGGTGCTGTGGCTTCAAGAGCCTGGCGACTTCGAGGATATTGAAAGAGCCGATCACATTGGTATTGATGTAGGTACGCGGCTGCTCAAGCGAATAGCGCACACCCGCCTGCGCGGCGAGGTGGATAATGATCTCCGGCTGACAAGCCTCAGCCGCCGCCATCAGCGCGTCCATGTTTTCCAGCATGGCCTCTGTGTGCGTGTAGAGAGACTCACGCTTCAGCCGTTCCACGCGCGCGCGCTTCAAGCGCACATCGTAATACTCGGTCATGCCGTCATAGCCGTGAACCGTATGGCCCTCAGTCAGCAGGCGCTGCGCCAGGTGGAAGCCGATAAAGCCTGCGGTGCCGGTAATGAAGACTCTCATATTATCACTCTCACCCAGACGCCGAGGTGGCATCGCGTCCGGGATACATCAAAGACGTTAATCTGGAATCGCCGACAGGCGGACCTGGCGTTTGATTCTGAAGATCGGTGTTCGTCATCCTACTGACCGATCACTGTCAAAGCTGCAAGCCCGCGCGGTCATTCCGTGCATCTGAGCGGCAAATATCGGGCATTTATGTCAGCCTATGGGCGTAAGCCGCCGATCAATAGGCATTTTTATCGCGACTGATTATCAGTGCCGTCCGCATGAGGATGACGAAATCGTCGCGGATCGACCAAGACTGGATATATTCATTATCCGCCTTCACGCGGTTTTCGATGCAGGCGGGTGTGTGGATTTCTCCGCGATAGCCACGAATAGCCGCCAACCCGGTCAGGCCCGGTCGCGCGCGAAAGCGGGCGTTGTAGCCGGGGACGTGTGAAGCAAACGCCTTGTCGTGCGCGATGGCGTGCGGGCGGGGCCCGACCAGAGACATATCGCCCTTAAGCACATTCACGAGTTGCGGCAGTTCGTCGAGGCTGGTCCGCCGAAGGAACCGGCCGAGGCGCGTGACGCGGGCATCATTGCGCTGTGCCTGAACCACGTGCGCGCCATCCTCTGCGACCCGCATGGTGCGGAACTTGTAGATTTTAAACACGCGCCCGTTCAGGCCCGTACGGCGTTGGCAGAACAGAACCGGACCAGCGGAATCGAGCCTGATCAGCAGGCTGAGGATCAATAAGGCGGGCAGCAGGAACAGCAGCAGCAGAAACGCAACCCCGATATCCAGCAAGCGTTTATAGGGGCTATCCGCCACCCGGCAGCTCTGAAGCTTCCGATGCAGGACCAGCGCTTCGGGATCGGAGCGGCGGCGCAGAAGAGAGGTGGGTAGGGCGGCGGGGGTATCTGCCACGTCGGCGTAATCCGTCCACCCAATATATTCCGACATGGCTATGGCCTTTAAAGTATACGACAGGTGGCTGTGTTTTGAAAATGTCTGAAAATCAGGAAATGTAAGGCTGAAATGAAGGCATTCACTGAGTGGTGCGCGGCACAATCGGCCAGCGCGACGCCGGTTGCCCATAACCGCACGTCCGCACGTTAACCATATTTTTCGTCAAATTGGAGAATCTTGATATGCGACTCGCGTGCCTGGGGATTTTGCCGAAGCGTGTCGTCTGTGGATCATCGGTCCTGACGACGGTTTTGCGCCACGCCTGACGGGGATGTCTTGTGCGTTCGCCAAGAGCGCTCTAGTACGGAGGGCGAAAGGTGAGTCCCATGCGTATCCTCCTGACCAATGACGACGGCGTCGAAGCGTATGGCATGACGGTGCTGCGTGAGATTGCGGCGCAACTGTCCGATGACGTCTGGGTGTGTGCGCCGCTGTATGAGCAGTCAGGCAAGGGACGGGGAATCACCCTGCACGACCCGTTGCGCGCGCACCGTCTGGATGAGCGCACCTTTGCGGTGACCGGCACGCCCACCGACTGCGTGCAGATTGCCGTCAACGACCTGCTGCCCGAACCTCCCGATCTGGTGCTGTCGGGGGTTAATCGCGGCTTTAACCTCGCTCAGGATGTGACCCTGTCTGGCACGGTGGCCGGGGCCTTGCAGGGGATGACGCTGGGCATCCCGTCGGTTGCCTTATCGCAGTGTCTGGACTTCGATCTGGACGTCGAAGCGCAGTGGGAAGCGGCGAGGGCCTATGGTGCGCCGGTGATTTCATCCCTTTTAGCAAAGGGTTGGGCGAACAACCTCATTTTCAATATCAATTTCCCCGACTGCGATGATGAGGCGGTGACGGGCGTGGAAATGACGCGGCAGGGCTTCCGCGACCTGCATGATCTGCACGCCGTCAAGCGTGTCGATCCGCGCGGCCGGCCTTATTACTGGCTCGATTTCCACGGTCATGATTGTGAGCTGGTCGATGGCACTGACCTCAAGGCCGTCGCTGAAAACCGAATTTCGGTGACGCCGCTGCATCTTGATCTGACACATTACGAGACGCTGCACGCCTATAAGGGCGTTTTCGGTGGCGCGGCCCCGAAGCGTATCCGTACCCCCGACCACAAGGAGACCGGTCGATGAGCGAGGCCCCCCTGCCGGAAACCCGCATCGAGCGCCTGCTGGCCAGCCTGAAGGCGCAGGGTATTCAGGACGAAAAGCTGCTGCACGCTATGGAATATACGCCGCGTGACCTGTTCGTGCCGGAACTGTTCCTTGACCGCTCGTGGGAGGATTCGGCCATCCCCATCGCCGCAGGCCAGACCATTTCGCAGCCCTATATCGTCGCCCTGATGACGCAGGCCCTCAAGCTGGAAGGTCGCCATCGTGTGCTGGAGATCGGCACGGGGTCCGGCTACCAGACGGCCATCCTGTCGCGCCTGTGCCGCTACGTCTATACGATCGAGCGTTATCGCTCCCTGATGCTGGAGGCTGAGATACGGCATAAGCGGCTGATGATGGAGAACATCATCTATCGCTTTGCCGATGGCTGGGACGGCTGGCCGGAGCAGGCGCCGTTTGACCGCATCCTTGTCACGGCGGCGCTCCCCGACGAACCGTTACCCCTTCTGGCGCAACTCAAGGTCAAGGGGATTATGGTTGCACCCCAGGGGCGCGGGTCGGTTCAGCGCCTGCTGCGCTACACTCGCACCCCCGAAGCCTATGAGGTGGAAGACCTCGGTGAGGTGCGCTTTGTGCCGCTGATCGAAGGCGTGGCCAAGGATGGCTAAATAATTAATCCGTACTCAGATTGATTATTCGTCCTTATACGGACTGGTGCCGCCGCGCGCGATAAAGCGGTCCACGGCCTGTTCCATTACCGGCAGGGGCACGGAGCCCAGCTCCAGAACCGTGTCGTGGAAGGCGCGGATATCGAACTTCTCACCAAGCGCCGCTTCGGCCTTGGCGCGGGCCTTCCAGATGGCCATTTCGCCCAGATAGTAGCTGAGCGCCTGACCCGGCCAGGCGATATAGCGATCCACCTCGGTGGTGATTTCATGCTCCGACAGGGCGGTGTTTTCACGCAGGAAATCGAGCGCCTGATCGCGCGTCCAGCCCTTGGCGTGCATGCCGGTATCGACCACCAGACGCGCCGCACGCCACATCTGATAGCTCAGCATACCAAAGCGCTCATAGGGCGTCTGATACATGCCCATCTCGACGCCCAGTCGCTCGGAATAGAGCGCCCAGCCTTCGCCATAGGCCGAGATGTAGCCGCTTTGACGGAAGGGCGGCAGGCCCTTGTTTTCCATGGCCAGCGGCATCTGGAAGGCATGACCCGGCGCCGATTCGTGTAGCGTCAGCGCCATGACCGAATAGAGCGGGCGCGACGGCAGATTATAGGTATTGACCCAGTAGCCGCCGGGTCCACCGCGTCCGCTGGTGTAGAAGGGGGCGATTTCCGGCGCCACGGGGATGATGGCAAAGCGCATCCGCGGCAGACGACCGAAATAGTCACCGGCCTTGCCGTCGAACATCTTGGCAGCCCAGGCCGAACGGTCGAGCAGTTCCTGCGGCGTCTTGGCATAGAATTGCGGATCGGTGCGCAGGAAGGTCAGGAAGGCCTTGAGATCCCCCTTGAACCCAACCTCTTTCATCACGGAGTCCATTTCGCCGCGAATCTTGGCGACCTCATCGAGGCCGATCTGATGAATCTGGTCCGGCGTCAGGGTGAGGGTGGTGTATTCGTAGATCTGCGCCTGATAGAAGTTGCGGCCATCCGGCAGATCGATAGCGGCGATGGAGGTCGTCGCCTTGGGCGTATATTCGCCATTGAGGAAGGTCAGCACGCTCTGGTGCGCCGGAATGACGCTTTTCTGGATGGCCTCAAGGCCGAGTTTTTTCAGTTCGGCCTGTTTGTCGGCAGGAATAGTCGCCGGGAAGTGCTTGAACGGCTTATAGAAGGGGTTGGCTTCACCTTTGGCCTCGATTACCTGCGTCAGCGAGACATCGCGGCCTTGCAGCGAGACGCGCGGCAGGGTGAAACCCCGCTTGAGGCCAGAGCGCATATTGTCGATATTCTGACCGAAATAGCGCGGCATGTCGCCCAGCGTCTTGATATAGTTGCGATAATCCGCCTCGCTGCGGAAGGTGCCGCTCGCAATATAACCCAGATCAGACCAGAAGGAGGTATCACCGGCCACCGGGCGCTCATAGAGCTTGTACACCTGAGCATTGATCAGGGTCTCGATCTGAAAGCGATAGACGCGATAATTGTCAGCGTCCTTTTCCGACAACTTGCTGATGTCGATGGCATCCAGTTGCTTAAGCACAGTCTGCCAGTAGGCCAGTTTTTTGTCCTGAGCCGCCTTTGAGACGTCGGGCAGGCCGCCAGCCCGCTGATCAGCGGGCGTGTCTTCATTGGCCGCCGACTGCTTGCCGCGCCATTCCCATTCCGTTTTATAGATGGTCTCGAACTTCGCCTGAACCGCCGGGTCTACCTCGGCGCAGACGGGCAGGGCGGAGGTGGCGAGAATGACAGACAGGGCGGTGGCGCGCAGAAGGGCTTTCATGAGATCACTCTGTGAGGCGTGGCGATGTCAAAATGTATACCGTATAATTTGAGCTTGGCAATCCGAGTTATACCGTAACAGCGAATTTAACCGCACCTGCTTAGGGGGTCTCAGGCGGCGTAACGCTCAAGGCTCAGATCATGCGTTTCAATGTCCGGGGTCTGACCGCTGATCAGGTCCGCCAGCACCTTGCCCGAACCGCAGGACATGGTCCAGCCCAAGGTGCCATGCCCGGTATTGAGCCACAGATTGCCATAGCGCGTCGGGCCGATGATCGGCGTGCCGTCCGGTGTCATCGGGCGCAGGCCCGACCACAGGTTCGGGTGATTGAGGTCGCCCGCGCCGCCAAACAGGTCTTCGACGACGTATTTCAGCGTGTTGAGACGCGCTTCGGGCAGATCTTTTGAAAAACCGGCAATCTCAGCCATGCCGCCGACGCGGATGCGCGTGCCCAAGCGCGTGATGGCCACCTTGTGCGCTTCATCCATTACGGTGGACACAGGGGCGCGGTGTTCATCAATGATGGACAGGGTCAGGGAATAGCCCTTGACTGGATAAACCGGCACGTCCAGACTCAGCGGTTGCAGGAAGGCGGGCGTATAGCTACCCAAGGCCGCCACAAACAGATCGGCTTCGATATCGCCTTCGGCGGTCTGCACCGCCTTGATACGTTCGCCGTCGCGGACCAGCCCGCGCAGATCAACACCGTAGCGGAACACCACACCCGCTGCCTCAGCTTTTTCAGACAAGGCATTGGTAAATTTGAAACAATCGCCGGTTTCGTCATTGGGCAGACGTAAGCCACCGACGATCTTGTGACGTGAGGCCGCGAGCCCTGGTTCGGCGGCGACACAGCCGTCGGTATCGAGCAGTTCAAACGGCACGCCGCCGTCTTTCAGCACCTGAATATCCTTGGCGAGGCCGTCGATCTGCTTTTGCGTGCGAAAGACTTCCAGTGTGCCTTGCGTGCGTTCGTCATAGCGGATGCCGATGTCTTGCCGCAGCGCCATCAGGCAGTCGCGGCTGTATTCGGCGACGCGCACCATGCGGCCCTTGTTGCGCTTGTAACTCGCGCTATTGCAGTTCATCAGCATCTGCCACATCCAGCGCACGGCCTTCGGGTCGAGATTGGGGCGGATGATCAGCGGCGCGTGGTTCATGAACAGCCAGCGCAGCGCCTTTTGCGGGATGCCGGGTGCCGCCCACGGCGAAGAATAGCCGGGCGAAATTTCTCCGGCATTGGCAAACGAGGTTTCCAGCGCCGGGCCGGGCTGACGGTCGATGACCGTGACCTCATGCCCGGCCTGACGCAGATACCAGGCCGAAGTGACGCCGATGACTCCGGCCCCCAGAACGACGATCTTCATGCCTCAGCCCTCCGCTGCGATGAGGTGACGGTGATACCGCGGACCCAACTGGGTCAGGATTTCGTAGGCGATGGTGCCGGCGGCGGCTGCCACATCGTCCAGCGACTGATGTGGACCGATCAGTTCGACAAAATCGCTGGCCTTCAGCGCGCCTTCGGGCAGGGCATCAATGTCGATAATGATCGAGTCCATCGACACGCGGCCGATAAAGGGTAAACGCACGCCCTTGAAATAGACCGCGCCCTGATCGCCCAACCGGCGCGGCAGGCCGTCGGCATAGCCCGCCGACAGGGTGGCCAGACGTTTGGGCGCGTCGGTCACCACCGTGCCGCCATAGCCGATGCGCGTCCCGGCGGGGACGCTGCGTGTCTGGATGACGGCCAGATCGAGCGCAATGACCGGCTGCATCGGATTGGGCCGCTCAAGGTGCGGCGCGGCCCCGTACAGGGCAATGCCGGGACGACACAGATCGGCGTGGTATTCCGCCCCCAGAAACAGCCCGCCGGAATTGGCAAAGCACAAAGGCGTATCGGGAAACAGGCGCGAGGCTAACTCAAAGGCTTCCAGTTGCTGGCCATTGGCCGGACTGGCAGGCTCATCGGCGCAGGCCAGATGGCTCATCAGATAGTCAATGCGCACGCCCTCAAGACGCTCAGGCGTGTGGGCCAGCGCCTTAAGGTCTTCGGGCATAAAACCCAGACGCGACATGCCGGTATCAACCTGCAACAGGGCGGGCAGGGTCTGACCCGTCTGGCGCGCCACATCGCCCCAGGCGTCGAGCTGTTCGGGGCAGTTGAGTACAGGGATCAGCCCGGCTGCGGCGGCGCGGGCTTCGCTGCCCGGCGTCAACCCGTTCAGCACATAGAGCGCGGCATCGGAGGGCAGATGCGGGCGGAGTTCGAGCGCTTCGCGCGTCAGGGCCACGAAGAAATGGCGGCAACCGGCGGCGTAAAGGGTGTCTGTCACCGCAGTGACGCCCAGACCATAGGCATCGGCCTTGACCACGGCACTGACCGGGGTCGGCGCCGCCAACTGACACAGTTTGAGATAGTTGGCTTTCAGAGCGCCGAGATGGACACGCAGAATGCCGCCTGCGCCGTTTGCCAAAGCCTCATTCGCCAGAACCTGATCCATGCCGCCATCCCTCCGCTAATAACGAGAAGATTAACGCAAGGATCGTCGAATGTTCGTGCTATTTGACGTGATTAGTTCATATATGTGTCATATGTCGCAATAATTGCTCGCTTTTCGAAAGAATCTGTCATGCGCCCTCTCGATGCGGTGGACCGCAGCCTGATCCGGCTTCTCCGGCTCAATGCGCGGATGAGCAATGCCCGACTGGCCGCCGAGGTAGGTCTGTCGCCTTCGGCCTGCCTGCGGCGGATTCAATTGCTGGAAAAGAGTGGTGTCATCCGCGGCTATACCGCCCTGATCGGCGAAGAGGTCGAAGGCGAGCCCATCGCCGTTATTATCCGCATCTCGCTGGAACGGCAGAGCGAGGGGACGCTCAGGCGCTTTGAGGCAGCGGTGCGCCGCTATCCGGAAATCCGCGAGTGCCTGCTGATGACCGGGGATGCCGACTATGTGCTGCGCGTTGATATTGCCGACGCCCGCGAATTCGAGCGCATCCACACCGAGGTGCTGTCAAAGCTCCCCGGTGTGCAGCGTATCCATTCCAGCTTTTCGATCCGCAACGTACTGGCGCGGGCGGTCTGACTATTTCGGCGGCGTCAGCCGCGCATCGACCGGCGCATTGCGATCGACCGTCAGCCAGCCATCGGGGCCGATCTTCAGTTCGGCGACCTGAATGACGGTGCGCTGACCGTATTTGGGGTCGGTCGCCGCTTCCGGTGCCTTATACTGGTGTACGAAGTAATAGATCAGGGCGCGGCCCTTATTGACCAGCACATCGGGATGCTGGCCCTTGTCGTTATCGGTCGCCTGCGTGCCCGGCTGTTCCAGCAGGCGGTTGGGTTGTGGCGTCCAGGTCTTCAGATCATCGGATCGCAGAACCATCAGCCCCTTCCACACATCGGCGATCAGCCAGTAATGGCCGCCGAACTGAAACACCTTCGGTCCTTCGGCATTGGTGTCGATGACCGGATCGGGCTGACGCACCCATGATTTGAGGTCCGGGCTTTCCAGCACGAACAGGCGGCTGCCCTTGCGCTCGTCCTTGAACCACAGGCGATAAAGGCCGTCTTTCTGGATGACGCTGGCGTCAATCGCGCGGTCGGTCCCCAGTTCCAGTCGCTCACCGCAGGTCCAGTTTTTCAGGTCCGGGCTGGTCAGGTGGACGATGAAGCGCCCGGCCTTCCAGTCCTTGAAAACGCCCGGCACGACCGTCAGCCACATATGATAGGTGCCGTTATCGGCATAGACTTCCGGGGCCCACAGGGTTTCGCCCGTGCACGCCAGCGGGATATCGGCCTTGCCCTGATAGGCCCAGTTCACGCCGTCTTTCGAGGTCGCTACCCCGATGGGCGTGCCATGCACCCACGATACGTCGCCATCGGGCGTTTTCAGCGTGGCGCGGCGGTTGGTGTAGAACATCTTCCAGTCCCTGGCCGCGCGGTCGTAGATGATCGACACATCCGCTGCCCCGTCATAGACCGGATCGCGGTACAGGGGCTTTGGCGCAATGGACGACGCCTCAGTGTGGGGCAGGGCGGCGCAGCCCGCCAGCGACAGGGCCATGAGGGCAAGACTGAGGCGCGTTTTCATCGACGTTTCCCTTTCGTTATTTGTCCGACTTATAGAGTAAATGCGTTCAATTCCAAGCGTTATCGCGCATAAAAAACGCCTGCCGAGCGGGTTGGCAGGCGTTACAGTCAGGAATAGCCCAGCTTACCCCGGCTTATACGGTCCAGTCGCCGCCCAAAGCCCGGATCAGGCGCACGGTTGCCTGATATTGCTGGGCGCGCACCTGAAGATCCTGACGACGGATGCGCAGATAGGAGCGCTGGGCATCCAGCACCTCAAGCTGCGACACATAGCCGTGCCTGTAGCGCGCCTGCGACAGGTCGAGCGCCCGGCGCGCCGCCGCCAGAGCCGTGGCTTGGGTCTCGGCTTCGCCGGTCAGGCCGTCTATGTCCGACAGGGCGTTTTCGACGTCGCCAAAGGCCACCAGAACCGACTGACGATACTGCGCAAAGGCAATGGCCAGATCACCCTGCGCCAGCTCAACGCCGGCCTTGCGCTGGCCGCCGTCGAAAATCGCCTGCGCCACAATGGCGGTGAGCGACCAGTTGCGTGCCCCTTCGGAGAAGATGTCCGACAGCTCGTTCGACGCGCCCCCGGCAGAGGCGGTCAGGCTGAGGCGCGGGAACCACGCCGCCCTGGCGATGCCGACGCGCTTCTGGGCGGCCTGCATGGCCTTTTCGGCGGCGGTGACGTCCGGGCGGCGCGTCAGAAGCTCGGACGGCAGCCCCGCCGGGATCAGCGACACGGCCCCGGCCCAGGGCTGTGCCTCCCACGACTTGGCCTCGACGCGGAAGGTCGAAGGCAGGTCGCCAACCAGCAGACTCAGGGCGTTTTCGACCCGCGCCCGCTGACGATTTAGCGCCTTTAGCTCGGCTGCCGTCGTCGCGACCTCGGTTTGCAGACGCACCACGTCCAGTTCGGCGACATCACCGGCCGCATAACGGTTTTGCGTGACGCTAAGCGTGCCCTGATAGGTCTCCAGAGTTTCGGCCACGATGGCGCGGTCCTCATCGAGGGCGCGCAGGGCGAAATAGGTTTCGGCCACCGCGCCTTGAACCAGCAGTTGCGCCCATTTCGCAGTGTCCTCGGCGGCAGAGGCGTCGAGCGTTGCCGCCTGCGTTGCCTTCGACAGACGACCCGTCAGATCGACCTCATAGCCGAGGTCTAGACCGGCCGCGTGCAGGGTCGAGGCCTTGGGCGACTGTCCTGTTTGCGAGGCGCGCGAGGATTGCAGCCCGGCGCTGACCTGCGGCAACTGCACGGCACGGGCCTGACGGATCAGGGCGCGGGCCTGCTGCACGCGGGCGGCGGCGATGGCCACGTCCGTATTGCGGGTCATGGCACGCGCTTCGAGATCGTCGAGCACCGGGTCACCGAAGATCAGCCAGAAGGCGTCGGCCGTCTGGGCCAGAGGCGGCGCAGTGGTCTCGGTTGTGGCCGGGGCCTTGAAGGCCGCGGGCGGGGTGAGGCCCGCGTCCTGCGTCAGGGGGGCGGTAGCGCAACCCGTCAGGAGAAGGGCAGCAAAGGTAAGAGGGATGACTCCAAAGCGTGACCAGTCACGCTTTGGCAAGGCCGACTGGCCGCCCGAGGCTTTGTGCTCAGAGAGCGAAGCGTTAGCACGCTTCGATGGGCGAGGAGCCCCGCGGCGTTTGAGCGATAAAAATGGGGACATTAATGTGCCTCCGGATGTGAGTTCAGCGTGGCGGTGCTCGGCGCGGGGTCGATCCCTTCGTGGCCGGACTCATCGGGGTGGGTATGGGCCTTGAGCGGGCGATTGCCGGTCAGGGCGCGCAGGGTGACGTAGAAGACGGGCGTCAGGAACAGGCCGAAAACGGTGGCCCCGATCATGCCGGCAAAGACAGCCACACCCATGGCGTGACGCATTTCCGAACCGGCTCCGTGCGCCAGCACCAGAGGCAGGACGCCCATGATGAAGGCGATCGAGGTCATCAGGATCGGGCGCAGACGCAGGCGGCTGGCCTCAATGGCGGCCTGTAGCGGCTTGTGTCCGGCCAGTTCCAGCTCGCGGGCAAATTCCACGATCAGGATGGCGTTCTTGGCCGACAGCCCCACCAGAACGAACAGGCCGATCTGGGTGAAGATGTTATTGTCGCCGCCCGAAATCCACACGCCGGTGATGGCCGCCAGCAGACCCATGGGGACGATCAGCAGGATCGATAGCGGCAGGACCAGACTTTCGTACTGCGCCGCCAGCACAAGGAAGACGAGCAGGATGACCAGCGGGAAGATGATGGCCGAGGAGTCGCCCGCCAGAATCTGTTGATAGGTCAGGTCGGTCCATTCGTACTCGATCCCCGGTGGCAGGACTTCGGCGGCGATTTTGGCGGCGGCGGCTTCGGCCTGACCGGACGAGAAGCCGGGGGCGGGCCCACCATTGATGTCGGCGGCCAGATAACCGTTGTAACGGGTGGCGTTGACCGGCCCGAAGGACGGTTCGACTTTCAGAAGCGCCGAAAGGGGGATCATTTCGCCGCTGCTGGCGCGCACCTTGAGCTGACCGATGTCTTCCGGGCGGGCGCGATAGGGCGCATCGGCCTGAAGACGGACGGAATAGGTGCGGCCGAACTTGTTGAAGTCATTGACGTACATTGAGCCGAGATAGATCTGCATGGTGTCGAAGACATCCTGCACATTGACGCCGAGCTGACGGGCCTTGACGCGATCAATGTCGGCATAGACCTGCGGCACATTGATTTGATAGTTGGAGAAGACGCCGACCAGTTCCTTGGTCTGATAGGCCTTGGCGACGAAGGCCTTGGTGGCCTGATCAAGCGCTTCGGGCCCAAGCGCGCCGCGATCCTGAAGCTGAAGCTTGAAGCCGCCCGTGGTGCCGAGGCCGAGGATCGGCGGCGGCGGGAAGACGACGACATAGGCGTCGCCAATGCCCAGAAACTTCTGGTTCAGCGCACCGGCAATGGTGCCGGCATCGAGGTGGTTTTTGCCGCGTTCCTCAAACGAGTCGAGCGCCAGAAACACCACCGCCGAGTTGGAGGCGAGGGTAAAACCGTTGATCGACAGGCCGGGGAAGGCGAGCGCGTCCTTTACGCCGTCCTGCTTCATGGCGATATCGGTCATGGCGCGCGCGGCGGTTTCGGTGCGGTCGAGCGTTGCGCCGTCGGGAAGCTGCACCATGCCGACCAGATACTGCTTGTCCTGCGCCGGGATAAAGCCGGTGGGGACGGTCCTGAACATGAACGTGGTGGCGAGCACCAGCACCGCGTAGACGCCCAGCATCAGGGCCTTGCGCGAAATGATGCCGCCCAGACCCCTGCCGTAGTTTTCCGACGACCGGTGGAAGAAGCGGTTGAAAAGGCGGAAGAAGCCGCCCAGCCAGTGGTCCATGAAGCGAGTCAGCGCGTCCTTCTTGGCGTGGTGGTCCTTGAGCAGGAGCGCCGCCAGAGCCGGGGACAGGGTGAGGGAGTTGATGGCCGAGATGACGGTTGAGATGGCGATGGTCAGCGAGAACTGACGGTAGAACTGACCCGACAGGCCGGTGATGAAGGCCAGCGGCACGAAGACCGCGACCAGCACCAGTGCGATGGCGATGATCGGGCCGGAGACTTCGCGCATGGCCTGATAAGTGGCTTCCTTGGGCGATTTGCCGGCTTCGATATTGCGCTCGACGTTTTCGACGACGACGATCGCGTCATCGACGACGATACCGATGGCCAGAACGAGGCCGAACAGGGTCAGGGCGTTGATCGAGAAGCCGAAGGCGTGCATGACGGCGAAGGTGCCGATGACGGATACGGGCACGGCCAGCAGCGGGATGATCGAGGCGCGCCAGGTCTGAAGGAAGACGATGACGACGATCACCACCAGCAGGATGGCTTCGAGCAGGGTGTGGATCACCGAGTCGATGGATTCCTGCACATATTCCGTGGTGTCGTAGGCGATGCGGTATTCTACGCCTTCGGGCATGGTCTTCTGAAGCTCGGCCATCGCCTTTTTGACGTCGGCAGACACCTTCAGCGAATTGGCCCCGGCCTGTTCAAAGATGGGGATGCCGACGGCCTTCTGATTGTTCAGCAACGAGCGTAGCGAATAGTCAGCGGCCCCCAGTTCAACGCGGGCCACGTCGCCCAGATAGGTGACGGCGCCGTTATCGGAGCGGACAATGATGTTGCGGAAGTCCTCTTCGGTTTTCAGGCGACCCTGCGCATTGACCGACATCTGAAGCGTGATGTCGGGTTGTCCGGGCGAGGCTCCGACGATACCGGCGGCGGCCTGTACGTTTTCGCCGCGCACGGCATTGGCGACGTCCGACGCCGACAGACCGCGTTCAGCGACCTTTTGCGGGTCAAGCCAGATCCGCATGGAATATTCGCCGCCGCCGAACATCTGGATGGGGGCGACGCCTTCGATCTTTTGCAGACGGTCCTTGACGTGGATCAGGGCGTAGTTGCGCAGATAGTTTTCGTCATAGCGGCCATTGGGCGAGACAAGGTGCACGACCAGCGGCAGGGAGGACTGGCTTTTTTGCGTGGTGACGCCCAGCGCCCGCACGTCTGCGGGCAGGCGGGCCTCGGCCTGAGACACCCGGTTTTGCACCATCTGCTGCGCCAGGTCGGGATTGGTGCCCAGCTTGAAGGTGAGGGTCAGGGTCATCTGCCCGTCGGAGGTCGAGGCCGAGGACATGTAGATCATGTCTTCGGTGCCGGTGAGGGCTTCTTCGATGGGGGTGGCGACGGTTTCAGCGATGACGGCGGGGCTTGCCCCCGGATAGACGGCACGCACCACCACCTGCGGCGGCACGACTTCCGGGTATTCGGAGACAGGCAGGGTACGCAGGCTGAGGAGCCCGAACACCACGATAAGCAGCGACAGCACACCGGCGAAGATCGGCCTGTCGATGAAGAATTTTGAGAGGTTCATAAGTGCCCCCTTATGGGCGGACGGGAAAAGATTGCGGCGCAGGCACGCCCTCCTCCCTGTGCCGCAGGCATGGGGAGGTGGATTTTGACGCGAAGCGGCAAAAGACGGAGGGGATTACGCCAAAGGTTTCAGCGAAATCAGGCTTTGGGCGGTATCCCCCCATCGCTGCGCGACAGGGAGGAGATTTTTACGCGTTCGGCTTGGGCGTGGCGTCGATGACCGGACGGGCGGCGATCAGTTGCGGCGCGACGACCGTACCCGGCCGCAGGGCCTGAAGCCCCGACATCACCACGCGATCACCGGGTTTCAGCCCCGCTGTGACCACCTTCTGACCGTCGATCGTGCCACCCAACTGGACTTCGCGGTATTCGACCGCATTGCCCTTGCCCACCACATAGACGAAGCGCTTGGACTGATCGGTGCCGATGGCCACTTCGTTGATCAGTATGGCCGGCTTGGCCGTGGCCTCCCCCAGCTTGACGCGCACAAACTGACCGGGGATCAGCTTGCCGTCGGTATTGGCGAAGACGGCGCGGGCACGCACGGTGCCGGACTGGCTGTCGAACTGATTGTCGATCAGTTGCAGGTGCCCGCTCAGCGGTTCGGAACCGTTATCCAGTTCCAGCTTCACCGGCACCTTGCCAAATTCCGCCCCGTTGAGATCGGCCAGCGTGCGGTTGATCACCTCTTCATTGGCATCGAAGCTGGCATAGATGGGCGAGACCGACACCAGGGTCGTCAGCACGGCCGAACCGGGGCCGGAGGCGACCAGATTGCCCTGCGTGATTTCGATCTTACCCACGCGACCCGAAACCGGCGCACGGACCTGCGTATAGGAGAGGTTGAGATTGGCCGATTGCAGCACGGCCTGCGCGGCGGCGAGGTCGGCTTCGGCGCTGCGCAGGGCATTGATGCGGGTTTCGGCCTCGGATTGTGAGATGGCACGTTCCGTCAGCAGGCGTTCGGCACGGCTGTTTTCCGAGCGTGCCAGCGTGAGGCGCGCTTCAGCGGCCTGCACCTGTGCGCGGGCGCGCGCAACCTCAGCGGCGTAGGGTGCCGGGTCGATGGTCACCAGAAGCTGGCCTTCCCGAACGAAGGCGCCTTCGCGGAAATGGATGGCCTTCACGGCACCGGAGACGCGCGAGCGGATTTCAACGCGCTCCACCGCTTCCAGACGACCGGAGAAGGAGACCCAGCCGCTGACGGTCTGTTCTTCGATGAGTGCCACCTTGACGGGAATAGCCTGCGGGGCGGCGGCGGTGGCCTGAGCGTCTGCTTTGGAGGTCAGGGCGTAGATACCGAAGGCCCCCACGCTCAGGGTGGCGATAGCAGCGGCGGTCAGGAGCGCCTGACGCGGCGCGCGCCGGTAAAGATCGGACGGGGTCAACATGCGGGTCACCTTTGGGGAGAAAGGGAAAAGAAAGGGAAGCGGCGCCGGGAACAGCCCTTGAACCGGAGCCGCAGACATCCATTTATGTACTGTTTCGCAAATTAATAGAGGCTTGGGCAAATTTTTGTGCGAATTGGTACAAAAATTTGTCAGCAGTCGCGTAAGGGAGGCGAAATCTTCAGGACAAGACGGCAGATATGACATCTGCGTGTCGGGGACTGGCAGCAGGGGAGCGGACACGCTACATAGGGGGCAGTAAAAGGAGTAATCGTGTTGCCATGGTGCACCAGCCTTACGAGACGCTGATCCATAAGAGCGAGGCCTTAGAGGCCGACGCTGTGGCGCTGGCTCTGCCCGAAGTCTGTGGCGATCAGGCGCTGGAGGCGAGCGCCTGCTGTAAGCGTCCGCGTGGGCGTCCGCGTGCCTATGACCCCGATCTGGTGCTGAAAAAGGCCTTGCATGTGTTCTGGCAAAAAGGCTTTGCCGCGACCTCTCTCGACGATCTGGTAGAAGCGACGGGCGTCAACCGCCCCAGCCTCTATGCTGGCTTTGGGGATAAGGAAGCGCTCTATCTCAAATCCATGCAAAGTTATCGTCAGCGTATCAGCGAGCAACTGGATACGGTGCTAAGCTGCAACGGGCAGGGCGATAGCCTAAGCACCATTGTCGGGCGCTATTTCGATATCATGATCGGCACCTATACCGGTCAGAGCGAACACCCGCTGGGCTGTGCCTTCATGTGCACGGCGCTCAACGAAGCGCCGCAGCACGAGTCGATTCTGGAAATGCTGCAAAACACCATCGAAGAGTTCGATGTGCGTTTCGAGCGCTTCTTTACCGATGCTCAGACCTATGGCTGTCTGGATGCGCATCATGACCCGAAGGTACTAGCTCAGATGATCGGCGGCATCACCGCCAATCTGGGGGTGCGCGCCCGTGCCGGGGCATCGGCCGACGAATTGCGCCTCATCGCCAAGAACACGACGCGGATGCTGTTCGGGTAAGAGCTAAAACAGACGCATCTGCGGGTCACCGCCACGAAACTGCGTCGAATCGAGGGGTGTGCGCGGCGCATCCAGGCCATACCGTCGCACCGCCAGTTCATAGCGTTGTTTCAGCAGGTCGGCCTCCAGTCCCGTGCCGGTCATGCGCGTCTTGAAATTCGGATCGTTCAGCTTGCCGCCACGCAGGGCCCGGATACGATTAAGCACGCGGTCGGCGCGGTCAGGAAAGTTGAGCCTCAGCCAGTCTTCGAACAGCAGCTTGATCTCGTGCGGTAGGCGCACCGGAATATAGCCGCCGCGGATGGCACCGGCCTCGGCCCCGGCCTTGAGGATGTTTTCCAGTTCGTGACAGGTCAGGCCGGGGATCAGCGGCGCGGCCAGCACACTGACGCGAATGCCGGCGGCGCTGAGCGCGCGGATGGTTTCGATGCGCTTCATAGGCGTCGCGGCGCGCGGTTCCATCACCCGCGCGATATGGCGGTCGAGCGTCGTTACCGACAAGGTGGCCGAAAACAGATTGGCCGCCGCCATAGGGGCCAGAATATCCAGATCGCGCAGGATCAGGGCCGATTTGGTGACGATGTGCACCGGATGGCGAAACTCCCACAGCACCTCCAGCAACCGTCGTGTCAAACGTTCACTGCGCTCAATCGGCTGATAGGCGTCAGTATTGATACCGAGCGCCAGCGGCGCAGCGCGGTATTTGGGGTGCGACAGTTCTTCGCGCAGCCGTTCGGGGGCGTCGGGTTTGCGAAAGATACGGGTTTCGAAATCCAGTCCCGGTGACAGGTCCAGATAGGCGTGGGTCGGACGGGCGAAACAATAGATACAGCCGTGCTCGCACCCCTTGTACGGATTGATGGAGCGGCTCGACCCCACATCCGGCGAGTCGTTATAGCTGATGATCTTACGCACGGCGTCTATGCCAAGGATGGTCTGCACGCGCTCGATATCGGGATGATCTTCGCTATCCCAGCCGTCGGTTGTGTCGTAGCGATCGGGCGCATCGAAACGGCCGCTCAAGCGGTTAGACACCGCACCGCGTCCCTTGCGCACCCGATCGGGCAGGGCGTTTTCATCGGTGATGCGTTCGGTGCGCAGGGTAGGCAGGGGCTTTGAGGACATGCCCTGAGATTAGCATCAAAAAAGAACATAACAAGAACAAATATCTCAAATCCGAACGGAAGGTTTGGTCAAAAAAGCGCTGGGTAAACGTTGTCACCTGTCCGGATTCCGGTTTACAGTGCGACCACTGCATAAGTTCAAACAGAGGAAACCCCATGATGGATCGCCGACAGCTTTTACTAGGTGCAGGAGGCCTGCCTCTGGTCGCCAGTGCCGCAGCCACCGCTCAAACCGCTGGCAAGGCCGCCGGTCAGCCCCTGCCCAACGGGGTTGATCTGCCGGAGCCGCCCAAAAAGCGTCTGGGCTGGGCCGTGGTCGGTCTGGGCAGCTACGCCATCAATCAGGTGATACCCGGCTTTCTTCAGGCCGATGAGTCGCGCATGACCGCCTTCGTATCCGGCAATCCGGCCAAAGCCAGGGATCTGGCCGAGCGGTATGGTGTGGCCAAGACCTATGGCTATGACGATTTCGACAAGATCGCCACCGACAAGGACATCGACTGCGTCTATATCGTCCTGCCGGTGGGGTTGCACGCTGAATACACCATTCGAGCCCTGAAGGCGGGTAAGCATGTCCTGTGTGAAAAGCCGATGGCTTCGACGGTCGAGGAGTGCGAGGCGATGGTCGCCGCTGCTAAGGCGGCCAATCGGCAATTGGGTGTGGCCTATCGCGTGCATTTCGAACCGCTCAATATCGAGGTGAAGCGCCGCTGCAAACAGGGTGAATTGGGCGGCCTGCGCTACATCACCGGCGATGCCGGGTTCAATGCCGACCCGCAATACCCACCGATGAAGTGGCGTCTGGACAAGCCGCTGGCCGGTGGCGGCTCCATGTACGATATCGGTATCTACGCGCTGAACGGTACCCTGATGCTGGCCGATCAGATGCCCGACACGGTGTCGGCCGTTTATGCCTATCCGAAGGACGATCCGCGCTTCAGGACCGTCGAGGGCGGGCTGAACTGGCGCATGACCTTCCCGTCGGGGCTCAGCGCACAGGGTTCGTCCTCCTACTGCTACGCCGGCGGATCGCGCATCAAGGTGTTCGGGGCCAGCGCTGCCATCAATATGGACCCGGCATCGGACTATTACGACAACCGTGCCAATCTGCACCGCGGCTGGGACCCCGGTACGCCGGTGCGCGCTGCCCCGCCCTATACCCAGTTCGCCGCGCAGGTGGACGGCTTTTCGCAGGCCGCGCGCAGCAATACGCCGCACCGTACGCCGGGAGAGATGGGGCTGCGCGACATCCGCCTGATTCAGGCCATGTACCGCAGCGCCGATCAGGGCGGGGTCGTCGTAAAGGTTTAACCCGCGAAAGGCGTCGCGGGCAGGCCGGTGTGCCCGCGCAGCCGGGCCGGCGACACTTCAAACAGTGTCCCTGCCACGGCCTTATCCGGCGCAGTGTCCGGCAGGAACTGCGCCGCAGAGCTGATATACAGGTGGTCGAGCTTGGCCCCGCCGAAGGCCATGCTGGTGATCTGGGTGGCGGGCAGTGTGACGGAGAAATCCAGCTTGCCGTCCGGACTATAGCGACTGACGCGGCCACCGCCATAATGAGCGATCCATACCCCGCCCTGCGCATCCGTGGTCATGCCGTCCGGTGCACCCATATCGCCCTCAAACTTTACGAAAAGCCGCTTGTTCGACAGCGTCCCATCGGGCGCCACATCGAAGGCAAAGACCTCTTTGTCGTAGGTTTCGGTATGCCACAGGGTGCGGCCATCCGCGCTGAAGGTGGGGCCATTGGCGCACAGATAGGGGCCGTCCGCTTTGGTGACGCTCAGATCGGCGTCGATGCGATAAAAAGCCCCCACCTTTTCCTTCCATTTGGTGTCCATGGTGCCGGTCCACAGACGGCCTTTGGCATCGACCTTGCCGTCGTTCAGCCGCGTATCGTCGCGCTTTTCGGGCTGCACCAGAAGGGTGAAGGCACCACTTTTGGGATCGAAGCCATAGACCCCGTCGCTGAGGCCTGCAATCAGGCCTCCCGATTGACGATCGGCGAGGAAGCAGACGGGCTTGGGCGTTTTCCAGGTCTTCAGATCGCCGCCCTTTGGATCGAGCGCGTAGATGGTCTGCCCCGAAATATTGACCCAGAAAAGGCGCTTGTGCGCCGCCGACCAGTAGGGGCCTTCGCCCAGCGCATCACCCGCCCCCCCAAGGCCTCGTATACCGGCTTCCTTAGCTACGCTGTGAAGCGGGAAGGCTATGGCGGCCAGTCCAAGGGCAAGGCTGTGGCGACGGGTGAGCATGGCGGGTTTCCTCTGTCCGGAGGGCGCGGATTCGCCCTGCTTTATAGGGTGACAACGTTATCACCCCTCGCAGCGCGCGAACAGAGAAAAGCGCGTCTCAGCCCCCTGTCGCGATAGGGGGCATTCCACACATCAGGCAACGCAATTCAAATTAAATATTAGAATATGGAAATAAAATATTGATTTAATTTAATATTATTCATTTAAATAAACCAATTTCTTAAGCGTGAGCTCAGAATTTGAATCCGGTGCGAAGACTGAGTTTGTAATTACTGTATTCACTGTATTTTTCGCCTTCCGCTTCAAGCGCTACATAACCATATTCGTTGCCTGCCATCATGCGCATACCGATGACCGGCGCGCCGCCCTTCACGTCGCCTGCCGAGAGGGTAAACGCATCCCCGCCCGCAAAGCGCGCGACGGTATCGTCCACCGTCACCGAAAAATTATTGCGATAACCCACCCAGAATTCCGGTTGCAGCAGGGCCGTGCGGTCACCGCGCCCAAAGCTCAGCAGCGCAGAGGCGGTAGCGATATGGCTCTGGCGTTCGTCTATGCTGAGGTCAAAGGCGCTTCCGCCGCCGCTCTCATCCCGAGCGTCTTCTTTCAGCGTGTAATAGTCGATGGAGACGAGTGGTTTTACGCTGATTGGCCCCAGTGTCGCCCGATACGAGGCCCCCGTACTGCCTGAGAGACTGTAACCGTTCCATTTGGCGCGCGCCGTGAGGGTATTAGCAGACCCTACCATCTGACGCTCCGTCTCGAAGAAGGTGCCGCCCACCCCGGCACTTAACCAGGCTTTCAGGCCACCGTTCTCCAGTCGCCAGTAACCGCCCACGGTGAAATCGGCCGCCGAAGAGGTTTCATAGGCGGTGGCGTAGGTGTCTTTGGGAGTCGCCGCTGTGTAGCTGGTGAAAAGACCCACGGCCTGCCCATAGCCCAGACCGCGCTCAATGCCGCCGGCAAAGCTGAAACCCGTAGTCTTGAACCCCAGAGTCTGACCGCGTTCGCGGGTGATTTGATAGCCCTCTTCCTGAAGCCAATAATGGGTTTCGCCCACGCCGGGCAGAATCGACTGCTTTTCAATCGAGCGCGTCAGGGCCTCGCGTCCGCGCGACAGAGACAGCAGGGTTTCCCCCGAAAAATCGGGCAGGAAGGCCGCATAGGTGC
The DNA here is from genome assembly GCF_003966695.1 of Asticcacaulis excentricus. Classification (NCBI taxonomy): domain Bacteria; kingdom Pseudomonadati; phylum Pseudomonadota; class Alphaproteobacteria; order Caulobacterales; family Caulobacteraceae; genus Asticcacaulis; species Asticcacaulis excentricus. The sequence continues at coordinate 643,466 of NZ_AP018827.1, forward strand.
TGACAAAACCGCTTTCAGTGGTGGCGGCCAGTAGCGTATTGGTCGTGTCATCGTCGGTCGCTGCCGCGGTCAGCACCGCGCCCAAGGCGCTGTACTCGGTGACGCTCAGACCGGATTCGGACTGCGTGCGCAGACGAAAATCGGCATAGAGCCCGTCATTGGCGGTGCCCGTCGTCAGGGTGGATTTGTAAAGCCAGGGGACCTGCTCCTCCATGTCTGCGAAGTCGAGCGTCCCGAAGTCGATATTTTTGCCGGTCATCAGGGTGAAGCGCGTCGGCGTCTGGATGATCTTGTCCAGCGTCAGATAGAGCGCCGCGCCATCGTCGAAAACCGTCGTACCGGTGTTGATCAGAAGCGGCCGGGTGGGGTCTGCGGTGCTAAGCCCCAGATAAAGCTCGCTCTCGCTGCCCACATGCAGGCTCGACAGGGTCAGTTGCGAACCTGCGCTCAGCCCCAGACGGCCATTGGCGACATCGACGGCCACCGTTCCGGCCCCCGTCAGTTTGCCCAGGACGATGCCTTCCTCTTCAATCGTCAGGCTGTTGCTGCCCGCGCCGAAGTCGATATTGCCGTAGATATAACCGTTGGAGACACGCAGCGTATCATTGCCGGACCCCAGTTTTACATCGCCGGTGATATAGGGCAGGGCGTAGTCATCATCATCGAGATGGGCATTGACCAGTTCAATCGTCGTGCCCACGCTGTTGGCGCTGAGGTCTATGGCCACTGCGCGGTTTACGGCGGTGTCGGTGACATCGTCTTCGTCCTCATCGCCGGGGGTGATGCCAGCGGAGATACTGCCATTGATCAGTAGCGAGGTCAGGGTATTGGAGGTGTCGCGCAAAGCCGTGGCATTGGCCGTCGTACCATAGCCAAACGCGGTGAGCGCCCCTCCGGTTTCAATTTTCAGTGTGTTTAAAATCGCACCGCTGCTGATGTCCAGACCATAGGCCGTGTGGGAATTGGTCGTAGTGGTGCTGGCGGAAAGCGAACCCGACAGATTGAGCGTGCCGACCTGCGCACCGCTTCTCAACGCCAGACCTGTGGCGGTCGCTTCATAAGCGGACGCACTGACCGATCCGGACAAGCCTATACCATTGGTGACGTACACATCATAGCCCAGGCCGGCGATCTGTGCAGCGGTGGCGTCAACGCCTTCATAGACCCCATGGGCGGCAACGGAACCGCGTATGTCCAGCCCGTAGGTACGGCCGCTGTAATCGTCAGTGGCCGTATCATTATAGGCTATGGCCCCCAGCGTAATCGCCTGAGTATCTGAGCCGATCAAAAGTGCCGGGGCTGAGCCATACTGAGCGATAGAGGCCGTGCCCTCTTCGGTATCAGTGATACCGTTGCCATTTTCGTCGGTATTGGTGTCGTCCTCACTGGTGACGGCGGCGTTGATCAGCACGCCACCGCTGACAGTATTTGAGACCTGCACCGCGGCCCTGGCCTGATAGAGGTCGTCGGCGTCCAGAAGATCCAGATAATCTTCGGAGATGCTGGTGTAGCGATAACCGGTATTGGTCACCGAGGCGTCGATCACCAAAGCACCGTTGATCGTGCCGGACAACTCAACCGCCTGTGCGTCCTTGCCCTGTGTATAGATAGAGCCACTCAGATAGACCTGCCCGGTTTGCGAACCGCGCAGGGCGATACCGCGGGCGTCGTCGCCCAGAACGCTGATCGTCCCGTCAAACAGGAAATCACCGACCTGCCCCTTTTCAAACAGGATGGCGGCCGACTGATTGCCGTGCACGGTGATCGTCGAGTCGATATCGGCGTTGCCGGTCAGTAGGCCGGTGGCGCGCACCCCATAGCGGTTGGTCCCTTCTGCGAAGACACCATCGACGATATCATCATCGTCCTCGTCTTCGGCAGTATAGTCGTCCGTGACCGTGATCGTGCCTGAAAGGTCGAGGCTGGTCGTGCGGGCGCCGTCAATCAGGACGCCGGTGGCACCGCTGTCTGAGGAGGACATTTCGACCACCCCATTGAGGACCAGCGTGTTGTTCGAATTGACGGTGAGAGCGGTTCCACCTGTCAAAGTGATCGTAGCGGCATCGGTAACGTCTATATCGTCTGCACCACCGCTGTTGGCTGTGGCCGTTTGTAAGGGCGTAGTGGTGGCCGTCGAAACCGTGGTGGTCGCCAAAGCCGCCGGGGTCGCAAAAACGAGAGCCAGAGCGGTGGCGGAAAGAAGCAGCGAACGACGGGGATGGCGCATGATTGACCTTGGCGGGGAATGACAGTCGCCAAGGGGGTAAAGGGCCGCTGAGGCGGCAGAAGGGCCTTAAGATTTCGCGCAGGTCGCAGAGTGTCAGGACTGCAATCCAAAGCGACAGAGCAAAAAAGTCATCGGAGGATCAAAGACGGAAAAGCGATGCTTGCTTAATCCGATGTGTAAGTCATAATTGTGTAAGGCGGCTCTGTTCGGTTGAGTTGTACACATCGCGGGGAGGGGGCTTTGTCCGCTTATTCACGCCATGGTTTTCCCATGGTCGCTTTACTGTTTGCCGCTCAGTTCGCTTTGCCGACAACGGGATATACCCAGAACGCGACCAAAGCGACAGAGGCGAAAAAGGCGGAAACGCCTAAGACCCCGGAAGATGATGATAAAGACGCGACGACCGTTACGGTTCAGGGCAAGAAGCGCGTGGAGCCAACGGGTAAGGAGGTCTACGACGTTTCTAAGGACCCGGCCGCCGCTACGGGTACAGCGGCCGAGGCCCTGAACAAGGTACCCGGTGTGTCCGTCGATGCGCAGGGCGATGTCAGTGTGCGCGGTCAGACCGCGCGGGTTTATCTGAACGGTCGTCCATCGCTGATGCTGTCCGGAGATAATCGCGCTGTGGCACTGCGCGCCATGCCGTCGGCCTATATCTCCAGCATCGAAGTCATCTCCAATCCCGGCGCGCAATATTCTTCCAGCGGCTCGGGTCCGATCGTCAATATCGTGACCAAACGCAATCTGCCGCCGGGCCTGTTTGGGTCCGTGTCCGCGCAGGTCGCTTCGCGCGGCGGCGGTAACACCAATGCCTATCTCAGCTACACGCAGGGTAAGCTGAATATAAGTGGCTTCGCGGCAGTGTTTGACGGCCGTTTCGACAGTGATTTCGATAGCGCCTCCACCGCCTTTGATGCGTCGGGTAGCGCAATCCGCGAGGCGCGGTCTGAGGGGGCTGTCACAGGTCGATACCGCATAGGCTCGTTGACGACGAATCTGCAATACGACCTGAGCGACAATGATGTTCTGACCGGCGGGCTCAGCTACAACCAGGGGAGGGTGAACAGCGACTTTGCAGGCTATACCGCCTCCCGTGGGGCCGACGGTGCTCTGAGCGATGGTTTTCGCTCGCAAAGCGACGGGCGCACCCCTAACGACAACGGCAGTCTGAGCCTTGGTTACACCCACTACGGACAAAAGCCGGATCAGTCGTTCAAGCTCGACCTGACGGTCTCGCAATCGAACCGGGACGCGCCTTCGCTCACCCGCTTAGACTATGAACGCGCTTCGGAAAGCACCAACACCGGCACACGCTATACCCGGCGCGATGGGGGTTCCAATACCCGCACCGCCATGCTGTCTGCCGCGTACAACACCACCTTTGACCGCGTTCAGGTCAGCGTCGGTGCGCACTTCGATACGGAAACCAGCAAAACCGAGACCCTGTCCTATGGTCCGGCGGGCTCCGTCGCGGATTTGCAGCTTGATGCCCTTTTAAGTAATCACTTCCGCTATGCGCAGCAGTCGGCGGCGGTATATGCGACGGCGCAGTGGGAACTGACGCCCAAATGGACTCTGCTGGCCGGTCTGCGGGCCGAAACCCTTGAGCTTTCGACCAAAGCGCCAGGAACGACTCTTGAAAATCATATCGACTACACCCGCTTAAACCCCAGCCTGTTTGCCACCTATGCCTTTTCGGCCAAACGCCGTCTGCGTTTCAGCTATACCCACAAGCAGCAGCGACCACAGCCTGTCGATCTCAACCCCGGTCTGGTGTTCAGTTCTGCGACCGCCGTCACCATCGGGAATGCGGCACTTGGGCCCGAAGAGGCCGACAATCTGGAAGTCACTTACGAGGTTAACCGGCCGCATTCGGACTATAGAATAACGGGCTTTTATCGGTTCAAGGACGAAACGCTCGTCACTTCAAGCCGCGTCATTGCCGATCCGCAGAACCTTGGCAATTTCGTCACCGAGACAACGCGAAAGAATGCGGGACAGGAACGCAATTACGGCCTGACGGCGACCTATAGTCAGCGCTGGAACAATACGCTTACTGTGAACTTCGACACGACGGTGACCTATGTGGACATCGATGTGCCGGAACTGTCGATCCGTCGTTCGGATACCGCCCTCAGTGGCGGTGTGTCGCTCAATTATGCGCTCAAGACGGGCTCTCTGTCGCTGAATTACAAGCTGAACGGGCGACGCTACACGACGCAGGGGTATCGCGGCGCCAATGGTTCCGGGATGATTGACTATCGTCGCAATCTGATGCCGAAGCTATCGCTGGTGATCACGGTGCAGGAACCGCTGCCCCTGACGAAGATCGAAACGGTTACCGAGACGAATCGCTTCCGTAGCGTGTCTGCCAGCGAAAATCGCACACCGACCATAATGATTGGCCTCAGCCGGCAGTTGGGCGGTTTCAGTTCCGTACCCAAAAGGCCCTAATACGCACGTAATAAAGTCCGATGGCCACAAGTCCGGCAATCACCCCCCAAACTTAAAACCACCGGTACCCAAAAGCGACGCATGTGAACTCCCCCTACCCTAACTTAGCGCTGATAAGTTATCGGGAACGAAAAAAACGCAATCGCAAAGCGCAGGCACCTTTGCTGAGCCTTTGCCTGCAAACAAAAACGGCCCCGTTTCCGGGGCCGTTCGTATTTAGTCTTCCTTGGCGCGCTTCTTGCGGAACGAGGGGTTCAGTTCCTTCTTGCGCAAACGGATGTTGAGCGGGGTCACTTCGACCAGTTCATCGTCCTCGATATAGGCGATGGCCTGTTCCAGGGTCGGGCGACGCGGCGGGGTGAGGCGGATGGCTTCGTCCTTGCCTGACGCACGCACGTTGGTCAGTTGCTTGGCCTTCATCGGGTTGACGTCGAGGTCGTCGGCGCGCGAATTTTCGCCAATGATCATGCCCATATAGGTCTTTTCGCCGGCACCGACGAACATCACGCCGCGCTCTTCGAGGTTCCACAGGGCGTAGGCGGCCGTTTCACCGTCCGAGTTCGACACAAGCACGCCCTTGCGCTGCTGCTCGATCGGGCCCTTATAGGCTTCGTAGTGCGAGAAGACGCGGTTGAGCACGCCCGAACCGCGCGTGTCGGTCAGGAATTCGCCCTGATAACCGATCAGCGAGCGCGACGGCGACTTGAGCTGGATGCGGGTCTTGCCCGCGCCGGACGGGGCCATGTCCTTCAGCTCGGCCTTACGCGCCGACAGCTTTTCGATGACGACGCCGGTGAACTCTTCGTCCACGTCGATCATGACGTCTTCGATAGGCTCCATGCGCTCACCGGTTTCCGGATCGGTCTGATAGACCACGCGCGGACGCGAAATGGCGACTTCGAAGCCTTCGCGGCGCATGTTTTCGATCAGCACGCCCAGTTGCAGTTCGCCGCGACCGGCGACTTCGAAGGCATCCTTTTCACCCGACTCGGTGACGCGGATGGCGACGTTCGACTCGGCTTCCTTCAGCAGGCGGTCACGGATCACACGCGACTGCACCTTGGAACCTTCACGACCGGCCAGCGGCGAGTCGTTGACCGACACGGTCATCGAGATGGTCGGCGGGTCGATCGGCTGTGCCGGCAGGGCGGTGTCGAGCGACATATCGCACAGCGTATCGGCAACCGTGGCCTTCGACAGACCGGCGATGGCGACGATGTCACCGGCTTCCGAACCTTCGTCCAGCGGCTGACGCTTCAGGCCGCGGAAGGCCAGCACCTTGGTGATGCGGCCGCGCTCGATTTCCTGACCGTCGCGATTCAACGCCTTGATGGCCAGACCGGGGGTGGCCTTACCCTGCGCGATGCGGCCCGTCAGGATGCGGCCCAGGAACGGATCGGATTCGATCAGCACGGCCAGCATCTGGAACGGCTCATTGACCTTTGCCTGCACGGCGGGCGGCGGCACGTGATCGACGATCAGGTCGAACAGCGGCGCGAGGTTGTCGGACGGCACATTGAGGTCCAGCGTCGCCCAGCCCGAACGGCCCGACGCATAGATGTGCGGGAAGTCGAGTTGCTCATCCGTCGCGCCCATAGCGGCGAACAGGTCGAAGGCTTCGTTATGCACGCGGTCGGGATCGGCATGGGCGCGATCGACCTTGTTGATGCACAGGATCGGACGCAGGCCCAGCTTCAGCGCCTTACCCAGCACGAACTTGGTCTGCGGCATGACGCCTTCTTCGGCGTCCACAAGGATGACGCAGCCGTCCACCATGCCCAGAATACGCTCAACCTCGCCGCCGAAGTCGGCGTGGCCCGGCGTGTCGATGATGTTGATGCGGGTTTCGCCGGCCTTACCGTTCCACAGGACCGAGGTACACTTGGCGAGGATGGTGATGCCGCGCTCGCGCTCCTGATCGTTGGAGTCCATGGCGCGCTCAACCGTGGCTTCGTTGGCGCGGAACACGCCCGATTGAGCCAGGAGGGCGTCCACGAGCGTCGTCTTGCCGTGGTCAACGTGGGCGATAATGGCGATATTGCGAAGATTCATAAAAGACTCTGATCTTTCCTCGGCCCATATCGGGAGAGGATGGCGCGCCGATATATAAACCGGGGGCCGGGTGGGGGGCTTTTCCGCACGCCTCCGTCAGGTGCCGGAGGCGCTTGCCAACCCATAAAAAAGCCTCTCGCAGACATATGTGAGAGGCCAAACCGGTTCGGCGCGCGTGATTTGGCGCGGTCTATAACCGAATCTGCGTCAAAGCGCCACCCCGAACCGTGGATTATTTTTGCGGATGCGAAGGGACGGAGCGCGTCTTACCAGAGGCGCTCCGTCCCTTCGCTTACTTCGCCGCCGGTTTTTCCGCGCGCGGCGGGGCGTTCTTGACATAGGTATCCAGCCAGCGCGTCATTTCCCACAGCGTATGCAGGTTGGACTCGCGCGCCCGATAGCCATGCGCCTCATTGGGCAGGACCACATAGCGCACATTGGCCCCGGCGCCTTTCAGGGCGGCGTAGAAGCGCTCGCTCTGGATGGGGAAGGTGCCGGAATTGTCGTCCGCTTCGCCGTGGATCAGCAGGATCGGGTCCTTGATGTTACGGACATAGGTGAAGGGGCTCATCTTCGTGTAGGTGTCGGTCGCCTCCCAGTAGGTGCGCTGTTCCGACTGGAAACCAAACGGCGTCAGGGTGCGGTTATAGGCCCCTGAGCGCGCGATACCGGCCCGGAACAGATCGGTGTGGGCCAGCAGGTTGGCGGTCATGAAGGCCCCATAGCTGTGGCCGCCCACGGCAATGCGGTTACGATCCGCGACGCCCAGAGCGACGACGGCATCGACCGCGGCCTTGGCGCTGGCGGTCAGTTGCTCGACATAGGTGTCGTTCGGCTCGGCCCCTTCCTTACCGATGATCGGCATGGAAGGCCCGTCCAGCACGGCATAGCCTTGGGTCAGCAGGAACAGGTGGCTGGCCCCGCCCGGACGGACGAAACGATTGCCGCTATCGACCGTCTGGCTGGCGACGGAGGCGTCGGTGAATTCTTCCGGATAGGCCCACATGAACAGGGGCAGGGGGCCGTCCTTGGCCTTATCGTAACCGGCGGGCAGGTAGAGGGTGCCCGACAGCTTGACGCCATCGGCGCGCGTATAGGTCAGGGTCTGCTTGGTGACCCCGGCAAATTGCGGTGCGCGGTCCGGGAACTGCGTCAGGGCGCGGGACTTCGAGCCTGTGGCCACCGGACGGATGAAGTAGTTCGGGGCGTCGTCCTTGCTTTCGCGGCGGGTGATGACCGACTTGCCCGCCAGATCAGCCAGCGCCACCGGCGCTTCATAATAGGGGGCTTCAGCCTGCCACAGGCGGGTGACCTTGCCGTCGCTCAGCGACATCTTGCCCACAAAGGGGAATTCGCCCTTGGCCGAGGCGCCGGCCCCCATCACGAAGACCGATTTGCCATCCGGGGTGAAGTGCAGCACCTCTTCGCCCTCGGCGGTGAGGCGCGACACGGCGCTGCCCGGATCATTGTAGCGGTCCTGATAGTTGCGCTCCAGCAGCACGCGGCCGCTGCCGGGCCTGGAGGGATCGAGCGCGATGCGCTTTTCCTTGCGCGTGTCGAACCAGCGGCTGGTGACCAGCGCGAAGTCGGCGCGGCCCCAGTCGAGCCCGGCGTAGCGCTGATCGAGGTCGATCAGCTTTTGCGGCGTGCCGTCGAACGGCGCGTTGAGCGTAAACAGGGTGTCGCGGACGGCCGCCTTGGCTTTCGGGTCGCCACCATCCTGCGCTTCGGCCCACACCAGCGTGGCCGGGGCATCGGTGCGCCACGAGACGGAGCGCGGCCCGGTGGGCACGGCGTCGAAGGCCGCGGGCAGATTGTCCGTTAAAGGACGATTAGCCAAAAGCTTGACCGGTTTGCCATCCAAAGTACTCACTGCGATTTCCGTCGGGAAACGCCCGGCGGGGACAAGATAGCTGTAGGGACGCTTCAGGCGGCTGGTCAGCAGATACTTGCCGTCCGGCGAAACGGACATGGAGGTATAGAGACCCGGCGTGCCGATCGGCGTGATCGCCCCGTCGCTCAGGGAAACGCGCGTAATCTGGGACGTGAAATAATAGTCGAACAGAGCCTCGTCATGGGCATTGCCCAGCAGGTCCTGATATGTGCGGATGGCGGCGGTGCGTCCCTTTGATTCCTGAATAATGGGGCCGGAGGGCGTGGTGTCCTTCACCGGGGCGGCGCCGCGTCCAGCGGGAATGGTCGAGACGAGAATCCCTGAACCGTCAGACAGCCAGTCGAAACCGGTGCCGAAGGCGGCATTGACGATGCCGCCGGTCAGCTTTTTGGCCGTAGCCGTTTTGACGTCGGCGACCCACAGTTCAAGACCACCGCTGGCATCGACCAGAAAGCCCAGCTTCGTGCCGTCCGGTGACCAGCGCGGTGACAGGAAGCGCGTCCCGGCGGGCAAGGCAACCGGACGCACGGCCCCCGTGGCCACGTCTTCAAAGGCCAGGCTGTTCAGCCAAGCGGCGCGCGCTTCGATGGGGCCATTATTACGCGGATTGATGCGATAGCCGCCCAGACGCAGGATCGGTTCCGACACTGCGGCTATGGAGGGCAGGTTCTCACGGCCGATCTGCGCCATGGTGCGGCGTTCGGGGCTAACCATGACGCCGGGGGTCGGCGGGGCATCGAGGATCTGCGCAATCGGTGCCGGAGGTAACTGATAGCCTGTGGCCGGTGCGGCCCAGACCGGAGTCAGGGTGGCCGCGGCAATAAAGGCGGTGACGGCAGCCGCAGTGGCGCGCAGATGGCTGAGTCTCATGGCAGGGCCCTTTTTTGATTAGGGCGACAGTCTTACGTTGGTCACAAATGTAATCAAGAGGCGGATACACATATCACTACAGGGGTGCGACGATTTATCATAATGAGAATTGTTTTCAATGCGCTTGCGAATGAGTTGCAGGAGTGCTAGTCAGCCCTATCGTCCGGATCGTTGGGGTCCGGTTCGTTGTCACTGGCTTTTGACGCATGACCGCTCAGAGTATTCTCACCGACGCAAACAGCACAACGCGCAGCGAACGTACGGTGTCTGCCCCTGTAAAGCGTCGCAAAGGCACGGGCGGCGGGGCATCGGTGGCCATCGGTGTGTCCTTGGCGGTCCATGCCGCTCTGGCCGCCTATATCGTCAGTACACAGTTTACTCTGACGACCCCGGAGATCGAGGAAACCGCGCCCGTGGTCGTTGAAATGGTGCCGATTGAATCGCGCCGCGCGCCGCCCAAGGCCGTGATCACGCCCGATACGCCCAAACCCGAAACGCCTGTGGTTGAGCCCAAGCCGATGCTTCAGCCGCGCGAAACCCCGGCCCCCGTGGTGGCTCAGGTCGCGCCGATGGATATGGCTCCGGTCAAGGCCCCGCCCGTTCATGCCCCGGTAGCGGCCCCCGTTGTGGCCCAAGTTGTGGCTAAGGCCGCTCCGGCGGCGGCGCAACCGCGCAATGACTTTGTGGGTGTCGATGTCGAGTCGGCGCTCAACAGCAATCCGCCGCCCGCCTATCCCCCGCAAGCCAAGTCGCGGCGAGAGGAGGGGACGGTGCAGTTACGCCTTCAGGTGCGCCCCGACGGCAGCGTCGGTGAGGTACAGGTGCAGGCGTCCAGCGGCTCCATGCGACTGGATCGCGCCGCCATAGACTCGGTCAAACGCTGGAAATTCCGGCCCGCGACGCGCGGCGGTCAGGCGGTCGAATCCTGGGCCACCGTCCCCATTACCTTTGGCCTCAAGCGCGGCGACCGCCGACGGGGCCATGATCACAATTCTCTCGTATCAGAACAGACTTCCGGAGACTCCTAAATGACCCTGATTCAGCGCCTTCTGACCGGCACCGCCGCGCTGGGCCTTCTGGCGGCGGCCCCGGCGGCTCTGGCCCACAGCCAGTGGCTGCTGCCCTCCGCGACGCAGGTCGAAGCCTCGACCAATCCGCAGCGCCCGACCTATGTGACGGTGGATGCCGCCTCGTCCAATGGTCTGTTCTACGCTGACCATAACGCCATGCGCCTGACCAATCTTCAGATCAGCGCGCCGGACGGTTCGCCGGTCGAAGCCGAAAACGGCTCTACGGGCAAGCTGCGCTCGACCTTTGATGTGAAGCTGGCGACCGAAGGCACCTATCGCATCGCTTCGGTCAATCGCATGGTGATGGCCACCTGGAAGGCGGGCGAAGAAACCAAGAGCTTCCGTGGTTCCGAAGACGACTTCGCCAAGCAGGTGCCGGCCAATGCCCCTGAGCTGAAGGTCAGCCGCAATTTTGGCCGTGTCGAAACGTTTGTGACGTCGGGAAAACCGTCTGAAATCAAGCCAGTGGGGCAGGGACTTGAATTGTTTCCGCTGCAACCGACGACCGATCTGGTCGTAGGTGAAACGGCAAAATTCCGTGTACTGATGGATGGCAAGCCGATGCCGGGCCTCAAGGTCAAGGTGGTCCCAGGCGGCGTGCGTTTCCGCGGCGAACTGGACGAGCAGACCGTGACTGCTGACGCCGAAGGTACGATTGCCGTCAATTGGAAATTCGGTGGTCAGTACTATCTGAACACCTCTTACCCGCCGCGTCCCGAAGCCGACGACGACCATGGTCCGCAGGGCGGTCCGCAAGCGGGTCAGCAGCCCGGAGCTCAGGGTGCCCGACCGCAGGGGCAACCGGCGCAACGTGACATGCCGCCTGTGCGGTCGTCCTACGCTGTGACGCTGGAAGTCCTGCCTTTCTAAAGTTTTCAGAGGGTACAATATGCCTTACCCGCTCCGGCGGGAACGGGGGTCGGCGTTGCGGGTGTGGGACCACGGCGTCGGCCCTCGGTCATTTCGGCGTCGCGATTTGTTGAATTTGCGACACACTTGCAAAAAACGACGTCATACGGTGGGAAAGGGTCATTTTGCGGTTGCAATAAAGCCGAAGTGCGGTATTTGCACCTGACAATTATTCGCAATTCCACCGAGAATGCTCGCAGGCCGGTCTGCCGGTCACCCTCCCCCGGCGTCAGACGGAAACCGCGACGCCTTTTTTCAAAGATGTTGATGCACATGTCTCACATTCGCAATCGCAAGCACGCTTCCAACCGTTACCTGACCGCCGCCCTGATGGCCGCAGCGGCGGTTCCGGCGCTTTCCGCAACGGCTCTGGCTCAGGACAAGAAGCTGGAAGGCGTGACCGTTACCGCAGATGACAATAGCTATAAGGCCGACGTCGTGTCATCGCCCAAGCAGACGCAGGCCCTAATCGACACGCCACAGACCGTCAGTGTCATCAAGAAGGAAGTCCTTCAGCAGCAACAGGCCGCGTCTCTGATGGAAGCCCTGCGTAATGTGCCGGGGATCACGGTTCAGATGGGCGAAAACGGCAATACCTCAGCCGGTGATACCTTCCAGATGCGCGGTTTCGACGCTTCGACCTCGGTTCTGGTCGATGGGGTGCGCGATATGAGTTCGGCCTCGCGCGATACCTTCAATCTGGAGCAGGTCGAAGTGATCCGGGGGGCCGGCGGTGCGGATATCGGTCGCGGGGCCTCTTCGGGCTATATCAATCTGGTCTCCAAGCACCCGACGCTTGAGGCGGCGGCTTCGGGCACGCTGGCGGCCTACAGTCAGGGTGGCGCGCGCGCCACGGTCGATGTCAACCGTGCCGTGGGTAAGACCAGCGGTCTGCGTCTCAACCTGATGGCCGAAGACGTGAATGCCGTGGGCCGCGACGAGGTGAAGAAGTCGGGCTATGCCGTTGCGGCGGCCTATGGCATCGGCATCGGTACGCCGACGCGCCTCTATGGCTTTGCGCAAGTGTCAAAGGGCGACAATGTGCCCGATGGCGGCATCCCTTCGGTCGGGTATCCGGGGTTCTATTACGGGACGGCGGCCGTGAAGTCTGCGCCACGTGTCGATCCGGAAAACTACTACGGCTCCGTAAATGATTATGAAGACACGGAATCTTCGCAATTCACCGTGAAGTTCGAGCACGACTTTGAGTCCGGCGTCTATATGACCAACACGACGCGCCTGAGCCGTACCTCGCTGAATCGCGTCCTGACGGGGGTCAATACGGGCACAACAGGCATCACGGCGACCAATCTCACTGATCGTTCGACCTGGATCGTCAACCGTTCGCGTCAACACGTGGTCAAGGATAATGACGCGCTCATCAATGCGACCAACTTTACGGCTTCGGCCACCACGGGCGCCTTCACGCACGATCTGTCTTACGGTCTGGAGTTTTCGACGGAAAAGGTCGCGGTCTATGGCGTGGAGACCATCACGCTGGTGGATGCTCAATGGGCCAATCTGTACACCCCCGATCCTAACGTCGAGTTGCCTGTAAATCGCTTTACCGGGGCACGTACTTTTGTCAAACTGAACGTGGGTTCCGCCTATCTGTTTGACACCATCCATTTTGGTGAAAAGTGGCTGTTTAATGCCGGGGTGCGTGTTGATAGCTATGATATCACCACAAAGACCCTGACCAACGCCCAGTTAAAAGGTGACGGCACCCTGACAAGCTATAAGGCCGGTCTGGTATATAAGCCGGTCGAAACGGCCAGCCTGTATGTGGCCTATGCCAATGCCAAGACTCCTCCGGGCACGGTCAATCTGGGCGCTTCGACGACCACGGTTGGCGGCAGCGAAACCTCGACCAATATCAACAACCCGAATGTCGACCCGACCGAGACGCGCAATCTCGAAGCCGGGGTCAAGTGGGACGTGCTGTCGGGCCGTGTGTCGCTGACCGCTGCCTACTATTCGACCGAACATCTAAATGAGTTTGTCGAAAATCCCTTCAACACCGGTTTCGGTGAAAACTTCGGCAAGCGCACGGTCAAGGGCTTCGATCTGGGCCTGGTCGGCAAGATCACCGACAAGTGGAACCTGACCGCCGGTATCCAGACCATGGATACCAAAGTGGAAGAAGGGCAGGGCACCACGACGTCAGCCACGGGGGCGGTTACCCGCTGGTCGCCGGAACTGGCGGCCACGGTCTGGACCACCTACGAAGTCTCGCCGAAGCTGACCCTGGGTGGCGGGGCGCGCTATACCGGTGAGCAGGTGCGCGCCAATACGCCGGGCGTCGATCTGGCGACCCAGAACGTGCCGTTCATCCCGGAATACTGGGTGGTCGATGCCTATGGTTCGTATAAGCTGACGGACAAGGTGTCGGTGCAACTGAACGTCTATAACCTGCTGGATGAAGACTATATCGCCACGCTGAACAATGGCGGTTCGCGTCTGATCCCCGGTGCGCCACGTTCGGCCACCGTTACCCTAAACTACCAGTTCTAAAAAAAGGCGGGGCTGCGTCACTGTTTCGCAGACGCGGCCCTTTCCACCTTTTATCAATCGCTTCATGATCCTGTAGAGCATTCGGGAGCCGCCGAATGACTTTACGTTCTTGTTTGTCGCGTTTTTTTACGCTCAACCGGTGCCCACTTGAGCGAAAAACGCTCTAGCTCCGACCTTCTGTTTGGAGCCATTTTTACATGAGTTCGCCATGCTGCTGCATCTGCCCGAAGTCCTGAGCCGCGAAGAGGTGGCCGAGATACGCGCCGCACTCGCTGAGGCGCGCTGGGCTGACGGCGCGGCATCGGCCGGGCCGCAGGCACAGAAGGTCAAGCAAAACAAGCAACTGCCCGCCGATGCGCCTGAGGCGCGCATACTGGGGGAACGCATAGAGGCGGCGCTGCGCCGTCACCCCCTGTTTCAGTCGGCCGCCCTGCCGCATATTGTTCTGACGCCGCGCTTTAATGCCTATGAGGGCGGCGGCCACTACGGCAACCACGTGGACAGCGCCCTGCACCACGATCCGTTCAAGGGCCTCACGGCGCGCACCGACGTTTCGACCACGGTCTTCCTCAGTGATCCGGAAGCGTATGAGGGCGGCGAACTGATCGTCGAAGACACCTACGGCGCGCATGAGGTCAAGCTGAACGCCGGGGATGCCATCCTCTATCCGTCCACATCGTTGCACCGCGTCGAGCCGGTCACCCGCGGCGTGCGGCTGGCCGCTTTCCTGTGGACGCAAAGTCTGGTGAAAGACACTGAGCAACGGCGGATGCTGTTTGAACTCGACATGACCATCCTGCGCCTGCGCAGCCAGTTGGGCGACAGAGAGGAGGTGGTGAGCCTCACCGCCCACTATCACAACCTTCTGCGGCAATGGGCGCAGATGTAATGTCAGCCAAGGCCCCCTTGACGGTCATTCCCCCCGATATAGTCGCGGTCTCAGACTATGAGGCCTATGCGCGCGAGCGGCTGAGCGATATGGCCTGGGCCTATCTTCAGGCGGGGGCCGGGGATGAACATACGGTCCGCCGTAACGTCGAGGCCTTTTCCGAAATTCTGCTGAAAGGGCGGGTACTGGGGTCGGTGGCCGGAGGCCACACGCGCCTGAACCTGTTCGGTCATGTCTATGAACATCCGATCTTTTTAGCCCCCGTGGCCTATCAGAAGCTGTTCCATACCGACGGTGAACGTGCCACGGCTTTGGGCGCAGCGGTGACCCAGACCCTGATGGTGCTCTCGACCCTATCGACCCTCACGCTCGAAGACGTGGCGCAGGCCGAAACCGCGCCGCCCCTGTGGTTTCAGCTTTATCTTCAGGCCGATCACGGCGTATCGCTCGACCTGATTCACCGGGCCGAGCGGGAAGGCTACCGCGCGCTGGTCATCACGGTCGATGCGGCGATGGCCGGGGTGCGTAATCGCGAACAGCGCGCCGGCTTCCGCCTGCCGCCGCACTTGTCGGCGGTCAATCTGCCGTCTCAGTCGGCCGCACCTGTCGCGGCACCGGGGCAAAGCCGGGTCTTCGATGGTTTGATGAAGACAGCCCCCGGCTGGGACGACATCGAATGGGTACTGTCCGAAGCGCGCTTGCCGGTCATTCTCAAGGGTATTATGGCCCCGGAAGACGCCGACCACGCCTGCCGCATGGGGGTGCATGGGCTGATCGTCTCCAATCACGGGGGCCGGGTGCTCGATACCCTCCCGGCGGCCATCGAAGCTTTGCCCGCCGTTGCGGCGGCCGTGGCGGGGCGGGTGCCGATCCTGCTCGATGGTGGTATCCGGCGCGGCAGCGATGTGTTCAAGGCGCTGGCTTTGGGGGCGTCGGCGGTGCTGATCGGGCGTCCTTACGTGCAGGCTCTGGCCGTCGCCGGGCCTCTGGGTGTGGCCCATGCGATACGCACGCTGCGCGAAGAGTTGGAAGTGGTCATGGCCCTGTCGGGAACCCCGACCTTGGACCGTATAAGAGCTGAACATCTTTCTCTTTGAGACTGTTTGCTGCCTTGCAAAAAGCGGGACGCCTTGATAATGAGAATGATTATTAAATAGAGCCCCAAACCTGATGACGACCTCGTTCAAACCGACACCCTCCTTCTGGCGCAATCAGTTACGCCAATGGCACTGGATATCTTCGGCCCTCTGTCTGGTCGGCATGATCCTGTTTTCGGTCAGCGGCTTTACGCTCAATCACGCCAGCCTCATCGAGGCCAAGCCGCAGGTCACCAACTGGGAAAAAGACCTGAGCGCGCAAACGCTGGCCCTGCTGCCGAAGGCGCAGGACAAGGCGCGGCTGCCGGACGATCTGGCGAAGGCGCTCAAGGCGGATACCGGCATTGACGTCTCAAAAGTCCTGCCCGAAGTCTCTGATAGCGAACTCTATTTTGCCATGCCGGGACCGGGCTTTGACGAATGGATGAGCGTCGAGCGCGATACGGGCTATGTGACCTACGAAAAGAGCCATCGCGGCTTTATTGCGGTGCTCAATGATCTGCATAAGGGGCGCAACGCCGGCCCGGCCTGGAGCCTGTTTATCGACATCATCGCCATTGCCTCGGTCATCTTCTGCGTCACCGGTCTGGGCCTTCTGTGGATCTATGCGCGGGGGCGGCGCATTACCTGGCCGCTGGTCGGTCTGGGCACCATCGTGCCCTTCATCCTCTTCCTTCTGTTTATTCATGCGTGAGGTTTATCATGTTCGCTAAAGCCGCCATCTGGACGACGGTCCTTAGCGCCGGTGCGGTCGGTGCCGCTCAGGCCGGGACCGTAACCGTCGATGTCGAAGTGCCGCGTCTCAACGTCGCCGAATACCATAAGCCCTATGTGGCGGCGTGGATCGAAGATGGCGCTGGCGCGCACAAATCGAACCTGTTTATCTGGTATCAGATCGGTAAGGGCGACAAGTGGCTGAAAGACCTGCGTACCTGGTGGCGCAAGTCGGGCCGTGATCTCAGCGCGTCTGAGGTCAGCGGTCTGTCGTCGGCCACCAAGGCCCCAGGCCGCCAAACAGCGAAGATCGACACCTCCGCTTTGAAGGGCCTAACGCCCGGTGATTATGTGTTGAACGTAGAAGCGGCGCGCGAAGGCGGCGGCCGCGAAGTGGTCAAGGCGCCGTTCAAGTGGGATGGTAAGAAGGCTGAGGCGGCTTCGACCAAAGGCACGACCGAACTGGGCGCCGTGGCGTTCGCCATCAAGCCGTAAGAAAAATCCCTCTCCTGATTTCACTAGAAATAGTGACAAAGGCGGTGGGGTTAGAGCTCGGCCATTAAACCCACCGTCATTCTCGCCTGGGGCTCGAATGCCATCTCCCCTAGAATTAGGGGAGGGGCTTAAGCTAAGTGTAATGACCCAAACTGACACTTCACCAAACCGGCGCGTTCTGGTTCCGGCGCGGATCACGCCGCCGGAAGATGTATCGGCGTGCCTGCCGTGCGAAGTGTCAGGGAAGGCCTTTGCCACAACGTGGCAGGTGCGGCTGTTCAGCGACGGGCCGGTGGATCGGCAGGGCCTTTGCCAGCGGATTCAGGCTATTCTCGACCGCATTGATGCCGAAATGTCGCCCTATCGGGCTGATTCCGACCTGACGCGCTTCAATGAGGCCAAGGCAGGGGCGTTCGTACCCCTGCCGCCTATGCTGATGCAGGTCATCGCCCACGCGCTTGATATGGCGCGTTTGACCGGGGGGGGCTTCGATCCGGCCCTGCTGGAAGCCGTTGAACTGTGGGGTTTCGGGGCGAAGATCGTGCCCGAAGGCCTGCCGACCCTACAGGCGCTGGCGGCGTTGAAATCGTGTCAGGACTGGCGCGCACTTCACTGGCGGCCGGACGGGCTGATTAAACCCGAAGGTTTGAAACTCGATCTGTGTGGCATCGCCAAGGGTTATGCGGTCGATGCCGTGACCGACAGGCTCAAGGCGACGCCGGGGGTACATTCGGCACTGATCGAGATTGGTGGCGAATTGAAAGCGTTTGGCATCCGGTCCGAAGGTCAGCCGTGGTGGGTTGAGATTGACCGCGCCGATAAAACGTTCAATACCGAAACCCTTGTGGCCCTCTGTGATCTGGCCGTGGCCACGACGGGCGACAGCCAGCGCTATTTTATCCACGACGGCGTGCGCCTGTCGCACACGATCGACGCCGCCACCGCCGCCCCGGTGCAGAGCGGCATCCGTCAGGTCAGCGTCTTTGATGCGCAGTGCTGGCGCGCCGATGCACTGGCCACTGCGCTGATGGTGATGGGCGAACAGCGTGCCATGTCTTTTGCACAAACCCATGCTATCCCTTGTCTGATGGGGCTGAGCGACGGGCGTGAGGTGCTGAGCCCCGCCCTTGAGGACTGGCTATGATCGACTTCGTTACCACTGATCCGCTGCGCGTGGGACTGGCCGCCGGGGCCGGCGTGTTGTGGATGCTGATGAGCGGTATCATGCTGACGCGCGGTCGCACCCGTGCGTCGGCCGTGGCCGTCGATGCCCTGATCCTCTCGGCCTCGCAGACCGGGCAGGCGGAAGAACTGGCGCGCCATACACACAAGGCGCTGAGCAAGGGCGGTCTGACCACGCGCCTGATGTCGCTGGGCAAGGCGACGGTTGAAGACCTGCAACAGGCCAAACTGGTGCTCGTCGTGGCCTCGACCACCGGCGTTGGGGATGCTCCGGACGACGGTGCGGCCTTTGAGCGCGCACTTATGTCTTCGCGTCCCGACCTGTCGGCCCAAAGCTTTGCCGTACTGGCCCTCGGCGACCGCAGCTATGAAGACTTCTGCGCCTTTGGCCATCGCGTGCACGACTGGTTCACCGCCTGCGGGGCGACGGCCAAAAAGCCGATCACCGAGGTCGATGATCTCGATGCAGCGGCTTTGAAACAGTGGGAGTCCTACCTCAAGGAATGGGGTGGCGCGGCGATGCAAGCGGATGCCAATTTCGCCGCTACAACCCTTATTGCCCGCGAACGGCTCAATCCCCACAGCGCGGCGGCGGGGCTTTTTGCCATCGACTTGGCCATTCCGGAAGGCGCGACGTGGGTGGCCGGTGATCTGGCCGAAGTTCTGACGCCGTCCGGGCATCGTCGCGACTATTCCATCGCCACCCTGCCCGAAGAGGGGCGGGTGCGCCTGTTTGTGCGCGAAGTCATAAAGGCCGATGGTTCACGCGGCGAAGGCTCCGGCCTGCTGACGACGCTTCCCTTGGGCGAAAGCGTGCCGCTGCGGCTGAAAACGCATAAGGGCTTCCATGCCCCGACGGGCAACGGGCCGGTGTTGCTGATCGCCGCTGGGTCGGGTCTGGCGGGCCTTCGGCCGCATCTGCTGGAATTGGCCGGGCGTGGGCGGGCGTGCTGGCTCATCTATGGCGAGCGCCATCCGCTGCACGATGGGCGTCTGTCTGATGAGATGCGCGGCTGGCAACACGGCGGGCGTCTCCGCAGGCTGGATCTGGCTTTTTCGCGTCCTGACGATGCCGTGAAAACCTATGTGCAGGACGTGATAGCCCAACAGGCCCCGGCCATCCGCGACTGGCTGGGGCAGGGCGGCAGCGTGCTGGTCTGCGGCGGGTTGGATATGGGGCGCGGAGTCGATGCGGCTCTGAAAGAGGCGCTCGGCCCGGACTGGCTGGAAGCGGCGCTCAGCGACGGGCGTTATCGCCGCGATCTGTACTGAAGGCTAAAAAAGAACCCGCCTCAGACTGAGGCGGGTTTTGAGTGCACCGAGGATAATTGAGCGACAAGACGTCCCTCAGAAAGCGCCGGAAGGGGAGGCTGTCCGGTCCCGAACGCTTGAGACTATCTAATCCTGATTACGCGCATCCGTCAATGAGAATTATTCGCATTATCGATCTTGCCGGTTTCCATTCACGGAAATGCGAATAGGTGCTGAGGCGATTTCGGTTACACTTGTAAGCGGATGCAATAACCGCGAGGGTACAAAACGCATGAAGTCAATGGCTGCCCTGCTTGGAGGTTTGTGTCTGGCCTTTGCAGCCGGGCAGGTGGCGGCGCAGCCGTGCGAGCGGACGATTATCCTCGATATCCGCACCATAGACTACAAATCCAAACCCTATGATCCGATGCTCAAAACTCTGCTCGAAAAGGTCGATCCGGACACTGGCCGCATCGAACTGACCTTTGCCTCGGCACGGGTGCACCCGGAAATCGTCGATCTTCAAGCCGCTGGCCTCAAATACGTGCAGTCGAAGATCACGCTTCAGGGCTACGACCCCGCTCTGATCCAGCGTCAGGAGGTCATGCTGCCGCGCAGTTTTGCCGGCAAGGATGAGCTTTACCGCCTGATTGTCACCTATGGCCCCAAGGAACACGCGCCCGCCTGCTGAACCGTGACCGTATGCGGGTCGTATTGGCCACATGGGTACACTCAGGCTTGTTCTTGCGGATCAGTTGTCGGCGCGGCTCGACATCCGGACTCGCGCCGATAAGGAAACCGACGTTTTTCTGATGGCGGAGGTGGCCGAAGAGGCCAGCTATGTCCGACACCACGTCAAGAAGATCGCCTTCCTGTTTTCAGCCATGCGCCACTATGCCGAGGCCTTGCAACAGGCGGGCTATCGCGTGCGCTACGTACGGTTTGAGGATCCGGAAAATACCCATAGTTTGAAGGGCGAAATCGAACGCGCCCGCACGGAACTGAACCTGTCAGAGGTGCAGGTGACCGAACCCGGCGAATGGCGGCTGAAGCAGGTCCTTGCCTCCATGGACGAGGTCACCCTGCTCGAAGACAATCGCTTCCTCTGTTCGCCGCAGTGGTTTTCACGCTGGGCCGAAGGGCGCAAACAACTGCGCATGGAATACTTCTACCGCGAAATGCGCCGCGCCCACGGCATACTGATGGACGATGGCAAGCCGTGCGGTGGCGAATGGAATTACGACGCCGAAAACCGCGCGCCGCCGCGTGACGGTCTGGTCATTCCGCGCCGCCTCAGCTTCCGTAAGGATGCCATCACGCGCGAGGTGCTCGATCTGGTCGCCAGGGCCTTTCCAGACAATCCCGGTCAACTGGAGCCCTTTCATTTTGCGGTGACGCGATCGCAGGCGCTAAAGGAACTCGATCACTTTGTGGCGCACATCCTGCCGCAGTTCGGCACCTGGCAGGACGCCATGCTGGGACGCGAGCCGTATATGTATCATTCGCTGCTGTCTGCCTATATCAATGCCGGTCTGCTCTATCCACTGGAAGTCTGTCAGGCGGCTGAGCGCGCCTATCGCGAAGACGGCGCGCCGCTCAACGCCGTTGAAGGCTTTATCCGTCAGGTGCTGGGCTGGCGTGAATATGTGCGCGGCCTCTACTGGCATTCGATGCCGGACTATGGGGCGATGAACGCGCTGGACGCTCACGAAGACCTGCCGTGGTTCTACTGGTCTGGCGACACGCAGATGAACTGTGTGCGAACGGCGGTGGCGCATACGCTGGAGCACGCCTATTCGCACCATATCCAACGGCTGATGATTACCGGCAATTTCGCCCTGCTGGCGGGGATTGATCCAAAACAGGTGCATGAATGGTATCTGGCCGTCTATGCTGATGCCTATGAGTGGGTGGAGTTGCCCAATACGCTTGGCATGGCGCTGCACGCCGATGGCGGGATTATGGCCTCAAAGCCCTATGCGGCGTCGGGGGCCTATATCAACCGCATGAGCGACTATTGCAAAGACTGTCACTATCGGTTCGATGTGCCGGTCGGTGAAAAAGCCTGTCCGTTCAATGCTCTGTACTGGGATTTTATGGCGCGTCACGAAGAGCGTTTTCGCAAAAATCCGCGCCTGTCCTACGTCTATGCCAACTGGGCGCGCATGGGGGACGAGAGGCAAATGGCCCTGCGCCTTCAGGCACAGGCCCACCTTCAGGCCATGCGCGAAGGCCGTCTGTGATGCCACACGGGGTAAAGAAATCCGACCTGCCGCAAAAGACCTGTCAGGGGTGCGGCCTGCCTTTTACCTGGCGCAAAAAGTGGGAAAAGGTGTGGGCAGAGGTGCGCTATTGCTCGGACCGCTGCCGTCGGGCTAAAAAGAGCGCCCGATAACCGGAACCGCTCTCATGACCCTGCCGCCGCTCAATCCGGTCTATGCCGGGCTTGGCACGACCATCTTCACCACCATGTCGGCGCTGGCGGCGGAGACCGGTGCTATCAATCTGGGGCAGGGCTTTCCCGAAACAGACGGCTTCCCTGAGGTGCGTGAGGCCGCCGCCCGCGCCCTGATCGACGGTTCAAACCAGTACGCGCCTATGAAGGGGCAGGCCACGTTGCTGGAAGCGGTGGCGGGCTTTTATGGCCGCACGCAGGGCCTCAGCCTCGATCCGGCAAACAATGTGCTGATCACCTCCGGCGCGACCGAAGCGCTGGCCGCGGCGGTGTTTTCGCTGATTTCGCCGGGCGATGAGGTGATTGTTTTTGAGCCCCATTACGACGCCTATGCGCCCCTGATCGAACGCGCCGGGGGCGTGGTGGTGCGTGTGCGCCTAAGCCCGCCCGACTGGCGCTTTACCGAGGCACAACTGACCAAAGCCTTTTCGCCGCGCACGCGCATGGTGATGGTCACCACACCCAACAATCCGACCACCCGCCTGATTCAACCCGAAGACTGGGCGCTGCTGGCGCGCTTTTGCGTCGCGCATCAGGCCTATGTGGTGTCGGACGAGGTGTGGGAGCAGGTGGTGTTCGATGGCGCGACGCATCAGGGCGTGCTGAACGTCCCCGGACTGGAGACTTTGGGAGTCAAGATCGGCTCGGCGGGCAAGCTGTTTGCCTTGACCGGCTGGAAGGTCGGCTTTGTCTGCGCCCATGAACGGCTGATTAGCCAGATGGCCAAGGCGCATCAGTTTTTGACCTTCGCCACGCCACCCATGCTGCAATCGGCCGTCGCCTTTGGTTTGGGCCTTCCCGACAGCCGTTTTGCCGAAGAGTTGGCCGCCCTTCAACGCTCGCGTGATCGCCTGCGCGCCGGGCTTGAGGCTGCAGGCTTCCGCACTTTGCCGTCCGAAGGCACCTATTTCCTCAATATCGACCTGCCGGGGTCGGGTATTGCGCTGGATGGGCAGAGTTTTGCCTTGCGCGCCGTCAAAGAGGCCGGTGTGGCCACCATCCCGCTCAATGCCTTCTGCGCGCCCGGCGGCGAGGGCCTGCCGGTCGTCCGGCTGTGCTTTGCCAAGAGCGATGCGACGCTGGATCGCGGCATTGAACGCCTCAGCGCCGCGCGGCAGCTGTTGAGCTGAGATTGCCTCTTTTCCCGTGTGAGGAATGCGCTAATCTGTGATCACATTTTTAGTGCGCATCTGGTCCGAAAACCGGGACACCTTTTCGGGATGCGCTTGTGGAGACACCCCATGCGACATATCTCACACTTTATCGGCGGACGGGCGGTAGCGGGGGTGTCGGGCCGGGTGGGTGAGGTCTTCGATCCCAATACCGGCCGGGTGCAGGCGCAGGTCGATCTGGGCACGCCCGATGAGCTGGCGCAGGCCGTGGCGGTGGCCAAGGCCGCGCAGCCGGGCTGGGCCGCGCTCAATCCTCAGCGCCGCGCGCGGGTGATGTTTGAGTTCAAGCGCCTGCTGGAACGCGATATGGACGCGCTGGCGCATCTTCTGGCGTCTGAGCATGGCAAGGTCATTTCGGACGCCAAGGGCGATATTCAGCGCGGGCTGGAGGTGGTGGAGTTCGTTTGCGGCATCCCGCATTTGCTGAAGGGTGAATACACCGAAGGGGCGGGGCCGGGTATTGATGTCTTTTCGCTGCGGCAGCCGCTGGGGGTGGTGGCTGGCATCACGCCGTTCAACTTCCCGGCCATGATCCCCATGTGGATGTTCGCCCCGGCACTGGCCACCGGCAATGCCTTTATCCTCAAGCCGTCCGAGCGTGACCCCTCCGTGCCCGTGCGACTGGCGGAGCTTTTGCTGGAGGCCGGGCTGCCCGAAGGCGTGCTCAATGTCGTGCACGGCGACAAGGTGGTGGTTGATGCCATACTCGATCACCCCGACATCCGCGCCGTGAGCTTCGTCGGCTCATCCGACATCGCGCAATATGTCTATGGCCGCGGGTCGCAAAACGGCAAGCGGATGCAGTGCATGGGCGGCGCCAAGAACCACGGCATTGTCCTGCCTGATGCCGATCTCGATCAGGCCGTGGCCGATATTATGGGCGCCGCCTATGGGTCTGCCGGTGAACGCTGCATGGCCCTGCCCGTGGTGGTGCCGGTGGGCGAAGAGACGGCCGAGCGTCTGCGGCCGAAACTGCTGGCGGCCGCCGAAGCCTTGCGCGTCGGTGTCTCGACCGACGCCGAAGCCCATTATGGGCCGGTCGTGTCGGCGGCGCACAAGGCGCGCATCGAACACTATATCCAGATGGGCGTCGATGAGGGGGCCGAGTTGGTGCTCGACGGGCGCGGATTCCGGCTTCAGGGCCATGAGGACGGCTTCTTCCTGGCCCCCAGCCTGTTCGACCACGTCACACCCGCCATGCAGACCTATCAGGACGAAATCTTCGGCCCGGTGCTGCAAATCGTGCGGGCCAGAACGCTGGAAGAGGCCATTCGCCTGCCGTCGCAACACCCCTACGGCAATGGCGTGGCCATCTTCACGCGCAATGGCGACGCGGCGCGCGAATTCGCCTCTCAGGTCGAGGTCGGCATGGTCGGCATCAATGTGCCCATCCCGGTGCCGGTGGCCTATCACTCCTTCGGCGGCTGGAAGCGCTCCGGCTTTGGCGACCTCAACCAGTACGGCATGGACGGCGTGCGCTTCTACACCCGCACCAAGACCGTCACCCAACGATGGCCGCAGGGTGGCGTGGTGCGCGACCAGAGTTTTGTCATCCCAACCATGGGGTAGGGGGTTAAACTTTCGATATCAGATCACGCAGTTTCTGCATTTCATTGAGCAGTTGCCTGGAGCGCTCCGGAGTTGCTGCCGCCAGATCAACCGTATCATTGAGATTCATCTGATGAAACGCACCGTCATGATAGTAGTCGTATTTCAGACCACTATCATCGGACAAGTCTGCACAGCCGCGACTGCGTTTCTGCTGATATTCGGGATAGGTCTTGGTGTAATAGTGATTAACCTGCGCGACCTCATATTCGATCTCTTCGGACAGGCCCCAGTCACTCATTGTCAACGGGGCCCCCGAAGCATGAACCGTTCGTCCCGTAGTATCGCATATATGCATATTTACGGTATGGCCAAGGTTCAGCACCCGGGTAAAACTTTTCAGGTGCGCGTGGCCTCCGTGTCTTTCGTTTCCGGCCCAAACGAATCTTTGGGTGATAGGGCGAACATCACCAGCTTTCAGGAAGGCGTCCCCAAAGAAGCGCCAGTTGACGCCTATGCCCGTCACATCCGGCTGTGCATCGAAGCGGCTTAAGAAGGCATGTATGGTCTCGTGTTGATGCAAGACAAGAAATTCATCGGCATCGACAATAAACATCCATTCGGAATTCACCTGTTCGAAGGCGTCTCTGTAGGCTGAAATCTGAGGCGACTCGTCACTTGAAGGTGACCAGAGGCGGTGAGTAAGTACACCAGCCTGAGCCAGCCGCGCCAGCAATTCGCTGCCGCCATCGTTCGAGTCATTATCATAGACGACAATACGGTCAAAACCGAGCAGGCGATACCAGGCCACCCACTCCAGCAAGTAGGGCCCTTCGTTCTTGGCGATCAGACAAACCGTACACTTGCCATCGCTGAAGGTCTCCGGCTTTTCAATAGCCAGAGCTTGTGGCGTCAGATTTCCGTTTTGTTCAAGTGCACGCAGATTGATGGGGGTGAAGGTTTCCCATTCCTTTATGGTATCGCGGTCAGGCCATATCTCGCCATTTGGCCCCGCGCAGAAAAACAAACCCCGTCGAGTCAATGTCAGCTTGTTACCCACCGGCTGCGCCCAGGTACGCCCACGCAAACCCGGCAATTCATCCGTCAGTTCGATGCGATCATCATCGCGCCAGCGGATGAACCACGATTGGCGCCTTCCCCGCAAAACGAGAACCCAGCCGACTGGGGTTTGCTCCAGAGAGACCGGAAAACACACATTGGGGCTATCGGCACTCAGTTCCGATACGGATATATGGACAAGCTTCGCATCAGCCTGCCGGTACACGAGAACCGTATTGTGAAAGGTTTTCAGAGCCGCTTCTGTTTCCCTCTCCCGATCGGGCCGTTCGGAAGCATTGGATTTTTTCAGGCTTTTCCACAAATGACTTAGCCCTGCGGGAGGGTTTGTCTTTTTTATACGGGGTCGCGTTCGTTGAAGCCAGCCATGCAAAAGGTCAAGTTGTAACCGTCGCCCTTGTGGGCTCATAAAACGCAAGGCCAGTTTGATGCGCCCCGAATGTCCGCGTTTCAGATCGATCTGAATGATCCGCGCGCATAGCGTATCAATAAACTCAGGTGTCAGCTCATGATCATCGATTTTTTGGAGAAGGAAAAAGACAAGCTCCGGATGCCGTAAAGCCGCCCGCTCCATCACGATACGACGTCTTACAGGATTACCGCGGCGATGGCGGTTGACCGTCGAAAGCAGACCTGTTGCATCATTGGTCTGCGCCCCTTCGATAAGCTCACTCAAGACATTTCTCCCCGCCAGAATACCCGTAACGAAATGCTCTGAAGCGTGGACCGGTATCCCTTTTATGTCTTTATTCTGCTCCGCGATCCGTTGGAAGTGGTAACTGTCGATTTCATTTTTGGGATCATGAAAAACAAACACATTTCCCGCTATATGCTGGGGAGCAATGCCCATCCCCTTCAGCGCAGGGAAAAAAAACCGCTCATAGGCCTGAGGCGGCCCGCTATATTCATCCGGGTCAATCGACCACTGCGGACAAAAGGCCAGCACGGCGTTTGCCTTTAGTGCAGCCGAATAACGGATCGCGGCATAACCACCCATGGATCCGCCGTAAAGCACCCTTTCCCCATATCGGTTCAGAAACGCGGAGGCGGCGTCTATACCGCGACGAACGCTGTCAGCCGGATACCAGTTAGGCGTTTTGGCGACAAACCCCATCGCCGACAGCCCAAGAGTGGCCAGGGGAGTATCGGCACAGAAGCGGTTACCATCAATGGACGCGAGCATATCACCAAAGGTAATGACCAATAGCCCGGAAGAGGCCGGGGCAGCCATCAGTTTTAAATGCTCGTCTTCGTAAAGAAACTGAACCGGCATCCCACCTCTGTATGAGAAATAGGTTGAAACATGATCTGGGAAAGAATGCCGGATAAGTTAAATTACAAGAAATAAAATAGTGATGCGTAAGAGTTGCTGACAAATATTATTTTACCATTCAGGCGGTAGCACCGTTTTGACTTTTATGTAAATATTATATTTTATATATCAGCATATTTGTGTGAAAGCATTTTTGGGTTGCTTGTTTTCCATGTATCGGATTTTGCACATCCAGAGATTGCGGGGAACCGTGAGGAAGGTTGTGTGAGACGGGCAGCATCTGCGGGTAGCTAGCCTAGGGTTTTCCCCAGCACGCGACACATGAGTGCGCCTCACAGGTCGAGGTCGGCCAATGCGCCCATTCCCTTGCCGGGAGCCTATCACGCCTTCGGCGGCTGGAAGCGCTCCGGCATCGGCGACCTCAACCCTTACGGCATGGATGGCGTGCGCTTCTATACCCGCACCAAGACCGTCACCCAGAGGTAGCAGAAAGGGGCGGGGTCGATCAGAGCTTTGTCATTCCGACGATGGGGTAGGGGTGTGAACCGCTGCGCTTTCGTCAACTATATAGTTTCACTCGATTTTTGACGGATGAATACGGGGCGCACAATCGCCTATCGATAGAAGGCTATCCCTATGCGCCACTCTGTGTCGGCCGAAGGGCGGCGATCTTCATAGATGGCCCCCACGGTGAAATCGGCCTGCGGGGTCAGGGCCATACGGGTTTCCACCGAAGCCCTGAAATAGGGTTTGCCCTTCCCGACGGGGGTCCAGTAGGTGCCTTCGGCTGAGGCGCGTAGCGGACCTGACTGATTGTAAATGCCACCCAGAGTGAGCCCCGTCCATACTGACGTCTGGTCATGACCACCCACGGAAACCTTGCCTTCTGCCAGCCCATAAGAGACAAAGCGCCCTATGCGTTGACTTTGGCCGAGGCCGAACCGGACCATGCCTTCAAGACATGCTTTGCAGTTCAGTCTTTCAGACTCGGCCCCGACGACCATACGCCACGATTTTGAGCGCCGCTGTTCGAGGCCGGGTTGCGCCACGCTCAGGGTCGTGATGCGAACCGCATCAAGCGAACGCAGACGCAGGCGGTTATTTTTCAGCAAAAGCCGTACATCGCCAAAAGACAGTTCCGAATTCGGCAGGGCTCCGGGCGAAATCGACAGGAAGTCATTATATGCAGCGCGGAAGCGCAGTTCGGCCCCGGCATTGTCCCCTTTACTTTTAAACCCCGTCACCTGAAACAGGGTCGGCTTCTGGCCACTATGTGGTGAGGGAGGCGTGATCGGCGTGCCGAAATCGGCCCGTCCCGGCGCGCGTTTCAACCGCGCACGTAGCAGGGATTGCCGCGCGCGTTTGGCCTCCGCTAAGATATGGCCTTCGCCCCCCTTGTCGATGGCCTCGGCTTCGGTCACGTTGTAAAAATCAATCAGGGTTTCGAGCACCCGGACTTGTTCCGTCGGAGTCAGATCGCCGGTGACCTGCTCCGGATCAGACGCCGGATGTTTGAGGAAGGTCACTGCCGCACGCCGCTCCTGCGTCGATAAAATCTGAAAACGATCATTGAGTTGCGTCAGGCGCGATGACAGACGGACCACCGCCGTCACCAGCGGCTGATTGTCATTGCGCGCCGTTGCGGCCCTTTCCAGGACTTCGACCGGCATCACCCACGGCTTGTCATCGGGCACAATCGGCTCATCGACGACGAGGCTGATTAGCTCGGCGATGCGATAGGCGCAGTTTTCCTTGAGATAATAATACCGATTGAAAATGCGCAGGCGTTCATAGGCATGGGCGCTCATCAGCGCGATCTGATCAGGCCGGAAATGCAGGCGATATTCCCAGACGTCGCGGTTCTGTACTTCGTTATAACGATGCAGGTGCTGATAAAAATTCATGACGGAGAAGGTCGATTCGTACCCGCCGGTCAGGCCGCGTCCGACATAGACGACAGGATTTTCATTTTCAGGAAAGATAGCGCCATAATTCAGCGTGCTCTCCAGAAGTGCATTGGGGGCCACATCCTCAGACGGCGTCAGGCGCAGCAGCATGTGCCCGTAGAAGGTGGCCGGATTGCTGAGGTGTCCGGAGGCGAAGATCAGGCTGGCACTTGTGGGTGGCTTATCCGTCAGGAAGGCTTTGTATTTTTTGCAATCTACAATCGGAAGCGCGTCAGGCAAGGCGTGCTGCGATTTCAGCCACAACAATCGGGCCGGGAAACGGCACTGCGCATGGGTTTCCGGATCAGGGCCGACCGGCGCAGACAGGGCTTTGAGGGTGGCGTCCAATTCGGCCGCCGGATTACGCATCCCTGTCGGCGACAGGAAAAACTCAGGGGACACGATATCACTGACCTGCGCCGGGGGACCGCTACGCAGAATATTATAGCCCAACAGGCCGCGCCAGACGCGTTGCGACGCAAGGTGCTGCTTGTCTGGTGTCGTCTCGGCATAACAGGGGAATGCCAGGCTCAGCACGGCCAGAGCCACGAACAGGACGGATTTCACAAGGCCCCCGAATATGAAAACGGGGACGTCCAGAGACGCCCCCGCCACAGGTTTTGGCTCAGCTTAAGCGACCGAGCATTGCGCCGCAAACTTGGTGGAAACCGCGGTGTCCACGATGTTGTAGTAGGCTTCGGCCTTTTGCGCCTTCGTCATGTCAATATATTCCGGACGCGCGGCGACGTCCGAGAAACGAACACGGATTTCAGCGGCCAGAGCGCTGTGCACCGACTTGTCACAGCCCATGCTGTCGGCGACGGCGGTCAGGTATTTGCCTTCGCCGGCAGCCGTTTCGGCTTCGAGGCTGGCATAGGCGTTACCGATCAGCATAGCGGTCTTGACCTTGCCGCCTTGGCATTGATCAGCCGAAGACAGGCTGGACGACACAGCCGTCGTACCCCAGTCCCAGATCACGTTCGAAATGGCCGCCGCCGTACCGTTGTCCGGGAAAACCATGGCGCCGAGGCCGCATTCGGCCCACGGATTACCAACCTTCTTCTCGTCGGCGTGCGCTGCCGGCACGGACATAACCATCAGCGCTGCGGTGGCGGCAGCGGCGAACATAGCTTTCTTCATGGGATTTCCCTTTTCACGTCAGTTTAGGGGCCACTTGAAACGTTTTTCCCCGACCCCTGTCAAAGGGCTAACACCGTTTCTGATTTCCAGCAAGACGGCATGTCGCGCCTCAGTTGTGAATTGCTTTTGTGGTCGGTTGGGTTCGCAGGTCTTAACTTCAGTTCTAAAGCTTGGCTGGCCATCGGTCATGGCCGGGGGCTGCGGAACGGCAGGGCGGGCAGGCCTTCCTTATTCATAAGATTGGGGCGGGCGCCTTCGTCCCAGGCAAAACGCACCGCAACGGGTTGCCGCACATTGGGGTTTGAGGCGATGACAGTGTCGGCGGCGATGGTGGCTGTGGCGGGCCACCACACACCGTCGGCACCCGAAATCTGAAACCATGTCAGTGGCTTGGCGTCTCTGGCGACCAGACCGCCGCCCATATCATCAAAGCGGATAAGGGCCTTGTCATTTTCAATGCGCAGGTCGCGGAACTTCGGTCCGTTGATGGCGAGGCCCTTTTGTCCATAGGTCTTCGACAGGGCCAGATTGGCCAGTCGCTGCCCCACCGTGACCTTGTCACGCGGGTGGATGTCACTCAGATCATCGACCAGGTCCGTGGTGACGACCATGCCGGTATGGGGGATGCGCAAAGCGGCGGTCTGGGCTGCCCACAGTTGCGGCAGGGCCTCAGGCGAGACCACCTGAGCGGGGCGCACGACGTGATAGAGGTGCGGCGCAAGCTGCACATAATAAAAGGCAAGGTCTTGCCCGAAGACCCTGCGCCAGCCCCCAATCAGGGCTTCCATCTTGTCTGTGTAATCGGCCGCGCCGCCGGGAAACTCACCGGCAGTCATCAGATTTGATTCTCCCTGATACCAGATCACGCCTTTCAGCCCGAAGGGTACCAGCGGAGAAATCATGCCATTATAAAGGCCTGAGACATCCGAACCGTCCACCTTCTGACCGGGTTTAACATCTGCATAGCGTTTGAGGGTCGGCACAGCCGCCATGCTTTCCGGGGCCGTCCAGGGTTCGATCCGCGTGCCGCCCCAGGTGGAGTCGATCAGCCCCACCGGCGTGTTCAGCGTCGTATGCAGGCGCTTGCCGAAGACATAGGCGACGGCGGAAAAGCGTGACGCATCAAGGGTCTCTGGCGTTGTGATAACCCACTGCCCTTCAACATCCGCTGCGGGGGTGGTCGAACGCGCCTTTTTCACCTTGAACAGACGTATTTGCGGCGCGTTCGCCGCCGCCAGCTCAGTCTCGGCATTGAGCACGTCCTTCTGGCCCGGCTGATTGCGGAAGGGCTTTTCCATGTTTGATTGTCCCGACGCCAGCCACACTTCGCCGATCAGTATGTCGGACACGGTCAGGCGGTTATCCTTGCCCGCGGCGGTCATATTGAGGGGAGCGGCACTGGGTTTGAGGGGTTTCAGCATCACCTTCCAGCGCCCATCCGCCGTGGCCTTCGTCCGGAGCGTCTGCCCGGCGAGGCGCACCGTGACCTTTTCCCCCGCATCGGCCCGTCCCCAGATGGCGACAGGCTGCCCCGCCTGAAGCACCATGTGGTCTGAAATCAGGTTCGGTAGTTTTACCTCCGCTTTGACGGGGTGTGCACCAAGACTCAGGGTCGCCGCCAAAACCAGACATGTGCTGGCAAAAAATCGTCTGTGCATGGGGCTCCTCACATATTTATAGTTTTGGCTTGACCTTCCGACGGGGCGACGAAAGTCGGGCGTTACACGCTTGTCAAATCCAGTTTAGGCTCTAAACTGCGCACAAACAATCAATATCGAGCAGGGAGTTACGTTATGACCGTATCTATGGATCGCCGTCAGCTTTTGACCGCCGCGGCGGCCTCCGCCCTGTTGCCTGTGGTGGCCTTTGCGCAGGATTCCGGCGCGCCGTTAGTAGCCGAAGGGATGAAGGTGCCACTTCTGCCGCCGCTGGAGAGCTTTCCGCTGTGGCCCAAGGGCAAGGTGCCGGGCTCGAAGGGCGTGACGGTTGCGGAAGAGTGGATTCTGCGCAATCCAAAGGACGGCAATCCCAACGACACAGCCGCGACGCATGTCACGGAGCCGATTCTGATGGTGCGCCGGGCGAAAAATCCGAACGGCGCGGCGATCCTGATGATCCCCGGCGGTGGCTATGTACGTGTGGCGGTGAGTCGTGCGGGCGGCGGCACGGACAAAGATTTTGCGGATCGCGGCACGACGGTCTTTGTCATGACCTATCGTCTGCCGGCCGACGGCTGGGGCGCGGGGCCGGAAGCGCCGTTGCAGGACGCTCAGCGCGCCATTCGCCTGATCCGCCACCGTGCCAAAGACTTTGGCATTGACCCGAACCGTATCGGCGTCATCGGCTTTTCGGCGGGCGGGCATCTGGCCGGATGGCTGTCGGAAAGTTTCGGGCGGGAAACCTATGCGCCGGTCGATGCCGCAGACACGCAGCCGACCAAGCCTTTGGTGACCGGCATGTTTTATCCGGTGATGACTATGATGGCGCCTTATGCGCATGGCGGCTCGGTCAAGGCGATGTTCCCGAACGGCGGTACCGATGAGCAAAAGCGCAAGGTGTCGCTGGAGTTTAATCTGCCGACCGATATGCCGCCGACCTTCCTCGCCCATGCAGGGGACGACCGAACGGTCCCGGCGGAAAACAGCCTGATCCTTTATCAGGCCCTGCGTGCGCAGAAGACACCGACGGAGCTGCATATTTTCGAAAACGGCGGCCACGGGCTTCGCGTCAGTGGGCAAGATCAGCCCTATATGCCGCTGTTTGAGGCCTTTGCCAAACGCCACGGCCTGTGGCGGTAGTCAATGTATCTGTGTAAGCCGTAGTGTGAGGGCCTACGTTAACAGCGAGAGAATGGATTTTGAACCTTTACACGATTGTTGTTGAGTTTCGCGGTGGAACCTACATCTCTCAGGTTTATGCCGACAGCGAAATGGCTGCTGTTAAGGCGTGGGCTGGCTTGATGGCTGAAAGACAGGATTTGGGGCGCATGACAGATCGGTTCATTAATAGCATATTGCTTGACCATCAGCCCTCGTTACTCACCCCACTTGATGGGCTGAAGAATGTTTGGTGTTTCTCGGCCTTGGTGGGCAGAACCGGCCTTTTGGGCAACCTTATTCTATCAAAATAAGACAAAGCAACTCACGCAATCATTCGCCGCAGGACCGAGTTGCCTTTGCGCGCCGCTAACACAGCGGTGACGAACTCGCGCCGGATAGCCGGGTAGTCTATGGTCGGTGCGTAGAAGCCTTGAAGCGCATGATAAATATAGGCGTGGATGCGCGTAATGTCGTCGCCTGTCAGGTCGGGCAGGGGATCGCTGATCAGTATGGCCAGCGCCCGTACCACGGCGGCTTCGGCTTCATCGTCGGTGGCATAGACGTAAAGCAGCCGGTCAAGCGCGTGTTCCAGAACCTTCAGGTCGATCATCATAGCAGGCCTCTTAAAGCCTCATGCCGAAAAGTGACTCCGCTTTTCCGGACAACATGAGGTGTTGCAAAAGTATGAGCTATGAGGCGGCTCCAATGAGCCGACGAATGCTCAAGGACAACCTCATCCGATAAGATGAGGCTGCCCGCGACGCCGTAAATGGACAATCAGGATGACAGGGGTGGGATATAAAGGGGTTTATAACCACGGATAGACACGGATACGGCCCGCCAAGGCGGGCCGTACACGGATATTCTTTCTGCTTGTCGCCTGCATCAGAGGTGATCTGTAGCTAAAATCAGATGTCTGTTTCGGCCAAAGACAACAGGGTGGCATTGCCGCCTGCCGAAGTCGTATCGACAGAGACGGTGCGCTCACTGGCAAAACGCAACAGATAGTGCGGGCCGCCCGCCTTGGGGCCGGTGCCGGACAGGCCTTCGCCGCCAAAGGGCTGCGATCCGACCACGGCACCGATCATCGAACGGTTGACATAGAGGTTGCCGACCTTGGCCAGAGACTTGACCCGCTCGGCGGTTTCGGCAACGCGCGAGTGAAGGCCCATGGTCAGGCCATAGCCCCGCGCATTGACGCGGGCGACGACGCTGTCCAGCTCACCGGCCTTCCAGGTGACGACGTGCAGGATGGGGCCAAACCATTCCTGCGACAGGTCTTCGATGGCGTTGAGGCGGATCAGGGTCGGCGGCACGAAGAGGCCTGTTTGCGGGGCCTCAAGCGTATGAATCCATTGCGTTTGCATGGACTGGCGATACGCAAGCAATTTATCGCGCGCGGTGGCGTCGATGACCGGGCCGACATCGGTGCGGATATCCGACGGGTCGCCCAGCACCAGCGCATCCATCGCCCCCTTGAGCATATGGATAATCGTGTCGGCTACGTCTTCCTGAACGATCAGCAGGCGCAAGGCCGAGCAGCGCTGACCGGCGGAGCGGAAGGCCGAGGTCACCACATCGCCCACCACCTGTTCCGGCAAGGCGGTGGAATCGACGATCATGGCGTTGAGGCCGCCGGTTTCAGCGATCAGGGGCACAAGAGGGCGACTGTCGTCGCTGAGCAGGCTGCGGGCGATGGCGCGCGCTGTGCCGGTCGAACCCGTGAAGGCGACGCCGTGCACGGCGGATGAAGCGGTCAGGGCCGCGCCGACTTCGGGGCCGCCGGGCAGGAAGTGCAGCACATCGACCGGGATTCCGGCCTCATGCGCCAGTTGTACGGCGCGGAAGGCGATCAGCGGCGTTTGTGGCGCGGGCTTGGCCACCACAGGGTTTCCGGCGACCAGAGCGGCGGTCACTTGCCCGATGAAAATGGCCAGCGGGAAATTCCATGGCGAAATGCAAGCAAAGGTGCCCCGGGCGGTAAGGCGCAGTTCGTTCAGCTCGCCCGTCGGCCCCGGCAGCGTCACGGGGCGGAACTGCTCGCGCGCATTGACGGCGTAGTAGCGACAGAAATCGACGGCTTCACGGATTTCGGCCACGGCGTCGCCAATGGTCTTGCCCGCCTCGTGCACGCACAGCCCCATCAGTTCGAGGCGGTGCGTTTCCATCAAATCGGCGAGGCGATCCAGACAGGCGGCACGGTCTTCGACTGGTGTCGCGGCCCAGCGATCGGCAGCAGCATCGGCGGCCTTCATGGCGCGCGCCACGTCCTCGGCGGAGGCTTCGATGACGGTGCCGACGGGCTGCGACGGGTCAGCGGGACGCACAACCGTCTTGACTGTGCCGCTGACCGCCTGACCCGACACCAGCGCCGTGGCGGTATGAAATTTTGCGCCGACGGTGGCAATGGCGCTCAGCGTCGCGTCGAGCGTGGCCTGATCGCTGAGGTCCAGACCCTGCGAATTGGTGCGGCCGGGGAAGAGGCCGGCGGGCAGGGGGATGGCCGGGTGCGGGCGGCCTTTGACGGCGGCGATGTGGGCGGCAGGATCGGACAAAAGCGTTTCCTCATTGACAGTTGGGTCGGCCAGTTGATGCACGAACGACGAGTTGGCGCCGTTTTCCAGCAGGCGGCGCACCAGATAGGCCAACAGTTCTTTATGCCCACCCACGGGCGCGTAGGTGCGGCAGTTATAGCCCAATTCGCGCACCAGACGCTCATGCAGACCTTCGCCCATGCCGTGCAGGCGCTGGAACTCAAAGTCGCGGCGTTCGCCCGCCCACTCCATGATCGTGGCCACGGTCAGCGCATTGTGGCCCGCAAAGGCCGGCCAGATGTGCGAGGCGTCCAGCATATCCTTCGCACAGGCGAGGTAGGAGGCATCGGTCGCCGGTTTGCGCGTGAACAACGGATAGTCGCTAAGGCCTTCGACCTGCGCGCGCTTGATTTCGGAATCCCAGTAGGCGCCCTTGACCAGACGCACCTTAAGCCGATGCCCGGTCTCCTGACCGATGGCCTGCGCCCAGCCGATCAGCGGGCGGGCGCGCTTACCATAGGCCTGCGCCGCCATGCCGAGGCCGTCCCAGCCGGACAAGGCCGGATCACGCAGCACGCCTTCGATGATGTCGAGCGAGATCATCAGGCGCTCGGTCTCTTCGGCGTCGATGGTCAGGTCCATATCGTAGCCCGCGGCCTTGGCGGCCAGATGGCGGATCATCTCGACCAATTGCGGAACGCAAGTTTCCTGATTGGAGACCTCGTAGCGCGGATGCAGGGCCGACAGCTTGATCGAAATGGAATGGCCATTGCCTTTTGGCGAACGGCCGACCGTGTCCAGCGCCTGCTCATAGGCGGCGAAGTATTTTTCGGCGTCGGCAAAGGTGCGTGCCGACTCGCCCAGCATATCGAAAGAGGCGGTGAAGCCCTTGTTTTCGGGTTTGGCGGCGACGTCGAGCGCTTCGTCGATGGTGCGGCCCATGACGAAGACCTCCCCCATCATCTTCATGGCGACGGCGACGCCCTGACGGATGACGGGTTCGCCCATACGTGTGATCAGCTTTTTCAGCGTCCCGGCCTGCTGCGGGTCTTCGACCAAGGCACGGGTGAGGATCAGGCCGAAGGTCGCCGTATTGACCAGAGCCGAGCCGGATTTCGCCCTATGCGCCTGCCAGTCGGCATCGCCGATCTTGTCGCGGATCAGAAGGTTGGCCGTTTCCGGATCGGGGACGCGCAGATAGGCCTCGGCCAGCGACAACAGCGCAACGCCTTCGGCCGTGTTCAGCCGGTATTCCTGAAGGAAGCGATTGACCCAACCGGTCGATTGCGCCGCCTTGAGGTCCTGAAGGATCAGGCGCGCCTGCGCCATCACCCGCTGCCTCGTGGCGGTATCGAGCGTGGCGTCGGGCAACAGGCCCGCCAGCACCTCCGGCTCAGGGGCGCGATGAAGGGCGATCATGCGGGCGCGGGCGTCGGCAGGCGTCATGGAGGCTCCGGGATGGTCGTATATGAAACTTTTTA
This sequence comes from Asticcacaulis excentricus, assembly GCF_003966695.1. NCBI lineage: Bacteria > Pseudomonadati > Pseudomonadota > Alphaproteobacteria > Caulobacterales > Caulobacteraceae > Asticcacaulis > Asticcacaulis excentricus. Next base: position 680,529 of record NZ_AP018827.1, read on the forward strand.
AAGTATGCCCGGTTTATGGAAAATGTCCTTGGAATTTTACCGCATTTGGCCGAAGGATATTTATTCATTATTGCCAATTTTATGCAAATCTTCTGCGCAAAACCGGAACGGGAAAATGCCATGCTGGATGAGATCGACCGCAAGATTCTGCGCCTGCTGCAAGCGGATGGGCGCATGACCAATCAGGCGCTGGCCGAGGCCGTGCACGTCTCACCGGCGGCTTGTTTTGAGCGCGTCAAGCGGCTGAAGGCCAATGGCTATATTCTGGGCACCATGGCCATTCTCGATCCGGTCAAGCTCGATCGCGCCCTGCTGATCTTCGTAGAGGTGCTGCTCGATCGCACGACCGAGGACGTGTTCGATGCCTTTCGCCACGCCGTGACGCGCCAGCCGGAAATACTGGAATGTCATATGGTTGCGGGTGGTTTTGACTATCTGATCAAGGCGCGGGTGAAGGACATGGCGGCCTATCGGCAGTTTCTGGGCGACGCGCTGGTGTCGCTGCCCGGTGTGCGTGAAACCCGCACCTATGCGGTGCTGGAAGAGGTCAAAAACGCCATCACCCTGCCGGTTTAGCCTTCCGCCTGTCTTGACCCGACAACGTTGTCGTGTTTTGAAGCGGTATGCGCCTGATCACCCTGACCCCCGATTCCTGCACCCTGACCTCCGCCACGGCCATGCCGCGTGCCTCCGGTTTTCTGTGGAACCGCAAGATGATGCTGCACGCGACCTGTCGCGGCTTCGTCACGGCCCAGCACATGCAACCGGAGCCGGCCAAATACAGCCACGCGCCGGTCGTGGAGGGCAAGACCTTCATGCTGCCGGAAACGGCGCACTACGCCCATCATCCGGGGCGGTTTGTCTATGTGCGCGATCTGGTCAGTCAGCGGCATTTCTCCGTGCCGCATGAGCCGGTGCGTCGCGCGCCAAAGACGTTTGCCTTTACGCAGCACCCGGAACGGCTGGAATGGTCGGTCGAACAGGACGATCTCGATATCCGCTGGAGTCTGGTTCTGCCCGTCGATGAAGCGGTCGAACTGTGGCGGCTGGAAATCCGCAACCGGGTGGATATAGAGCGCGCCCTGCGCATCGTGCCCTATTTCCCGGTCGGCTATATGAGCTGGATGAATCAGGGCGCGCGCTTTGATGCCGACCTGAACGCGGTTATCGCCAGCTCGGTAACCGCCTATCAGAAGATAGACGATTACACTAAAAACCAGCACCTTAAAGACAAAACCTTCCTCACGTGTGATCGTCTCCCGAACGCCTTTGAGACGCGGCGCGAAGACTTTGAAGGCGAGGGTGGTTTGAGCGACCCGGACATGCTGCGTACAGGGCTCAAGGGCGGCGAGGCGCTCTATGAAACGCCTGCTGCGGTGCTGCAATTCGATCAGACGCTGGAGGCCAATGAGACTCAGGTCTGGCATTTTGTTTTCGGTCCGGCCTTTGATGAGGCCGAGGTGGCGCGCCTGAAGGCCGCCTATCTGGGGGCCGAGGCCTTTGAGCGTGTCTGTGGTGAGGCGCGCGCCTATGTTGAACAGGGACGCGGCGTGTTGACCATCGAAACGCCGGATACGCATTTCGATGCCTTCATGAACCGCTGGCTGGCGCGGCAGGTCTATTATCACGGCGACACCAACCGCCTGACCACCGATCCTCAGACGCGCAACTATCTTCAGGACGCGCTGGGCATGGTGTTTGTGCGCCCGCAAAGCGCCAGAGAGTCACTGCTTTATGCCCTGTCAAAGCAAAACGCCGACGGCTCTATGCCCGACGGCATCAAACTCTACGACGGAGCGCAGTTCAGCTTCATCAATCAGGTGCCGCATACGGACCATTGTGTGTGGCTGTTTATCCTGCTCGAGGCCTATCTCGATGAGACCGATGACTATGCGGTGCTGGACGCCGAGCTTGACGGCCAAAGCGTGCGGGCGCGGCTGGAGGCGGCGCTGCGCTGGCTGCTCAAGACCCGTGACCATCGCCGGCTGAGCTATATTGATCAGGGCGACTGGAACGACCCGATGAATATGGTCGGCTGGAAGGGCAAGGGGGTGTCCGGCTGGCTGACCCTCGCCGTGGCCTATGCCCTGCGCCTGTGGGGGCGTCTGTCGGGAGAGACGCAGCCCTGGGCGGCCGAGGCCGAGGCGATGAACGCGGCCATGAACACGCATCTGTGGGACGGCGACTGGTTCGGGCGGGGGATTACCGACGACGACGTGACCTTTGGCATCAAGCGCGATCCGGAGGGGCGGCTGTATCTTAATCCGCAGAGCTTTGCCCTTCTGTCGGGCGCGGCTTCGGCGGTGCAGGCCGAGCGCATGGTGCAGGCCGTGGCGGCGGAACTTGAGACGCCCTATGGTGTCGAAATGCTGGGCCCACCCTACACAAAGATGCGCGAAGATGTCGGGCGTCTGACGCAAAAATCGCCCGGCGTGGCGGAAAACGGCTCGGTCTATAACCACGCGGCGGCGTTTTATATCTATAGCCTGACGCAGGTGAAGAAAGGTGAAAAAGCCTTTGAACTGATGCGTAAAATGCTCGCCGGTGTCGATGAATCCGACTATGTGCAGCGCGGTCAGTTTCCGGTCTTCATCCCCAACTATTACCGCGGTGATTTCCATGCCCATCCGCGCACGGCGGGCCGGTCTTCGCAGTTGTTCAACACCGGCACCGTGGCCTGGGTCTATCGCAGTCTGATCGAGGGGCTGTTTGGTCTGAAAGGTACGCGCGAGGGCTTAAGCGTGCAGCCCTGTCTGCCGCCGCACTGGACCGAGGCCAAGGCGACGCGGTTGTTCCGTGGATCGACCTACCACGTCACCTATCGCCGGGGCGGCACTCCGGGCCTGACTCTCAATGGTCAGCCGATTGCGGGCAACGTGCTGCCACTGCCTGAACAGCCGGGGGTATTTGAGGTCGAGGTCGGTCTTCCGTAAGCCTTACACCTTCGCGGCGCGCAAAATCCGCGCCTCATAGACATAAGCCCACTGATCGCGGTCAGCCTCGAAGCGCACCCGCACCTTGCTCTTGCCCGCCGTCAACGCCGGGGGCAGGAGGTAGGTGAGGATATTGCGCGCCACCGTCGCTTCGCCGGGCAGAGTCTCGGTCGCGAGCACCTGCCCTTCGACCAGCAGACGGAAGGATTTGTTGCGGTCGCGCCCGGCATAGGCGACCTGTAGCACCAGCGGCCCGTCGGTGATTTTCAGATCAAAAGCCAGATAGCCCTTTTGAATCAACCGCCCGCGTTCAGCGATATGGGTGATGGTTGCCGTATTGGGCGTGCCGTCAAAGGCGTGGTCGGTTTCCGGCTGCTGCTCACCCAGCCGAATGAAATCCACTGTTCGGGCGGCCATATCGGCGCGGTCCTTCGCCGCCTGACGCCATACGGCCTCTTCGCCAACCCATTCCGCGCTGCCGAAACGGCGGAAATAGACGGCGGTGCGGTTGCGGTGTTGCAGGAAGAAGGGGGTAAGGCTGAGGTCGCCCGGCTTGCCCCGCGTCCCCAGTCGATACTGATGCAAGCCCCCGGCGGCGACCAGTTGGGGCGCCGCCTCATCGGACACCAGCGCCGGATCGACGCCTTCCCACGGCTGATCCGACGGGCCAAGATCACCGGCCAGCACCAGCGGCCCGCTGAGGAAGGCGATCAGTTTGGCATCGTCCGGCATGGCTTCGACGCGCAAAGGCATGGGCAGGCGCAACTCAACACGGTCGCCGCTTTTCAGCCCCGTAAGCCGCAGATAACCGCCCTGACGTACCCCCGCCGCCTTGCCGTTTACCCTCAGCACAGGGGCGTCGCACCAACCGGGTACGCGCAAATCGAGCGATTTGGGGGCCTTGCGCACCGTAATCACCATCTGATCGGACAGGGGGAAGGCAGTGTCCATCTCAAGCTGCGCTTCGGGCGCGTTGAGGGTCGAGGCGTAATAGAGGTTCACCGCCACGTCATCGCCGCGCTTCCAGTATATGCTTTCACCATGCTTGGAATGGCTTTCCATGCCCGACCCGACGCAGCACCAGAAGTCGTTGGTCGGGTCCGAATGCACGCGCCCAAGCCCCGAAGCCAGTCCGGTGAAATAGGTGAACATGCCCGTTTGCGGGTCTTGCTGGCTCATGATGTGGTTGAGGTGGGCCCGCTCATAGAAGTCAAACAGGGCCGCATCGCCGCTCCAGCCATAAAGATGCCGCGTCAGGCGCAGCATATTGTAGCTGTTGCAGGCCTCGCAGGTCTGCTGATCGAGACGGTTGGCCAGTTGCCGCGGCGCACCAAAATGTTCGTGGTCGGAATTGCCGCCGATGACGTAGGAGTGGTCGCGCGTCACGGTCTGCCAGAAAAAGCGCGCGATGCGCGCATCTTCGGCGTTTTGCGTCAGTTCATAAAGGCGGGCGGAGCCGACGATCTTAGGGATCTGCGTATTGGCGTGCTTTCCGGCCAGTTCGTCGCGCCCGGCGGCCAGCGGATCGACAATGGCGCGGTGACGCAGACGCTGCGACAGGGTGAGCCAGCGCGGATTCTGCGTTCGCGCATAGAGTTCGGCATAGGACTCGGTCAGGCCGCCATGTTCGGCGCGCAGGATTTCCTGGATCTGCGCGTCGCTCAGGCCTTCGAGAATGGTCCCCAGATAGTCGCCCAGCCCCGTGGCGACGCTCAGGCCATCGGTCAATCCGGCGTGCTGATGCGCGTCGAGCGTCCCGGCAAACACCTTGTGATAGGTGTAAAGCGGCACCCAGCCGCCGTTCAGATCAAATCCGGAGGTGCGGATGTCGCCTTTACGCAGTTCCTCATAGATGATCTTGCCGTCCACTTCCTGACCGTTGCGACCCACGGTCGTGCCGCCCGCATAGCCGTCGCCGTGTTTGGCCTGAATGGTCTTCAGTTCGCTCAGCACATAGGCGGCGAGGTCACGAAATTCGGGTTTGCCCGTCTGCGCGTACATCAGCGATACGGCGGACAGGTAGTGGCCGAGGCTATGGCCCGCAATGCCGCGCGCTTCCCAGCCGCCATAGACCTGGCCCCTGGGTTCCATCCCGGCGCCTTTGCGGAAATTGTGCAGAAAGCGGTCAGGTGACAGCGACAGAAGATAGCGCTGGTTGGCCTCGATGGAGGTCAGGAAGATCGACGGCTTAAGCCGCACCTGCGACAGCGGGAAGGGGGTCGCGGGTATAGCCTCAGGCGTCACGGCCCCGGCGGCGGTCGCGCCCACAGCCATCCCCAGTCCTGCGGCCGTTATGCCGCGTCGCGTCCATCCCTGCATGACTCACTCCTGTTGTGTTTTCTTGGACTATAGTCCGTCATTTGTCTGAGTAAAATCAAGCTTGCACAGAGCGACGGATTCCGGCTTGCCACACGTTTGACACCGGTATCATATAGGCCCAACCAGAACAGACATAATTCTAATATCTCCGGGGAAATGCCATGCACCGCCGTACCTTGCTCACCAGCCTTGTCACCTTGCCTTTTGCCGCGCCTCTTCTGGCGCAGGCGGCGCAGATTGGCGTCAATACGCCGTTTCCACCGCTCAACCCTGAGCGCATCAAGGCCATCGCGCCCGCGGCGGAGCAGGCGGCGTGGCTTGACTATCTGACGCGATCGCAGGCGCAACTGGCCGCCGATCAGGCCGCTTTGATGGCCGAGCGCAAGGGGCTGAGCATAATCCCGGCGGACCCCAAAACCGGCGACGGTGAAAAGACCATGCCGCTCGATAAACCTGTTGAATGGTATGCCTCGGCAGAAGGCCGCAAGGTCGCCGACAATATCGTCAGTTTCCAGACGCCCGCCGGCGGCTGGGGCAAGAACCAGCCGCACGACAGCGAGCCGCGCGCGAAGGGGCAGCATTTTGTCGCCGGGAATAGCCTTCAAACCAAGCCTGCCGGTGATTTCGACGCGCCGACCGTTCCGGGCTGGAGCTATGTCGGGACCATCGACAACGGGGCCACGATAAGCGAGACGCGGTTTCTGGCGCTGGCCTTTAACGCCACACAGGACATGCGCTATCGTGACGCCGCGATCCGTGGTCTGACCTATCTTCTCAATGCGCAGTTCCCGAATGGCGGCTGGCCGCAGGTGTGGCCGCTGATGGGGGGCTATCACGATGCCATGACGCTGAATGATAACGCCATGATCTCGGTATCGCGTCTGGTGGGCGATGCCGGACGTGGCGAGACGGGCTTTGGCTTCCTGCCGGCCGACCTGCGCACGCGCCTGCTGGCGGCGGAACAACGTGCCTTGGCCGTCTTCCTCAAATCGCAGGTGGTGATCGACGGTAAACTGACCATGTGGGCGCAGCAATACGATGCCCTGACCCTGACGCCCTCATCGGCGCGCAATTACGAGATGCCATCGTTGAGTTCGTCGGAAAGCGGATCACTGCTGGTCTATCTGATGAAGCAGCCCAACCCGTCGGCTGAGATGAAGGCGGCGATTGTGGCCGGGGTCGCGACACTGGAGGCCACAAAGATCGAAGGCAAGGCCTTTGAGAAGACGCCGGATGGCAAGGACCGTCTGCTGGTCGATAAGCCGGGCGCCGGACCGATCTGGGCGCGCTATTACGATCTCAAAACGATGAAGCCCATCTTCGGTAACCGTACCAAGACCCTGCACGATACGATTAATGATGTGGAGCCGGAACGCCGCCGCGGCTATTCGTGGTTTGGCAGCGGCCCGCAAAGCGCGCTCAAGGCCTATGTCACCTGGAAGGCGAAACATGGCTGAGTCGCTCCGAATGGAATACTTATCAGGGGCGTGATCACTTTGGGCGGACTGGCTTTCAATGGTCAGTCTGCACCCTGAAAAACGCTTTGAAGTCATCCGCATGGCCAAACCCTACCCGGCCTCTCCGTTGAACCTGTCGCCACTGACGCAGACAGGTGAGGGGCCGATCCGCATTCTTGTGGTGGAAGATAATCCCGCCAACGCGCTGGTGGCCAGCCTGTTCCTTGAACAGATGGGCTATGCCCACGACCGCGCCGAAAATGGCCGCGAAGCGATTGAGGCTTATCAGGCCGGGCGTTACGGCCTGATCCTGATGGACCTTCAGATGCCGGAGATGGATGGCTACGAGGCGACCCGCCGCATCCGGGCGCTGGAGCGCGAAACCGGGCGCGCGGCCGTGCCCATTGTGGCCCTGACCGCGCACGCCCTCAGTGGCGACCGCGAGGCCTGTTTGCTGGCCGGGATGGATGCGTACCTCTCCAAGCCTTTCAGGCCGGATGAGTTGCAGGCGTGTCTGGAGCGCCTGACCGCCGCAAGGCCACCCGTCGCATAAGGCCTCTCAACCCATCGGGCGACACGCCGTCCCGCGCCATCAATAACTGCACGATGGGTTCGGACAACAGGTCTTCGAGACGCGGGTTCATCGGTCTTACTCCCATAGAGATTTCAATTTGCGACTCGTTCTCAATAATGCTAATGAGAATTATTCGCAATTGTTAATCCGTACAGGAGGCGGTTTTCTCATGGCACAGGTGGCTTCAGACAGGGGGCGTGATCTTCGTCAGTTGCGCTATGCCGAGCACTTTCTGACCTGGGCGTTGCGCACCTCGGTGGCCTGCTCGCCTCAGTGTCGTCTGTTGCAGCGTGAGTTCGCGCACGCCTTTGGTCCGGAGCCGTCCGAAGGGCTGAAAGCCTTTCACAGCTGGCTTTTAGCCTTGGCTAAAGGTCGGCGGCGGCTGGAGATCGGGCGTCCGGGCCTGATCGCCCTGACCCGTGACGAGGAGATGCTTCTGAGCCTGCTCACCCACGCTCAGACGCAAGAGGTGGACCGCTTTACCGCTCAGGCGCGGTTTGTACTGGGAGCGGAACCCTCAGTCGACCTTTATGCGGCGGCCCGCCATCTGATGGAGCTGATGGCGCAACGCGGCCACGGCCTGCCGGTCAGCGCGGCCGTCGGACGTGACCTGCCAACAGTCCTGCCCTGCGTCGGACAGCCGCCGCAACTGAGGGCGATTTAAGGCTGCGGGGTTGACGCCGGGGCGACGCGCCCGCTGCGCTCCAGCTTGCCCCAACCGACCGCCAGCCCGCGCCCGGCCGAGGCCAGCGCCTTCAGCACCACATAGTACATGATCTGACGATAGACGAAGCGTTGCGACAGTAGCCAGAAGACGGGGTAGCGCTTTTCGCGCGGCTCCAGCATGTAGGCGATCCAGCCGCACAGGGCGTCGATGGCCGCAAACACCGTCCAGTAGATCAGCATACGCTCCAGCGTGCCATCGGTCTGGTTCAGTCCGTGCTGGCTGATCGTCCAGGCGGTGGCGGCAATATTGATCAGCAGGGCCAAATCAATCAGCGGGGAAATCACCGAAAAGCCTATCTGGAAAATCCACGCCTGCGGCAGGCCGATACGCGCCAGCCCCTTGGGCTTGCCCTCTTTGAGGATGCGGCGGTGCTTCCACAGGCATTGCAGCGTGCCGAAGGCCCATCGGTAGCGTTGTTTGATCAGGGCGGCGAAGCTTTCGGGCGCTTCGGTCCACGCCACGGCGTCCTGATCATAGGCCACGGCCCAGCCGCGCCGCTGAATGGCAATGGTCAGATCCTGATCCTCAGCCAGCGTGTCGTGCGGATAGCCGCCGACCTCTTCGAGCGCCGAACGTCGCCACGCCCCGACCGCGCCGGGCACCACCATCATGGCGCCGAAGGTGGCCAGTGCGGAACGTTCCAGATTCTGCGCCGTCACATACTCCACGCCCTGCCAGCGGGTGACGAAGTTAAAGCGGTTACCGACCTTGGCATTACCCGCCACCGCGCCGATCTCGGGCCGGATGAACCAGCGCACCAGTCGCGCAATGGTTTCCGGTTCGAACTGTGTATCGGCATCGAGTGCAATAATGATTTCGCCTTTGGCTCTGGCGATACCGTTGTTAACGGCGGTCGCCTTGCCGGCATTGGCCTGAGTGATCAGGGTGACGCGCGGTTCGTCTGCAAAGGCGCGCGTCACGATGGCGCTGGTCTCATCTTTTGAGCCGTCATCGACCACCACCACCTCGATATCGACATCGACGCTGGTCAAAACGCGGCGCACCGAGGCCTCGATGACGCGGGCTTCGTTAAAGGCGGGGATGATGACGCTGACCTGCCGCGCATGGACAAAGTCGGCGATACGTCCGTCATCGGTTTCGGCTGGCGGGTCCATATGGCCGCTATAGTCGGCCCAGATGGCCATAACGCTGAGGATGATGGCGCGCAAAACCCCCAGCACAATGGCGGCGATAAACAGCCATTGCAGGCCAATCGCCCCCCAGGCCAGCAGCATGAACACGCCGACATCGAAGCGCACGGCGGCCAGATCACTGCCTGACAGGGCGGGCATGGCCTGCGCCGCCGGCAGGTCGGTCAGACCGCTCACGGTCGTGAACTGATAGCCTTGCGCCTTCAGGGTCCGGATGATGTGCGGCAGGGCGTCGATGGTCTGCTGACGATCACCGCCGGAATCGTGCATCAGCACGATCTGACCTGAGCGGCAGTTGTTGACGTCTTCTTTGCAGGCCTCGGACGCGGCACTGGCGGCCCCGTCAGCGACGCCTTTCAGGACATTGTCGATGATGGCCTGCACGCCCGGCTTTTGCCAGTCTTCGGAATCAACGTGCAAACCGACGCTGGTATAGCCCATCTGCTGCCCCAGCAGGGCGGGGGCCAGCTCGTTTTCGGTCGTGGGTTCCGCATCCCCGAAATAGGGGGCGCGCAGCCAGCGCAGGGAACGCCCCGTATAGGCTTCGACCACGCGCTGCGTCGAGTTCAGCTCTACCTTCGCCCATTCGGCGGGGATATTGGCCATGTTGGGGTGGGTATAGGTGTGGTTGCCCAACTCATTCCCCTCAGCCAGCATGGTCTTCAGAAGGAAGGGGTGACCCAGCGCCTTTTCCCCAATCACGAAGAAGGTCGCCGGGACGTGTTCGGCCTTCAGGATTTGCAGCACCTTGGGCGTCCACTTCGGATCGGGACCATCGTCGAAGGTGAGGGCGATATAACCGGGTTTGAAACCGGTACGGCGCACCACATAAGGGGTGGGCAGGGTCTGATAGACCTGATTTTGCGCCATGCGCTGGGCGTCAAACTGGACTGTGCGGTGCCCGAAGGTTGGCGTGGCGCTGATGCGCAGGATTTCACCCGCGCCTTCGACATCGACATTGCCCGCCGGTTTCAGCGTCGTCAGATCAGGCGTGGTCTGGCCCTGAAAATGCGCAAAATCCTGCCAGATGCCGGGGTCTTCGGAGCCCAGACGCCACAGCGCCACGCCATAGGCATCGGTGGCGTGAACGGCCAGCAGTTGATTCCACGCGCTGACGGCATCGAGCATCCACACTTCGTGATTGACGCCGTTTTCCTGATAGGCAAAGCCGCTGTTGCCGGTCGCGCGGTCGAAGGCGACGGGGGCTTCGGAATCGTGGGCGATCAGCCAGGCATCCCCCACCGTCAGGACTGTGGTGCCGAATTTTGACCAGTCATAGGCGTAGTTGCCGATACAGACGATGGCCTTATCCGCCGGGACGGCCTTCATGGCCGCCGCCAGACGCCCCTCGAACCAGTCCTGCGCGGCGATCGGGCCCGCCTTATCGACCATAGAATGCTGATCATAGACCATCAGGAACAGCTTGTCGGTCACCTGCGCAAAGGCCGACAGGTTCCAGTCGGGGTCATCGACAGGCACGGTGGCGGTGACGGAATATCCCCTGGCCCCCAGACGCGCGCGCGCCTCTTTCAGGAAGGCGAGATAGGGTTTGAGGGCGGCGGGTTCCAGATTTTCAAAGTCGAAAACAACACCGCTTGATTTTTCCTGTCTCAGCGTGTCTTCGATCTGCGCCAGCAGTTGCGTCCGGGCGGCGACATTGGTCAGCAGGCGATGCGTGTTTTCGCGTTCAAAGCCCTTGAGCGAGGTGTTCTGCACCATGGTCAGCAGGACGGGCGGCTTTTTGGCGGCCGCCAACACCTTATGAAAACGCACATCCGGCTGATAGCTATAGGTGTTTTGCGGGCCGGAGACGCTGGCAAAGGCCCCGATCACCACGTCCATGTCGCTGGCGTGGGACTCAAAAGCGGCGCGGCTGCCATCGTCCCAAGGCACGTAAAAGCCGATGATTTTCTGCGGCGTATCCGCGTGACGGGTCAGATTGCGAAAGCGGTGCGGATGGCGCGCATCGTGGGTCTGGAAGGTCCAGCGCGACGCATGTGAGACCTCCATATGTAGGTCGAGTTGACGCGGCACCGGCACAAACAGGACCGACAGGATCAGACCCAGAAACAACAGGGTAGCGGCCGCCGCCAGCGCAATCACGCCCATCAGCGTGGCCTTGTTGCGCTTGCCTGACGGATCATAAAAGACCGGTGTTTTCATCTTACGCACGCTTCAAAAAGTGGGGTCGCATTTCCCGAAAGGGGATACCGGGGCGGAATGCGCGCGCTTCGTGTCAAAATTGAGATAACTGCAATCGATTTTATAAACACCGTTTGCGTTTTTGGAATCACCCACAGTTTGAGGCTGCCGCAGGCAACGGAAACCGGTTACCCTCACCGTAGAATGTCGTGAACTCCGGCCAAAGACGGCGAGGAAAAAACGAAACAGGGAAAACACAATGCCACACCGCCTTCATCGCCGGGCGATTCTGAGCGGCCTGATCAGCGCCGCAGCCTCTCCCGTGCACGGCGCGCAAAGGCCTGCGCTGATCCGGGTGACGACTCTTGATCCCGAAGGCCCCGGATCATTGAAGGCGGCGCTTGACGCCAAAGGTCCGCGTCTTGTGGTGTTTGAGGTTGGTGGTGTCATCGACCTCAATAAAACCACTCTGGTCATTCGCGAGCCGTACCTCACCCTGGCCGGAGAGACTGCACCGGCGCCGGGGATTACCCTGATCCGGGGCGGGATCAGCGTGCAGAGCCATCACGTGGTCATCCGGCACATCGCCGTGCGTCCCGGCACCGCCGGTATGCCGGAGCGCTCAGGCTTTGAGCCGGATGGCCTGTCCTGCACGGCGGCGCACGACGTCCTGATCGAACAGTGCAGCTTTACCTGGGCGGTGGATGAGGCCCTGTCGGCCTCCGGACCGCGCTTTGAGGGCGCAACACCGGACGATTGGCGACGCAACACGTCACATACTATTGTGTTCAGAAACAATCTGATCGGCGAAAGTCTTCATCACGCCAGCCACGCCAAAGGGCCGCATTCGATGGGGTCGCTGCTGCATGACAATGTGACGGGGGCGCTGTTGATGGGCAATCTCTATGCCCACAACAATGAGCGTCATCCGCTGATCAAGGGCGGAGCGCAGGCGGTTGTGGTCAACAATGTCTTCGTCAATCCGGGCTCGGCCTGCGCGCAATATACGCTGGTCGAAGACCAGTGGAAGGGACGCACCCCCATCGCCGGTAAGCTTCTGCTGCGCGGCAATGTGATGCGCGGCGGGTTCAATACGCGGTCCAATCTGGGTTTGCTGAAATTCGGCGGGGCCGGTGACCTCGATCTGCACGCCGCCGACAATATCGCCACCTATGCCGATGGCCGCCCGGCCCCGATGATCGCCTACTATCAGGCGCGGTCGGATGGCTATGAAGACACTGCCCCCTATCGCCCCAAGGCGTGGATTCGCGCTGTGCCCAGGGAAAGCCTGTGGCCGCAGGGCTTAACCTTACGGCCCGCCGCCGACATCGAAAGCCATGTCTATCGCCGCGTCGGCGCACGACCGTGGGCGCGCGATCCGATCGACGCCCGCATTATTGCGGAGGCGCAGGCGGGCAAGGGGCGCATTATCGACAGGGAAACCGACGTCGGTGGCTATCCGCGACGGACCGCGACCCGCCTGGCGTTTCATGAGTCCTATCTGATAAAATAGATACTAACCCCGCTCGCGCAGAAACGCCTCTACCTCCGCCGCCGTCGGGGCGGCGTCGGCCGAGCGGCGCGTGACCGAAATAGCCGACGCCGCCGAGGCGTAGCGCATGGCCGACACGTAGTCGTCGCCCAGAACCAGTCGCGCCGCCAGTGCACCATTGAACACGTCACCCGCGCCCACCGCATCCACCGCTTCAACCTTGAAGGCCGGCAGGCGCACCAGTTCACCGTCAATCAGGCCGGCGCAGCCATTGGCTCCCAGCGTCGTGATGACGGTTTCCGCCCCATGCGCGCGCAGGGTCTGCATGGCACGGATCAGCGAGTCATCGTCCTGTCCGTCTATGCCGGTCAGTTTGGCCAGTTCGGTTTCATTGGGCGTCACCACCTCGCACAGGGGCAGGAGGTCAAAGACGCCGCTATCGACCGGGGCCGGGTTGAGAATGGTCTTGACGCCGTTCGCCGTGGCGATTTCCAGCGCGGCCTTCAGCGTATCGAGCGGCGTTTCAAGCTGCACAACCAGCGCCCCGGCCGAAGTGATCAGCGCCTCGGCGGCCTCCGCATGGGCGGGCGTCAGGCGGGCATTGGCCGCAGAGGAGACGACGATCATGTTCTGACCATCGGGCGCGACAAGAATATTGGCCATGCCGGTGCCGACACCGTCCAGCACCACCACAGAGGCGTCATCCACGCCGCGTTTTTTGAGGAAATCGCGCGCCATGCCGCCGAAATTGTCATCGCCCACCGCGCCGACCATGCGCGTTTTGACACCGGCCTGCGCCGTTGCCACCGCCTGATTGAGCCCCTTGCCGCCCATGGCCACCGCCGTATCGTGGCCCATGATCGTCTCATTAGGTTTGGGCAGGGCATCAACCCGGATAAAGAAGTCCACATTGATTGAGCCGAGGACGAGAATGGAGGCGCTCACGAAAATCCCTTTGGTTGACACCGGCAGCGAGGCAGGTAATTAAACGTTTCACAAATCGGTCTATAGACGATGTCTGTAGACAGTTGGCCTTGCGACAAACAAGGCACTGATCTAAGCCTGATCCGCGCGTTTTGCCAAGTCAGGGCAGGGCGCTCCGGCTACTCATTTTCAGGAAATCCCATGCGTTTCCCAACTCTTGCGGCTGCGCTGGCCGCTTTGGCCCTCAGCACCACCGCCCTTTCGGGTCAGGCCTTTGCGGCGGCTGAGCATCCGCCCGTACCGGCAGAAGGCTTCTATACGACCTCTGACCTGCGTAGCGCTGCCGATCTGGCGCTGGCCGATCAAGCCGCAAAAAAACGCGTGCTGTTCGTGGTCGATATCGACGACACCATCCTGACCGTGCCGCAGGACCTGGGGTCCGAGGCCTGGCTTTCGGAGCGCATGGCCGCCATAAAGGCGCGCACCCCGGCGGGTCAGACACCGGATTACGAGCCGATCTTTTACGAACAGGCCCTGTGGTATCAGGTGACGAACATGGTGCCGACTCAGGCCGATGGTCCGGCGGTGCTGGCCGGGCTTCAGGACGCCGGGATTCCCGTCTATGCCCTGACGGCGCGTGACCCGAACCTGCGCGGGCAGACCGAACGCGCCCTGTCAAGGGCGGGTTATGACCTGTCGAAAGCGCCCGATTGCGCCAAACCCCTGTGCACCCGGCGGGGGCGTCTGCGCGACAGTGAAATCCGCGCAGCGGGCGCGGCGCTGAAGGTCACGCTGAGCAACACCGCCTATAAGGATGTGACGGTTCAGGACGGTGTCATGATGGTCGCCGGTCAGGACAAGGGCATTATGCTCCTGCTGCTGATGGGCAGCCTGGGTAAGTTCGATGCCGTCTATTTTGTCGATGATAGCCAGCGCAATATCGACAATATGGTGCGCGCGGCCAAGGTCACCAAAACACCCCTCTATATCTATCGCTACACCGGCGTCCTGCCCAAGGTCGAGGCGCTGCATAAGGATAAGGCGCGCCTCAGCGCCGCTGATGCCGTGTCGGATGCGACCCGCACCGTCATGTGCCTTCAGGTGCAGTCCGACCTGTGCACCTATACCCACACGAGCGCAGACCCTTCGAAATGAGTAAGATGAAGATTATTTTCGACACCGATCCGGGCATCGACGACGCCATGGCGCTGGCCTATCTGGGGGCGCAGCCGCAGGCTGAATTGCTGGCGCTGACGACCGTGTTCGGCAATGGCGGGGTGGAAATCACCACGCGCAATGCCCTCTATCTGACGCAGCGTTTCGGCATCGAGGTGCCGGTCTATCGCGGGGCGCATACGCCGCTGGTCCTGCCAGCGCCGACGCCTGCGCCGCACGTGCATGGCTATGATGGTCTGGGCGATATTGGCGCGCTGGAGGGATTTAACGCCGAACCGCAGGCGACCTTTGCGCCGCAACGCATCGTCGAGCTGATCCGCGAATTTCCGGGCGAAGTGACGCTGCTGGCCGTCGGGCCACTGACCAATTTGGCGCTGGCGCTTGACCTTGATCCGGAAATCACCGGTCTGGTCAAGGAGGTGGTGATCATGGGCGGTGCCTTCGGCTGGGGCCCGCGTCGCGGCAATGTCTCGCCCGTGGCCGAAGCCAATATCATCAATGACCCGCACGCGGCGGACAAGGTCCTGACGGCCAACTGGCCTTTGCGTGCTGTCGGTCTGGATGTCACCACCCAATGTATCCTGTCCACCGCAGCGGCGCGTGAGCTGGGCCGCACGGCGGGTGAAACGGGGCAGTTCCTGTTCGACATCTCGCGCGGCTATGAAAAGCTCTATACCGAACGCGACGGCTTTGCCGGCTGCGCCATGCACGATGTGGCCGCCGCCATTGCTGTGTTTGAACCACACCTGTTCGGCTATGCGCGCGGCACGATTCGCGCCGTGACGGACGGGATCGCCATCGGTCAGACCATACTGAAAGAAGAGGGCCGCAGCTTCCCGCCGGGGCCGTGGGACGATCTGCCGGTGCAGGCCGTCTGCCGTGACGTAGATGTTGAGGGCGTGCTGAGCGCCTATCATTCGGTGTTAAGCGCCCACTATGGTGGACTGAAAACGGCGGTCTGAGCGCGTCTGACGAAAATTTTAGAACGGCATTGCGTATATCGGGACATGAAGTTAGCATAAGCGGACAAAATCAATCATAAGGAAGCGTCCGCCTATGACTCCCAACCCGCTGATCGGCGTCTTTTTTCACTGGCTGGGCGGTCTCGCCTCGGCCTCCTTCTACGTGCCCTATAAAAAGATCAGACTGTGGTCGTGGGAGATATTCTGGCTGACTGGCGGCATTTTTTCGTGGCTGATCGCGCCGTGGATATTTGCCTATTTTCAGACGTCTGACCTGTTTGGCGTGCTGGGTGGGGCGTCCCCGACCACGTGGTTCTGGTGCGTCTTCTGGGGCCTGTTGTGGGGCTTTGGCGGCCTGACCTTCGGCCTGACCATGCGCTATCTGGGCCTGAGCCTCGGCATGGCGGTGGCTCTGGGCCTGACCACGGTAATTGGCACGTTGGGCGAACCCATCTTCACCGGCAAGATCATCGGCCTGATCCAGACGCTGAGTGGGCAGGTGACCCTGTTCGGTGTTCTGGTGGTGTTGGGCGGTATCATTCTGGTGGCGCGCGCCGGTCACGCCAAAGAGAAGGAAGTCACCGAAGTCTCTGAAAGCCTGAAAGAATTCAACCTGACCAAGGGCCTGCTCGTGGCGGTCTTTTGCGGCATCATGTCGTCGTGCTTTGCCTTTGGCCTAGCCGCCGGGGCACCTGTGCGCGAAGCCTCAGCCGCCGCCGGAACCGGGCCGCTGTGGGTCGGTCTGCCGGTCCTGTGCATGGTTTTGCTGGGCGGTTTGACCACCAATCTCGTATGGTCCGGCTATCTGATCCTCAAGAATAAATCGGCTTCCGAATGGGTGGGCAAGCCGCGCACCGCTGCGGAAGACAAGGGCAAGATTCCCCTGCTGATCAACTATCTGCTGGCGGCACTGGGCGGCACGCTGTGGTATTTCCAGTTCTTCTTCTACACCATGGGTGAAAGCCAGATGGGCGAATACGGCTTCTCGTCGTGGACGCTGCACATGGCCTCGATCATCCTGTTTTCGACCCTGTGGGGTTTCGCGCTGAAAGAATGGGCCGGGACTTCGGCCAAAACCAAGGCGCTGGTCTGGGGCGGTATCGCGCTGCTGGTCGGCTCGACCGTGATCATCGGCATCGGCAATATGCTGGCCGGGCAGGCGGCCGGACACTGAGTCAGAGCGGAATGACCTTTGATGGAGTCGTTCCGCTTCAGAAACCACAGATCACACAGATCACACAGATTTTCCGTGTTGGTGCCACCAGCACAGGTGCTTAGCGCCTTTCTGTGAAATCTGTGTGATCTGTGGTTTAAACAAAACAATCCAAAATTAAAATCAATTGAGTTGGCGATAAGGATGGGCTTCCCTCTTCATCACCTTTTCTGATTTGTCGATTAAGAAATTATCACACTTAAAACACGAAAACGGTTTGGACAAAATAAAATCATTTAAGTAGGAATAAAGGGCGCTTCCGGCGTATCCTGCCTCCCGCGGTGCGGCCTTGCGCACTGTCCAACGAAGGTGACTTCCCATGTCCGTCAGGCCGTCTGCCTCGCTCACTGTTCCGCCTTCGGCATCGTCTCAGATGCCGTCGCAACTGGTGTGGTATGCGCGTTGCCCGACCCTGACGGCCATGGGCCTTTTGGCGCATCGCGGCGTGTTGCAGCGGGAATTTCGACGCGATCCGGTTAATTTTGTCTCGGTGCGCGAAACCTCGTTGCCGTCGGTACGGCAGGGCTATCTCGATCATTCTCTGGCCAATCTGGTTCGCGAGGGCGATGCGGCCACCGCCTTGTGGTCTTATGGTGTCAATGAGCGCTCGCGGCTTCTGGCCATCGGGCACACCTGGCATACGGTGCTGGTTGTGGCGCCCGCGCGGTCATCCATTAGCGACCTTGCCCACCTCAAAGGGCGCACGCTGGCCCTGCCGCGCGAAGCGGGCGGCTTTTCGCCGGCGCGGGTGCGCTCACTGCGCGCCTGGGAAAGTATTCTGGACGTCAGCGGTCTGAAACCGGCCGAGGTGACCTTCTTCAATATCGTCGCCGGGCACCCGTCTACGCCCTTTGGCGATATTGCGCGGCGTGAAATAGAGGCGGTTATGAGCGGTCAGGCCGATGCCGGTCTCCTGTTCGGGGCCAAGGGGATCGAGCTGGCGCGCACGGCGGGTTTAAAAATTGTCCATGCGTTTGAGGCGGCGGATATCCGCAGCGATTCCCGGCTCAAGAGGCTGGTCGAACTGCGCACCCTGACCATCGACTACCCGTTTCTGGAGGCCAATGAGGCGATTGTGTCGCGTCTGGTTCAGGCTCTGGCCGGGGCCGCCGACTGGGCGCGCAGCTTCCCGAAACAGGCCCTGTCGCACATTGCCGAAGAGGGCAAGGTCGAGGCCGACGATGCCGTGCGGGCCTATGGGGACCTTATTCCCGAGAGCACCGCGCTGGGGGCCGAAGCGGCGCGGCTGGCGGACATAAAGGGCCTGCTCGACTGGCTGAAGCAGCGTCAGGCGGTGCCGGAGATGCTGGACCTCGGTGACTGGAGCCGTACCGATCTGCTGACCACCAAAGAGGTTAAAAGCTTGAACGCCGTCGCCTGATCTATCCCCTTTATCAGCGATGGCTTCGGGGTGACGCGGTGTTGATGTGACGCCGCCGCGTCGCCGAAAAGGCCCGGGAGTGGTGCCCCGGGCCTTTTTCTCGTCTGCGCCTGCCCTTGACAAGGCGCGCGGCGCACCGCCTACTTTGTCTATTGTTCTGTGGGGATGTCCATGCGCCGCCTGTTACCCGTGATGACCGCTGCCCTTATGGGGCTCTCGATGCCCGCTCTGGCAGAGCCGGACTATGTTGCCGCGATCCGCGCCGACTATCAGAAGGATCTGGGGGCTATGTGGGACTGGTTCCACCGTAACCCCGAACTGTCGATGCTGGAGAGCAAGACCGCCGCGCGCATGGCCAAGGAATTGCGCGCCACCGGGGCCGAGGTAACGGAAAAGGTCGGGGGCACGGGCGTGGTGGCGGTGATCCGTAATGGTCCCGGCCCGGTCGTCATGCTGCGCGCCGATATGGATGGCCTGCCGGTCAAGGAAGCGTCGGGCCTTGCCAACGCTTCGACCGCGAAGCAGGTCGGCATGGACGGCGTTGAATACCCCGTCATGCACGCCTGCGGTCACGACACGCACATCACGGCCATGGTAGCCACGGTGCGTCAGCTTCAGCGGCTCAAGTCGCAATGGAAGGGCACGCTGGTCATTGTCATCCAGCCGGGTGAGGAGCGGGCCATGGGGGCCAAGGCCATGCTGAAGGACGGGCTCTATACCCGCTTCCCCAAGCCCGATTATGCGCTGGCCTTCCACGTCAATTCGCAAATGCCGACGGGCAAGGTGGCCGCTTCGGAAAACATCCAGTATTCCTCGTCTGACTCCATCGACATCCACGTGCATGGCGTCGGCGCGCACGGTGCGTCGCCGCATCAGGGCAAGGACCCGGTCTATATCGGCAGCCAGATCGTTATCGCCCTGCAAGGGCTGATCAGCCGCGAACGCCCGCCGCTGAGCCCCGGCGTGATCACGGTCGGGGCCTTCCACGCGGGCAGCAAACACAACATCATTTCCGATGCGGCTGAGCTTCAGGTGACGGTACGCGCCAATGACGAAGTGACACGCGCGCAACTGGTGGATGGCGTCAAGCGTGTGGCGGTCAATATGGGCCGGGTTAACGGCCTGCCCGACGACAAGCTGCCGGAGGTCAATGTCGTCGAAGGCACCCCCACGACCATCAATGACACGGCACTGGCACGCCGTCTGAACGGAGCGATTGCCGCGGCTCTGGGGCCGAACACGGTCGTGCCATTCCAGCAGATGGGCATGGGGGCGGAGGACTTCGCCTATTTCGTTCAACCAGACCTCAAGGTGCCAGGCTATTATTTCGCCGTCGGTGGCACGCCTCAGGCGGCGCTAGATGCGGCGAAAGCTGGCGGCCCGGCGGTGGCTTCGCACCACTCGGCCTTGTTCAAGATCGACCCGGAGGCGACCATTGTCACCGGCGCGTCGGCCATGACGGCGGCAGCACTGGACCTGCTCAAGCCGTAATACCAAGGGTCATTGAAAATGACTCTTGGTATTCCATTCGAGACTGTCTCATGTCACTGACACATATGAGACAGTCTCGTTTCTTCAATGGCCGGATGCGGTCAGCATCTTCGGCCGTTGGTATAAGGCAGGTGGCTCTTGACTCCTGACCCCGCACGCGCTTTGTGCCGGTTTCAGGAGTAACGGGATGAGCAGGATGACACAGGTGCCGCGCGACTGGCTGATTGAGGCGGTGCGCCGCATCGAGGCGGATTTCAACCGTTCCTCCGACACGCACTTGATCCATCATGAGGTGGCGGCGTTTCCGGGCGTGCAGCTCTATTTCAAGGACGAGTCGTCGCACCCGACCGGCAGCCTGAAACATCGGCTGGCGCGCTCGCTGATCCTCTATGCCCTGTGCAATGAGTGGATCGGGCCGCAAACCACCCTGATCGAGTCCTCGTCGGGTTCGACCGCTGTCTCCGAGGCCTATTTCGCGCGCCTGTTGGGGCTGCGCTTTATCGCCGTGGTGCCGAAGTCGGTGGCGCAGGCCAAGATCGACGCCATTCACTTTCAGGGTGGCGAGGTGCACGGCGTCGATGACCCCAATGCCGTCTATGCCGAGGCGCAACGTCTGGCCGAGGAAACCGGCGGCCACTATCTCGATCAGTTCACCTATGCCGAACGCGCCACCGACTGGCGCGGTAATAACAATATCGCCGAAAGCCTGTTCAGCCAGATGACCGCCGAACCCTATCCGGTGCCGAGCTGGCTGGTGACCGGGGCCGGAACCGGCGGCACGTCTGCGACCCTGGGGCGCTATATCCGCTATCGCCGCCTGCCGACGCGCTTGTGTGTGGCAGACCCCGAAGGCTCAGTCTTCCATCGCCACTATCACGACCGCAGCGTTCGAATGATCGACCGTTGCGGTTCGTGCATCGAAGGGATCGGACGCCCGCGTGTCGAGCCGAGCTTTATCCCGTCGCTGATCGACCGCATGGAGGTGGTGACAGACGCCCAGTCGATCGCCGCCGTGCGTCTGTTGTCGGAGCGTCTGGGCCGGCGCGTCGGCGGCTCGACCGGCACCAATCTGTGGGCCTGTGTCCGTCTGATGCAGGAGATGGCGCAGAAGGGCGAAACGGGCTCTATCGTCACCATTCTTTGCGATGGGGGTGAGCGCTACGCCGACACCTATTATAATGATGCGTGGCTTATGGCGCGCGCCATAGACTGGCGCACGCCCTATGTAGTCCTAAAAACCCTTATGGGATAGGGGTCAGATCGTGATCCCCAGCGTGATGGTGCCGGTATAACCGTTGGTAGTGTCACCGCTAAGGCTGATGGTTTGCGCAGCCAGTTGCGATGATGACAGGTCACTGAAGACATTGTCCGTAGCAAACGTGATGCCGTTCAGGGCCGTCGTCGAGGCACTGTATCCTGAGACCGTGCTGTAAACCGTAGAGCAGACCGTCCGATCCAGCGCGAATTGCGTTGTCTTTATCTTGTTGGCATAGCTGGTGGCGGCAGCCAGGCTGGGGTAGACCTCAACGTGGATATGCGGCATCCGCCCAGTATAACAACCGGGGAAGATGGTGGTAAAGGTGACCTTACCGTTTGAGTCGCTCACCTGTATCCCGCGCAGATAGTTCTGAGCGGTTATGGTCGAGGAATAGAGCGAATAAAGCCCGTCGCGGGTGCAGTGCCAGATGTAAACCACATAACCGGCAAGGGGAGTACATCCGCTGCCTGAGTTGACCAGCGATATGGTCAGGGTCAGGGGCAGACCCGGTGCCGTACCTGAGGCTGATCCCACCGAAGTGCGTATGTCTGAACGATTGATGCCTGAGATGGCCAGTGCGTTGATGACACTGCCAGAAACGGTGTTAGAACCGTCGCCGGGATATGGTCCCTCAGTTTCATTTGAAAAGGTTGTGCAGGTGCCGCTGGCGGAGGACGAACTGCTCGAAGCAGAACTGCTGCTGGACGATGAACTGGCCGTAGACGATGAAGACGAGGATGTGGCTACGCTTGTCGTGCTTGACCCACCACCACCACCGCCACCACATGCGGCCGTGAAGCTGGACCCGAAAGCGACCGTCCCCAGCATAGCCATCGCGCGCCGACGTGAAAGCGACTGAATGAGGTCCTGGAGGCTGCCTTCATCCTTGTGATAGGAGGGGGTGTTCGGGTTGTCGTGGGTCATCGATTCGCCTTTACTGCAATCTATTGCAAGGGTTATCCCAACCGATTAAGGCGAATCTTGTTATGTGAACATTTCAACCCTGTCACAATGACGTCAGGGCATTCCGGGGTAACAGAATATCGGAAATGCCGCGTTCGCCACCCGCCTTCGACAGTTGCACGACAACGTCGATCAGGCCGGACGCATAGGCGATGGTTTCCGGACGCGACAGGGCCATGCCGGTCTGCATCACCATCAGAGCGATCTGTTCCAGCGCGCCCTGCGGCGTGTTGGCGTGCACTGTGGTGAAGGAGCCGGGGTGGCCGGTATTGATGGCACGCAGGAAGGTCACGGCTTCGGCGCCGCGGATTTCGCCGACGATGATGCGGTCCGGGCGCAGGCGCAACGACGCCTGCAACAGGTCATTGACTGTCACCTTGGCTTCGCCCAGTTCGCCCTTGACGGCCACAAGTCCCAGCGCATTGGGCTGATGCACGGCGATTTCCGGCGTGTCCTCGACCAGAATGACGCGCTCTTCATTGGGCACAGCGCTCAAGAGCGCGTTGAGGAAGGTCGTCTTGCCCGAAGAGGTGCCACCCGAAATCAGGATGGTCTTGCGCTCGGTCACCGCCTGTTTGAGGAAGGCGACCGGATTGGCACGGGCGGCGCGCTGTTCGTCGGCCGGATTGCCATAGGCCGGGGCGCGGATGGGTCCGCGATCATAGGCCTCCAGCGGCCGGTTGACCATCAGGTGGCGGCGGATGGCGATGGCCCAGTGGCGGCGTGTGGCAGGCGGCCCGACGATCTGCACACGCTCACCCGACGGCAGGGTGGCCGCCAGCATGGGGTTTTCGCGGTTGATACCCTGATGGCTGATGCGCGCGATTTGCGCCGCCAGCCGGTTGAGCAGGCCGTCGTCGATGTCGGGTGCATCAAAGCGCTGCATATGCGGCTGACCACTGATTTCGACCCACACTTCACCGGGGCGATTGACCATGACCTCGGTCACTTCGGCGCGGTCAAGCCACTGCCGGAAGGGGGCCAGATAGGCCTTCAGATAGACGCCTTCGGTCGGTAGGGCTTCGGTCATAGCGAGAAGTCGAGATCGCGGGAAACGAAGACCTGAATCGGCGTGCCCTGCGCCACGCGCACGGTCGGGCCGATCTTTGAGTCCGCCTGAAGCGCGGCTGTGGCGGCGTTATTGGCCCCCTGCGCCGTGCCGATGACGATGGTGTTGCTGTCCCCATTGGACGCATTGGCAAGGCCACCGATGATCGACAGCAGCATGGCCGAGCCGAAGCGCTTGAAGAAGTGCGTATCGACATCACCCGTCTGACCCGCCTGACCCAGATTGTCGGTTGAAGGGTCGGTCAGGACGATGGCCGTGCCGTCCGGACGGATCAGGCGCGTCCAGGTGATGAACAGGCGGTTTTGCCCGCTTTGCAGGCCCGACCGGTAAGAGCCGATCAGACGCGAGCCCCGCGGGATCAGGACGCGCGAGCCGTCGAAACTGCGCACATCACGCGACACCAGCGCGCGTGTATAGCCGGGCAGGTCAGAATTGAGCGCGGTTTCCAGCACCGCCGGGATCAGGGTCCCTTGCGATACGGTGCGCGACGGCGTGGTAATGCGCGTGGCGCGCACCTGACGTGTCGGGTCAAGGCTGGTCAGGGCGGCAACCGAATTGCCATCCATTACATTACCTTCGGCCTTTTGCGCCGGGGCAGCGGCCTGAGCGGCATTGGCCGCCGGATCGGGGTCGGGGGCCGAAACGTCGTAGATCAGGGCGTTGGCGCGGGCGTTATTGGCATCGGCCACGGGGGCGGCCCCCCCTGCCTGAGGCGGTTGCGGCTGGGCCACCGGTGGGCCTTCAGGCAGCGCCACGGGCGGCAGTTCGACCACCGTGCCATTCTGCCCCGGCGGCTGCGGCGCGGGTTGCGCCGGTTGCGCCTGCGGCGGCCGGGTTTGCGCCGCCTGACGGTTGTTGTTCATGAACACCAGAGTGAGCGCACCCAGAAACACCGCGCCCATAATGCCACCGGCCAGCACCAGACTGTCTTTCAGCGTCGATTTCGAGGCCACTTGCGGCAGGGCATTGACCGAGGCAACGCCAAGGTCGGAACGGTCAAGGGTTTTGCGCGGATCGCTTTGCGGATCATGGGAGGGCAGACGGGTCTTCATGATCAGTCCTCCTTGCGCCCGAACCAGCCGGTTCGTTTTTTCGGGGTGGTGGCCGCATCGGCCTTGCGCAGGGTTTCCGGACGCGGCTGCGGCGACAGGGCGTCGAGCGCCGGCGGCACATAGGCGTCATTATAAACCGTGGCCGTCAGGTCGCCGCGACGCAGGACAAAGGCTGGGCCGACCTGTTCGATGACGATAAAGCCCTCGCGGTAGCCAAAATTGACCAGAGTCTCCTTGCCGTCCAGCACCGCATAGATGGCCGGAAACGGCACGCCTTCGCCCCACATCAGATAGGTCGATTGCCCGTCATCGAACAGGCGCATGGGCACCAGAGAGGGGTCCCCGGCATAGGTGTAGCTGGTGTTGCGCTTTTCCGGCAGGGTGGAGACGGGCTTGGCCGGGGACGCCGGTGCGGCGGCGGCCTTTTCGGCGGCTTCGCGGGCCTCTTCTTCATCCTTGGGGTAGGTGAAGCGCAGGTCGTAGATCACCTCACCGCGTTTGCAGGCGGCAGCGTCCTTGGTGCGCAGTTCGAAGGCATAGGTGCGGCGGTTGGTGACGACCGACAGATTGGTGAAGGCCCCGCGTTGAAACGGCTTCACGAACATCAGATTGCCGCGCTTGTTAGGTGTGGCCTGCCACTGGGCGGCATCACCCACGGCGACATTCTCGATCTTTTCGTTGTCGGCGAAGGTGATCATGGTCTGAAAGCTGACGCAGGTATCGAGGCGGATAACCTCTCCATCGACATAGGTGATGGTGCGGATGCGGCTGTCCTGCGCCTGAGCGGGCGCGACGGCGAGCAATGGCACGGCGATCAGCAGGGAAAGGGTAGAGGCGAACTTCATGAACCGGGGGCCTTTGAAAGGGGCGTCGGGGTCGGGGCGGTTTTGGCGGACGAAGAGGCGGGGGCGGCAGAGCCGGGCGCAGCGCGGAACCTTTGGCCCAGCCCCTGACGGCGCGTCACGCCGCCGGACAGTTGCCCCGCCTGGGGCGTCGCGGAGAGGGTGGTGGTCACGGTCTGCACCCGCGTGTCGCGGCTGGAGCTGCGGCCCCCGACGGCGGCAGACTGGCTGTTCTGCGTGATGAGGGTCGAGCCTCCGGCAGCGGCGATCACAGCGGCCGAGGTCACGGCGGCGGCCTGTACGTCGGCGGCGCTGTCGCCGCCTCCGCGCAGCGGGTTCCAGTTTTTGACGATATTGAAGGCCACCACCATCAGCAGGATGAGGAAAGCCGCGTAAATCACAGAACCCATGAACAAAATAACGATCGGCTGAATATCGCGGACCGTCTGCATCGGGTCGCCGGATATGGCCAGAATGGCGGGGGTCAGCAGGGCCAGAGCCGCCGATCCCCCCAGCGTCACCAGCATGGGGATAAAGGCAAAGCCGATTGACGTTCGCAACCAACCTTCGAACAGGCCGCGCGTCTGGGTAAACAGGGCAAAGACGACGAACAGCGGCCCCAGGGCCAGCAAAAGCGTCAGGATGAGGCGCGACAGGACCAGCACGCCCACGGTGGACAGCAGCAGGATCAGGCCCGAACTCCACAACATGTCCGAGGCCGACGATTTGCCATTACGGATGGGCGGGGCGATGGGCTGCGGGTTTTGTACACTGGGGGCCGCGGTCGCCGCTGGGGCGGCCTGCGACGTCTGTTCAAACGCGGTGGCCGCGTCAGCAAAGTGCACGAACAGCACGTCGAGCCGCTTGGCAAAGGCGGCGCTGGCCCCCTCATTGGAACCGGTCAGCGCAGCGGCAATTTCGTCCGGGCCGCGCGTCAGCAGGTTATAGACCACGGTCTGATAGGCGGGCCAGGCCGTAACAAAGGTCAGGACCAGACCAATGGCCAGCACCTTCGGCGTCATGGTGGTCAGGGTCAGGCGCGTGCGCCCGGTGATCAGTCCGAAGGCCAGAAAAGCGATATAGAGGGTCAGGCAGATGGTCAGGGCCGTGCCCAGATAGCCGCCAGTGCCGAACAAACGCCCGAAGCTGTCTTCAACCACGCGCCCGATCTGACAGTCCACGCTCATCAGCGCGCCTGAAATACCCGTATCGCCGCTGAGCGGCATACCGGGGCAGGTGGTGGGTGGCGGCGGCATCATGCGGATACACGCTCCGTTTGGCCAAAGCCGGGCCACGGCGTGCCGGTGAGGGCTTCGAACCACGCCGACGGCGCGTCGCCATGCGTTTCGCGCAGTTCGTCCAGCTTGCGCACCGTCGATTCCCGCCCCGACAGCAGGGTCAGGATTTCCGGCGTCCCCGACAGGTCGAGGCGCGCCACGACCGAGTGGTTGCCGTGCTTGACCAGGAAGGCGCGCGAATGCGGCGGCAGGGCGCGCACCAGCCCGACCTCGTGCGCGCTGAGGCCGAAGCCTTCGCCATAGTCTTCGAAACGGGCACGCGGATTGGGCATGAAGATCTGCGTCGCCGCCTGCTCGATAATCGCCGAGGAGATGCGGCTGTCGAGGGCGTCACCGGCGCTTTGCGTGCCGAAACCAAGGATGGCGTTACGCTTTCTGAGCGTCTTCATCCAGTCGCGGATGCGCGCGGCAAATACCTCATCGTCCAGCGCCTTCCAGCCTTCGTCGATCAGGATCATGGCCGGGGTGCCGTCCAGACGCTCCTCGATACGGTGGAAGAGGTACATCATGATCGGCCCGCGCAAGATCGGTGCGTCGAGGAACTGCGTCATGTCGAAGCCCAGAACGCGCGCCGACAGGTCGAGCTGATCCGCCTCGTTATCGAACAGCCACGCCCATTCGCCCGCCCCGACCCAGGGCGCCAGACGCGCCGCCAAATCGGTCTGGCTGGGGCGACGGAAGCCCCCGAGCAACTCCTGAAAATAGCGCAGGCGGCGATAGGCCGGGGCCTGTGCGTACATGGCGTCGATGGCCGAGGCTATGATGGCCTCGTCCTCCGGCGGCAGGGCCGGGCCTTCGCCAGCGATCAGTCGCGACAGCAGGTCACGCAGAAAGCCGCGATTGATGGCGCTGTCGGGCAGTTGCAGCGGGTTGAAGCCGCTGGGTTCCCCGGCGCACAGGGTGGCGTAGTGGCCGCCGATAGCGCGGATGAAGATTTCCGAACCGCGATCCTTGTCGAAGATAATGGTGCGCGGACGCGCCTTCTGGGCCTGCGCGGCGAGGAAGTTGAGCACCACGGTCTTGCCCGATCCCGACGGCCCGATCAGGGTGAAGTTACCGAGGTCCGAGGCGTGGAAGTTGAAGAAGTAGGGCGTGGCCGCCGTCGTTTCAAAGACGGTGATGGCCTCACCCCAGTGGTTGCCGGTGGCCTGACCCAAGGCAAAGCCGTGCAGGCTGGCCAGACCGGCGAAGGCCGAGACCGAAATCAGCGCCTTACGCGCGATAAAGGCCTCATTGCCCGGAAACTGCGCCCAGAAGGCCGGTTCGAGATTGATGTCTTCGCGGACCGCCATCGCCCCCGTATCGGCCAGGGCCGAGGTGACCTGCGCCGCCGCCTGATCGAGCGCGCTGAGGCCCGGTGCGCGCACGCACACGCTCAGGTGATGTTCGCCCAGAGCCGTCTGACCCGACGCCAGTTCATCCTTGGCCGCCATCAGGCCGGCACGCAGGGTAATGCCGTCATCATCAGCGGCGCGCAGACGGCGTAAAGCCAGATTGACGCGCTCCAGTCCGATCTGACGGTCTACGAACTGAAAGCTCTGCGACACGGTCATTTCATAGGGCAGGTGCAGCAGGGCATCGAGCATCCCCGGCGCAGCCTGCGGCGGATATTCCTTCACCGAAATGAGCGCACCGAACGATTTGTCCGCGCCCGCGCTTTTCATTTCAAAGGCATCGACGCCAAAGCTCAGGCGCTGATAGGGCAGGTACTGCCCCACATCGTCGCGCGCCAGCGGATCGGGCTTGAGCACCGGGCGCATTTCCCCGTGCATCAGGGCCGACAGCAGTTCCAGCGGCTCCGAACAGCGGCCGCCGCGCGTCTCATAGGAGGTCAGAAGCCGCGGGCCATAACGCCCCAGCGCCGCCATCAGGGCATCGCGCGCCGCATCAAGGTCGCGCAGTTCCGCCCCCAGACCGTCGCGGTCCGCTCCGGATTGCGCGCCAAACAGCTTCCCAAGGCTTTCCGACAGACCGGCCTTACCACGCGCCGGGCGGCGCAGAAGGGTGATAAACAGGTCGTTGACGAACAGTTCGCGCGATTGCAGGCGGTCCTGCCAGCGATCATTGATGTAACCGGCTATGGGGTCGTCGTACTGACCGCTGCTGGTCACCGACACCTTGCGGCGCACGATATGGTGGTGCAGCACCAGCCGCGAATCCCCGATGGCGCGCAGGGCGCTTTCCCGCAGGGCGTGCAGGCTGTTGAGATCGGTCGTATCCGCCGTTTCAAAACCAAAGCCGTCGATATAGAGGGCCTGCATCAGCGACCCGTCGCGCAGGGTAACCGTATGGTCATTATAGAGATGGGCATAGGGCAGGCGGTCACCGATCCGCTGCTCCTTGGCGCCCAGACTCATGACTTGCCCGAACAGGCCGTTACTCATGCGAAAACCTTACGGTAGATAGGAGTTGCAGCGCCAGAACTTGTAATTCCGGATGCGCGGGGTGCGGCTCACCTTGGTGAACCACAGGTCGAACAGGCGCGGTTCACGCAGGCAGGCCAGATAGCCGACCGCGTGCACCAGAAGCGCAATCCCCAGAGCCCAGAACGACCGCGTGACCAGAAAGGCCTCGGTGGTGATCATGAAGTTGAGGATGAAGTAGGAATAGGTCACACCCGCAAACATTTGCGGCTGAGTCAGCGCCCGGAAGATGGGCGCCTTGACCAGAGCGACGGTCTCTTCGCTCATGCCTCAGCCCACGGCCGTGCGGATGCCCGCCACGATGGTGGCTGCGCCAAACAGGATGAAGATGCCGAGGATGACGGTGGCCCCGAAGCGCCAGTTCATGCGGCCCGACAGCATCATGAAGCCGACGGCGGCCACGGCGATCACGGCCACGGCGGTGGCGACATTGCCGAGCAGCGTGCCCTGAATCCAGCCGAGCGCATTGACGATGGGGCTAGAACCAGCGGGGTCCTGCGCAAAGGCCGGAGACGCGGCCAGCAGGGGCAGGAGGGCGGGCAGGAATTTACGGACGTTCATGGGTCTATCCTTACGAGCAGGTCTCGGTCGGTTGAGGATCGGTCTTTACGCTGAGCCGGTCAAGGCTTCGGGCGACATAGGCCTGGGTTTCGGCATAGGGCGGCACGCCGCCGTGACGGTTGACTGCGCCAGCCCCGGCATTATAGGCCGCCAGCGCCAGATCAATGCGACCGTCAAAGCGGTCCAACTGACGGCGCAGATAGGCGGCACCGCCGAACACATTGCCCCGCGGATCAAAGGGATCGACGCCCAGTTCGGCGGCGGTGGCGGGCATAAGCTGCATCAGGCCGATGGCGCCGCGCGGCGACACGGCCTTGGGGTTAAAACCCGACTCCTGACGAATGACGGCGATCAGAAAGTCAGTGCTGAGATTATAGCGTTCGGCGGCGGCCTTGATCACATCCTGATAGGGCAGGGATGTCGCGTGAACGGTCGCGGGCGGTACGGAAGCGCACAGGGTGTGGTAGTCGCCATTGTCGGCCACCTCAAACACCTGCGCAGCCGCGGGTAAAGCGGCACAGAGTACCGCCCCCATCGTTCCCGCTGCTGTCAAAACTGCCCGCACGGGCCGCTCCTTGCTCACACTCTGTCCCGCACCCTGTATCGCGTCACGCCGGCACCGATCCGGCGCTGGCGTCCTCTGGTCAAGCGGCTCTAACAGTTAAGTTTGTCAGATTTGTTACGCCTGCCCGTCAATGATCCTTGCACGGAGAATTTTTGCGATTCGCCGCCAAAGTCAGCATACACCGCGCGGTCGTGAATTTACAGGAAGCCAAGATTGGGCTGTGAGAAATTGCGCAGATTGGGGAAGATGGTGTTGAGGTCGGTGTCCGACACGCCGAACCAGCGCCCCAGCGTCGCCGCGTACTGATCAACCGAGGTGGTGGGGATAAAGGAAGCCCCCACCATGTTGGGGTTGGCAAAGCCGGACACGTCCATGCCCACCGTGGGGAACTGCCCGTACATGTCGCCGCCCTTCACCGCGCCGCCCATGATCAGTTGTGGACCGGCCCAGGCGTGATCGGTGCCATCGCCATTGGTGTTGAAGGTGCGCGAGAAATCGGACGCCGTAAAGGTCGTCACATTGGCGCGCATATCGACGCCGTTGATATTGGCCAGCGTGCTGTCGAGATAACTCATCGCCTGCGCCACCTTGGCAAGGTTGTTCGACTGATCGCGGTTCTGGTTGTCGTGGCTGTCCCAGCCGCCCAGCGACACCATGAAGACCTGGCGCTTGACGCCAAAGGCCGGGGCGGCGGCGATCATGCGCGCGACGGTACGCATCTGCAGGGCCAGACTGTTGGTTTCGGTCGCCCCGGTGGCCGGATTGGTATAGGTCGGCGGCGAAGGCACGGCGGTGACAACGGCGCGGCTGAACACTTCATTGACGACGCTGGCCGCCCCGACCGAACGCGCATTGATGCGCCCCAGATCATTGGCAAAGTCCGACGCCGTGACGGTGTCATTGATGATGGTCTTCAGTTCACCCGGTGCCGCGGAAGACCCGAACAGGGTCGTGGCCGTGGTGCCATTGACTGTCACCGCCGGGGCGGCATTGGTCGAAAGCGGGTACTGCACTACGGACTGCCCGGACAGGAAAACCGCCGTACCCCCCGCCGTAATGGCCGTGAAGATGGTGTTCTGGCCATTCATATTCATCAGCATATCGCCCATGCGCCCGCCCCAGCCGGTGCGCGCGCCTTCGGCGGCCCCGGCCTGCCAGGTTGATTGCTGGTCATTATGCGAAAACAGGTTGGCGGGCAGGGGCACACTGCGGGCCTGATACTGCGCCTTGGTGGTCGGCTGGATCAGCGTGCCAACATTGGCGAGAACCGCCAGCCGCCCCTGATCAAACAGGGTTTTACACGGGCTCATCAGCGGGTGCAGACCAAAGGTGCGCGACGTGGCATTGGTGCCGGCCGGGATGGCCTGCGCCGTCTTGGGCGCGATGGGCAGGACGCCGCCCCAATGCTCAGGTTTGCCGAGCGCCGAGGCCCGACCCGTGACGGCATTGACCTGCCCCACAGGCGTCGGCGCAGTACCCACCGGCATCAGGGCAATCGGGTCGGTCCCCTGATTGCGCGCGGCGAAATAGCGGCCCCACGAG
Organism: Asticcacaulis excentricus; assembly: GCF_003966695.1. Lineage (NCBI taxonomy): Bacteria > Pseudomonadati > Pseudomonadota > Alphaproteobacteria > Caulobacterales > Caulobacteraceae > Asticcacaulis > Asticcacaulis excentricus. Next base: position 712,044 of record NZ_AP018827.1, read on the forward strand.
TCGGTATCGGTGGCCAGCACCATATTGTTGGCGTCATTGCCGCCAAACAGGAAGACGCAGACCAGCGCCTTATAGTCCGGGGCGCTTTGCCCGGCGGCCGAGCCCACGGCGGCCAGTTGCAGGCCAAAGGAGGTGGCTGTGGTCAGGCCGGCAAGGCCAGCCCCAAGACGAAAGAAGGCGCGGCGATCGATCTGGGAGGTCATGAGTGCACCGTTCCTATCGCTGGGCTGAATATTCAGGAGAAGCCATGCCGAGGAAGATGGCGAGCTTGACCCGGTTGAGTTTGGCGGTGTCGATCTGGGCTTGTGTCCCATTGGCCGGAACATTGACGCCAATGACCGAATTGGTGATGCGCGTCTTCAGGGTCGCGGACATGCCGCCCCCGTACAGCAGCAGGTCGATGCGATCGACAAGCGCCGCGGGGTTGTCCGCCAGGGCCAGTTCCTTGGTATAGGCCGATTTGATGTCGCTGCTGCTGCCGATGCCGGAATTGATCGTCGTCTGCATCAGGTTGATATAGGCCGCCGTCGTCACTTCATCGGCGATCTGCAATTCCGGTGCGACCTTATTCTTGCTGCCCAGCGTGGTGTTGGGCGGCACATAGCCCGGACGGAAGAAGTTGAACACCGACGGCGACGTCATGGGCGCCTGATTGAGCGAGGTCTGAGCCGCTGTTGAGGTCATCAGCCACTTGCCGCTGGTCGAGGTCGTCTCGAACGACCGCATCCAGTGGGTCAGGCGGATCACCGGCTCGCGCAGCTTGCCATAGGTGGCGTCGGTCGAGGGGGTACGCGCTTCGCTGTCGAGCAGGATGGCGCGCACCACGGCCCCCATATCCCCGCGAACACCGGAGCCATTATTGTTAAATACGGCGGCGACGCGACCGACATAGGCCGGAGAGGGGTTGGAGGTGACCAGACGCTGGATCAGTTGCCTGGAGATAAAGGGCCCGACATTCGGATGGTTATAAAGCGCGTCAAGCGCCACCTTGACCTCGCCATTCGTATCGGCGGTCGTGGACGCCGGGATGGTGGTGCCCAGAAACGTCTTGGCTGATGTCGAATGAAAATTGTTATAGGCGATCATCGGTTGGGTGTAGGCCTCAGCCACACGACTGCCGCCGCCAAAGGTCGAGTTGGTCGGGGTCGGGTGATACCACGACAGGCCGGTGAACACCTTGGCCAGCCCCTGAATATCGGGGGTGCTGTAGGTGGGGGTGGTATTGCCGAGAAGGTCGGTCTTGGGCGTGCCGTCGGCATTCAACTGCACCAGACCGATGGTGAAAAGCTGCATCACTTCGCGGGCGTAGTTTTCGTCCGGATTACGCCCGGTGGCCGCGTTTTCCTTCTGGTTGGCCAGATAGGTCAGGTACTGGCCCATGGCCGGATGGTAGGTGACGTCTTCCAGCAGGGTGCGGAAATTGCCAAAGGCATTGCGGCCCAGCATGTCGTAGTAGGAGGCCAGGGTCCGCGTATCAATATTGCTGACGTAGGAGGCGACAAAGATTTCAGACAAGGCGAACTTCACCCGCTGGCGCAGTTGGTCCGGTGATGTGACGGCCTGACGGTAGAAACTTTCGTAAAACTGCGTCGAGGAGAGGCTGGCATTGGCATTGGCGGCTTTAAGCTCGACCAGCCGTGCATCCATTTCCGACAGGTGCGTCGGCCCCAGCGGCAGGGCCATCTGCGCGGTTATCCAGTCGCCATAGCTGGTTGCGGTGACCGAGGCAATCTCGGCATCGGTGGGGCCAAACGTCGCCTGAGCCAGAAAGCGGCTGGCCTCCGTGTTGGTCGGCTTGGCCACAACCGGAGGCGGGGTCGTTCCGCCACCCCCTGAAGCGTTGCCGCCACCCCCGCCGCCGCCTCCACAGGCGGACAGGACCACAAATGACGCGATAACGCAGCCATGAGAGATCTTAGCGAGAAGGGATCGGGAACGCTTGTGGCTGTAGGGCAAGGCTGCCGGCTCAAACCTAGCCAATGTTTGATGCAAGTCCCTGAAAAACAGCATAAATTCACGCCCCATTACATGCGGTCGGGCGTGAATCACACTGTCGTAATCAACCCCGCCTTATCCTTGGTCAACAGACATAAGCTGTCGCTGTTAACAATTCATGACATAATTCAGTCGATGAGAACAGCGATCTCAGATAGCTTTTTTTGTGTCGCGTAGGGGTTAAAACGCGCCTTCGGTTGCGTGACGGCTGAAATCTGTTTAAGAGGCAAAAACCGATTTTACGCTCGATTTTTTACTGCCGAATTCGCCAGCCTGGTCATCAGGTCGAATTATCAGGATTGATGGATGTTCAAGAAGATACGCAAGGCCGTTGTTCCCGTGGCTGGTTTGGGGACGCGGGTACTGCCCGGGACCAAGGTGGTCCCGAAAGAGCTTCTGAACGTGGTGGACCGTCCCGTACTCTCCTATGTCGTAGAGGAGGCGCGCGCCGCCGGTATTGAGCACTTTGTTTTTGTCACCGGTCGCTCAAAAGGCGCCATTGAGGACTATTTTGACCATCAGGTTGAGCTTGAGGCGCAACTCGCGGCCAAGAATAATTCTGGTGCGCTGAATCAATTGCTCGCCGAACTGCCCAAAGAGGGGGAGATGAGCTTTGTGCGCCAGATGCAGCCAAAAGGTCTGGGGCACGCCGTATGGTGCGCTCGTGACATCATCGGGGATGAGCCTTTTGCTGTCATCCTGCCGGATATGGTGATGGATGCCGAAGTGCCCGCGCTTAAACAGGCGGTGGACGCTCACGATCAGGTGGGTGGCAATATCATCGTCGTTGAAGCCGTTCCGCATGAACAGACTCACCGCTATGGTGTCGTGGCGCTTGAGACCCAGAACGGACGTCTGAACAAGATGACCGGTATGGTCGAAAAGCCAGCTCCGGGGACTGCCCCTTCAAATTTGATCGTGTCGGGCCGCTACATTCTGCAGCCTGAAATATTTGAGCTGCTGGCCACTCAGGAACGCGGCGTAGGGGGGGAAATCCAACTTACGGACTCCATGTTCCGCCTCATGGAAACACAGAGCTTTCATGCGCTGGAATATGAAGGTATGACCTACGACTGTGGTGACAAGATCGGTCTGTTGCGTGCCAATGTGGCTTTGGCGCTCAAGCGGTCCGATCTGGGGGACGCCGCACGTGCGGCGATTCAACCGCTCTTTTTCTGATTTTATTCAACTTATTTTTACGAGAGGTTTTCATGACCGTTCTTCTTCCTCGCACCGACCTTGTTCCCAATACATTTGAATTTGAAACCGAGGCCTTCGTCAAAACGACGGGTTTCCGCGAATATGACGCCCGCTGGGTGTTCGGCAAGGAGATCAACCTGCTGGGCATTCAGGCCCTGGGGCTGGGGCTGGGCAGCTACATCCATGAACGCGGTGTGAAGCCGCGCATCGTGGTCGGTCACGACTATCGCTCCTACTCGATCAATATCAAGAACGCCCTGATCATCGGCCTCATTCAGGCCGGTTGCGAAGTGCTGGATATCGGCTTGTGCCTGTCGCCGATCGCCTATTTTGCGCAGTTCGACCTCGATGCGCCGTGCGTGGCCATGGTCACGGCTTCGCACAATGAAAACGGCTGGACCGGCGTCAAGATGGGCTGTCAGGCTCCGCTGACCTTCGGCCCGGATGAGATTGGCCGCATGAAGGACATCATCATGGCGGGTGCCGGCGTTGAACGTGCCGGCGGCTCACTCACCCTGGTTCAGGGCGTACAGGAACGCTATCTCGCCGACGTCGCTTCAAAGGCGCAACTGAAGCGCAAACTGAAGGTCATCTGCGCCTGCGGTAACGGCACGGCCGGTGCCTTCGCACCGCAGGCCTTGCGCGCCATGGGGGCCGAGGTGATCGAGATGGACACCGTCCTCGACAACACCTTCCCTAAATATAATCCGAACCCGGAAGACCATCATATGCTGATGGAAATGGCCAAGGCCGTTAAGGAATACGGTGCCGATCTGGCGCTGGGCTTCGACGGTGACGGTGATCGTTGTGGTGTCGTCGATGACACGGGTGAAGAGATCTTTGCCGACAAGATCGGCCTGATGCTGGCGCGTGACCTGTCGGCGCTGCACAAGGACGCGACCTTCGTTGTCGATGTGAAATCGACGGGTCTTTACAAGACCGATGAGGTGCTGAAGGCCAACGGCGCGCAAACCGTCTATTGGAAGACGGGCCACTCCTACATCAAGCGCAAGACGTCGGAACTGAAGGCCTTGGCGGGCTTTGAAAAGTCGGGTCACTTCTTCTTCAACAGCCCGATTGGCCTGGGTTACGACGACGGTATTGTCGCCGCGGCTGCGGTTTTGGCCATGCTTGACCGCAATCCGGGTAAGTCCCTGAGCCAGCTCAAAGACGCCCTGCCGGTGGCCTATACGTCGCTCACCATGTCGCCGCATTGCGCCGACGAAGTGAAGTATCAGATCCTCGAAAAGATCGTGCAGGAATATGTCGATCTGCACGCCAAGGGCGGTGAAATCCTTGGCCGTAAGATCATCGAAGTCATCACGGTCAACGGCGCGCGCGTGCACCTCGATGACGGTTCGTGGGTGCTGGTGCGTGCCTCATCGAACAAGCCGGAACTGGTGGTCGTGGTCGAAAGCCTGACCTCCGCCGATGACATGCGCGACCTGTTCCACAAGGAAGTGAAGCCGCGCCTGGCCGCATATCCGGAAATCGGTGGTTATAATCAGGAAATTTAAACACAAGAATTCGACCGCTTTAAGGTCAGTCTTTAAGTGTTCAAAGCGAATGCGGTTTAACAAGGGAGTGCCTGAACAGGGCGCTCCCTTTCTTTTAGATCTAAGATCCCAACCTAATCAGTATATTGATTTGTCGTCCGAACACGGACTCTCTTGGTGTGTAAGCAGGAGGATGAATGATGGCTGGTGAGTTTTGGCTGAGCGATGCGTAATGGTCGGCTATCGAACCGGTGCTGCCAAATGTTTATTCAGGGGCCCGCCGGGAGGATGACCGGCGGGTCATCAGCGGCATCGTTCATGTCCTGAAATCGGGCTGCCGCTGGCAGGATTGCCCCTCTGTCTATGGCCCGCCAACGACCATCTATAACCGCTTTCATCGCTGGTCAGGACGACGCCTCTGGCATAAGATTCCGGAGGCTTTGTTAAAGGCCTTTACCAACGATGAGCCTATGATCGACTCGACGACGGTCAAGGCTCACCGCTCTGCGGGCGGCGGAAAAGGGGGGCGCACTACCGGGCCATCGGTCGCTCACGCGATGATGCCGGCCATTACTGGCGCAAGCTTAGTGGCCTTTTCTATGAAAACCTCATGACCGCGCCACCACAATAACTCCGACAATTATTTTTATCAATCGTATATTTTATATTTGACCCCACCGACTAAGCAGGATTACATTTTTGATGGGTGCAGCACTCTTGGTTCCGGTGAAGAGGCCTGTGCCCGGCTTACCGTGCGGCCTCTGATTACATTGTAGACTTCCTCCGGGTTATCAGAGTCCGCCAGTCCCTTGGATGTCCACCACCCCTCGCTTTTGTCGGGTGGTGGACACCTTCTTTCTTTCAGTCGGCCTCCGCAAACCTTGTGGATAAGCCAAACCCCAAACACGAAAAAGAAACCTGAGTATTTTTCGTGAATAACCCCCTTTTCACCCGACGGAGTGAACCATGACGCCATCCGCCGTATCGACCTTTACCCGCCGTACCAGTCTGACGGCTATGGCCGCAGCACTGGCCGCGCCCGCTCTGGCGCAGGCCGCTGATACAGCGGGGCTGGCCTGGAACAGCCCGGAGGCGCAAACCACCGTTCACGAAACGCCGGACTTTCATATCGAGCTTCAGGAAACCTCCCAGACCCTCGTCTCACTGGCCCCCAAGGGCGTAGAGGGCGGCTTCGACTTCGCCCCGCGCCACCGTTTCACCCAGCGTCTGGGCGATGGGTGCTATCGTCTGGGGGATCTCGACCTGCGTGTGCGTGTTGAGGGCGAGGAGGGGTGGCGCGACCATTCGACGGCCTATCGCCGCGTCAAGGTCAAGGCTCTGCCCAAGCCGAAAGGCGCTTTGGCCTCGGCGGACATCACCGCCAGCCTCGGTGCCGATATGCCGCTGAAGGTGGTGCGGACGTGGAGCGTGTCTGAGGGCAAGCTGGTCCTGCGCTTTACCCTGACGAACCCCACGCAGAAGACGATTGAAGTCGGCGGTCTGGGCATGGCCATGGTCTTCGACAATATCATCAGCGGGCGTCACCTTGATGAGGCCCACGATGTCGCCTCCTTTTACGACCCTTACGTCGGCCTGAATGCCGGTTATCTTCAGGTCAACCGCCTGAACGGGCAGGGGCCGTCGCTGCTGGTCCTGCCCGCCAGCGATACGGCGAAGTTCGAGCTGTACAAGCCGATCCTCAACACGCGCGACGCCGATAAAAAGCCGGCCATCTACAGCGATATCGAGCCCCGAAACATGACGTTCGAAGGCTTCTATAGCTGGATGACGCACGCCAAAGGCTTTGCCGACAGCGAATGGAAGGGCGTCGAACAGTGGAATACGCCGACTTCACTGATGTTGAAGCCGGGGCAATCGACCAGCGTGGCGCTGAAATTCGTACTGTCGCCCTCGATCCGTGAGATCGAGCCGACCCTGATCAAACAGGGCCGTCCGGTCGCCGTCGGTATTCCCGGTTATGTGGTTCCGACCGACCTGCCCGCCGACCTGTTTGTCCATGCGCCCAAGGCGGTAAAGGCCTTCGCGGTGCATCCGCAGGGCGCGCTGGAGGTCACGCCTGCGGGCGCTATCAAAGGCGGCTGGCTGAAATACAGCGTGGCGGGCAAGACGCTGGGCCGCGCGCGCCTGACCCTGTCCTATGCCGACGGCACGCAGCAGACCGTCCATTACAAGGTGACCAAGCCGCAAGCCGAGGCCGTGGCCGATATGGGGCACTTCCTGACCACGAAGCAGTGGTACGAAAACCCCGATGATCCGTTCAAACGCTCGCCGTCGATCATGATTTACGACCGCGAAGAGAACGCGCTGGTGCTTCAGGACAATCGCGTCTGGGTGTCGGGCCTGTCGGACGAAGGCGGGGCCGGGGCGTGGCTGGCGGCCATCATGAAACAGCTCGACAATCCGAAGCCCGAAGAGGTGCAAAAGTTTGAGCGCTTCGCCAACACTACCCTGTGGGGGCAAATCCAGACTCCGGAAGGCCCCGATAAGTACGGCGTGCGCAAGTCGGTGATGTTCTATGACCCCGAAGGGATGCCCAAGGGCACCTATGATGCCTCTCTGAACTGGAAGGTGTGGTCGGCCTGGGACCGCAAGCACGCCGCCGATCTGGGGCGGTCCTACAACTATCCGCACCCGGCGGCAGCGTGGTGGACGCTGTATCGCCTCGGCCGCTACCACACGGGCATGACGGCTGGCGAAACCTGGCAGACCTATCTGACGCGGGCGGCGGAAACCATCAAGGCCATGATGAGCAAGGCGCCCTACTATACACAGTTCGGGCAGATGGAAGGCGATGTCTTCCTCTACATTCTGCTTGATCTGAAGCGGGAAGGCTGGACCGAACTGGCCGCAGAGGTCGAGGCGTTGATGAAGGGCCGCGTCGAAATCTGGAAGACGCTGAAATACCCGTTCGGCTCGGAAATGCCGTGGGACTCCACCGGTCAGGCCGAAGTCTATATGTGGATGCGCTATTTCGGCCATCAGGATAAGGCCGATGTCACGCGCGAAGTCATCATGGCCTATGACCCGGCCATCCCGCACTGGGGCTATAACGGCTCGGCGCGTCGCTTCTGGGACTTCCTCTATGCCGGCAAGCTGTCGCGGATTGAGCGTCAGTTGCACCATTACGGCTCGTCGCTGAATGCCGTGCCGCTGTTCGACGCCTACCGCGAAACGCCGGATGACCTCTATATGCTGCGCGTCGCCTATGGCGGCCTGATGGGCTCACTGACCAATATCGACGCAGAGGGTTTTGCCTCGGCGGCCTTCCATTCCTTCCCGGACGCCATGAAGTGGGACGCCATCAATGGCGACTATGGCATGAGTTTCTTCGGTCACGCCGTGACCTCGGCCTCGTATCTGGTTAAACACCCGGTGTTCGGCTGGACCGGCTTTGGCGGCGTAGTCAAAACGACCGATGGGATGATCCGCCTTGCGCCGAAGGACAGCGCCCGCCGCCGCGTCTTTATCGCTCCGGCGGGTCTGTGGATCACGCTGGATGCGGGTAAGATCGCGGAGGTCGCCTATGACAGCGTCAGCGGCAAGGTGCACCTGACCCTGGCCGCTGCCGACGCCCAGACGCCCGTCGCCTACGTGAATTTTGAAACCACGGTGAAGGGGGCCAGGCCCTATAGCCTCAAGGCCGATAAGGCTCTGGGTGCCTATGCGATACCGCTGAAGGCTGAACCCGTCACCATAGACCTGATCCGCGCCTGACACAGGGAAACGCCAGATGATCCGCACGACCTTTCAAACCGATCGCCGCGCCCTGTTGTGTGGGGCCGGGGCCCTGACGCTTCTGACCGCGATCGGCGGGCCGGCCGTGGCCTCAGCCCCCATCGTCGCTACGCCCATTCCGCTAACACAGGTGCGCCTGCTGCCGTCGCCCTTCCTTGACGCTGTAGAGGCCAACCGTCGCTACCTGCTGTTCTTGTCGCCCGACCGCTTCCTGCACAATTATCACAAGTTTGCCGGTCTGCCGGTGAAGGGGGAGATTTACGGCGGTTGGGAGTCCGACACCATCGCGGGTGAGGGGCTGGGGCACTATCTGTCGGCTCTGTCGCTGATGCACGCCCAGACGGGTGATGCCGAATGTGTGACCCGCATCCACTACATTATTTCCGAACTCGAAAAGGTGCAGTCGGCGCATGGCGACGGCTATGCGGCGGGCTTTATGCGCAAGCGTAAGGACGGCTCCATCGTTGATGGCAAGGAAATCTTCCCCGAAATCATGGCGGGCGATATCCGCTCGGCGGGCTTCGATCTCAATGGCTGTTGGGTGCCCTTCTATAACTGGCATAAGCTGTTTGCCGGGCTTCTGGACGCGCAGGCCTATTGCGGTATCGACCGCGGCATCCCGGTGGCCGAAAAGCTGGGTGGCTATATCGAAAAGGTCTTTGCGGCGCTGGACGACGCTCAGACGCAGAAGGTGCTCGATTGCGAACACGGCGGCATCAATGAGAGCTTCGCTGAACTGTATAGCCGCACGAACAATCCGCGCTGGCTGAAACTGTCGGAGCGGCTCTATCACCATCGGATGCTCGACCCGCTGGCGGCCCGTGAAGACAAGCTGGCCAACAATCACGCCAATACGCAGGTGCCCAAGCTGATCGGTCTGGCACGCCTTTATGAACTGACGCAGAAGCCGCCGTATCAGACCGCCTCCAGCTTCTTCTGGGAGCGCGTCGTCAACCACCACAGCTTTGTGATTGGCGGCAATGCCGACCGGGAATATTTCTTCGAACCGGACACCATTTCAGCCCATATCACCGAGCAGACCTGCGAGAGCTGCAACACCTACAATATGTTGAAGCTGACGCGCCACCTGTATAGCTGGTCGCCCAAGGCGGCGTGGTTCGACTATTACGAGCGGGCTCACCTCAACCACATGCTGGCGCATCAGAACCCGAAAACCGGCATGTTCACCTATATGATGCCGCTAATGTCGGGGACGGCACGCGAATATTCCGATCCGGAAAATTCGTTCTGGTGCTGCGTCCTGTCGGGGATCGAAACCCATTCCAAGCACGGGGACTCGATCTACTGGCAGCAGGACAAGACGCTGTTCGTCAACCTGTTCATCCCGTCAAAGGTCAACTGGGCGGCGCAAAAGGCGGCGTTCGAACTGACGACCAAATACCCCTATGAGGGGCAGGTGGCGCTGAAACTAAACCAGCTTTCGGGCACGAAGACCTTTACCGTGGCCGTGCGTATCCCCGGCTGGGCCAAAACCTCAACCCTACGCGTCAATGGCAAGCCGGCCCTGGCCAGGATGAGCGACGGCTATGCCCTGATCACCCGCAAATGGCGCGCGGGCGACGTGGTGACGCTCGACCTGCCGCTGGCGCTGCGTTTTGAGACCGCAGCGGGTGATGACAAGGTCGTGGCCCTGCTGCGCGGCCCGATGGTGCTGGCCGCCGATCTGGGGCCAGCGGATAAGCCGTGGGAAGGCGATGCCCCGGCACTGGTCGGCTCCGATCTGATCGGCAGCTTCCAACCCGTCTCGGTGGCCGAAGCGGTATATGTATCCAAAGGCTCAGGACGTCCGGGGGATATGACCTTCCGTCCTTTCTATGCGCAGTACGAACGCCGCACGGCGGTCTATTTCAACCGCTATAGCGATGCCGAATGGGCGCAGGCTCAGGTCGCCTATCGCGCTGAACAGGCCCGCCTGAAAGACATCGCCAACCGTTCGGTCGATGTCATGCATCTGGGCGAAATGCAGCCCGAACGCGACCACAACCTGCAAACCGGCGGCAACTCCTACCCGGTGGTCTATCGCGCCCGCAATGGCCGCGACGCCCGCACCGGCGGCTTCTTCAGCTTTGAGATGAAGACGACCAAGGACGGCAAAAACGATTCTGGCCCGCTGGTGCTTCAGGCGACCTATTGGGGCTCGGAATTCAACCGCAGCTTCACCATCGAGATTGACGGCACGGTCATCGCGCATGAGCGCCTGTCGGGTCGTCAGCCGGGTGCGTGGATCGACGTTGATTATCCCATTCCGCACGAACTGACGCGCGGCAAACAAAAGGTCACAATCAAGTTCAATCCACAGGAAGGCAAGACGGCCGGTCCGGTCTTTGGGGTGCGCCTGTTTACAAAAGCGTAAAATCAACCGGATTTGATGCTCTCCTGAGCCCGGCATTTGTGTTTGTTTCGGGTGCAGGTCGGCTTTGAACCGATAGGCAAGCAGGGGAATTCCTGCTAAACAGAGCGCATGTGGAAGCGACTGAGCCGTATTGCCGGATTGCTGGCCTTCGTCCTGGCGACGATGGCGGGACCGGTCGTGGCGCAAGCGCAAAACGCCAGTGTTGCCGAGCCCATGCCCTGTCACAAGATGACAATGGGTGAACAGGCAACGCCGCACAACAAACACCCTGTCGAAAAGTCACATTCCGATTGCGGCAGCGCCTGTCAGTGCCCAGTCAGCCACTGCGCCACCGGAGCGCTGAGTCTGCCACCGGTGGCGTCCCCCATGGTCTATGACGGCCCCATGCGCACAGCTTTTGGCAGAGATCAACGGTTGCGCTTTGCCCTCAGCGACGATCTGATGCGCCCGCCGCGTGCCTGAAAACCGGACTCGCATCGCGCCCAGACCGGGCGCGACTCGTCACGTTTTCAGGAAAACACTCATGAAATCCATGCTTTTGGCGGGTTTCTTCAGCCTGTGCGCCTCTGTGGCCCTGGCCGAAACCCGCACCTATGACCTGACTATATCGCAGGTCCAGTCCACGGTGGGCGGCAAACCCGTCCCCAAGATTGCAGTCAACGGCACCATTCCCGGCCCCGTCCTGCGTTTCACCGAAGGCGATGAGGCAGTCATTCACGTCACCAACCGCTTGAAAACGCCAACCTCGGTCCACTGGCACGGCTTGCTGCTACCGGGTGTGATGGACGGCGCGCCGGGCTTCAACGGCTTCAAGGGCATAGCGCCGGGTGAGACCTTCACCTATCGTTTCCCAGTCCGCCAGTCGGGCACCTACTGGTACCACTCGCATTCGTTAGGGCAGGAGGCGGACGGCCTGTATGCGGGCATCGTCATCGCCCCCAAAACGCCGGACCCCATTCAGGCCGACCGCGATTACGTGGTGCTGCTGTCCGATTATCATCAGGACAGCGCGGCGCGCATTCAGGCCAACCTCAAAAAGTCGTCCGACTATTATCAGTACAAACGCCGCACCGTGGGTGACTTGCTTAAGGGCGCACATCAAGAGGGGCTTGGTAAGGCTCTGAAATCAGCCGGTGAGTGGGGAAAGATGCGTATGCTCCCCACCGACCTGTCCGACGTCACCGGCTACCGCTTTCTGGTCAACGGCCTGACGAATGCCCAGAACTGGACGGGCCTGTTCCGGCCGGGTGAGCGGGTGCGCCTGCGCTTTATCAATGCCTCGGCGATGACCATGTACGATGTGCGCATTCCGGGCCTGAAGATGACGGTCGTAGCCGCCGATGGCCGCCCGGTGCAGCCGGTCGAGGTCGATGAGTTCCGCTTCGGAAATGCTGAAACCTACGATGTCATCGTCACGCCGCGCGAAGACCGCGCCTATACGATTGCCGCTGAGTCGCTTGATCGCGAAGGCTTTGCATTGGGCACGCTGGCCCCGCGCGAAGGGATGACCGGCGACATCCCGGCGCATCGCCCGCGCGCCGTGCTCAGGATGGGTGACATGAATATGGACGTCATGATGCGCGATGACCCCAATATGGATATGAGCCAGATGGACCACGACAGCGGATGGGCCGACACCGGCGCGCCCAAAGGGGCCGTGGTGCTCGACTATGCGCAGTTGAAAAGCCTGACGCCTCAAAGTGACACGCGCGCCCCTACGCGCTTTATCAAGGTGGTACTGGGCGGCAGTATGGAGCGCTATATCTGGACGATAAACGGCAGGACGTTCAGCCCGCAAGACGGCATTGCACTGGGCTATAATGAGCGGGTGCGGTTGATCTACGTCAATGAAACCATGATGGCGCATCCCTTACATCTGCACGGCATGTTCGTGCAGCTTGAAAACGGACAGGATACGGATCGCCTGCCGGACAAACATACGGTGATCGTGCCGCCGGGTCAGACCGTGTCGGTTCTGCTCTCGGCCACCGAGCCCGGTGACTGGCCCTATCACTGCCACCTGATGTTCCATATGCAGTCGGGTATGATGACGACCTTGCGCGTCGCTGCACCGGAAGCGGGTTTTGTGCCCCCGGCTGCGCAACCCGCTCCGGACCACACGTCACACGGGGAGGGCCATCATGCACATCATTAAAGCAGTGGCGCTTTTCATTTTGCTGCCCTCAGCCGCTGTGGCCCAACACGACCATTCGGCCACCTATCACGCGGTATGGCTGGAAACCGCCTACAGCCGGCACGATGGGCAGGACACGGCGCATTGGGACGCCGACGGCTGGGTCGGTGGCGATACGCACAAACTGTGGCTGAAAAGCGAAGGTGAGGTGCGCGACGGCGATAGCGAAGGCGAAGTCTGGGCGCTCTACAGCCGCAATGTCTCGACCTTCTGGGACGCGCAGATCGGTGTGCGTCATGATTTCGGGATAGGGGATCGCACCTGGCTGGCGGTGGGTGTCAATGGTCTGGCGCCCTATTTCTTCGAGACCGAAGCGCATCTGTTGCTGGGTGAGGACGGGACCGTCGGCGCGCGGCTGCGGCAGGAAAACGACCTGCTGCTGACCAATCGCCTGATCTTGTCGCCCTCGCTGGAGCTCAATGCGGTCAGTCAGGCCAATCCGCCGCACGGCACGGGCTCCGGCCTGACCGATGCGACGGCGGCCCTGCAACTGCGCTATGAGGTCAACCGCCGCTTTGCGCCCTATGTCCAGCTTGATCATCAGCGCAAGCTGGGGGACACGGCCAAACGCGCGCGGGCAGCGGGAGAACCAGATGAAGACACCCGTGTAAGTCTCGGTGTACGCTGGCTATTCTAAAAAATGAGAAAGGCGTCCGGAGCGATCCGGACGCCGCAATTTCGCATGGTTTATACCAACGGCCGAAGATGCTGACCGCATCCGGCCGTTGAAAACTCGAGAATGTCTCATATGTATCAGTGACATGAGAAATTCTCGAACGGAATACCAAGAGTCATTTCCAATGACCCTTGGTATTACAGGCCTACAGCTTGTATTCTAGGCCGATCCACACCTTGCGACGTGACGCCGGCATGGACGTGTTTGCGCGCTCGAAATCAGCGTATTTGACACTGACCGTCAGGTTCTTGGTCAGGGCCGCCGAGGCCAGCGCGTCCCATTCCTTGCCCACGGCGCGGCTGTTGCGATCCGTTTTGAAGTCGTGATAGCTGAGCGTCAGGGTCGGCTTCTTGAAGGGCCCGATCTGGGTCGGATGCGCGTAAGTGGTCGTTAAGCTGAGGTCATTCAGACCATCCGGCAATATCTTGTTACCGCTGGTCGAAAAGGCATCGGCCCAGCCGCGGACATTGTGGGCGCTGCCGATGGGGGTGATGAAGCCGCGCACCCCATTGCCTTCATTCTTCTCATAGGCCGCTGTGACCTTCCAGCGTCCATGATTGACGCCCACCTCGCCATTCACAGCCTTGAGGCTGAAATCGCTGGGGTTATTGCCGTGATCGATCTGCTTGGCGATGACGCCGGCATAGGTCAGTTTCGTCGTCTTGCTGAGCGGCTTTTCACCGCTGAAACGCAGGCCCGTGGTCAGGGTTGAGTTATAGGCCGAATTCTTGAAATCGAGCGCATAGACAAAGCCCTGCACCTTCAGGGCCGGGGTGGCCGCATAGCCGACATTGAGGATGTGGCTGTCGGAATCCCAATCGGCATATTCACCCGCCGTGCGGTTGATCTTGGTCAGATAGGCATAGGTTGCGGACCACTTGCCCTTCTTGACGTCCACTCGCAGGGCATCGAAGGTCATTTCGTCCTGACGCCAGCCGGAATTGCCAACGAAACGGTTGTCATCGATCAGGATGCGCTGACGCCCGGCCGTCACCGTCGTTGCGGCATTGGGCGTCCAGGTCAGTTGCAGACGGTTCAGTTCGGTGACTTCCGGGTCGTTGACCGAGGCGTAGCTCGTCTTGCCGTTATAGCCCGAATTGTAGTCGTCTTTGAGCGCGCGCACGTCCTCGAATTCGACGAGGATCTTGACCTTGCCGAACTGACCGCTCTCGAAACCAACGCGGTTGCGCCACGTCAGGGCGTCAGCGTCATTCAACCCGGCTTGCGACACGCTTTCGCTGCGCAGGCGCGATTCCAGGATGGGTTTGGACTTGGCGAGGGCTTCGGAAAAGCTGTCGGCGTGGGCACCGCCGGCGATACCGGCCAAGGCGAGGGTGCTGAGCGAAACGCGAACAATCATAGACGTACTCCAACTGGCGTGCGCCTTCCGAAATGTATGAACAAGGTCCGTACACAGATGCGCGCACTTTCAATGAAAGTAAGCGTCTCATAAAAATGGTAATTTTTTGCAAACGCCGTTACGCGAGCGTTCGCGTCGATTCCCGCACGATCAGGGTGGTGTCAAAAACGACCCGCGCAGGGGTGCCGGTGTCGCGTTGCAGCAGGCGATCCACGGCCTCATTAGCCATGTCTTCGATGGGCATTTCGACCGTCGTCAAGGCCGGGGCCGAGGTACCAACCCACGGCGCGTCACCAAAGCCGATAACCGACAGGTCTTCGGGCACCCTCAACCCACTGCGTGCGGCGCGTCGGACAATGGCCAGCGCAATCTGATCCGTACCGGCGAAAATGGCAGTGACGTCGCGGCGGTCGATGGCCGCCCCCACGGCGGGCTCCAGATCGTCGGAAAAGGCGGTTTCCACATGAAAAACGCACTCAGCATGGCCGCTTAAAGCGGCGCGGAAGCCTTCGCAGCGTTCGGTCATACTGCTGAGGCTCATCGGGCCGGATACGAGGCCGACCTTACGGTGACCGCCCGCCAGCAGATGTGCCGCCGCCTGCTGCCCACCGCCAAAATAGTCGGCCAGCACCAGCGACAAACCCGTCGCCTTACGGTCCATCACCACGGTCGGCAATCCCGGTGTTACGGTCTGGGCGTCGAGGTCCTGCACGGGAAACCACACCAGTCCGTCGGCCCCGCGCTCTATCAGGCTGGCTATGGCCTGCTGCTCCAGTCCGATATCGCCTTCGGTATCAGCGATGATCACGTAATGGCCGCTGGCGCGCGCCCGACGCATAACCGCCTGCGCTAGGGCGGTGAAGAAGGGATTGGCGAAGTCGGGCAGGATAAGCCCCAGCGTCCCCGTGCGCCCGGTGCGTACCGCCCGCGCCGACAGATTCTGTCGATAGCCCAGATCGGCGGCGACCCTGAGGATATGGGCGCGTACCTCCCGGCCCAGCGAGCCCGTGCCATTGATGGCGTAGGAGGCACTGGCCAGAGAGACGTCGGCGGCTTTAGCCACGTCTTTCAGCGTGATACGTTTCGCGGTGCGCCCCTCATCCGCCATGCTCAAACCTCGTCCTTGCCGGAGGCGAAGATGCAGACCAGCGTGATCAGCGCCGCCACCAGAAGGTAATAACCGACATAGCTCAGCCCGTAATTGGCCTGAAGCCACGTCGCGGCATAGGGGGCCAGCGACGCCCCGACAATGCCCGCGAAATTGAAGGTGAGGGAGGCCCCTGTATAGCGCACATTGGCCGGGAAGGGGGCCGCCAGCGCCGTACCGATCAGGGCATAGGTCATACCCATCAGCGCCATGGCAGCCACCGAAAAGACGAAGATGCCGCCCTCATTGCCCATCAACGGCGCCAGCGCGAACGAGAAGACCGCAATCAACGCTGTGGTCAGGATCAGGATTTCGCGGCGGCCAAAGCGCTCCGCCAGCTTGGCCGACAGGGGGATAAACAGACCAAAGGCAATCGAGCCCAGAATCTGCACCTCAAGCGCTTCCACAAACGGGATTTTCAGCACCTTCACATTGTAGGAGAGGAGCCACGCGCTTCCGATGTAAAAGAGTACAAAGGTGACGAGTGCCACAAAGGTGCCGAGAAACAATGAGCGCTTGTGCCGGCCGAAAATTTCGACCAGCGGCACCTTGACCCGTTCTTCCTTGTCGATGGCGGCCTGAAACTCCGGCGTCTCGGTGATCGACAGACGCACCCACAGCCCGACCCCGATCAGGGCCAGAGAGGCGATAAACGGCACGCGCCAGCCCCAGCTCAGCAGGTCTTCCTGCGAGATGAAGTGCAGCAACACCCAGAAGGCCCCGGACGACAGCAGCAGGCCGATAGGCGCCCCCAATTGCGGGAACATGCCATACCAGGACCGCTTGCCTTCCGGCGCATTTTCGGTGGCCAACAGCACGGCGCCCCCCCATTCGCCGCCCAGACCAAAGCCTTGCCCGAAGCGGCACAAGGACAAAAGGAGCGGGGCCACCACGCCAATCTGCGCATAGCTGGGCAGGCAGCCGATCAGGACGGTGGAAATCCCCATGGTCAGCAGCGCCGCCACCAGCGTCGCCTTGCGCCCGATGCGGTCGCCGAAATGCCCGAACACCATGGCCCCGACAGGACGCGCGAAAAAGGCGATGGAGAAGGTGGCGAAGGATTGCAGCAGGGCCGAAGTCGGGTCGCTGGTCGGAAAGAACAGGGACGGAAAGACCAGCACGGCCGCCGTGGCATAGACGTAGAAGTCGAAAAATTCGATGGTCGTGCCGATCAGGCTGGCCAGCAGGACCTGCGCCGGTGAATTGACGGGTTTGTGGCCGGTGATAGCCGCCGGAGAGGCATTGGACATGGACGGAATCCCGAAATCCCTGTGATGTGGTTATGTTCCGCCTAACTCATTTTCCGCCGTAGCGGAAGCCTCCGTCACCGGCTCGACGTATGGCGCGCTTATTTTGTGCCCCTTACAGTCGCGCATCGGATCAGATGGAGATGTTTCATGACCCCACTATGGAAATCGGGCACGGTCTTGATCGTGGTTTCGGCACTGCTGATGGCCTGTTCCGCACAACCCTCTCAGCCCGCGGCTGAAGAGGCGTCCCAAAGTGCCGTGAGCGAAACTCCGGTATCGGTCGTCTCGTCAAGCGCCTCTGCCTTTGATTATGCCGGACGCTGGACGGGCGTGGAGGGCACCTACATGACCATTACGCCGCAAGCGGACAAGGCTTATCAGGTGGTGATTGCCGATCTCGACGGGCCCAAAACCTATGCGGGGACGCTGCAAGCCGACGGTCTGCATATTGAACGCAATGGCACGCCGCTGGTCATCGTGCCCGGAGACGGCGAGGCGACCGGCATGAAATGGCTGGCGGAAAAGTCCGGCTGTCTGATCGTGGCGGCCAACGAAGGCTATTGCCGCGATTAGAGCGAAATGACTTTGAGTGGAATCGTCATTTCTCTCTAAATTTTTGTTTTGTCGCGATGTTTTTGCGGAAAACCGCTCACACTTTTGGCTTCGCCGAAATCCGTTTCCGCACATCGCTCTAAAAAAACCGGCTCCGTTTCCGGGGCCGGTCTCTTTTTTCGTGGCTGTGTGATCTTTTAAGAAGCCATCAGCTTGATAGCCGTGTTGATCAGCTCGACCGGGCGGAACGGCTTCTGAATTTCAGCATCGGCCCCGGCGGCCATGGCGGCCGACGTGGCGCGGTCCGAGCTGACGCGCGCATCCAGACCCGCCGACATGGCGAGAATTCGCACATTGGGCCAGGTCGATTTGATCACACGAATGCCCTGAAGCCCGCCCATGCCCGGCATGAAGATGTCCGAGACGATCAGATCGACGTGGGCGATGTCTTCGTTGTCCAGCGCCTCTTCCATGCTGTGAGCGATGGACACCCGATAGCCGTTATCCGAGAGGGTTTGCGCGGTCAGCGTCGCCACCGTATGGCTGTCGTCAATGACCAGAGCGTGCTTGCGCTTGCGGCCCTCAGAGGCGTCGGCCTGCGCCGACTCCACGATGGCGCGCATCTGCTGCCGCGAAAAGGGCTTACGCAGGACGTAATCGACATTGGTGCTGCGCGCCAGTTTCAGCGTGCTGTCCACCGAAGCGTCGCGTGACCCGGCGGTCATGATGGCGATGGTGGCGTCCAGCGCGCGGTCGCGGATTTGCGTAATGTGGTCAAGGCTATTGTCTTCGCCCAGAAACACATCGACGAAAATCAGGTTCGGCCGTTGCTGCAACAGCACGTCATGACATTCGGCCAGGGAGCGCGCGACCACATAGTCCCAGTCTTCGTCCTTGAGCATCCGCCCGACGATATTTGCCTGGGTCATGCTGTCTTCGATAACCAGCGCCAGTCCTTCAGCCATTCTTGCCTCGTTTGAGATGAGCCGCACAGGGTGCGAACAGGGAATGGCATACCCAATACAATGTTATTCTTAATAATTCCCCCTGTGGAGCCTTCTGTGGAGCTTTTGGGCCTTATCCGGGCAAAAAAAAAAGCCGCGCGAAACCGCACGGCCTTAAGGTCAATACAGGGAGGAAAGCCCCGAAGGGCGACGGTGCAGGACACCGCGTTCTCTTGTCGTACAATTGGCGGAACAAACATTCAAGGGTAAAATTACTTTTCAAAATTAAAAAACAGGATTCTTTTTTTGCGCGCCATTAAACCGAAGTTAAACGCGATCGGATAGCATGGTTATTGAGCGAAGCTCCCGTTCGACAAAAGACGACCGGCCACAGGGTAGGGGACACACGAAGCGTGAACTCCATCAACACCAATGTCGGGGCCATGCAGGCCCTGCAAATGCTGAACGCGACCTCGAAAGAGCTGAACGCGACGCAGGCGCGTATTTCCTCCGGCCTGAAAATCGCCAGCGCCAAGGACGATGCGTCGGGCTGGGTCATGGCACAGGGTCAGAGGGCCCAGATACGCGCGCTGGATGCGGTCAAGGAATCTTTGTCCCGCAATGGCTCGGTAGTGGATGTGGCCATGACCGCCGGCGAGAGTATTTCTGACCTTTTGATGGAGCTGAAAGAAAAGGCGCTGGCCGCCTCTGATCCGTCGCTGAACACCACGGCCCGACGCGCGCTGAATGACGATTTCGTCGCCATCCGCAACCAGATTGCTCAGTCGATCCGCAACGCCACGTTTAACGGGGTCAACCTGCTGAACGGATCGCGCACCTCGATTGCGGCTCTGGCCAATGCCGATGGCAGTGACACCCTGACGGTCATGGCGCAAAACCTGTCTCTGGGCGGCAGCATCCTGACCTTAAGCAGCGGAGCGGGTTTTGCCAGCGCTATGTCGGCGCAGGGACTGATCGCTACGCTGGACAGCTCGATCAGCAATATCTCCGTGGCGATGGCGCGTCTGGGGGCATCCTCCAGAGCGCTGGACCGCCACACGACCTTTATCGGCAAGTTGCAGGATACGCTTGAGGTCAATGTCGGCCGACTGGTCGATGCCGACATGGCCAAGGAGAGCAGTAAACTTCAGGCGCTTCAGCTCAAGCAGCAACTGGCAATCCAGACCCTGAGCGTCGCCAACCGCTCACAATCCTTTTTGCTGCAACTGTTTGGGCGATAGAAGCCGGGGCTGGCGTCCACCCCGGCAGACTACATATGAAATACGCATAATATAGATTATGGGAAATAAAAAGCCGTAAGGCGGCGGTGCTCTTAATGCCGCAGCCGTGACACCGGCTCAGACAGTTTGAGTGCCGCCTGCATATGGCCGGACGTGGCACAGGCCGCCGCATCGACCACAGCATCAAAGGCATCGGCCAGATCCATTTGCCGGGCCGCCAGCGCTTTCAGCATCTGACGCACATAATAACCGATGACGGCCATGGCGTAGTCGGTCTTGCCGTCGATCTGGCTGGCGATGATTTCCACCAGTTCAAGCTCGGCTTCTTCAGGCGGCAGGTCCCGGCGCGTAAAGGCGCATAGCGTGGCACCGACCGAACGTTCAATCAACGACGGATGGGTCTGCATGGCACTCACTCGAAAACAGGCTGAGATTATGCCACTGCTTTTATAAAAAATCTATCCACAGGCGAATTTACCCTGTTGGCCTCAGCCGATGTGCGTCAGCCCGCCCATATAGGGTTGCAGCACGCTCGGAATAGCGATACGACCGCCCTCGTCCTGATAGTTTTCCATGATGGCCACCAGCGTGCGGCCGACCGCGAGCCCTGAGCCATTCAGTGTATGCAGGAAGCGCGTGCCCTTTTCACCGGCCTTGCGCGTGCGGGCGTCCATGCGGCGGGCCTGAAAATCCCCGCAGTTGGAGCAGGACGAGATTTCACGGTAGGTGTTCTGCGACGGCAGCCACACCTCAAGGTCATAGGTCTTGCGCGCGCCAAAGCCCATATCTCCCGTACACAGCAGCATGGTGCGGAAGCTGAGGTCGAGCTTTTTGAGGATGGCTTCGGCGCATTCGGTCATGCGCTCGTGCTCCGCCGCCGACTGTTCCGGCGTGGTGATCGACACCAGCTCGACCTTCTGGAACTGATGCTGACGGATCATGCCCTTGGTATCGCGGCCCGCCGAACCCGCTTCGGCGCGGAAGCAGTTGGTCAGGGCCGTCAGACGCAACGGCAGCTCCTCTTCCGCCGTGATGGCTTCGCGGACAAGGTTGGTCAGTGACACTTCGGCGGTGGGGATGAGCGCTAGCCTACCACTTTGCATGAGTTTTAGATTCACTGCCATAATTGCCTGTGCGGCGTCGTGGATTGGCCATTCTAGTAAATCTTCAGCGGATATGTCGAAATTGTCTCCGGACAAGGCGAAAAACAAATCCTCTTCAAATTTCGGCAGTTGCCCCGTACCGAACAGCGCGTGGTCCTTGACCAGTACCGGCGGATTGACCTCAGTATAACCGTGCTCGGTGGTCTGGGTGTCGAGCATCCACTGACCGATGGCGCGCTCCAGCCGCGCCAGTTGCCCCTTGAGCACCACAAAGCGCGAGCCGGACATTTTCGCCGCCGCTTCAAAGTCCATCAGTTTGAGCGCTTCACCCAGATCGGCGTGATCCTTGGCCGGGAAGCTGAGGATATTCGGCGCGCCGTGTCTGCGGATTTCAACATTGCCGCCCTCGTCTTCGCCCAGCGGCACGTCGTCAAACGGAATATTGGGCAGCGAGGCCAGAAGGGTGCGCAGGTCCTCTTCGGTCTGACGCTCGGTCTCCTGCGCCTCGGCAATCGCGCCTTTCAGGCCCTCGACCTCGGTCATCAGTTCCGCGGCCCGCGCTTCGTCCTTCTGCGCCTTGGCCTTGCCGATTTCACCGGAGAGCTTCTTCAACTGCGCCTGATTGGTCTCGAACGCCGTCTTGGCGGCGCGGAGGGCCTTATCCAGCGACAGCAGCGCATCAACATCCGCTTGCGCCGACTCGCGGCCCCGCGATGACCAGCCCTTGACATAGGCTTCAGGTGTTTCGCGTAAGGCTTTGATATCGTGCATGGAAGTGTCCTCAAGGTCTCGATGAACAGGTCGCCCCACCCACCGCTTCGCGGTCCCCCTTCCCCGCTGCGCCGGGAAGGAGGAAAAATCCTTCCCCGTTTACGGGGAAGGTGGATTTCTCGTCAATGCTTCATTGACGAGAAAGACGGAAGGGGGATGGCTTAGCTTACGATCGAGGGCTCTTTGCGCCGCCATTCGATCATCCGCACACACAGGATCGATATTTCGTACAAGAGCACGATGGGGATGGCGAGCATGAGCTGCGAAATGGGGTCCGGCGGCGTGACCACGGCGGCGACGACCACGATCCCCAGAATGGCGTAACGCCGGCCCGACGACAGCATTTTCGATGACACCATACCGGTCAGACCCAGCAGCGTCAGGACAATCGGCAACTGAAAGCAGGCCCCGAAGGCCAGCATCAGGGTGGTGACCAACGACAGATATTCCGACACCTTGGGCATCAGTTGCACGGTGACGGCCCCTGCCCCCAGAATCTGCTGGCTCAAGCTGAACCACAGCACCATTGGCAGAATGATGAAATAGACGAGCAGAGCTCCCATGACGAACAGCACAGGCGCGGCAATCAGAAACGGCAAAAAGGCCATGCGCTCGCGCTTATAGAGGCCGGGGGCCACGAAGCGATAGAGATGCCAGGCGATCACCGGAAAGCTGAGGATAACCGCGCCAAAGCCCGCCATCTTCATCTTGGTGAAGAGGAATTCCAGCGGCGCCGTGGTGATCAGCGCCACGCTGTTCTTGGCCTGCGGCACCTCTTTGAGGCCCAGAATGATCTCGATCAGGTCGAACGGCCCTGCCCCATGCCCGCCGTGGGCGCGCGACGCCTCGAACATGCGGTTGGCCATCTCATAGGGATGGGTCAGGAAGATGTAGATGGGCTCGGCAAAGCCAAAGCACAGCAGAAAGGCCGCCACAAAGGCCACGACCATCCAGATCAGACGCGAGCGCAACTCGATCAGGTGGTCCATCAGCGGCGCGCGCGACGCCTCGATTTCGGCCTCGTCCGGGTGGAGGTCGTCTTTGGTCACCAGATCGTTCATGACGGGAGAGTCTCAGTCGTCTTTTTGGCGCGGCTGCGTTTGGGTTTGGGCGCAGGGGCGTCTGTTTCGGCTTCGGCCATAACCGGTGCGTTTTCAGGGGCTTCTGCGGCTTTCTTCGCACGCGGCTTGCGCGGCTTTGGGGTTGGCTCCGTTGCCGCAGGGTCCGCCGCCGGGTTGGGCACGTCGGGCTCATCGGTCAGGGACGGCTTGCCGAAATCCGCCGGGGTGTGGCCATGATCGTAAGCATCGGGCGACGGCACATCAACGCTGTCGCTGTAATAGTGGCCCTTGGGCGGGATGGCGTCGTTGATCTCGCCTTCGATGCGCCGCATGTCTTCGCGGATGTCGTCGATGACCGGCGAGGTCACATTGCCGGAGCGCAGGGCCTCAACCTCCTTGCGCAGATCGTCGAGTTCCGACTGACGCGCCATGTCGTCAAAAGAAGTGCGGAATTCGTCGGCCATGGAGCGCATCTTGGCCACAAAGCGACCCAGTTGCCGCAACAGCTTCGGCAAGTCCTTGGGCCCCACCACAATCAGGGCCACCACCGCAATGAGTACGAGCTCAGAGCCCCCAATACCGGGCAGCATTCAAATTACGCCTTAGGGTCAGAACATGAAAAAGCAACCGCCCCTTTTCAAGGAGAGGCGGTCACGCAAAAAACAACGAAAAAGGCTTAGGCCGCGTCCTTGTCGGTGACGGTCTTGGCCGTTTCGGGCTTGGCTTCGTCCTTCTTGACGTCCTCGTCCTTAAGGCCGTCCTTGAACGCCTTGATGCCCTTAGCGGCATCGCCCATCAGGCCCGACAGCTTGCCACGGCCGCCAAACAGCAGCAGCGCGACAACCGCGACGATGGCCCAGTGCCAGATGCTCATGCTACCCATGTCAGATCTCCATACGCGCGGCGCTGCCTCGCGGCGGCGCATCTTCGGGATACAAGTATTGCTCTCTTATAGGCGTATTGTAGGCGTACATCAAAGCGAAAATAAGCCCAATTTAACCGTCTAATCGCGTTCGCCGTCGGCGCTTTCAAAGAAATCCTGTGCAAACTCGACCTGTTCCATCTCCTCAAGGCCGATGGGGTCTTCGGCTTCCCGCGCACCGCCGGGTTCCGGGATGACGAAATCGGCGGGGACATTGAGATCGAGCAGACCGGCGGCGCGCATATCCGCCGCGCCGGGCAGGTCGTGCAGGCTGGGCAAGGAAAAGACCTCCAGGAAATGCTCGGTCGTGCCGTAGGTGACCGGGCGGCCCGGTGAGCGCCGGCGCCCGCGCAGGCGGATCAGATTCATCTCGTGCAACACGTCCAGCGTGCCGCGCGACAGACCGACGCCGCGGATCGTCTCGATCTCCGCCCGCGTGACCGGCTGGTGATAGGCGATGATGGCCAGAGTCTCCAAAGCCGCCTTCGACAGACGGCGCGGTTCTTCGCGTTCTTCGACCATCAGGTAGCCGAGGTCGGCCGCGGTGCGAAACTGCCATTTGTCGGCGACGACCTCTAACGTCACACCCCGGTCGGCATAACGCGCTTTCAAGGCCGCCAATGCCTTACCCACATCCGCGCCTTCGGGCAGACGCCGCGCCAGATCGGCCGCCGACAGGGGGGCAGCGGCGGCAAACAACAGGGCCTCAATGGCGCGTTCGATATCGAGTTTGGCAGACAAATCGGGGGTCATGCGATCCTCCTCCCCTGCGCAGCGGGGGAGGTGTCACGGCTTGTCCGTGACGGAGGGGGCGCGCCATATGGAAAGCCCCCCTCCGTCTCGCTACCTGTCGGTAGCGATCCACCTCCCCCAAGCGAGTTGGGGAAGTATGATAGAAAAGCGGTCATCGTCCCTCCATCAGCGGCGGACGGCGGCGCAGGTAAAGCGTGTCAAACGTGCCCAGTTGCTGCACCTGCATCAGGCCTTCTTTCGTCAGTTCCAACCCGGCCGACAGGGTAGAGGCGACGTAAGACGCGCGGCGCGGACCGCCCTCACCCACCGGCTGCGGCGCAATCTCATCGAGCGGCGTCCAGTCCGATAACTGCGGCAGCACATCGCGCAGATGGTCGCGCGCATCCTCCAGCGGGAAGGCCTCGACGCGCATGGTGGGGTCGTAATGGCGGGCGATTTCGCGCTGCCTCTGAGTGACATAGGCCCCCATCAGATCGAACAGCGACACATCCAGACGCGACGACGGCAGGATGACCGTGGCCTGCGGATCACCGCGCGCAAACACGTCGCGTTTGAGCTGAGGTCGAGAGGTAATGGCCTCCACCGCCTTGCGAATGGCCTCCAGCTTTTTCAGGCGAAAGGCCAGCGCGGTGGCCAGTTCTTCCGGTTCCGGCTCATCGCTTTTCTTGCGTTCGGGCACCGGCAGCAGCAGACGCGATTTGAGATAGGCCAGCCACGAGGCCATCACCAGATAGTCGGCGGCCAGCGAAAAACGCAGACGTCGTGCCTGCTGGATGAAGGCCAGATATTGCTCGGCCAGTCGCGTGATCGAGATTTTCAGCAGATCGACCTTTTGCTGCCGCGCCAGCTCCAGCAGCACGTGCAGGGGGCCTTCGTAACCATCGAGATCGAGCAGGAGGGCGTCGTCGGCCTCGATCTCCGGCACGGGCGCGGCATCGGCCGTGAAATCGAGGCGGTGTTGAAACACCTCGTTCTCAAGCCCCGGCAAAGCGCCCCCGCGCCCGGTCACGGCTTAATAGACCTCCTGATAGGCGGTCGGATCGACGAAATCCTCGTACTCTTCGCGCACGGTGACCGGACGGTGCAGCAGCACCTGAAGGCGGCCACGCGCCTCTTCGACGTTCAGCGGTTCGACCTTGTGCTTAAGGCGCAGGAGCGCGCGTTCAAGACGCTGCTGAACCTTGCCGCGGATGGTTGGCACAAAGACCGACACGGCCTTCATTTCCTCAAGGTCGCCGCTGCAATGCAGGACGATGTCGCAACCAGCCCTAAGAGACGCGCGCGCCCGTGCCCCCACGGGTCCTTTCAGCGCGCCCATGCCGATGTCGTCGCTGAGCAGCAGGCCGTCAAAGCCGATCTCTTCGCGGATGACCTTGATCACCTTTTTGGAGGTGGTGGCCGGGTTGCGGCGGTCAATCGCCGTGTAAACGACGTGCGCCGTCATGGCCAAAGGCATGTCGGCATTGACGGCAAAGGGGAGAAAATCGGCCTTTTCCAACTCATCACGACGCGCCTTGACGACCGGCAGTTCGTGATGCGAATCGACCTGTGCGCGACCGTGACCGGGCGCGTGCTTGATCACCGGCAGCACGCCACC
This sequence comes from Asticcacaulis excentricus, assembly GCF_003966695.1. Taxonomy (NCBI): domain Bacteria; kingdom Pseudomonadati; phylum Pseudomonadota; class Alphaproteobacteria; order Caulobacterales; family Caulobacteraceae; genus Asticcacaulis; species Asticcacaulis excentricus. The sequence continues at coordinate 738,436 of NZ_AP018827.1, forward strand.
GGCCAAAAAGCCTTCGGCGGCGGCCCGGCCCATGACAGCCACGGTCTCGGCGGTCAGGCCATAGGCGCGGTCACCGACCACATCGTGCGTCCCGGCCTGCGGCACGTCGAGAACCGGCGCACAATCCACATTGACGCCCAGCGCGCGCAGGTCATGCGCCATCAGTTGCGCCCCCATGCGGACGTATTCACGCTGTTCAAACGGAGAATTGGCCACGGCCTCATAGGCGGCGGCGGGCGGATAGGACGGCCAGTGCGGGGCTTTGAAACGCTGCACGCGGCCGCCCTCCTGATCGACCAGGATCAGCACATCGGGGTGCCCGGCCGCCGCTTTCAGCGCGTTGATCAGGGCGCGGACCTGCTCCGGTGTGTCGATATTGCGCTTAAACAGGATGAAGCCCAGCGGCTTTTTGGCGGCAAAAAACGCCTGTTCAGCGGCGGTCAGCTCAAGCCCGGCACAGCCATAGATGGCGGCGGAAACCTTAGCTTTCTGTTTGATATTCAGCATGTTTTACCGGACTCTTACTTTACGAAACAGGTCTTGCCCGCCGATTTCAGCGCGTTGCAGAACTGCTGCGCCTTATCCTTGGAGGCAAAGCCGCTAAAGGAGGTTCTGTAAAAAGTCGATCCGTCGCGATCGACCTTTTCGACCACCTTGCGCGTGCCACCGACGAACAGGCCGTAGGACGAGGCCAGGGCGGCAAATTCGCGGTCAGCGATGGCCTGCGAGGAGAAGGCGCCGATCTGCACCGATGCGCCGCCGGAGGTCGTCGCCACAACGGGTTTCGGTTCGGGCTTGGCGTCTGCGGTCTTGACCGGTTCGGCGGGTTTCGTGGCCACAGGGGCCGGTTGCGCGGGTTTGGTGGCTGCGGGCGCAGGCTGTGTCGGTTGTGTCGGCTGGGTGGCCGGCGGCAGCAGGTTCTCATTAACGCTGGGGGCTGCCGGTGCCGCCGCCGAAGCGGCTTCGCGGGCCTGCGGGGCCTCGGTATCATTGGCAAAGACCGGCGCGGTGCCCGAGGCATGGGCTTCCTGATTGACCGACGGATCCAGCAGGTCCTCATCGCTCAGCGGCTTGGCCTCCTCGATATTGCCGTCCTTATAGGCCGTCAGCGGGTCGCCGACATCGCTCACCTTACGCGTATTCAAGCCCGAATTATAGAACAGCACGACCGCCAGCAGCAGCACCACCAGCACGATAAACGACGCGATCAGGGTGATCGGGGTCTGATCCCGCTTCGGCGCGGGACGACGGCTGTCGTAGCTCAGATGATCCTCGGTCGGCGGCGTGTAGGTGCCGCGTTCGTTGTCTTCCACCATGACCTTAAAAATCCTGTAGTTGCGCCTTTACGAATCATGCGCAGCAAAGCACGCCATTTTGGCAGGCTTAAGTCCATACGAAAAGAGAGGCCCGTCTAAAAAGCGGTGCGCGATCTTTATGCTCACCTGTTTTTGAGAGCGCGCCGCGATTTTAGCGTTAGCGATAGCGCTTTTGGAATACGACTGTCAGTTGCGATTTAATAACCCTTTCCGTGTTAGCTTATAACGCGGAGGACCGAATGGGCCAGCTCACAGACAAAGACAGGCTGATCTTCATGGCGCACAGCGATCTGCGCGTAATGGTCCTGCGTCCGGTCGGGACCCTGTCGCCGGAAGACCTTATCGAGCAGTTTTTCCTGTCGCTCAAGCGCGTGGAGCGGCCGTGGCTTTATCACCGGCTGGTCGATATGCGGCGCTATGACCGCGATTTCGGCGCCGAACACGTCACTACCCTAGCCAAACGCTGGCAGACCGTGCGCGGCCGTCATAGCTGCTATGCCCATGTGGCGCTGGTCTCACCGGTCAGATGCCCGCGCTGGCACGTTGCGGCACCGCTGCCCGGCTTTCCCAATGAGACCCTGTGCCGTTTCACCAGCTATTCGTATGCCTTCAACTGGCTGACCGCGACGGATCGGCACGCCTATCTGTCCCAGATTGCAGAGGTGCCCGCGGATCAGGCGCGCAAACCCCGGCCAGCGTCTTTTTCGGGCGATCTGGTCCTCGATTAGAGCGCATTCCGAAACGAAGTTCGGCGAAGCCAAAAGTGTGCAACGGTTTTCGGAATCAAATGCGAGACAAAACAAAATGTTAGAGCGAGATTTCGATTCAATCTGTACGAAATCCGCTCTAGGCCCCAAGACTGTGCATTCAGGCGTGTTCGGGGAGCGCCGCCTGCGGCCTCAGCGCGCCCTTCCACACCAGATAGGCAATCCCGGCGATCAGGACGGCAGACGTAACGACGCTGCCTTCCGGGCCAAACTTGCCGCCGGTAATCCACCACGCGGCACCTGTCGATTTGAGATCGGTGACCAGCGGCAGGACATCGAGGTTCTGACCGCTGACTTCGACGCCGAACCCGGCCCCCAGAAGGAAATTCCATGCGCTGTGCCACGCACACACGCCCCATAGCGAGCGCTCCTGAATGGTGTAGAGACTGAAAAAGATACCGACCAGAACGATATTGGTCAGGCCGAGAAAAAGCTCCTTCGACGGCGGGATATTGGCCGCGTGCAGCAGGGAGAAGACCAACATGCTGACGCCTATGCCCCAGTAGATGCCGTGACGTGACGCCACGACCTGCATCAGATAGCCCCGCATGGCAATCTCTTCGGTCGCCCCCTGCACCATAAAGCCCGCAAAGATGGCGGCGATGGGCACAAAGGTCATCAGACCGGGCTTACCCCACGCGCCGAGACTTTCGATCGTGTATCCCCCGGCCAGCCAGATACCGCCAATGGCCGCCGCAGCAAAGCCGAAGCCGATCCCCAACCCCCTCAGATAGCGTTTCAGGCCGTCCCGGTTGAAGCCGAGCGCGGCGATCCCTCGCCGCTCGAACAGAAAGGTCCAGAGGAAGAAGATCAGGGCGATCGGCGCAAAAAACAGCAGCATCAGCGCGTCGGCGCGCCAGTCGATGCCGGTCTCTAAAGGCAGTTTCAGCCACGTCATCGCTATCACGACGGGGATCTGCCCCAGAATGATAAAAACGATGGTGAGCACAATCGCCGCCCACGTCCAGGTGCGGCGCGCCCTTGCTGGACGCGGTGCGTAAAGATCAATACCTGCCATGCGGAACCCCTGAGTAACGCCCCACAGTCTCATCAAATGAAACCCACGGCAAGCCTCAGCCTGTGCCCGCCAGAGGTTCGAGAACGCTCAGATGATCCGCCTCCTGCGCTGGTTTGTCCCAGCGGATGCGGCTGATACGTGGGAAGCGCAGAGCGAAGCCGGACTTGTGGCGCTTGGACCGGTTGACCGCATCGAAGGCCACTTCAAACACCAGTTCTTTCTTCACTTCGCGCACCGGCCCGAAGCTGTTGAGCGTGTTGTGGCGCACCCATTTGTCGAGGTCTTTCAACTCGGCGTCGGTAAAGCCAAAATAGGCCTTGCCGATGGGCAGGAGCTGATTGCCGGACCACAGACCGAAGGTGAAGTCCGAATAGAAGCTCGAGCGTTTGCCCGATCCGCGTTGCGCGTACATCAGTACCGCATCGACCCGCTTGGGGTTGATTTTCCACTTGTACCACGGTCCCGTCGGTCGCCCGGCGACGTAGGCGCTGTCGCGGCGTTTCAGCATCAGGCCTTCGATGACTGAGGCGTTATCGACGCTGGCGCGCAAGGCCTCCAGTTCGGCAAAATCGCCATAGGGCAGTTGCGGCGACAAACGGATGCCGTCGGGGTGGTGGCGCTCAAGGGTGGCCTGCAACAGGGCGCGACGCTGGTCATAGGGGCAGGCGCGCACGTCCTCGCCCTCCAGAAACAGCACGTCATAGGCCACAATCGCCGCTGGATAGTCGGCCATATATTTTGCCGAAGGGGCCTTGCGCCCCAGCCGCTGTTGCAGATCGTTGAACGTCCCCGTCTCTTCGCCGCGCTGCACCAGCAGTTCGCCATCCAGCACCGCATGAAAATTCAGATGCGCCAGAACGTCCGGAAACGACCCGGAAATATCGTCACCGGTGCGCGTAAACAGGGCGCGACCGATGCCCGAATGCACGACCTGCACGCGGATGCCGTCATACTTCCATTCGGCGGCATAGGTGTCGGGCGTGATCAGGGCGTGGTCCCTGACCTCCAGCGGGTGGGCCAGCATGACCGGGGTGAAGGTCAGGCGCTCGCTGACGACCGGTTCCGGCCCCCGCCCTTCCAGCCAGTCAAACAACGGTTGATAGGGCGGGTCTATGCCATGCCACAGGCTCTCGATGCGCTCGACCGGCTGATCACCGAATTTCGCCAGCACCTGCTTGAGCAGGCGCGCCGACACACCGATACGCAGCGCCCCGGCCCCGATCTTGAGCAAAGCCCAGCGTTCGGGCGAGGTCAGCCGATCGAGCAACGCTGCCACATAGTTGGGCAGTTGCGCTTTGGGCGTATGGCGCAAGGCCTCAACCAAATCATGCAAAGCTGGCAGGTCGCTCTGTTCGGCTTCTGGCGCAGGCCACAGATGGGCGACGGTTTCCGACAGTTCGCCGACATAGTCGTGGCTGAGGGCCAGAAGCGTTGGATCGACCCGCGCGCGGATCAGCTCCAGAACCATTGCGCGCCGGAAATTGGGCAGGGACAGGTCGCCGGCGATGATCGCCACCGCATAGCCGCGGTCAGGATCGGGCGTGGTACGCAGATAGTCGAGCAGCAGCCGCGTCTTGCCCAGCGTCGATGGCTCGTAATAGAGGCTTTCCAGCAGACGGGAAAAGGCTTTCATTCCGCGTCATCCTCGTAGCCGATCAGGTGCAGGGCGCGGGCCTTAAGCCCCATCTGCGTCGCCTGATGCACCAGCGCGTCGTCGCGGCCGTGCGTCACCCACACCTCCGGCGCGCCGACATCTCTCAGGGTCTCGATCAGTTCGTCCCAATCGGCATGGTCGGAAATCACCAGCGGCAGTTCGACGCCCTTCTGTTTGGCGCGCGCCCGTATGCGCATCCAGCCGGAGGCCGCCGCCGTCAGCACCTCCGGCAGGCGCCGTGACCAGCGGTCCTTGAGCGCCGAGGGCGGACACAGGACGATTCTCCCCGCCAGAGTCCGGGCGTTTTCCGCCGTCACCGGCGCCAAGGCCCCCAGATCGACCCCAAGCGATTGATAAAGGTCGCACAATCGCTGCATGGCGCCGTGCAGATAGAGGGTTTCGACATAGCCCGCCGCGCGCAGGGCGCAGATGACGCGCTGACACTTGCCCAGAGCGTAGGCCCCAACGAGGTGACAGCGGTCCGGAAACTGCCGCAGCGAGGCCAGCAAGCGCGCAATCTCGTCCCCCAAAGGCGGATGGCGAAACACCGGCAGGGCAAAGGTCGCCTCGGTGACAAACACGTCGCACGGCACCGGCTCAAACGGCACGCAGGTGGGATCGGCCCGGCGTTTGTAATCGCCGGAAAAGACGATGGTGCCCCCCTCATATTCGAGCCGCGCCTGCGCCGAACCCAAAATATGTCCCGCCGGGTGCAGGCTGAGGCGCACGCCATTGAGGTCAACGATTTGCCCATAGGCCAGCGGGTGCTCGGCCTCGCTGAAATGGTTGTCGCCATAGCGGCTGCGCATGATGGCGAGCGTTTCCGGCGTGGCGAAGACGTGCTGATGACCGGCGCGGGCGTGATCGGCGTGGCCGTGCGTCACGACGGCGCGTTCGACCGGCTGCATGGGGTCGATAAAGAAGTCACCGGGCCGGCACCATACGCCTTGCGGCCGCACTTCGATCCAGTCACGCGGGTGGGTCACTGATCACCCCGGCGGTCCTGAACGTAACAGGCGGCATAACTGCCTTTTTATGACCGTTCACGTTAAAAGCGTCCCATGACGATACCTGATGCCTTCCAGTCGTGGTTTAGTTCGCAAGGCTGGACCCTGTTGCCGCATCAGCGTGAGATGACGGCGCGCTTTGCTGCCGGGCGCTCGACGCTTCTGACCGCGCCGACCGGCACCGGAAAGACGCTGGCGGGGTTTCTGGGGTCCCTGATTGATATTACGCAGACGCGGCCAAACGGTTTGCATACCCTGTATATTTCGCCGCTGAAGGCGTTAAATTACGATATCGAACGCAATGTCACGGCAATGATTGAGGCGCTCAGCCTGCCCGTGCGTGTGGAAAGCCGCACGGGGGATACGTCGCCATATCGCCGCCAGCGCCAGCGCGCTAACCCGCCGCATATCCTGCTGACGACACCGGAATCGCTGATGCTGCTGCTCTCCTATCCGGAGGCCGCACAGATGTTCGCTACGCTGAAGGCCGTCATTATCGACGAAATCCATCAGGTGGCGGCGTCGCGTCGCGGCGACCTCATCGCGCTGGCACTGGCGCAGCTTGAGGCCTTCAGCCCCGGCTTTTGCCGCATTGGGTTGTCGGCCACGGTGGCAGAGCCTGAGCGGTTCTGCGACTGGCTGGGGCACGAGGATAACGCCGTTGACCCTCTCGACAGCCGCACCCTGGGCATGGCCGAGGCCGCACCGGAGGTCACCATACTGCCTACGCACAAAGCGCCGCCCTATAATGGCTTCATGGCGCAATACGCGGTGCCGGAAATCCTGTCCGAAATCGCAAAGGCGCGCACCGCCATCGTCTTCGTCAATACCCGCGCGCAAGCCGAACTGTTGTTTCAGTTCCTGTGGGAGGGCAATGAAGAGGCGCTGCCCATCGCTATCTACCACGCCTCGCTGACGCGCGAGATGCGCCTGAAGACCATCAGCCTGATGGCCGCCGGCAAGTTGCGGGCATTGGTCGCCACCTCGGCCATCGAACTGGGCATCGACTGGGGCGATGTCGATCTGGTCATACAGGTCGGGGCACCCAAGGGCGTCAGCCGCCTTTTGCAACGCATCGGCCGGTCAAACCACCGCGTCGATGTGCCGTCAAAGGCCTTTCTGTGCCCGGCCAATCGCTTTGAGGTGCTGGAATGCGAAGCGGCCATTGCCGCGATCCGCGCCGGGAAACTCGACGGCGATGTCCCCCAGCCGGGGGCGCAGGACGTACTGGCGCAATTCATCCTCAATGCGGCGTGCAGCGCACCGGTGAGGCCCGAAGCCCTCTATGCCATTGTCCGGACTGCGTGGTCCTATCGCGACCTGAGCTATGCGCAGTTCGAGACCCTGTTCCGCTTTGTCGTCGATGGCGGCTATGTGCTGCGCAATTACGATCGCTGGCACCGCCTGAGCGAAACCGAACAGGGGTGGATACCGGCCTCCGCCCAGATCGCCCGCCGTCATCGCCAGAATATCGGCGTCATTATCGAGGCCGGAAAGCTCAAGGTGCGGCGTCTGCACGGGCGCGGCGGGAAATATCTGGGGGAAATCGAGGAACAGTTCGGACAGTCCATGCGACCCGGCGATACCTTCTTCTTCGCCGGTGAGGTGCTGGCCTTTGAGCGCATCCACGACATGACGCTCGATGCCCGCCCCAGTGCCGCCAAAGAACCATTATTGCCCACCTATTCCGGCGGGCAGATGCCGCTTTCGACCTTCCTGGCCGACGGGGTGCGCGGCCTGTTGCAGTCGGAGGCGACGCTTGGCGAATTGCCCGGCGAGGTGCGCGACTGGCTGAGGCTGCAAACGCGCTTTTCGCGCCTGCCCGACCGTCAGGAGCTGTTGATCGAGAGTTTTCCGCGCGGCAAGCTCTATACGCTGGTCCTCTATACGTTTGAGGGCCGACGCGCCAATCAGACGCTGGGGATGCTCCTGTCGCGACGCATGGAGCGCTACCAGCTTCATCCCTTGAGTTTCACCGTCACCGATTACGGGCTGGCCATCAACAGCGTCGAACAGGTGACCGACGGCATGATCCATGACCTGTTTTCAACCGATATTCTGGCCGACGAGCTGGAGGAATGGCTGGCGGACTCGCCCATGCTCAAACGCTCCTTCCGCCGCGTGGCGACCATTGCAGGCCTTGTCGAACAGAATAACAATGCGGCTCGCAAGACGCTGAAACAGGTAACCTTTTCGACCGATCTCATCTATGATGTGCTGCGCAAGTATGAGCCAGATCATGTCCTTTTGCGGCTGTCGCGCGCCGATGCCGAACGCGAACTTCTGGACCTCGACCGTTTGACCGACCTCATCCTGACCTTCCGCGACCGGATCGCCTTTTGCGACCTGCCCCGTCCCTCGCCCCTGTCCCTGCCCGTTATTCTGGATGTGCGGACCGAGCGCCTGCCCGGTGGCGGTATCGAGGCCCTGTTGCAGCAGGAAAGTGCCGAAGCGGCGGCCGAGCGCCTGATGCAGGAGGTGGTCGATGGCCTCGACGGCTGAGGTAGAGTTTGCGGGCCACAAGATGGTGCTCGATGCCGAACTGGCCCTGTGGTGGCCGACGCACAACTTGCTGGCCGTGTCGGACCTGCACTTTGAAAAATCGACCTTTCTGGCGCAGTTCGGATCGCCCATCGCGCCTTACGATACGCTGGACACGCTAACGCGCGTCGAAGCGCTGATTGTGCGTTATCAGCCACGCACCCTTGTCCTTTTGGGCGACAGCTTCCACGATCGCGGTGCGTGGCAAAGGCTGGAGGCCCACACGCGAACCCATCTGCTGAGCCTGTGCGGCGCGGTCGAGTCGTGCCTGTGGGTTGAGGGTAATCACGATGTCGGCCTGATCCGCGACCACAGCCTGACCTTTGTGGACGATCATGTGGTGGAGGGCATCGCCTTTCGCCACGAGGCGGAACCCACGGACCAGCCGCAGATCATCGGCCATTTCCACCCCAAGCTGACCACGCGGGTGCGCGGTCACAAGGTCAGCGGCAAATGCTTTGCCCTCAACCGCAAACGCCTGATCCTGCCAGCCTTCGGCAGCTTTACCGGCGGGCTCGATATCCAGCATGAGGCCCTGAGCGAGGTGGCGCAGGGTGAGGCCTTCACCCCTTATCTGATTTATGGGCGGACCATCCTGCCTATCCGCACATGAACCTCACGCACCGTCGGATCGCATCCTTATACGTCCACTGGCACACTGACTGAAGACATGGAGACCCCAATGAAACCGCGCAACTACGCCCTGCCCCTCGCCCTCGCCTCGGCCGCCCTTCTGACCCTCAGCGCTCAGGCCGTCACCGCCATGCCGGTAGGCAATCCGAACGTGCCGCAACCGGCCAAGCCGGTGGAACTGACGCGCTATCTGGGCCTGTGGTATGAACTGGGGCGCTATGAGAACCGCTTTGAGAAGGACTGCGATCAGGTCACGGCGCAGTACAGCCTCGCCGAAGATGGCAAGATCAACATTCTCAACACCTGCGGCTGGCGCAAGGGCGAACCGGGCAAAGCGTCCAAAGGCAAGGCGAAGATCGTCAGCGACAGCGGCAATGCCAAGCTGAAAGTCTCCTTTTTTGGCCCGTTCTATATCGGCGATTACTGGGTGCTGGATCACGCCGAAGACTATAGCTGGTCCATCGTCGGTGAGCCGTCGGGCAAGTATCTGTGGATTCTGACGCGCGCGCCGTCACCGGCCGTCAAGGTGCGCGAAGACCTGCGTAACCGCGCGCGTGAGCTGGGCTACAATACCGACCTTATCCGCTGGACCGCCCACACGTCGCCCAAATAAGATACGGTCGTCAGCGCCCAGACCCCGAATGGCGGCCCGACGACGGCGTACCGTGATCAAGGCAATCCATAATATGGCGCGCCAGCATCTGCCCTACTTCGCCCAGTTCGGGTTGCGCCAGAAGGGCAATCTCCGCATCCGGCAGGCTGGGCAGATCGAAGGCGCGATCAACGATGCGGACGTCGGCCGGAATCATATTGGCCGGCAGCACGCCAATGCCCAGACCGGAGCGTACCGCCGCCAGAGTGCCGGTCAGGCTGGGGCTGGTATAGGCGATACGCCAGTTGCGCCCCTGCTGATTCAGCGCCAGCAGGGCGCGCGCCCGGTAAATACAGGGCGAGGGCGACAGAACGAGCGGCAAAGGCCCGGAATGGGGCGCTTCACCCCCGGCGACCCAGACCAGAGGCTCACGCCACACCCGCACGCCCCCCGTTACCGATTGCGGGTCACGCTTGAGCAGCACGATGTCATACAGGCCTTTTTCATAGGCCGACATCAGGTTCAGCGTCAGATCACAATTGACGTTCAGATGCACCCGCGGGTGCAGGCTGCGGAAGGTCGCCAATACCCCCGGCAGGTAGTGGGTGGCAAAATCTTCGGGCGTCCCCAGCCGGATTTCCCCCTCGACCTCCGGCTCAGACAGGCGCGACCACGCCTCCCGTTGCAGGTCGATCAGCCGTCGCGCATACCCCAGAAACACCTCACCGCTCTCGGTCAGGCGGACATTGCGTTGATTGCGCAAAAACAGGCTGTGCCCCAGCGTGTCCTCCAGACGACGGATCTGCACGCTCAGCGCCGACTGACTTCGCCCGACCCGCTCGGCCGCCCTGGTAAAATGCAGGGTTTCCGCCAGAGCGACGAAGGCGCGCAGGGTATGGAAATCGGTATCAAAGGACATTAATTCATATTTTCGATTACAGAGATTAAACTAATTCATTTTATAAATTTAATGCGACCTCGTAAAGGCCTCCCCCAATGGAGGCCTTATGACAACGTTTGTTTCTCTCTCGCAAAACTTCCTCACCGCACCGGTCCTTTTTTTCGTTCTGGGGGCGGCGGCTGGCATTGTGCGGTCGAACCTGCACTTCCCGAAGGGCGTCGTGCAGTTTTTATCCATCTATCTGATGATGTCGATTGGCCTGAAGGGGGGGATTGCCGTGTCAGGGACCGGGACCCTGACGACGGCCCTGCTGATCCTGATCGGTTGTGGTCTGGTGTACGGACTGCTGCAACCGGTTATTGGCTACTGGCTGTTGAAATTCACCACCCCGCTGGATCGCCCGACCCGCGCCGCGGTCAGCGCCCATTACGGCTCAATCAGCGTCGTGACCTTCGCCGCCGCCGTGAGTTGGCTTGATTCGCGGCATCTGCCCTATGCCGGTGTCGTGGTGGCCATTGTCGCCCTGATGGAGGCCCCGGCCATTGTGTCCGGCCTGATGCTGGCGCGTGAAAACAATAAAAACCATTCGCCCTTACACATTCTGTCTGAGACCCTGACCAATGGTGCCGTCTTTCTGCTTCTGGGGGCCTTCATCATCGGCGCGCTGATCGGACCGCAGCAGGCCGAAAAGCTGAAAGGCTTTGTCTTTGAGCCGTTTCAGGGGCTGTTGTGTCTCTTCCTGCTGGAAATGGGGCTGACGGTCAGCCGCAATCTGAAGCAGCTTTCAAAGTTCACCCTGCCGCTTCTGGCCTTTGGTATCTACATGCCTCTGATCGGAGCCGCACTGGGGATCGTGACGGGCAAGGTGCTGGGTCTGGATCACGGCACGGCCTATCTGTTCACGGTGCTGTGTGCCTCGGCCTCCTACATCGCCGTCCCGGCGGCCATGCGCACGGCCCTCCCGGAGGCCGACCCGGCGGTCTATGTGCCCCTCAGCATTGGCGTGACCTTTCCGTTCAACATCCTGATCGGTCTACCGCTCTACGGCTGGCTTTTGACGGCCGCCTAGAGACCGGCGGGGTGAGGTGCCGACGAATCCGGGTATAGGCCGTTGAATTGTGGAGCGAATGACTCTAACCTGCGGTCTATGGAACCGTTTTTGCCATGAGCGACACCCTCCCCGCCAAAGTCAAGATGACCGACATTGCGCGTCTGGCCGAAGTGTCTCTGGCCACCGTGTCACGAGCCCTGGCCGACAGTCCGCTGGTGCCGGAGCCGCAAAAGCAGCGCATCATCGCCATCGCCGAAGCGCATGGCTACGCCGTCAATCAGGCCGCGCGCAATCTGCGTATGCAGACAACGCGCACCATCGGTCTGGTCCTGCCGCTGGGCCACGAAACCGGTCAGCAGATGACCGACCCGTTCCTGCTCGAACTGGTCGGTTACCTGTCCGAAGAGGTGTTTCGTCGCGGCTATGACCTGCTGTTCTCCAAGAATCTCTCACCACAAAGCGGTTGGCTGAATTCTTTGGTGAAGTCGCACCGCTTCGATGCCATGCTGGTTCTGGGGCAAAGCGATCAGCACGACGAAATCAACGCCATCTCGACGCACTATAACCCGATGGTGGTGTGGGGCGAGCGCCTGTCGGATCAGGGCTACTGCTCGGTCGGTGTGGACAATGTTCACGGCGGACGGCTGGCGGCGGAGCATCTGCTGAGCAAGGGGCGCAAGCAAATCCTTTTCCTTGGGCCCGCTCAGGTGCCCGAAGTGGCGGCGCGTCTCAAAGGCTTTGGCGAGGGGCTGGCTCTGGCCGGGCAGAAAGTCACGCCCTCACAGATCATCGAGACGCACTTCACGCCGGATTCAGCCTATGAGACGGTGAAGGGGCTGGTCGCTTCGCGTCGGCGCTTCGATGCCATCTTTGCGGCGTCGGATGTCATCGCGGTGGCGGCGATCAACGCGCTGATTGATGCCGGACGGCGCGTGCCGGAAGACGTGGCCGTTTGCGGTTTCGACGACGTGGCCATGTCCAAAACCATGTCTCCGGCCCTGACCACCGTAAAGCAGGACCTGCGGTTGGGGGCGCAACTGATGGTCGATCTGCTGTTCCGGCGCCTGGCGGGGGAAAAGACCTCCTCCGCCGTTCTGGCCGCCGGGTTGATCGAGCGGGCCTCGACCTGATCAGTACTCGGCATTGAGCGCTTTCAGACGCTCACCGGCCGGGTCTCGGCGGTGGTTGAAGACCAGCGCCACAAACAGGATCAGGGACAGACCGGTGGCCAGAACAAACCCGTACTGCGGCCCGCCAAAGACATCCGACACCGCGCCCATGGCCAGAGGGGCGACGACGGCGCTGAGGCAGGTGAAGAACAGAATCACGCCGCCGGCCGCGCCGTGCTGCGCCTTGCGGAAGCCGGATATGCCCTTGGAATTGATCGTCGGGTACATGACCGACATGAACAGGCCTGACAGGGGCAGGCTATAGACCGCCACCGCCTGCCCGCCGATCAGGGCCGCCACGAAGCAGGCCAGAATGGCCCCGGCGCACAGCAGCAGCACCAGCGTCCATTTCAGGCGCGCCAGCATCCACACCCCCAGAAAACGCCCGGCGGCGCGCAGCACAAAGAAGACGCTGAGGGCATACAGCGCCAACCATACGGCCGGTCCCTGATAGCCTTTGAGCAGGGTCGGCATCCACACATAGATAGCGGTTTCCACCCCGACATAGAGCATGGCGAGCGCCGAAAAGGCCAGGGCATAGGGATCACGCACCAGACCCAGCGAAGCTTTCAGGCTAAAAGTCTCGCTCGCGGCCGTCTGCCGCTCGGGATAGCGCACCACAAAGGCCGTTATGATCAGCAGTGTACACAGCGTCCCGGCAATCACATAGAGCCACTTCCACGACGCGCCCGACACCAGAAGCTGCGTGACGATCAGCGGGCCGATGATGGCGCCCACGCCGAAAAAGCCCTCGACCATATTCATGACGCGCGTATGGCTTTCGGTGGAGGTGGAGATGTCGCCAATCAGGGCCAGGGCTCCGGTTTTGAACACCCCGATGGCCAGACCTGAAATGAACAGCAGACAGGCAAAAAAGAGAAAATCATTACCGACGGCAAACAGGAACGAATTCAGCGCAAACAGGCTCAACCCCAGAATGATCGTCCATTTACGCCCCAGACGATCGGCCAGAAATCCCAACCCCAGACCGGCAATAGCGATGCCGCCCATGGTGGCGTAATGAAACGCCCCCGCCTCGGTCATGCTCAGGCCGTAGTCGCGGATGACTTCGGGAATGATGACCCCCACCGCGTCGGTCGTCATGGCGAACATCATGAACATCAGATAGGTCAGCCCGGTAATCAGGGCGATATTAGCCGGACGGGCCAGATGAGGCGCAGATGTCGTCATGGAGCGGTTCCCTGTGTTTTGTTGTTATACGTCCAGAAGCCGTAAGCGAGAAAAAAGAACGGGAGCGGGCCGCAGAGGGGGTGCGACCCGCTCCCGATGCCTTCACGCTAAGGCATTTTTTGACGCCTCATGTGTATCCCAAAAGTGGTGCCCACTTTTGGGCATGAGGCTTTTTTGACGCCTCATGTGTATCCCAAAAGTGGTGCCCACTTTTGGGCATGAGGCTTTAGAACCGATACTTCAGGCTGATCGTCGAGGTGCGGCCATTGATGGCGCGGGCGCGCACATAGTTGGTCGCATTGTTGGTGATCGCGCCTTCTTCAACCTCGGTGATCCCCAGGACGTCAAAGGCATTGTTGACGTTCAGCGAGACGGTCAAGTCGTCCGTCAGGCTGTAATCGGCAAACAGGTTGGTCTGCACGTAGCCTGGCATGACCAGTTGGTTGTCGTCCTGCGCGTAAGCGTCGGTGGTGCCGACAAAGTTTGCGCCGAACTCCAGCTTGTCCATCTTGTAGGTCGGCGTGAACTGGAACACCCATTCGGCCTGACGGCGCGGACGCTTGCCGACCGCAGTCGGGCTCAGGGCGTCCTTGGTGATCTCGGCCTTGGTGTAGGTGGCCCCACCGTTGAGGCTGAGATTGCCGATGCGATAGGCGCCTTCAAACTCGATGCCCTTGGCCTCGTACACGCGGTCAAAGAACCTCTGCGAGGTGGCTTCGAAATTCTGCTCCTCGGTTTCGGCAGCAAAGGCCGTCACAAAGACACTAAGCGGGCCGCTGCGGTACTTCACGCCGGCTTCGGTCTGCTTGACGAAGTCGATGGCGTCTTCCCGCGAGACCGAACCGTCGTCACGCACCTTACCGAACAGCAGGCGGTCGGCATTGGCGCGCGCGCCCTTCGAATAGCGGGCGAAGTAGGACAGGTGGTCCGTGGCGCGGTAGTTGGCCCCCAGCGAGTAGGAGGTGTAGCTCCAGTTATAATTGACCGGCTTGGCCGCCGCGTAGTTGACGAACGAGACGCTCTTTTCCGGATTCGAGATGACGCCGTCACCATTGACGTCGAAATTGGCCATCTGGGTCGAGGCCGCATAGGTGCCGCGGGCCTTGCCTTCATCCTGACGCACCGAGGCTTCGAGCGTTAGCTTGCCCCATTCGCCGCTGGCGATAACATAGGGGGCCACGATGTCGTACTGCACATCATAATGACGGGTGCAGCAATTGCCCCACACCGGCACGCCGTAAGCAAACAAGCCGTTTTGCGACAGGTTGGTGTTGCCGGCATAGAGGTTGAGCAGGCGCGCATTGTCACCGGCCACTTCCATGGCGTAGCTGTTCCACACCCAGTCCATATTGATCGTCTGCGACGAATTATAGAGACCAAAGGTCAGGTCGATCTTCGAGCCCAGGGCGTCAAACGTCTTTTGCAGCTTGAGGTCGTTGGCCGAATTGTCGAGGCTGTTCAGGCGCGTATTGAAGGTGTGCATGATCATGGCCAGACCCGTATAGGTCGAACCGGCATTTGGCCCATTGGCCACCACAAGGCGCGTCCCCGCTGTGCCGAGGGCTGAATTTATACCCGACACAATCTCCGCCGAAGTACCCACCGTCGCCGGGAAGGGCGCGATAAAGTTGGCCTCGGTCTTGGCGAAGCGAAACTTGTCGCTCAGCGTCCAGCCGCCGCCGATGTCAAACTGCGCTTCACCGTTGAAGACAAGGCTTTTCGGGGCCATGCCGTCGCGCACATTGGTCACCGAGCGATTGTTGCTGCCGTTCAAACCGGCGTCCTGCATGAAATAGACCGAGTGGATGGTGTCGGACTTGGCATCTAGCCCCGGTGCCGACGACCATTTCGGGTCGCCATTGGTGCCCGTCACCTTCATCGGCATGGGCAGGTAACCGATCGACTTGTCATTCAGATATTTGACGCCCAGACGCAGGAAGCCGTTATCGAACTTGCGCGTAATATTGGCCTTGATCTGCCCGCCCTGATTGGCGGTGTAACCGGCCTTGCGCGGCCCTTCGCCAGAGCGGTAGAAACCTCCGATATGAAAGTCGATCTTATCCGACAGCGCGCCGCCATATTCAAAATCACCGCGCGTCTGACCGAAGTCGATACCCTGCGTCAGTTGCAGCGTACCGCCTTCCTTCGCACCGGTCTTCGAAATGATATTGATGATACCGCCCGGTGAATTGGAGGCCAGAGTCGAGGCCGTGCCGCCGCGGATGGCTTCGACGCGACCGACCGTCAGATCGGTACGCAGGAAGATGTCGGCATTACCAAAGGCGATGTCGCCGAACTCCAGAATGGGCAGGCCGTCTTCCTGAAGCTGAAGGAACTTGGCCCCGCCGGCCGCGACCGGCAGGCCGCGCACGGCGATATTGGCATTGCCTTCGCCGCCGGTCGATTCGGAGCGCACACCGGGGATGTTGCGGAAGACTTCGGCGGCCGAACGCGGCGCGAACTTCTGCATTTCCTCGACCTGAATGGCGCTGACCGAGATCGAGGTGTCGAGCTTGTTGGCCTTGCGCGCCACACCGGTGACGATCACTTCGGTCACCCCCGAATCGGCGCTGGTATCAGCGGCCTGATCCTGCGCCGAAGCGGGTGAACCCAGAACCGCCATGAGCGCCACCAACGAAACCCCGCCGGTCGTCCATATCGACTTAGACATATTATTCCTCCTGATGAAGCGCGTGGCTTCGCATTTTTCATTACGTCCGGACGGGATATCTGAGTCTCGCTCCAGACCTGCTTCGAAAAACATCATTTGTTGTAAACGTTTTCAAGTTAATTCTTTCTAAAAAAGCCGATCCAGGCCTAAAAGAGTTGGCATTTGGCATTTTTGCCACAGACAAGCCGTTCAAATTCGCCAGATTGGCTAAGCTCAGCAATATTTCACTTGTAATCCTTTTCATTTTGAATGTATCTAAATACAGGACGCGATTGCGATCCCTCTTCCCTACCCTTGGGCCGCCGTCGTGTGTACGGCGGCCCGCTTTTTCAGAACGGGAACTCCTGGAGCGCAATCCGATAAAGTGGGGACCACTTTTCGGAAAAATTGCGCGACCAAACAAAAACGTGGAGCCATTCGGCGGCGCATCTTAGCCGACGAATGCTCTAGAGCGTATTTCGTTCAAATTGAATCGAAACATCGCTCTAAATTTTTGATGTTTACGCGCTTTTTTATCCGAAAAGTGCGTTACACTTTTCGGAAAGCGCTCTGATGCCTGATACGATTCATGCCTCTGCTGATCTGTCCTGCGACCCGCTGTGGTGTCAGGCGGAAGCCTGCCTGCGCACGCTTTATGGTGGCGATCCCCGCTTTGAACACAGCCTCAGCGACCTGAAAGCCCGCGTGGCTGATGCGCGCAGCGCGCGTCCCGCCGCCCTGCGTCACCTCGATATCGTCCGCGCCGATACGCCCAACTGGTTCCTCAAACCCGGCCGCCCCGCCTATTGCACCTATATCGACCGTTTCGCAGGCACGCTTGAAGGCACGACGCAGCATCTCGACTATCTCGAAGGCCTTAAGGTCGGCATCTTCCACCCCCTGCCCCTGCTGAAACCGCGCGAAGGCAATTCGGATGGCGGCTTTGCCGTAGCCGATTACCGCGAGGTCGATCCGCGTCTGGGGACCATGGAAGATTTGCGAGCGCTGGCGGCTCATCTGCGGGCACGCGATATGTCGCTGGTGCTTGACATGGTGTGTAATCACACGGCGCGCGAACACCCCTGGGCGCAGAAGATGCTGGCCGGTGAACCGGCCTTTGCCGACTTCTATATCGTGCTCGATTCGGCGAATGAGGTCGCCGAATGGGAAGCAGCACTTCAGGACGTCTTCCCGGATACAGCGCCGGGCAGCTTCACCTATGACGCCGAAGCCGGTGGCTATGTGTGGACGACCTTCTATCCGTTTCAGTGGGACCTGAATTACGCCAATCCGCGCGTCTTTGTCGAAATGGCCGACAGCCTGTTCTTTCTGGCCAATGCCGGGGTGGAGGGTTTCCGCCTCGATTCAACGGCCTACCTGTGGAAGCGCAAGGGCACGATCAGCCGCAACCTGCCGGAAACACACCTGATCCTTCAGGCCCTGCGCGCCCTGCTGACACTGGTCGCGCCTTCGACCTTCCTGCTGGCCGAAGCCATCGAATCGCAGGCCTCGGTCCTGCCCTTTTTCGGCACGCCGCAGGCGCGCGAATGCGATCTGGCCTATAATAACGGCGTCATGACCGCCCTGTGGGGCGCTCTGGCCGATCAGAAGGCCGATGTGCTCAAAACCACGATAGAGCGCGCCGGAGAAAAGCCGGGGCATGGCCACTGGCTTAACTATGTGCGCTGCCATGACGACATCATCTGGCTGGCCCTGTCCGATACGGCCGCGCCGGAACGCCTCAAACACTGGTCCGATTTCTTTGCCGGCAAGAGCTCCTATGCGAAGGGCGAGGCGTTTCAGGCCCCGGAAGGCTTCCCGGCCTCCGGTTGCGGCATGGCAGCCAGCCTGTGCGGCGGCAAAGACGACCCGCAGATGCCCGCGCGCCTCAAGCTGCTTTATGGTGTCACCTACGCACTCGAAGGCGTGCCGCTGCTGTATATGGGCGATGAAATCGCGCTGGAAAATTTCGACGCCTATCGCGACGATCCGGAGCTTAAGGACGAGGTGCGCTGGCTGCACCGTCCGGTGATGGACTGGGACAGGGCCGAGCGCCGCCACGCCCCCGGCTCTGTAGAACACGACATGTACGCCTTCCATCGACAACTGGCCGACACCCTGTCGGGGCTCGATTTCACGCCGGGACAGACCGTGCGCACTGAGGCCGAGGAGCGTCTTGTGATTATCGAACGCCCGCTCGCGGCGGGCCGTTTTGTCTGCGTCGCCAATCTCAGCGGCGAACCCGTCATCCATGCGGTCGCGGGCCGCGTACTGATAGGCTCAGACAATGACACCCTGCCCGCCTATGGGCTGCGCTGGTTTATCGAAGAGGCCTGATCATGCCCTATTTCGCAGCCCTTGAGGTCGGCGGCACCAAGGTCAATGTCGCTGCCGGTTCCGGCCCGGACGACCTTCAGACCCTGCGCATCCCTACGCGCGCCCCGCAAGAGACGTGGCCGGAGGTGCTCCGGGCACTGGACACCCTGTCGCAAGGGCGCGCCTTCGACGCCATCGGCATAGCCAGCTTTGGCCCCATCGACGTCAACCCCCAGAGCCCCACCTATGGCCGCTTTCGCAAGACGCCCAAGCCGGGCTGGAGCGGTTTTGACCTGCTGAGCCCGTTGACCGAGACCTATCCCGAAGTGCCGATTGGCCTCGATACCGACGTTAACGGCGCGGCCCTCGGTGAAAAACGCTGGGGCGGGGCCAAAGACCTCGACACCTTTGTCTATGTGACGGTCGGCACGGGTCTGGGCGTCGGGCTGGTCGTCGCCGATCAGCCGGTGCACGGCCTGTTGCACCCCGAAGCCGGGCATATCCGCGTGCGTCGCCACCCGGACGACACCTATGCCGGCCATTGCCCCTTCCACGGCGACTGCTGCGAAGGCTTGAGCTGCGGCCCGGCCATCGAAGCGCGCACCGGGCAGAAGGCCGAGACCCTGCCACCCGACCACGCCGTGTGGGGCATGGTGGGCGACTATCTGGGGCAGTTGTTCTGCAATCTGGCCCTGATCACGTCGGCTCAGCGGATTCTGGTGGGCGGCGGTGTGGGGTTGAACGAACCGGTCCTTAAGGCCTCGCGTCAGACCTGCCACCGGCTGCTCAATGGCTATCTGGAGGCGCTGGACTTTGCCGACAGTATGGACAGCTATATTCAGGCGGCGTATCTGGGCGACCGCGCGGGGATGCTGGGGGCTATCGAACTGGCCCGCCGGGCTCTGGTTTAGAACCCCTTTTAGCTACACATACCTTTAGCCCAAAGCTCCACGCATGGAGGTAGCGGAAAGCGCCTATCCGCATTCTGTATGCTACACCTTGCGGTCCAGCATTTCGCGCACCCGCGCCGCCAGTTCCTCGATACTGAACGGCTTGCCGATCAGTTCGACCCCGGCATCGACCACGCCATTGTGCACGACGGCATTGCGCGTATAGCCGGAGGTAAAGAGGACTTTCAGATCAGGTCTTGCCTTCTGGGCTGCATCGGCCAGCTTGCGGCCATTGATTTCCGGCATCACGATGTCGGTAAACAGCAGCCGGATTTCCGGATTGGCGTCCAGAAGCCGCAACGCCGCCGCCGCCGAGTCGGCCTCCAGCACACGGTAGCCCAGTTCGGTCAGGGCATCGCAGCTAAAGCGACGCACCACGGCCTCATCATCGACCACCAGAATGACATCGCGCGCTTCCCCCGGCAAAAGCACGCCCTCGGCCGGCCCGTTGTCAGGCGCGACCACATCCACGCCGCTCAGTCGCGGCAGATAGATCTTGACCGTCGTGCCCTGCCCCGGCTCCGAATAGATGCGGACGTGGCCGTTCGACTGCTTGACGAAGCCATAGACCTGACTGAGGCCCAGCCCGGTCCCCTTGCCGACGCCCTTCGTGGTAAAGAAGGGGTCGAAGGCACGGGCGATAACGTCCGGCGGCATCCCGCAGCCTGTATCGCTGACGGCGATCAGCACATACTGACCGGTCGCCACGCCGATCTCTTCGGCCACATAGCGTGAATCGAGGTGGGCGTTCTGGGTTTCGATGGTCAGCCGCCCGCCGTCGGGCATGGCATCGCGGGCATTGACCCCCAGATTGAGCAGGACGTTTTCTAACTGGTTGGGATCAACATGCACCGGCCACGCCCCGGCGGCCAGCACGGTTTCAAGCTGAATGGCCCCGCCCAGCGAATGGGCCAGCAACTCCGACATACCCCCCACCAGCCGATTGACATTGACCGTTTCGGGCCGCAGCGGTTGCTGACGCGAAAAGGCCAGCAGGCGCTGGGTCAGGTTGGCGGCGCGCTTGGCCCCCTCCAGACCTTGCGTCACATAGTGACGGGCGCGCACATCTTCGGTGCCGATACGGCGGTTGAGCAGTTCAAGCGACCCCATAACAACAGCCAGCATGTTATTGAAATCATGTGCAATACCACCGGTTAGCTGACCCACCGCCTCCATCTTCTGCGACTGCCGCAACTGCTCCTCAAGCTGACGCTTAGCCGTCACGTCGATACCAACCCCTGTGCGCCGCATCGGCAATCCATTTTCAAAATAGGTATGGCCGCGCGACAACACCCAGTGCACTGAGCCATCCGGGTGGATCAGGCGATATTCCAGTTCGATATCGCCGTGGCGAGTCAGGCCTTCGGCCATAGTGGTGCGCAAGGCCGCCCGGTCATCGGGATGCACGTTGGAGAGAAACACCTTGCGGCTGACGCCGCTCACGCCCGCTTTGGGATCGAGCGCATAGACGCTGGCAATACACTCATCATAGTGAAAGAGGTCGCTGGCCACATCATAGGTCCACACGCCGATGCCATCGACGGCCCCCAGCGCCAGACGGGCAAAATCGCGGCTGTCCTCCAGTTCGCGGGCGCGCCGGATGTCGTCGCTAATGTCGCGCGCCACGCAATAGACAAGGCCGTTTTCCTCGTTCGCTGTCCACGAAAAGGTTCGATAGCGGCCGTCGCGATCCCGAAGCCGGTTCTCAAAGCGCCACGTACTGCCACCCGCCGCCAGAGAGCGCAGTTGCGTGCGCGTCTTGTCATGATCGTCGGGGTGTTCAAGCCACTGCGCGGTCTGACCGATCAGTTCCTCGTCCGTCCAGCCCAGCAGACGGGTCCAGGCCGCACTGACCTTCAGCCAGCGGCCTTCACTGTCGGTAATCAGGAACGGGTCCTGCGACAGGGACCACAGCCGGTCGCGCTCCTCAAGCTCGCGCACGGTTTGCAGCAGGAGGACGTCCTGCTCCAGTCGCTGCGTCACGTCATAAGCAAACTGATAGGCACCGATAATCTCGCCATCGAGCCCGTACAGCGGGGCGGCGCGGATTTCATAGGCCCGGCGCACCCGCGTCTCTTCGCCAAACTCTTCTATCGTGAGTACGGATTCACCCGACAGCGCCTGATCCCACAGGGCCCGCACATGGGTCACGGCGTCGGGGTGATCGGCCAGCCGTTCCAGCAGGTTGTCGCCAACGCGCGGCGTAATGCCGAACAGACGCTGAAACTCGGCAACGGTGGCACGATTAATAGCGCGCCAGTTATAGTTGGTGTCGATGACATGGATGAAGGCTTCGGTCGCTTCGACCACATCGGCCAGTATCTTGCGCTCGGCCAGAGCGTGCGTCACCCGGTCTTCCAGAGTCACATTGAGCGCCTTCAGGGCGTCTTCGGCGCGCTTGTGCTCCGTCACATCATAGCCGCCGACGAAGATGCCCGTCACCGCGCCCTTGTCGTCGAAGACGGGCTGATAGATGAAATCGATATAGCGCGTCTCGCTCTGGTTGGAGAGGTTGACCGGAAAACTGCGCGAGGTGAAGGGCTGCCCACTGCGGTACACCTCGTCCAGCAGTTCGTAAAAGCCCTGATCCGCCACTTCGGGAAACAGTTGCCGCACACTGTGCCCAAGATAGTCGCGCTCACCGGCAATGGTGCGATAGGCCTCATTGACATAGGTAAAGACGTGGTCCGGCCCTTCCAGCGTCGCCACAAAACCCGGCATGTGGCGCAATGACCGCGCCTGACTTTCACGCTCGGCGGTGGCGGCGCGTTCCGCCAGAACCTTGCGTGTCGTTTCGACCACGATGGCCAGAATACCGGCCGGGCTTCCGCCCTCATCGCGCACCGGCGAATAGTCGATATCAAACCAGATGTGTTCCGGCTGTCCCGACCGGTTGAGTTCAAAATGCACGTCGCGATAGGCCAGCGTCTGACCCGCCAGCCCGGTCCGGACAACATTATCATTGAAGTCTGACGCCTCCGGCCACGCTTCGCGCGCCCCCATTCCGAGGATTTGCGGATGTTTGCCCGCCGCAATCTGCGCATAGCCGTCATTATACAGCAGTATCCCTGCTTCACCCCACAACAGGGCCATAGGTACGTGCGAGGCGACGATCAGGCTGACGCAGGTCTTCAGGCAGGCGGGCCACGTTTCGATGTCGCCCAGTTCGCTCTGCGACCAGTCTTTTTCTGCAATCAGGCGTCCGCACGCCCCGCCGATGGACAACAGACTGCGGGCATAGCCGCCAGCGGATAGGGGCGCAAAGCGTGCGTCATCACGGGCGGACATGGAAACCTTGGGGAACAGAGCCAGTATATCCCTTGGCTAAACGGCAGAGTATAAGTTTTCAATAATTCCTATATGACGCACAGCGGCGGAAAAGACCGCGCGCTTCATCTTGGTTAGGGACAGTCCTTTCTGGAGTTTCTCATGCCCCTTGCCCACCCGCTCCGCGCCCTGCCCGCCGCCCTACTGCTGATGCTGGGCACCCTGCCCGCCGCCGAGGCCCGCGAAGGCCGCGCCTACTACTTCGGCAGCGACCTGTCCTATGTGAATGAGATGGAAGATTGCGGCGCGACCTACAGCCGCGACGGCAAGCCAGAGGACGTCTACGCGCTGTTCAAGTCGTCCGGGGCCAATCTGGTGCGCCTGCGCCTGTGGAATGATCCCAAATGGACGCCCTATTCCAATCTCGCCGACGTGACCAAAGCCATGAAACGGGCTAAGGCCGCCGGTCTGCCCGTCCTGCTCGACTTCCACTATTCCGACGACTGGGCCGATGGCGACAAGCAACTGGTACCCGCCGCCTGGGCTAATCTCAGCACCGATCAGCAGGTCGAAGCCCTGTATAAATTCACCTACGACACGCTGATGACCCTCAACGCGCAAGGGCTGATGCCGGATCAGGTTCAGGTCGGCAATGAAACCAATGGCGAGATGATGGGCTCGGTGACGTGGAAACAGGGCGATCCGGTCAAGCCGATCAACTGGGAACGCAATGCCCGCCTGTTCAATGCCGGTATCCGCGCCGTGAAGGACGCAGGCCTCAAGGCGGGCAAAACGCCGCGCATCATGCTGCACATCGCTCAGCCGGAAAACGTCGAGGGCTGGTTCCTCAAGGCGACCAAAGCCGGGATCGAAGGCTATGACCTGATCGGCATCAGCTATTATAAAAAGTGGTCGAAGATGGACATGGCGGGCCTTGGGGCGGTTATCAATCGCCTGCGCCACACCTATCCGGGTAAGGATATTGTGGTGGTCGAAACCGCCTATCCCTATACCGACAAGCATATGGACGAAAACGTCAATCTGATGGGCGAAGATTCGACCTTCCCCGCCTATGGCTTTTCGCCCGAAGGTCAGGCGCGCTACCTGCTCGACCTAATGCAACTGACGCTCGACAATGGCGGCGCGGGCGTTGTCTATTGGGAACCGGCGTGGGTGTCCACCAAATGCAAAACGCGCTGGGGCAGCGGCTCCAACTGGGAAAACGCCACCTTCTTCGACTTTGCGGGCAAGGCCTTGCCGGCGCTGGACTGGCCCAAAGCCGATTACGTCTATCCGGTCGAAATGACTTTCCGGGTGAAGGACGAAGGCCAGTCGGCCCTGTTCGTTAGCGGCGACTTCACCGGTGGTCTGGCCGTGCCGATGACGCGCGAAAACGGCTGGTTCGTCTACCGCAGTTGGCAGCGCCCCGGTTCGACCCTGCTGGCCGGGGCCGCCACCACCCCCGAAGCCCTGAAAGACGCGCCAGCCTCGGAAATCACCGTGCCGGCGAAGGCCGCCGTGGCGACCCTATCGACAAAATAATCACACACCGCCGTCTGCGCGTATTTTATCATACAAATATCTGGTCAAAAACGCGCGGACGTGTTTACTCTGTGAGACAACCCCGCCTGTGGGCAGGTGACGAAAATGGGGAAACCGGTTTTCGTCACCGGCTGAATCGCTAGAGACGGGGGACTCAGGGAGTACCACCGTGCGTATTGAAACCGGCTTTTGCCAAAAAAAGCGCGCTGACGCGGCGGAAACGCGCCGCTCGTGCATTTTATACCGTAGAGGCGTCTGCCGGGCGGGGCTGTTATGAGCGCGCACGACGAACGTCTGGCTTTCATCGGGACGCACATCCTGCCGCATGAGGCGGGGATGCGACAGTGGCTGTCGCGCGCCGGGCTTTCGCCGTCGGAGCGGGACGATCTGGTTCAGGAGGTCTATTACCGCCTGCTGCGCCAGACCAGCTACGCCCATATCACCGATCCGCGTGCCTATCTGTACAGGATAGCGCGCAATCTGATGCTGGAGCAGATCAGGAAAAACCGCGTCGTGTCGATCACCACTGTTCAAAACCTCGATGAACTGGGCCGGGCCGATCTGTCGCCCACACCGGAGCAGGCCGTTTCGGCGCGCCGCGAGCTGTCGCGCGTCATGGCCTTTATCGAGAGCCTGCCCGCCCGCTGCAAGGCGGTGTTTGAGCTGCGTAAGGTGCACGGCCTGTCTCAGGCCGAAACCGCCGCGCGGCTCGGCCTGAGCGAGAACGTGGTGGAAAAGGAAACGGCACGCGGCCTCACCCTGATCCTGAAGCAGGTCGCCGAAGGCGATGCGCCCGCTCTGGTGCCGATGCAACCCGCCCGGACCCGGCATGTCGGCCATTGACGAACAGGCTGCGGCCTACATAGCGGCACGCGCCGCCGGGCGCTGGGATGAGGCCGATCAGGCCGCGCTTGAGGCGTGGCTGGCGGCCGATACGCGGCATCAGGGTGCCTTTTTTCGCGCCGAAGCCGCCTGGGCCATGCTGGATCGCGCCAGCGTGATGGGCGCAGGCATCGCCGCCGATACGGTCCATACGTCTCCTTTTCGGGCCTTGACTCCCCGCCCGCCTACCCTCACCCGTCGCCAATGGCTGGCCGGGGGCGGCCTGATCGCGGCGTCGGTTGCCGGCGCGGCCCTGATCCTGCCCGCATTGACCCATCAGCGGCTTCAGACCGAGGTGGGTGAACTGCGCAAGGTGCCGCTGAAAGACCAAAGCATCGCCAGCGTCAATACCGATACCACGCTCGATGTCGCGTTGGGGGCCAAACGCCGCGACATCCGCCTGATCCGTGGCGAGGCGTGGTTTCAGGTCGCCAAGGACAAGGCCCGCCCCTTTGTGGTCGAAGCCGATACGGTGCGCGCCCGCGCGGTCGGCACGGCCTTTGGTGTACGCCGCTACCCCGACGGGGCCGAGGTCATGGTCAGCGAAGGCGTGGTCGAGGTGTGGAACACGCAGGCACCGGACACCCCTACACGTCTTGAAGCCGGGGGTCGCATCTTTGTACCCTATGCGCCGCAGCCGATCCGCGCGGAATACGCCCCTGAAACCGTCGATCGTCGTCTGGCGTGGCGCGAGGGGCAGATCGCGCTCGATAATGACAGCCTGACCCACGCCGCCGCTGAGTTCAACCGCTACAACAGCCGCAAGATCGTGATTGCCGATCCGGCGCTGGGGGACGAGAAGCTGGTGGGCTGGTTCCGCGCCGATCAGCCGGACACCTTTGCCCGCTCGGTGCATCTGGCGCTCGACGTGCCGGTGCGTATCGACGACACCCGCATCGTCATCGGCGCGGAATAAATAAATAAGATAAAAATATGAAATGAAGCGGCGGAAAGCGTTTCGGGCTTCATCTTGGATAACAGGAGGGGTGACTGCCGCCAGAGCGGCACACCCGATAAAAAGCAACCGCAGTCCCACTCCACGGCGCGGTCCTACGGGAAACACCATAATGATCCAATTCTCCGGTGCCTCACGAGCCGCCCTGATTGCCGCGCTGAGCGTCAGCGCCGCCTATAGCGCCCCTGCCTTTGCGCAAAACAAGGCCTTCGCCATCCCGGCGCAACCCGCCGCCAAAGGCGTGCAGGCCTTCGCCCAGCAGTCCGGCCTTCAGGTGCTGGCCAGCGCCGATGACCTCAATGGCCTGCGCACCAACGCCGTTGAAGGCACCCTGCCGGTCGATAAGGCCCTTGCTCAGTTGATCAGCGGCACCGGCCTCAGCCTCAAATCGAACGATGGCCGCGCCGCCGTACTGGTACGCGCCTCTGCCGCCAGCATCGAGCGCACCGCCGACACCGCGCAGGCCGAAGCCCCCGCCGACGAGCCGGAAGAGGTGACGGTCGTCGGTATCCGCAAGTCGCTGCGCGACGCCATCGACCAGAAGCGTTCCAGCGCCGGGGTCGCCGAATTTATCTCGGCCAAGGAAATCGGTGTGCTGCCCGACGTCACCATCGCCGAATCTCTGGCGCGCCTGCCGGGCGTGACCACCTCGCGCGACCGTGGCAATGACAGTCAGGCCTCGATCCGTGGCATCGGCCCGCGCATGGTGCTGGGCACGGTCAATGGCCGCGAAGTGGCCACCTCCGAGCCCGACCGCAACGTCCGCTGGGAAATCTATCCGTCCGAAGTTGTCGCCGGGGCTGCCGTCTATAAATCCTCCGAAGCGCGTCTCCTGTCGGGCGGTATTTCGGGCACGGTCGATCTGCAAACCATCCGCCCCCTCGCCTATTCGGGGCCGCAATTCGTGGCCCGCGCCGGGGCCGTCTATTACGACGGCGGCAAGGCGTTTCCGGGCTATGACGGCCTCGGCTGGCGCGCCTCGGGCTCATGGGTGAAGAAGGTCAATGACCAGTTCGCCTTCGTTATCGGCCTGACGGGTCAGAAGCAGAAGAACGGCTATGAGAGCTTCCGTGGCTGGGGCTTCAATGACGACTCGATCCGTGCCGGTAACTCGACCGGCCCGGTCGTCGCGGGCGGCCCCAAGGTGCCGACGCCGTGGGGCGCGGGGTCCGAAGCCAAGTTCCTCGATGCCGACCGCTATTCGGCCTCGCTCGGCGCGCAATACCGTCCGAACGCGCAGTTCGAACTGACCTACGATCTGCTCTATTCGAAGTATAAGATCAAGGAAGACCAAAACCAGACCTGGTATGGTGAAAACAACTGGGGCAACTGGGCCGGCGGCAATACGGGCAGCTTCAGCAATCCGGTCATCGTCAATGGTGATCTGGTCGGGGCGACGACAGCCTGGTCGCGTCTGATGCCGGTCGTGGCACGCTATGCCGAAGACAAGTCGCTGCTGGTCACCGGTCTGAACGGCAAGTGGACCAGCGAAAAGTGGACCGTCACCGCCGATCTTTCCTACTCGAATGCCGAGCGTGAAAACACCTGGCGCGCCATCAAGATGGAATATTATCCGTCCAGTATGACGTGGCTTTTGAGCGAAGACCCGTTCATCACCGTCACGCAGCAGCCGGAGACGGCCACCCTGTCCACCGTGGCCGGGACCAATGATGTGGGTAAGGTCAAGGACGAACTGACGTCGGCTCAGCTCGATTTCCGCCGGGAATTCAGCGGTGACTTCTGGACCTCGTTGCAGTTCGGCGCCCGCTATGCCGACCGCACCAAGTCCGAAGCCACCGGCTATACGCAGGCCGCGGGCCCCGTTACGGCCAGCCTTAACGCCTCGACCCTGACGGCCTATAAGCTGGAGAATTTTAACGTTCCGGCCATGTTGAAGGGCGATTTCGATGCCCTGCGCACGCAGGTCTATGGCCCCAACGCCTTCAGCCTGTCACCGGATCAGATCGCCTACAATTCCGAAGTCTCGGAAAAGGTTGGCGAAGCCTATGTGCAGGGCAATTTCGCCTCGACCTTTATCGACGCCCCGGTCACGGGCAATGTCGGCCTGAGGGTCGTCAATGTCGATAGCCAGTCGTCGGGCGACTCACGCACCAGCGTCTGGGTCGAAGCCACTCCCGGCAACTGGGTTGAGCGTGTGACCCTGACCCCCACCACGGGCGGCGTCAGTTACACCAAGGTCCTGCCCTCGGCTTCGGTCAAGGTGCAGGTGATCGACAATGGCTTCCTGAAACTCGGTCTGGCCCGCGTCATGTCGCGCGCGCCGCTGAATGAGCTGAAGGCCAATCGCGCCATCTCGACCTCGGCCCCCTATACGGGTTCGGCCGGCAACCCCTATCTGAAGCCGTTTGAGGCCGATCAGATCGACGTCTCTTATGAATACTACTTCCGTCCGGACTCGCTGTTCGCGGTGGCGGGCTATTACAAGAACGTCAAGAACTATGTCGGCTATAACCAGCGCACCGAAACGATCAACGGCAATGTCTATACCCTGACCTCGCCGATCAATTCGAGCAAGGGCGGCTTCATTTCGGGCGTCGAATTCACCTTCCAGACGCCGTTCGACACCTTCCTGCCGAATGTGTCTTGGCTGGACCGTTTCGGCATCTATTCCAACCTGGCTCTGGTCAATTCCAACATCAAGGAATTCGTCCCGGCGGGTAACCCGCTGCCGATGAACGGTGTGGCCGACACCACGGCCATTCTTGACCTGTGGTATTCGGACAAGAAGTTCGAAGCGCGTCTGGGGGCCAAGTACCATTCGGAATACACCGCCATCCTCGGCTGGGATTCGACCAATCTGGTGCGCGTGATGCCGGAAACGACGCTCGACTTCTCGGCGGGCTATAATATCAACTCCAGCGTCTCGCTGCGCTTCCAGGCGGGCAACCTGCTGGATACGCCGATGAAGGTCTATACGGACTATAAGTCAAACCGCGTGGGCGACATGTCCTATTATGGCCGTCGCTTCCTGTTCGATCTGACCTACAAATTCTAATCGATTTCAGAGACTTTAGGGGCCGGGTTTTCGCTTGAAGACCCGGCCTTTTTATTTGTAAGATAATTGCAAAACCAGAGGGAACCGTCATGACCGATCTTAACCGTCGCCGCCTGCTGCAAACCGCTGCCGTCACCGGGGCGGCCCTGACGGCACCGCACGCCGTAGCGGCACCGAAGGCGACCGAGCCCGTCATCGACTTTTTCCCACAGGACGACCTCGGCCCGCGTGAGCGGGTATCGCTCGATCTCGACTGGCGCTTCACCTTTGGCCACGCCAGCGATATGAGCCGCGATTTCGATTACGGGCTGGCGCTACGTACCCACGCCAAGCAGGGCGCGCGCGTCGCCACCTGCGTCGGCGCGGATTTCGATGATTCCAACTGGCAAAAGATCGACGTACCGCACGACTGGGCCGTCGCCCTGCCCTTTGCGCAAGGCGCCAAAGGCCCCATCGCCAATGGCGAGGATGAGCCGGACATGCTGGCGGCGCACGGCTATAAACCCATCGGACGCGACTTCCCCGAAACCTCTATCGGCTGGTATCGCCGGGCGGTGCCGGTGTCGCCGGCGGATAAGGGCAAGCGTCTGTGGATCGAGTTCGACGGCGTGTTCCGTAACGCGCTGATTATCTTCAATGGCTTCATCCTGAAACGCCATGAGAGCGGCTACACCTCGTTTCAGGTTGATATCACCGACTTTATCAATACGGACGACAAGCCCAATATCCTGACCGTGCGCGTCGATGCGACCGAAGGCGAAGGCTGGTTCTACGAAGGCGCGGGCATCTATCGCCACGTCTGGCTGGTGAAGACCCATGCCGTGCATATCCCGCAATGGGGCGTCTGCGTGCGCGGAAAGACCGACGGCACGGTCGAGATTGAAACCACGGTGCGCAATGCCTCCGCTCAGTCGCGCAGCGTCAAACTGACCTCGGCCATCGGGGGTAAGGAAGCGCAGGACGGGGCCACGGCTGAAGTGGCGGCGGGCGAGTCCGCCACCGTGCGTCAGACGCTGAAACTGGCCAACCCCATCCTGTGGTCGGTCGATACACCGCACCTCTACCGGCTGGAAACAACGGTTGATGCGGACGACGGCGCTCAGGACAGGGTGGTGACGTATTTCGGGCTGCGCGATATCCGCTTTGACGCCGAAAAAGGCTTTCTGCTCAATGGGAAGCCGGTCAAACTTAAAGGGACCAACAACCATCAGGACCACGCGGGGGTCGGGGCCGCCATCCCCGATGCCTTGCAAGTCTGGCGGTTGCAGCAACTGAAAGACATGGGCTCAAACGCCTATCGCTGTTCGCACAATCCACCGACGCCCGAAGTGCTGATGGCCTGCGACCGGCTGGGCATCCTCGTTATCGACGAAACGCGCAAGATGTCGTCGTCGGAAGACGGTCTCTATCAACTCGACGGCATGATCCGCCGCGACCGCAACCATCCGTCGGTCATCGCCTGGTCGATCTGCAACGAAGAACCGCTACAGGGCACCGAACGTGGCATCGAAGTCGCCCAAACCATGAAGGCCCTGTGCAAGCGCCTTGACCCCACCCGCCCGGTGACGGCGGCGCTCGACAATTCTTACGGCAAAGGCATCACCTCGGTCGTCGATGTGCTGGGCTTCAACTATCGCCATCACCTGATGGAAAAGTTCCACGCCGACTATCCGAACATCCCCATCTATGGCTCGGAAACCGGCTCAACGGTCTCAACGCGCGGCGAATACGTCAATGACCCGGCGCGCTCCGTACTGCGGGCCTATGATACCGAGCATCCGTGGTGGGCCTCGACCGCCGAAGCCTACTGGCCGCTGTTCGATGAGAAGGCCTTTATTGCTGGCGGCTTTATCTGGACCGGCTTCGATTATCGCGGGGAGCCGACGCCCTATAACCGCTGGCCGGCCATTTCGTCGCAGTTCGGCATTCTCGACACCTGTGGCTTCCCGAAGGACAATGCCTTCTATTACCGCGCCTGGTGGAAGAATGAGCCGCTTCTGCACCTGTTCCCGCACTGGAACTGGGAGGGCAAGGAAGGGCAAAATATCCCCGTCTGGGTGCATTCGAATCTCGATGCCGTCGAACTGTTCGTCAATGGTAAGTCGCAGGGCAAGAAGACCGTCGTTAAAAACCGCCACCTCGAGTGGGATGTGGCCTATCAGCCGGGCAAGATTCAGGCCTTTGGCTATAAGGGTAACAAGGTGGTGATGAAGGCCGTGCGCGAAACCGCCGGACCGGCGACGAAGCTGGTCCTGACGGCCGATCGCACCACGCTCAAGGCCGATGGCCGCGATGTGGCGGTGTTCAAGGTCGAAGCCTTTGACGCCAAGGGCCGTCCGGTGCCGAAAGCCGATAATCTGGTGAAATTCTCGCTGTCCGGTGGCGGGGCGGTGATCGGCGTGGGCAATGGTAATCCGGCTAGCCACGAGGCCGACAAGGCTTCTGAACGCAAGCTGTTCAACGGTCTGGCACAGGCCATTGTGCAAACCGGACGTTCGTCCGGGCGGATCACGGTGACGGCCTCGGCAGAGGGGTTGAAACCGGCGAGCGTGACCCTGATTACCGCTTAGCGGACGCTCACTTGCCTGACCTTTACACATCACCATCTGAGACTGGTCAAACAACAATCCCCTAAAACAGGCCGTTGCACGCCCTTTTTTGCCTGCAACCACACTTTTTGCTGGCCACGCCGTGAGTCTGACGCCATAATTTATCAGACAAATAAATGGACGAAAAAAGGGTAAGATATGTCTGGATCGCTCAGGAAGATGGTGATGGGTTCGGTGGCGGCGGGGGTTATGATACTCGCCGCTGCGCCCGTAATCGCACAAACCACACCCGTGGCGGAGTGGGAACAGCCTGAGGTGGTGGCGGTGAACCGCGAGCCGATGAAGGCGACCTTCTTCAATTTCGAGAGCCGTGATCTGGCGTTGAAGGGCGACAAGGCGGCCTCAAAGCGCTTCCTGTCGCTGGATGGCACCTGGGATTTCAAATTCTCCAAAGGCGTCGATAACCGCCCCAAGGACTTCTATAAGACCGGTGCGAACCTCAACGGCTGGGACACAATTCAGGTCCCCGGCATGATTCAGGCGCAGGGCGACGGCAAGTTCGGTCTGCCGGAATTCTGGAACATCAAATACCCCTTCCCGGCCAATGAGCCCTTCATCCCGCACGATATGATCGAGGTGGGCTCGTATAAGCGTACCTTCGACGTGGCGGCGGACTGGGCCGGTCAGGACGTGTTTCTGCATATCGGGGCGGCAGGTGCGGCTTACTACATCTGGGTCAATGGCGAGAAGGTCGGCTATTCGGAAGACTCCAAGCTGCCGTCCGAATTCAACGTCACCCAATTCCTCAAACCCGGTCACAATGAGATCGCGCTGGAAATCTATCGCTACGCCGACGGTTCCTATCTGGAGGATCAGGACTTCTGGCGGCTGTCGGGCATCGAGCGCTCGGTCTATCTCTATGCCGAACCGAAGACGCGCCTGCGTGACTTTACCGTGCGCGCCACGCTCGACAAGACCTATACGGACGGCGTCTTTGCGCTGGAGGCCGAACTGGCCGGGGCCAAGGGTGCGGCCACAGTGACCGCCACCGTCTATGACGGCGAGACGCAGGTGCTGAAAACCTCAGGCAAGGCCAGTGTCGGCAAGCCGGCGCAACTGAGCGGCACGCTCAAGGGCGTCAAGGCGTGGACGGCGGAAACGCCCAACCTCTACCGGCTGGTGATCGAGGTCACCGACGCCAAGGGCAATCTGATTTCGGCCACCTCCAAAAAGATCGGCTTCCGCACGGTGGAAATCCGCAATGGCGAGGTGCAGGTCAATGGTAAGCGCATCCTGATCAAGGGCGTCAACCGCCACGAGCACGACCCGAAGACCTACCGCGTCATGACACCGGAGCTGATGCGCAAGGATGTCGAGCTGATGAAGCAGGCCAATGTCAACGCGCTGCGCACCTCACACTATCCCAACGACCCGTACATCTACGACCTCGCCGACGAATACGGCCTCTACATCATGGATGAGGCCAATATCGAGAGCCATGAATATATGGACACCGCCGACAAGAAGGCGGCGCAGGCCAACGACCCGAAAATTCGTGAGCAGATCCAACTGGGCTACAAGCCGCACTGGGCCAATGCCCACCTTGACCGCATCTCGCGCATGGTCGAACGCGATAAAAACCACCCCTCCATCATCTTCTGGTCGCTGGGTAACGAGGCGGGCACCGGGCCCAACTTTGAAAACGCCGCCAAGTGGATTCGCCAGAACGATCCGACGCGACTGATCTCGTATCTGGGCCACGGCACGCTCTACGGCGACCATCAGCCCAACCCCTATGTCGATATCTACGCGCCGATGTACGACGATATTGACCGCATCAACGACTATG
The DNA here is from genome assembly GCF_003966695.1 of Asticcacaulis excentricus. Taxonomy (NCBI): domain Bacteria; kingdom Pseudomonadati; phylum Pseudomonadota; class Alphaproteobacteria; order Caulobacterales; family Caulobacteraceae; genus Asticcacaulis; species Asticcacaulis excentricus. The sequence goes on from NZ_AP018827.1 coordinate 772,252, forward strand.
CCGAAGACCCGCGCTACACCCAGCCGCTGATCCAGTGTGAATACGCCCACGCCATGGGCAACAGCCTCGGCAATCTTGAGGATTACTGGGTCGCCATCCGCGCCAAAAAGAAGCTGCAAGGCGGCTTCGTCTGGGACTTCATTGATCAGTTCGTGGACGGCACGGACTCCAAAGGCCGTCACTACTGGGCCTCAGGCTTCGATGTGAACCCCGAACGCGGCGACAATTCCGTGGTTGGCGACGGTGTGGTGCAGGCCGACCGTACCCCGGACCCGGAATATTACGAGCTTCAGAAGGTCTATTCGCCGGTCATCTTTGAAGGCGCGCCGCAGTCGGGTAAGGTCACGGTCGTCAACCGTTACAATTTCCGCGACCTGTCGGGCTTCGACTTCACCTGGACCCTGCTGAAGGACGGCGTGGTCGCCGATCGCGGCACACTGAGCGGTGTCAAGGTCGCCCCTGACTCGTCCTCCGACGTAGCCCTGTCCCTGCCGGCCCTGCCGCAGGACGGCGCGGAATACATCGTGACGCTGGCCGCCATCGCCAAGAGCGACAGTATCCGCGGCGTGCCGGCGGGCTCGACGGTCGGCTGGAGCCAGTTTGTGCTGCGCCCGGCCGCGGCTCCGGTGGAGGCGACGGCCTTTGTCAAGCCACAGCAGAAGGGCAAGGCCATTACCCTCAGCGCCGCCGGCCGCACGCTGAGCATCGACGCCGATACCGGTCTGGTCGCGCTGGACAGCAACGGCAAGACGCTGCTCAAGGGCGGCACGCCCAACTTCTGGCGCGGCCTGACCGATAATGACGAAGGTGCCAATGTGGAGCGCAGCCACGGCATCTGGAAAAGCCTGACCGAAAACCGCCGCGTGCGCGACCTGAAGGTCGAGGCTGACCGCGTACAGGTCCTGTTCGTGCATGGCCCCGGTCAGGTGAAGGTCACCGTCACCTACCGCCTGCGCACCGACGGCAAGGTCATGGTCACCACCGACTTTGATCCGGTCAAGGATGACCTGCCCGATCCGCTGCGCGTCGGTATGCGCTTTGACACCGATCCGTCTCTGGCCAATCTCGAATGGTACGGACGCGGGCCGCAGGAATCCTATGTCGATCGCCAGACCGGCTACGCCATCGGCCGTTATAAGGGCACGCTTGCCGAACAGTTCCACGACTATGCCCGCCCGCAGGAAACGGGCAACAAGACCGATGTGCGCTGGATCGCGGTTTCTGACACATCCGGCAAGGGAGTGAAAGTAACGGGGGCTCAGCCTCTGAGCGCCAATGCCCTCGCCTTCCCCTACGAAGACCTCTATGCCCGCCCGCGCGGCGAATGGCGTGCCGCTGACGTCACGCCGCGCGGTGACGGGACGCTGCTGATCGACCTGGCCCAGATCGGTGTTGGCGGCGATACCGGCTGGTCGCAGGAGGCGCGCTCGCTGGTCAAGTACCGCATCCCGCTGAAGCCCCAGAGCTATAGTTTCACCATTGAGACGACGGTGCCTTAAGGGTCAAGATGCAGGGGCCGCAAGGCCCCTGCACCCCGATGTATGTGGCATGAAGCCATTATATAGTTACCGCAGGCGTGCCGCTCTGACACACGAAACGCTCGCCTTTCCCCAAAGGGAAGAAAAGACATTTTCTCAAATAAATACATGTATTAAGTCGACACACCCTAAGGTTATCACCGCCTTAAGAGATGTGATTTTCAATTTCTTAATAATCGCAAGATCAGGTGAAACGAATCTTTATTAAATATTAATTTCTCCTGAACAGTGGTGTTTTAATTGTTTATTTACTCAATTTAAAAATGAAAGATTAACTACATTTACCGGCCTGTCTATTGCTGATCTTCTGTGGCCCGTTTGGGGGCAAATACACAGGAGACTGAGATGAAATATCTTTCCCTAATCGCCGTCGCCGGTCTGGTTCTGGCCGGTTCGGCTCAGGCGCAAACCGCCTCGAACAATCAGAACAACTCGTCCAACATCAAGGCGCAACTGAACGCCAAGATCGACAATGTCACCAATGACGTATCGGCGACCGCTGCCGCCATCGGCAACAGCTTCACCGCCGAAGGCTCGAGCCTGAACGGCCTCAACAACTATCAGCGCTTCTTCGGGGACGCGACGTCCAACCTTTCGACGACCATCACCAATGTGACGGGCGATGTCAGCGCCACTTCGGCCGCCATTGCCAACACGGCGACGGTGAAAGCCGACTGGTCGGGTGCCGTGTCGAACACCCAGTACGTCAATTACGACCCGTCGGCGGTGCTGAACGCCACGGTCTATAATGTGGACAAGTCGGTCAGCGCCACGGCGGCGGCCATCAGCAACTCGGCCAGCTTCACCACCGACTTCAGCAGCCTGAACTCGACCCAGGTCAATACGGCTGCGGTCAATGCCTATGCCAACACCACCATCGCGGGCGTGGCGGGCAAGGTGGACGCCACGGCGGCGGCCATCGGAAACACCCTGACGGTCAAGGGTTTCTGATGATCCGGAAGGGAGCCCGCCGCGCAGGCGGGTTCCTCTTTCCCGTTATGGAGCCATAGACATGCGAACATCCGTCCTTCTCACCGGCCTCGTCTTTACCGGCCCGTTACTGGCCCTGCCCGCCGCCGCTCAGACCTCGGACCTGCGCGCGCTGGAAAACGGCTATGGCAATGGCCGACGGCTGGAAAACCAACCTTTCACCCCCACCACGCGCGATGCCAATGGCAACCGCCTGATCGTCAACGGTATCATCCAGTACGACGACGCCAATAGCCGCTACAGCCAGTCGAGTTCCAACGGCGGCAGCCTTCTGTCGAACAATAGTCTCCTGACGCCGCAGGGGACGGCCACGGCCACGGCAATTGGCAACCTGTTGTCGGTCACGGTCAGCGGCAGCCACAACACGGTCATTCTCAACAGCCGTCAGGACAATTCCGGCAATGTGTCCGCCGTCCTGAACGGTCGCAAAACGACCGGTGAATAACACCTCCCCGCTTTCACCCCTACCCGGATACGCGCAGATGCCCCCCACCCTTCGCCTCTTCTTCGCCCTGAGTTGCGCCGCAGGCTCGCTATCGCCGGGTCTGGCCACCGCGGCACCTCCGCTTGCGGAGGTGACTCTCAATGAAACGCCGGTGACGCCCGCCTTGCGCTGCCTCGCCCACCGCCCGTCTCTGAACGGCCTGCCGCGACTGGCCGTCGGGCGCATCGGCGACCTGACGGGCAAGGTCGATTTCGATACCGGCGCCAAGATCACGCAAGGTGCGTCGTTGTTTGCCGTCAGTGCGCTGGGCTATGCCGGGGTCCCGGTGGTCGAGCGTCTCGACAATTCCGTGGCCGAGATCGAACTGAACTATGCGCGGCAAAAGCTGCTGTCGGATACGCCGGAGCGCGCCGGGCAAAGCGGCGACAATTTCCGCCCCATTCTGGCCGGGCAGATCGCCGGGTCGCGCTATTACATCGTCGGCGGCATTACCGAACTGAACTACAATATCCGCTCCGACGGCTACGACGCGGCTATCGGATCGCAGGCCCTGCCCGGCGTGCAGGGGCAGATCAGCGGCCGCACCTATGTGCTCAATGTCGCCGTCGATCTGCGGCTGGTCAACACGCAGACCCAGCAGGTGGTGGACACCGTCACCTTTCAGAAGCAGGTGATCGGCGTCACCAACGACCGTCGCCTCAATGGGGGCAGTGAGGATATCGGCCTGCTGCTGCAAGGCGGCAACAGCCGTCAGGAGCCGCTTCAGATGGCGGTGCGCGAACTGGTCGAACGCTCGGTCTATCACCTGATCGCGCCGCTATGGACCGCCACTGACGCCCGCGCCTGCCTTAGCGAGGCCGGTCTGACAGCGGTGCAGCCGTGAAACGCCTGATCTTTTGCCTACCCCTGCTGCTTTCGGCCTGCGCCAGCGTCACCGCCGACCCGCAGACGGGCCTCTACGCCACGCCTGTGGGCAATGCCCCAGCCACGCCCAACCTGACGCCCTACAGCGCCGATCTGACCTGTCTTCAGCAGGCGGCGCTGGTCACGCACAAGCCCCTGCCGCGCGTGGCTGTGGGCCGTATCGAGGACCTGACCGGCAAACGCGACTTCTATACAGGGGCCAATATCACGCAGGGCATCGCCCTGTTCGCCCAGTCGGCCCTGTCGCGTGTCGGCCTGCCACAGGTCGAGCGCGGTGATCGCGACATCTCCGACTATGAACTGAAGGCCGCCATGGACCACGTCCTGTCCGACACGCCGGATCAGGCGGGCAACGATCCGGACAATTTCCGCAAGGTCTATGCCGGACAGATCGCCGGGTCCGACTACTACATTTCCGGCGGTCTGACGGAACTGAATTACAATATCCGCTCGGACGGGGTCGATCTGCGCGCCGGGGGCACGGGCAGCGATGATCCGGCGGGCAGCTTCGTGTCGCGACGCTTTGTGATGAATATCGCGCTTGACCTGCGCCTGATCGACACGCGGTCTCAGGAGATCCGGCGCGTCACCGCCTATCAGAAGCAGATTGTGGGGCGTGAGGTGAAGCCCGGCCTCTTCACCCTGCTCGACGGGACCATGCTCGACCTGTCGGGCGGGTTCAGCGAAATGGAGCCCATCCAGTTGAGCGTCCGCACCCTGGTCGAACGCAGCGTCTATGACTTCGCTGCCGGGCTTTACGGTATAGACCCGTCGGTTTGCCGCAATGGCGGCGTGGCGACGACTCAAAGCCCGGACAGTCTTAACGCTGTCGAACCCCGCCCGCCCTATCAGGGGCCCTATCTGGATCGCCGCCGCTGGAGCCGCGAATCCGCCCGATAGGCCACTCAACCCACCTTAGATCTTTATGATTTTTGGTAGAAACATAATGATCCAGATTTGTTCAGCCCCTCGCCGGGCGGTGGCTTTGCCACCTTGGCCGCCGCCTCAATGGCGGCTTGAGCGGAATGAGTCCACTAAAGCGATGTGCGGAAAAGTGTGAGCGGCTTTCCGCAAAAAATCGCGACAAAACAATAATTTAGAGCGAAATGGCGTTTCCACCCAAAGTCATTTCGCTCTAGAAATCATTTCACTTTAGCCGCCAGAGTCAGGGTTTCGCACAGTTGCACCATGCGCTCGGCCGTGGTTTGCGCGTCGGCCAGTTCGACCTCTTCAGGTTGCGCCAGCATGGATTTCAGGGCGCGGCTCGACTGTTCCAGCTTTGAAAGCGCCAGCGTCACCGCCTCATCCCTGAGACGGTTCTCTTCCTGAAGCGTGCGCAGGGTCTGACGCACCGCCGCCTCTTCGCGCGCGCTTTTCAGCACGTAGGACAACTGATGCGACACCAGCCGCCAGTTCAGCGGCTTGATCACAAACGACGTCGCGCCATTGGCAAAGGCCTTGTCCACGGCCAGCATATCTTCGCGTCCGGTGGCCACCACCACCGGGACGTGGCGGTGCGTCACATCAGCACGCATCAGGCCCAGCAGCTCAAAACCGTCCATGCGCGGCATGTCGAGATCGAGCAGCACGATATCATAGGTGGTGCGGCCCATCTTCGTCCAGGCATCGGCGCCGTCTTCGGCCACCTCAACGCTGACATTGGGCGTCGCCAGATGCGTCAGGGCAAATTCACGTAAGATAGGGTCGTCATCGACCACCAGGAGGCGCGCCGCTTCGAAGGTGACAAAATAGCTCATCGCAGGCTCCCTATTGCGTCAATGCCGGCATGGAACGGTTCGGCCCGACGCCTTCAGGGACGGGCACGCCGGAACCGGCATAGTTTTTGTTGATCACCAGTACCGGGTCCCTGCGCAGGATGACGGTGCGCGCCACGATCACGCTCCACGCCGAATCCTGCGCCACGCGCCCGGCGGTTTCGATCTCAAGCGTCGCATTGGGGATATAGATGGTCCCCAGAAGCTGGCTGACGCGATCCGACTTGATGGTGAAGGTCTGCGTGTTTTCGCGCGACGTCGCCATCAAAAATCCGGCGAAACGTCCTGATTTACGGGCTGTCAGGCGCACCTCGCCGCGGTCGGAAATATCGATCTTGTCATCGCCGCCAAAGATCAGCACCACATCGTCACCGGTCAGTTGCGCCATATTCGACATTTGCACCCGCGACATAAAATAGTGCTCACCGGGCATCAGGTGGACGCGGCCTGATCCGCCGATGATAAGCAGGCCGCAATGCACCCCCGGCGGCAGGGTGATCGACTGCGTGTTCAGCACATTGATCTGAATCGGCAAACCGATACAGGGATAGGGCGGTTTCAGGTCCAGCGTGGTGAAGGGGTCGCCGATGGTCATGGCCCCCTCGCCCGCCTGGGGTCGCGTGATGCCGGTGACCTTGCCTGCGGTCTGGATGCGCTCGGCCTCGATCATCGCCGCGGGTTCGACCGTGATGCTGTGATTGGCGTGGATGGCGCAGCCGGGGGCCTTGATCTGGGCTGTGTTTTGCACGCTCAGGCCACCGTCCTGCGTTTGCAGCACGCACAGCGGTGTCTTCTGCATATTTTCGGCGCGCGCCTTTACGGTCAGGGTGGAGGCGAAATCAATGGCGCTGAAGATGGGTTTGCGCTGAGCCACCCCCGTCACCTCGACCATGCCCTTTGGCAAATCCGCCGTAGCGGTAAACTCCACGGTCAGTCCTTCGGGCAGGGGGTTGGCTTGAAGATAGGCGGTCTGGGTGGCAAAGGTGGTGACACCGGAGGTATTCTGCCCATAGGTCGCCAGAGTTAGCCGACCGGCCCCGGCCAGCGCCCCGGCGTCCGCGGCATCCTGAAGCCGGCTCTTGTCGCGGTTGTACGCATTCAGCTCGATCGCCCCGCCGACGGCCAGCATCAAGGGCACGGCCAGCAGCGCAACCGTGATCCCGGCGTGCCCGTCACGGGCCCCCGGAAAGCGCTTCAGCAAGCGCACATAGCGATCAAACCGGCCTGATCTCATGTCAGCCTTGTAACACGGGCCTGTTAACAGCCCCTTTCCACAACCTAAACGCCTGTATTTTTATGCGTTTTTTATATAACTCCGTGATGCGACAAAAGCGCACGGTAAAACCGGTTTCCCCTTTGGCGAGACATGCTTTAGCGTCCGTCTATGCGCTCAGACGCCCGAATCAGCACCTCACGCCGACGTCAGCCGGGTTTCCATAGCCGGTTGAACCGGCTGGTTATTGGCTGCGTGCTGCTGGCCTGTTTGCCGGTCGCGGCGCTGTTTGTGGTCAATGAGGCCCATCGCTATGGCGAAACGCGCTGGTCCACGCTGAAGGCCGCTGCCGACGTGCTGGCGTCCAGCGCCTCGGAAAGCGTCGAAACGGGCGACGCGCAAGGCGCGTTCCGCGCTTTGCGCGCTGTTACGCGCACGCCCGGTATCGTCTATGCGCGGGTAGAGACGGCTCAGGGCGTGCTGGCCGAAACCGGGGCCGGGGTGCGGCTGAAATCCGATGTCAGCATCGAAGACAAGGGCAAGACGCCGTCGCTCAGCCACCTTCTGACCACCGGTTCCATCGAAATCCGCTCGCCCATCCGCCACGAAGGGCGCACGCTGGGCCACGTGGTGGTGGTGCATAAGGCCAGCGGCCTCAGCGCCGGGCTTCTGAGCACGCTGGCGGGTATCGGCCTGATGGCGGTGGCGGCCGCGGCCATTGCGTTGCTTGTCGCCAACCGGCTGCAACACCGCCTTGTCAAACCGCTGACCGATCTCACCGAGACGCTCGCCACGGTGACGCAGAGCGGGCAGTTCACGCGCGTCGAGACCGAGGCTGAGGATGAGGTGCGCACGCTGGTGGACGGCTTCAACCTGATGGCCGAAGCCATCGACAAGCGCGACCGGCAGATCGAAGCCCACGTGCAGCACCTTGAGGACGAGGTCGCTGCCCGCACCGAAGACTACCGCCTGGCCCGCGACGAAGCCAACGCCGCCAACGCCGCCAAGTCCGAGTTTCTGGCCACCATGAGCCATGAAATCCGTACGCCGATGAACGGCGTGATGGTCATGGCCGAATTGCTGGCCAGCGAGCCTTTACCGCCCAAGGCGCGCCGTCACGCCGACACCATTGTGCGTTCCGGGCGCAATTTGCTTTCCGTTATCAACGACATTCTCGACTTCTCCAAGATCGAGGCCGGGCGCATGGACGTCGAAATCAGCGACGTCGATGTGGTGGACCTGATCGACGAGGTGGTGGCCCTGTTCCACGACCGGGCGCGCGACAAGGGGCTAGAACTGGTGGCTTTTGTGCATCCGGACGCGCCGCGCCGGGTGCCCGCCGATACGGTGCGGCTGGGGCAGGTCATCGCCAATCTGGCGTCCAACGCCGTTAAATTTACCGAACGCGGACGGGTGACGCTGAAACTGCTGCCCGACCGTCATCCTAACCACTGGCGGCTGGTGGTCTCTGACACCGGCATCGGCATTGCGGCGGACAAGCTCGACAGCGTGTTCGGCGCCTTCACGCAGGAAGACCAGACCACAACGCGGCGCTTCGGCGGCACGGGGCTGGGCCTGTCCATCGCCAAACGTCTGGTCGAGGCCATGCACGGGGCCATCGCCGTCAGCAGCGAACAGGGCAAGGGGACGTCGTTTCATGTGCGGCTGCCGCGTCAGGCGGACGCCCCGACCGCCGCCCCGCCGCGCCTTACGGCCCCCGCCCGACTGCATCTGGCCGTCGCGGCCCCGGCTCTGGCCCACGCGCTGAAAGCCCGACTGGAAGCGGCCGGGTTCACCCTCAGCGCCGAAGCCCCCGACCTTATTCTGGCCGATGCCGTGCACCGCGTGTCTCTTGCCACCAAAGCCGCGCCGCTGGTCCTGCTGGCCGATATCCGCGACGCAGAGGCCGAGTTGTGGCGCCAAGACGGACGCTGCGCGTCGGTGCTGGGTCTGCCCTTGCGCCACAGCGATCTTGACCGCCTGATCACCGCCTTTGCCGAAGGCGCGCCTCTGCACGTGGACGCGTCAGACGCCCCTGAAACCGTTGGCGTCCACTACCCTGCCGCCCGCGTGCTGGTCGCCGACGATGCCGAGGTCAATCTGGAGGTGGCGCGCGAATCGCTCAGCCGCTTCGGCATTGCGTGCGTGACCGCCGCCAACGGCGCCCAGGCCCTGAGGCAGATGGGGACGCAGGCATTTGATCTGGTGCTAATGGACGGCTCCATGCCGGAAATGGACGGCTTTGAGGCCACGCGGCGCTGGCGGGCGGGCGAAGGCGACGTGCACCTGCCCATCGTCGCCCTGACGGCACACGTCGTAGGTAAAGCCGCCGAGGAATGGCGGGCCGCGGGCATGGACGCCGTGCTGCACAAGCCTTTCACGCTGGCCGCGCTCGGCGAGGTGCTGAACCGTTTCCTGCCGCATCTGGCGGTGACCGTTGAAGGACCTATGGCGGAAATGCCGGTGCCCGATACCACCCCGCTGGCGGCGGGTGAGTGGCTGGGCCCCGGTTTCACCGCCCTGCTGAAAGAGGCCGCTCCCTTCCGCGATCGCGTGGTCGAACTTTACCGCTCCCACGCCCCGGTCACCCTGAAAACGCTGGTGGCCGCCCTGAAAGACGCAGACGCCCATCAGGTGTCGTCCGCCGCCCACGCCCTGCGCTCGATGAGCCTCAATCTGGGGGCGCGGCGACTGGCCGATCTGGCGGGCAGTATCGAGGCGCTGGCGCGTCAGACTCCGCCGGACCTGCGATTGGGGGATGGCGAAGCGCTGACCGACGCGCTGGCGGCCACGCTGGCCGAAATGGCGCAGCGCCTGCCTTCGCCCGTACCGGTCGCTGCACCCACCTTCACAGATGAGGACGCGACCCTGCTGCGGCGTCTGGATGCCGTTCTGGCGCATGGGCGGCTGGATGTCGTCTATCAGCCGATCTATGACCGGCTGGGTGAAACCATAATCTCCGCCGAGTGTCTGGTCCGCTGGCCCGCCGAAGACCCCAACCCCGTCACCCCGGCCCTGTTCGTGCCGCTGGCTGAGCGCAGCGGGCGCATTATCGGGATCGGCAAGCGCGTGCGTGAAATCGTCTTTGCCGACGCCAGACGGCTGGGCGACCTGCCGCTGGCCATCAATGTGTCGCCGGTCGAGCTTGATCAACCGGAGTTTGAGGCCGGTCTGCTGGCGTCGGTGCGTGAGGCCGGACTGCACCCGTCGCGCTTTGTGATCGAGGTGACCGAAACGGCCATCCTCGGTGATCCGGAGCGTATGAACAGGCTGTTTGAGCGCTTGCGCGCGCACGGCTTCCGACTGGCGCTCGACGACTTCGGCGTTGGCTATTCGTCGCTGACCGCCCTGCACCGCCACCCCTTCGACAAGATCAAGATTGATCAGGAATTTGTGCGCGGACTGGATGGCGAAGCGCGCAAGGCGCTGGAGGCGCTGGCCATCATTCAGGCCGTGTCCGGTATTGGCCGCGCCTTCGGGATGCAGGTAGTGGCCGAAGGGGTCGAAACCGCGACCCAGCATCAGCACCTTAAGGCCGCCGGCGTACACGCCATGCAGGGCTACCTCTTCTCGCGCCCTCTGCGTCTGGAGGCACTGGTCGAACGGCTGTCTGCACCTGCGCGTGCGGTTATTTAGAGCGATGTGCGGAAACGGCGTTCGGCGAAGCCAAAAGTGTGAGCGGTTTTCCGCAAAAACATCGCGACAAAACAGAAGCTTAGAGCGAAATGGCGTTTCCACCTAACGTCATTTCGCTCTAAACGCTTTCCGGCATGCGACAATTTCCCACAGCATCAGCGCGGCACACAAACACAACCCCGCGGCAGCCGGGGCAGTCATCAAAGTTCTTATATCGGCCAGTGTGTCGGCGGTCTGTATCACGTTCGGCCTGTAGCCTGTATGTCCCAACCCCAGCCCGAACAGCCCCGCGCCTACCCCCATGGCGATCTTTGAAATCATCCCCGCGACGCCAAATACAAACCCATCAGCGCGCACCTGCAGCTTACGTTCGCCATAGTCCACTGTATCGGGCAAAAGCGACCAAAAGGCAAAAAACAGGCCGAGAAATCCACTATTGATTACAATCAGAAACGCTATGGTGATCGTCGCATCCGCTGGCACAAAGCGTAAGGCCCCTAACCCGCTCAGGCCCACACAGCAAGCCGCGATCCATACGCCGCGTCGTCCGATGTGCCGCGCCAGAAGCGTCCACAGAGGGATGACCACCAGACCCGCCATGCCCATTACCGCCAGGGCCAGCGCGCCGCTGCGGTCATCGTGTAGCTGATATTTGAAATAGTAGAGGACGGACTTGGTGAGGACCGTCCCTGAGACGGCAAAAGCCAGCGCCCCCAGATTGAGCCGCCAGAAGGCGCGATTGCGCAGCAGGCTGCCGATCAGGGCCTTCAACGCCGGCGGTGGCGCGGTCGTCTGCGGCTCAGGCTCGCGTGTCACCGAAAACACCAGCGGAAACAGGGCGGTGGCGACGATGGCAAAGGCGACAGCCGTCAGGAAATAGCCGCCCTGCCCGGAGGCCGGGGTGATCAGCGACACCAGAACCGCCGCCAGAGCCCCGAAAAACATGCGAAATCCGGACAACTGCGCGCGGCGGTCAGGATCGCTGGTGATACGCCCGGACAGGGCCGCATAGGGCACATTGACCAGCGCATAGAAGGTGCGAAAGACCAGATGCGTGCCCAAAAGACAGAGGGTCAGCATCGTGCCTTCCAGCGGCGGGCGATAATAGAGAAGGCAAAAACTGAGCCCCAGCAACGGCCCGCCGAACAGCAGATAGGGGCGATAGGCCCCGAACCGTGTGCGCGTCTTGTCCGCCGCCGCCCCGATCAGCGGGTCGATCAGCCCATCCCACACCGAGGCGATCAGATAGATCAGACCCGCCGTTGCGGGCGGCAGGCCGACCACCTCGGTATAGTAGAACAGCAGAAACAGGCTGAGGCTTTGCCAGTAGAGGTTACAGGCAAAGTCACCCAGCCCGTAAGCCGCGGCCCCGCCCAAGCCTATCTCGCTGCGTTTTCGCGTCATTTAGGCTTTCAGCACGAATTCAGCCGGGGTGCCGCCGACCGCCGAAGGGGCGATCCACACCTTGAACGCGCCCGGCTCGGCGGCGGGCTTCAGATCGGGGTGAACGAAGGCCAGATCGGCGCGGCTGAGGGTAAATTCCACCCGCTGGCGCTCCCCGGCCTTCAGGCTGATCCGCTTGAAGCCCTTGAGCTGACGGATCGGCTGGACGAGGCTCGCCACCCGGTCATGGATATAGAGCTGTACCACCTCATCGGCGTCGCGCGTGCCTGTATTGGCGATTTCGGCGCTGACCGTCAGGGTGGCGTCCCAGCCCAGTTCCGTGGTGCTGACCGTGGTCGGGCCGTATTCAATCGTTGAATAGGTCAGGCCGTAACCAAACGGATAAAGCGCCTCATTAGTGACTTCGCGGTAGCGGGTCTTATATTCCTTCACCTTCGGATCAAGCTGCGGACGACCCGTGATGCGGTGATTGTAATAATAGGGCTGCTGACCCGAGGCTTGCGGGAAGCTGACCGGCAGGCGGCCAGAGGGGGCGTAGTCACCGAACAGAATATCGGCAATGGCGTTGCCCGTCTCAGACCCCAGGAACCACGTCGCGAGGATGGCGTCGGCCTCACGTGCCGCGCCGGTGAGCGCCAGCGCCCGCCCGTGACGCAGCAGCAGCACGGTCGGCTTACCCGTCGCCTTGACCGCTTCGATCAGCGCTAGTTGCGGTGCGGGCAAGGAAATATCGGTGCGCGCCTGCGCTTCGCCTGACATGTTCTCGGCCTCGCCCATAGCCAGCACCACGATGTCAGCGGCTTTGGCCGCCGCGACGGCCGCGTCGATGCCGCCCGGAATGGCCGCTTCGAAGTCCACGCCCTTGACCACCGTGATCGCCGCCGGATCCTTCACCACGGCGCGCAGACCTTCCTCAATGGTGACGCCCTTGGCGCGGTCCGGGAAGACCGACCACGGGCCCGGCAGGTTGTGGCGATCCGCGCCCAGAGGCCCGATCAGAGCGATCTTCTGGCCCGTTTTGGCGAGCGGCAGAAGGCTGCCTTCGTTGCGCAGCAGCACGATCGAGCGGCGGCCCGCTTCGCGCGACAGGGCGACGATCTCGGCGCTGCGCACATCGGCCTTTTCGCGCCTGGCGTCCATCGAGCGGTACGGATTGTCGAACAGGCCCAGCGCCTTCTTGACGCGCAGGACGCGGCGTACCGCCTCATCCAGCACCGCCTGAGGCACTTCGCCATCCTTCACAAGCGATGGCAGGTGTTTGAAATAAAGACCTGATTGCATGGACATATCACACCCGGCCATAATGGCTTTTTTGGTGGCGTCACGTCCATCGGCGGCATAGCCGTGCAGGATCAGTTCTTCTTCGGAGGTGTAGTCGGATACCACCAGCCCTCTAAAGCCCCACTGCTCGCGCAGAATTTCGGTCAGCAGGTGGCGGTTGGCCGTGGCGGGCACGCCCGAAATGTCGTTGAAACTCGACATCACTGACAAACACCCGGCGTCCAGCCCGGCCTTGAACGGCGGCAGGTGGGTTTCCCACAGGGTGGTTTCGGGGATATCGACCGTGGCATATTCCATGCCGCCCTGCACCGCGCCATAGGCAGCAAAGTGCTTGAGGCAGGCCAGCATATTGCGCCCGTCCTTCAGGTCATTGCCCTGAAAACCCTTGACGCGGGCGACGGCCAGCACATTGCCGAGATAGGTGTCTTCGCCCGCCCCTTCGACAACGCGGCCCCAACGCTGATCGCGGGCAATGTCCACCATCGGCGCAAAGGTCCAGTGCAGGCCGACGGCGGTCGCCTCAATAGCGGCGGCGCGTGCCGTGCGGTAGGCCAGATCGGCGTCCCACGCCGCCGCCTCGCCCAGCGGCACCGGGAAGGTGGTACGCAGGCCGTGGATGATATCGGCGGCAAAGATCAGCGGAATCTTGTGCGGCGATTCCTCGACCGCTACCTTTTGCAGTTCGCGCGCCCCGGCAACACCGATCCCATTGAACAGACCGGTGATTTCGCCGCGACGGATGCGCGCCTTCACCTCGTCCCTGGTCTGGGCGACGGCGGCCGGATTGACATTGCCGAAGTCCGGCCGCGTCAGGTCGGCATAGAGGCTGAGCTGCCCGGCCTTTTCTTCGAGCGACAGCGACGCGATCAGTTTTTCGATAAAGGGGTCCGGCGCGGCCACGCCCTTGGCGAGGCCGGGGGCGACGACGGGAAGGAAGGCGGCCGTAGCTACGGCACCCTTGAGGAAGAACCGGCGTGAAGGCGTGAAAGCGGTCATGGGTTATCCTTGGTATCTGCGGGGGAAAGATTCAACGTTTATGTTTGAGCAGCCACGCATAGAGGCTGGGGGTGGCATAGGCGGCGTCCCAGGCATTATGATTGCCGTCGGGATAGAGGGTGTAGTTGACCTCACCGCCACAGGCGCGGACGGCATCGGCAAACTGGTCTTCGGGCTGATAGAGGACGATATCGTCCTTTGCGCCGTGAAAGGCCCACACCGGCACATTTTTCAGGGCGCAGGCTCCGTCGCGATAAAGCGAATCTCCGGACACCGGCGCAATGGCGGCAAAGCGTCGCGGATAGGCAATCGCCCAGTTCCACGTGCCCCGCCCGCCGCGCGACAGGCCGGTCAGGTACAGACGGCTATGGTCGGCAGGCAGGCCTTTCAGGGCCTGGGTCAGCCATTCCTCCAGCGTCACCGGGTTCCATTCGACCTTCTCGCTCAGTTGCGGTGCCAGAATGATGAAGGGCGCCTTGTCCGGGTTGGCGCGGCTATAGGCCCACGGCCCGTGCACCGTCGTCAGTTTAACATCCGTCCCGATCTCCCCCGTGCCGTGCAGGAAGACCAGCACCGGGGCCTTGCCCTTCAGGTTCGACGGCAGAGACTGCATATAACCGATACGGGTGCCGTCTTTCAGCGTCAGGGATTTGGGCGTCTCGCCGCGCGGCTGGTCCGTCGCCGGCAGGCTGGCGCAGGCGGTGAGGGCAAAGAGACTAAGAAACACGACAAGGGCCTTTGAGGGAAACCATGTGAAGATCATGCGCCATCTCCCAGAATAATTTCAGCTTTTGCCGTTTTGATGATCACTTCCCCGTCTCGGAGTGTCACGAGTTTGCCATCCACCCGCACACGGGCATCCCGTCCCATCAGGGAGGAGACGTCAATCACATAGCCTCCGGTCGGTGGGGCATCCGAGTCAATATTGATTTTCAGTCCTGAACCCGCCCTGGTGACCGTCATCGACAGCGTGCCCCACGGCGTGTGCAGCCGCTCCAGCCGCGTCTCCCCAAGCTCGGCCCATTGGGCGTCAAAGCCTGACAAAAGGACCATCTGCGCCGTCTCGGCCCGCTCATAGGCGAACATGTCGAGCGCCACGCGCAAATAGTCGGATTCGACCCAGCCATGCGGCAGGTCACCAATAAACAACGGTTGACGATCAGGGACGGTGACCACCTCCCCCCACTGAAACCACGCTCTGGGGGCCTGATTGGCAAAGAACATCGTGAGCGCCTGACGCGCGCGTTCGGGCTGTTTCAGCCGCAAAAAGGCCCCGACATTGCGCAGTTCGTAGGGCGTATAGCTGTTGGGCGTCTGACGGCGGCGCATCAGAATATCCGTCCAGTAGCGCTCAAAGGTCTGACGCTTCAACGCCTCAGGGATGTCGTCCGTATGCGCGCCGGAGGTGAGCCCCATGGTCGTCGAGGTCGGGTCGAAATCCCCGCGGTCGGCGGCTCCGGCCACCACGTCCTGCCCATAGTGCGCCGCCGTGGCGAGGATCGAGGCTTTCAGGTCACTCGCAAAGGCCTCGCCCTGCGCGGTGAGGCGCGCCGCCTCCGCCGCCTTGCCAAGCGCCTGTGCCGTGACCGCCGCCCCGCGATAGCCTTTCAGGGCCCAGAAATTATCCCAGTAGCTATAGGCCGCCTTGTCCGAATAGCCCTCATGGCTAATCGACGGCGGCATCAGGCCGCGATAGCGCGCCTCGGTTTGCGGCGTCAGATTGGCCTGACGCAGGCCCTCCTGATAGGCGATGGCGGCGGATACCTGCGGCCAGTAGGGCGCGATCTCAGCGGGCGCGACGCCAAAGCGGATCAGTTCTCCGGCCAGCCACGGCAATTGCCCGTTGGAGTCGTTTTCCGGCGTCGGATCGGCCCCGCGCGCATCGACGCAGCACGGCACCTTGCCTGTTTCAAAGCTCATCGGGGCATAGGCCTTGAAATAGGCCAGCGCCTCCCTGTGCAGGCCCATACGCAGCAGGCCTTCGGACATCATGGCCCCGTCGCGTATCCACGACCGGTCGTAAGACCGCGCACCGGGCTTCAGCCAGTCGCCATCGAGCAGGATCAGTTGATAGGCGAGCGCCAGACGCGCGCTGTCGGCAATGGGCGGCGCACCGGCCGGCAGGACAAGCCGGGTATCCCCCAACCGCTGTCGCCAGTCGGCCCTGACGCTTTCGGCCTGTCCTTCGGCCCACTTCACCACATCCCCGGTGATGACCGGGCGCGCCGTCTGCCCGCCCAACGGAAAGGCGACAATGACGCTCTGCGCCTCGCCCGGTGCGAGGTTCAGGTCATAACCAATCACGCCGGACGCCAGACCATCCGTGTCGGAGGCACTGGCCCCCTGCGGCCCGCTCAGGAAGCCCGCTGCCGTAAAATCCTTGGGCGGCGTCAGCAGCCACAGCGGCTGATCATCGACGTTCACCGTATCGCCGTCACGACTAAGGCGACGGATCGGCGCATAGCCCCCCGGCCGCGTCAGGAACTGCGTCGGCGGATTGACCTGCATCGGCTGCACGTGCAGCTCCAGCCGCACCGTCTGCGCCGTGTCGGAGCGCACCTCGTAACGCACCAGCGCATAGGGGGCCTTGCCCTCGCCAAAGGCCAGAGGCGCGACGCGCATCTGAACGCCCTCCCCCTGCCATTCGACCGTCGGCAGCGGCAGGCGTTCGGCGTCCATACCCTGTTTGACCGTGGCCTGCGCCCAGGTCAGACGCTTGCCGCCTACCGTCAGCACGGGCATCAGCGACGGGCGTTCCGGCCCCAGTTCGACCGCCCCGTCTTCGGAAAGCAGCGCCGCCCGCGGGCCGCCATGCGCCACGCCCACCACGGTCCAGTAGGCCTGCTCCGTAAAGCCGCGCGGATAGTCGCCGCGCGGCGCGGTGCGCGCCAGTTCGCTCAGCAGGGCGTTCGGCTTAAGCCCCATCTCAAGCGGCAGCAGGGCGGCCTCATTGAGTTGCCCCTGTCCGTTGATGCGGACATAGCGCGCATCGACCTCACCCAAGGTGACATAGTCCGTCCCGCCGTCGGAGCCCTGCACGCGACGCAATTCGTGGAAAGCGCGCCCGTCGTCGGAGGCAGCCACTGTGTAAAGGGTGGGCACCCGGCCCCAGTCGAGTTTCAACCCGCCAAAAGCCCGCACTCGCGACAGATCAAGCGTCACTGACGCCGCACCGATGCCGGTGCGGGCATCGCCGTCCACCGCCGCCGTCACATCGGCCTTTATAGGCGCTTCGGTCTTCGGTTCCGGAGCCTCGGCGCGCCAGCGGATCGGCCCGACCTCCAGCCAGCCGGAGGCCGCACCCCTGGCGGTCTTGACGACCACGACCTCCATGCGCTTGCCACCCCGGAAGGTGCGATCCTTCGTCGGTCCCCAGGCAAAGTCGATATGACGCGGACGAATGCGCAGCACCGTACCCTGCGGTGTCGGCACAAAGGCCGGGCGCGTCACCCACCACACATTGTCGCCGGAGGCATCAGTGAACTTGATCTGAAGATCATTACCCGCCCCCTCACCCTTTACCGGGATGTCGATGACGAAGTTATCGGGGACCGCAAAGTCGAGTCCATGCACCATAAAGGCATAGCCGGCCCCTTTGAACCCATAGTCCAGCCGGGCAGTGTCGCCGCCTCTGGCCTTTGAGGTCACGCTTTCGGAGGCCCCCGCAGTCCACGGCGTCGGCGCGATCAGGGCGGTTTGCGCCGCCACAGGCGTCGCCAGCAGCCCGGCGGCCAGTATCAGCGCCCCTATGGACAGATGACGACGCATCAGGCTACCGCCTCAAACCCGGCCAGTTTCAGGCCGCGCTGAAGCGGCGCGCAGCCCTTCATCAGCCGCCAGAACAGGCCTGTGCGCAGGTTTTCGATACTGCACAGGATCGGCCCCTGGTCTATGCCGATATAGTCGTTGGACACCCAGCCGGCGCGTTGGGTCTGATGGCCTTCGCGCGACGGATAGTCGGTCACAAAGGTCGGGTTGAAGCTATCGAAAAAGCCATAGTGGCCATAGATATCCGAGCCGTAGCGCGCCTGCATGGCCCTGGCGGCGGCCAGAGATTCCACCGGCGTGAACATGATAGAGCCCAGCGCGGCGGTGGGCGCAATCGTGCCATCGTCGAACGGGTGCAGATCGCCCGGCCCGCGCGCCGAATAGCTGCGGAATTGCCGCTCGACGCCGTCGATCACCAGCTTGACATCCGCCGGGCCGTCGCACGCCGTAAAGCCCCAGATGTCCGGGCCATAGTCTCTGAACCCCATGGGGTTCTGAATGGCATAGTTGCGCTGGGCCAGCGTGGCACGGCGGGAATTTTCAAAATAATCCAGACCTTTGGCGCGCATATAGGCGTCGGCTATGCCGCGATAGTCGATCCAGACGTGGTTATACTGATGGCCGAACAAAGCGTGGAAGCCCAGATGCGGCTCTCCGTGATTGGGGCCAAAGGTCTCATCATAGGTCGAGCACCACACCTGATAGGCCTTTGGGTCAATCGGGTGGGTCGGTGAGGCCATAGCCAGCAGATAGACCATCATCCCTTCGTTATAGCCGCGCCATTCGGCCTTGATGAAGCCATCTTCGGGGTGCCAGCCCATGGTCTGCCGCCCTGACGGGCGCATCATGAAGGTCCAGTCCACGCGCTCATAAAGGGCGGTGGACAGGCGGCGGATATCGCGTTCAACAGGCGTATCGCGGTCGAAATACTGCCCGGCGCACAGGGCCCCCATCAGCAGAAGCGAGGTGTCGATGGACGACAGTTCGCAGGTCTTATAGCGCGTGCCGTCTTCGAAACGCAGGAAGTGATAGAAATAGCCCTTATAGCCCGCCGTGCCCGAAGCGGCCTCGCCCTGCGGCAGGTTATACAGGAAATTCAGGGTGTTAAAGGTACGCTCCGCCGCCTGTTCGCGGCGGATATAGCCGGACTCCGCGCCGATAATATAGGCGTTGAAGGCAAAGCCGATGGCCGCCACCGACGAAAAGGTGCGCGTGGGCCAGCGATCCGGCGTCAGGCCGGTACGGTGATCGGTCACGTCCCAGAAGAACTGAAACGTCCGCCGGTGCAGATCGCTCAGGAGAGGGTCATGGCCCGGCGCGCCTGAAGGAAAAGGCAGAGATGCACAGGCCCCCAGCGGCAACAGGCTAAGGCCAAAAAGACCCTGACCAAAGGCGCGGCGGGACGGATGTGACAAGGTCATAAAAACTCCCTTCGACACGGTGTCTGCGGGTGACACCGACGGTCCCTCAGGGACACCCAAAAAAAACCGGGGGCTCCAAACGGGAGGAAAAGCCCCCGGTATAAGGCAAGTCAGCGCCGCATAAGCCGAGGAAGTGAGGCTGGCGGGCAGATGTCCGGCGGCGCGTCAGGGGATGAGACACCGCTGGGCATGGGGAGCGGCGCGGCGGAAACCACCGCGCCGAAAGCGTTACCACTTATAGGTCAGGCCCACTTGGAAGGAGCGCGACGGACCGATCTGAGCGTTATCGTCGGGACGGAAGGACGCGCCCATGCCGTTATTGAAGCCACCGGTCCAGCCGGAGTAGCGATAATTGATCGTATCGAACAGGTTGTAGACCTGCCCATCCAGAGTGACGACATTACCGTTCGGCAGGTTGAAGTCCTTGGAGATGCGCAAATCCACCTGACGGAAATCACGCTTCGGGAAGAAGGCCGCATCAATGATGCGCAACGCCGGGCCCGTATCGTCGATGGAGGCAAAGGGCACACCCGAAGCGCGGGTCGCGATCGCAGAAATACGCGTATCCCACGGCCCTGAGACGATGAAGGTCCCGACGAAGCGCCACTTGTCAACGCCCTCCGCCGCGTGCCACCCGGTGTCGCGGGGATTGGCGTAGTCAAAGATGAACTGATCATTGTGACCCGTCATCTTGGCATCCGTCATGGTCAGGGTGGCGGAGAAGCCGTACTTCGTGGCTGGCGTCCACGCCTTGTCAGCGGTCAGGTAAATCGCGTTATACTTGGCCTCGCGGTCGCTGACCGAGACGATAATGTTGCCATAACCCGGTGCACCGTTGGCCTCACCCCAGGGCTGGCAGGCATATTGTGAGCCAAACTGGCACCATGACCCGTCGGCACGGCGGTTACCGAGCACGTAGTTGAAAAGATTCTTTGACTTGATGTGCGATACCGAAGCCGAGGTGTTCACATCGCCGAAGCGTTTACGAACGCCAAGATTGAACTGATCGGAATAGGGAACCTTCACATCGTTGTTGAGCAGAATCAACTCGCCCTTGAGGTTCTTCGCCGCCGCAAGATCGACCAGCGCCTGCGGATTGCCGAAATAGCTGGGGTTCCACGGGGTCGTGCTGTTGAAGTCGATCTGCGCCACGTAAAGGCGGGTGCGGCGTTCTTCCAGTTGTGCCGAGTCAAAAATGTTGCGGTCATAATAGCGACCGGCACCACCAAAGATGACCAGATCACGGTCGCCATTGACGTCATAGGCAAAGCCCAGACGCGGCTGGAAGGCACCCTTGAACGATTCACGGTTGGAACCGGTCGAGATATAGTCGTTGACGTTAAAGGCCTTGTTGAAACCGACAGCGGCCTTGAGCGCCGTGACAGCGGCCTGAGGCGTGACGTACTTGTTGTTGAGCATATTGTCTTCGTAATCCCAGCGCAGGCCGAGATTGAAGGTCCAGTGCTCATCCAGCGTCCAGTCGTCCTGAATATACAGGCCGTACTGCATGTTCTCAGACGTGATGCGCGGGTCCCCCGACGCAATCTTCACCGCATACGGCGTGTTGGTGCCGCCCAGCGTGTAGGTAGCCGCATTATAGAAGTATTCCGGGTTCAGACGGCGGTCATTTTCTTCGGCGACGTATTCGTACTTGGCCACCTTGATGCCGGCCTTGATAACGTGCGTGCCGTTCCATTCCACACCCGAAAAGGTGATGTCATTCTTGAAGGTCGTGTTTTTCTGCGACTTTTCCTGCGAATAGGGCACGCCCCCAAAAGTGGCGCGGACATCGCCGATATTGGTGCCGTTCGTCAGGGTAATGGCCGGCGTCGTCGTCAAGGGGCTGTTGCGCCACTGAACATCCTGATAGTCCAGCGACATCTCGTTGAGGACATTGCCACTGCGCATCTTCCACTTCAGCGTGGCACCCTGAATCTGCTGATTGAGCGTATTGCCACGTGTCTGCGCCGTGGCGCCGCCAAAACCACGCACATCGTCTTCCTTACGATCGCGCACGATCAGATCGACTGTGTTGTTTTCATCGACAAACCACGTCAGTTTGCCGAACCACATGTCCTGCTTGAAGTCCTTCGGGAAGCTGCCGTTGTAGGCCAAGGCCAGGGCTGAGGCGAGCGCCGTATTGCCGCCCAGACGGTCAGCGGCCGGCATGGTGACGGCGTCGGTCGGACGCGAGTCTTTGCGGCCTTCATAGGACACGTAGACGTGCAACTTGTCGCGGATGATCGGGCCGCCGATGTCGAACCCGTATTCTTCGTTCTTGTAGTCTTTCTTTTCGCCCGTCTCATAATAGGGCTGACCGATCATGTCCTTGGTTTGAAGCGTGCCAAACACCGTCCCGTGGAATTCGGTGCCGCCGGTCTTGGTAACGGCGGTGATGATGGCCGAACCGGCCTGCTCATATTCGGCCTTGAAGTTCTGGGTCGAAACCTTGAACTCCTGCACGGCCAGTTGCGGGAACGGGTTGCCGCGCGAGGCGTCCTGCCCTGCGACACCGCCTTGCAGCACCTGATTCTTCTGGCTCATGCCGTCAATAAAGACGTTGACCTGATTGGCGCTGGTGGCGCCGGCCTGAAAGGTCTTGCGCTCGGGGTCATTCGAAACCGAAACGCCGGGGGCCAGAGCGGCAAAGTTGAGGAAGTTGCGGCCATTCTGCGGCAGGTTTTCGATCTGGGCGCGCGAAATGGAGGTGGAGACTTCCGACTGACGCGGATTGTTGCGGCGCGAGGCGACGACGGTGACTTCCTGCACCGGCGCTTCGGCGGTGGCGAGATCGGTATCGACTTCGATCGTTTGGCCGACGGGCAGTACGGCCTGCTCGGTGCGCGTTGTGCCGTCCGGTGCGCGGAAGGTGACCGTATAGGTGCCCGGACGCAGACCGACGATCACGTAGCGGCCATCGGCACGCACGGTGGCGGTAGCCTTGGCCCCCGTATTGGCGTCAGTCGCGGTGACCACCGTCCCCGCCGGAGCCGCCGAAACGCGGCCCTGAAGCGTGGCGTCGGATTCCGCGGCGAAGGCCGGGGCCGCCATGACGAGGGCGGCCGCCAGGGCGAGGCCCGAAACACCGAGGCTCAGGCCCCGCGTGCGAGACATATGAAGCATATCCTGTTCTCCCAAAGAACTGTTTTATTTGTATAAAACGCGATACTCGCAGCGTTTGCAGAAACGCTTTAACGGCGGCGGCTGGACGCCCGCACCACCAGTTCTGGCCGCACGATCAGGCTGGCGGCCGAGGCCGAAGCCTCCGCTGAACCCCGCTCGATCAGGGCGGAAAGCAGCTCAAGACTGCGCCGGCCGATGTCGAAGACTCCGGCGCGCAGGGTTGAAATGGGCGGCGAGGCGTAGCGCGTCACCGGTATGTCGTCGAAACCGATGATGGCGATATCGTCCGGAATCGACACGCCTGCCTCACGCAGGCCCAGGGTTGCCCCCAGCGCCATCATGTCATTGGCGGCAAACAGGCCGTCGGGCATCTGTTCCTGCGCCAGAAGGGTCTGCACGGCGGCATAACCCGCAGCATCGGTAAAATCGCCAGGCAGCACCTGCGGCGACAGCCCCGCCTCTTTCAGACCATCGAGATAGCCGCGCAGGCGGTCCTGCGCCTCCAGATTGCTCTCCGGCCCGGCAATGTGCGCGATGCGGCGACAGCCCTGTTCGTGCAGGTGGCGCACGGCCTCCAGCGCCCCAAAATAGTTGTCAACGACAAGGCTCGGCAGATCGGCCTGACCGCCCACCCCGCCCATCATGACCAGCGGCAGGTTGAACGGCAGCTTACCCGACAGGTCGTCGGCCTCAGCATAAGGAGCCATGACCAGCAGACCATCAACGCGACCGGCCATGGCGCGCGCCGCCTTGACGGCTTCTTTCACGTCGCCGTGCGATCCCGACACCAGAATGTGCAGACCGCTGGCGCGCGCACCGACATCAATGCCGCGGATGATCTCCGAAAAGAACTCGCCATAGATATCCGGCAGGATGACGCCGATGGTATTGGTGCGGCTCATGGCCAGAGCCCGCGCCGCGCCGTGCGGCACGTATTTCAGCTTGCCGGCAGCCGCCAGAACGCGCTCACGCACCTCTTCGGTGACGTTGTCGAGGCCATTAATGGCGCGTGAGGCCGAGGCGATGGACACCCCCGCCGCCTTGGCTACGTCATTGAGCGTTACACTTGCCGCCATGAAAGTCTGTACCCTGTTATCCTATGTAAGCGCTTACAGCGTCGTTTGGCGTTGTGTAAGCGCTTACAACAGCGCTGTCAATTCATCATGTAAGCGCTTACAAAAGGTGCGACATTCGCGCCACACTCCGAAAAGAGCCGGTCAGCCCCCGTGATCGTCCTTGCGATTCAGCACGCCGCGCACCCGCGTGGACAGTTCGTCGGGCATGTAGGGTTTGTAGATGGTTTCAAACTCACGCGCATTGGTGTGGCCGTGCACATCGTCGGCAAAGCCCGTGGTAATCAGGATCGGCAGGTCGGAAAACAACTGCCGCACCTCCTTGGCCAAGGCGACGCCGTTCATCTTGCCCGGCATGACGATGTCGGTGAACAGAAGGTCCACCCCATCCGGCCCTTTGAGATAATCGAGGGCCGCCGAAGCGTTTTCGCGCGCCACCACCTCATAGCCATCGGCCTCCAGTATCGCGCAGGCCAGTTCGCGCACTTCGCGATTATCCTCGACCAAAAGCACGCGCTCGCCCTTGCCCCGCGTCTGAGAGGTGCGCTCAGGCACCAGAGCCTTGTCATCGGCGCCCGACACCACCGGGAAATAGAGGTGGATCGTGGCGCCCTGACCCGGCGTGCTATCGACCTCAAAGCCGCCATCAGATTGCTTCACGAAGCCATAGACCTGAGCCAGCCCCAACCCCGTCCCCTTGCCCACCTCCTTGGTGGTGAAAAAGGGTTCGGTGATGCGGCTCAACACTTCCGGCGGCATCCCTTCGCCGGTGTCGCTGACCGACAATTCGACCTGATCGCCCTCCGGTCCGGAGCGGTTGGCGGTGCGAATCGTCACGCGCCCCCCTTCGGGCATGGCGTCGCGAGCATTGGCGAGAATATTGATCAGCGCCATTTCAAGCTGCACCGTATCAATACGGGCATTGGCCAGATCAGGATCCAGATCAAGCTCGATCTCGATAAAGCTGCCCAGGGTACGCGACAGCAGGTCGTTCAACTCACTAACCACGCGGTTGAGGTTGACGACGCGCGCCTCCAGCGGCTGCTTGCGCGAAAAGGCCAGCAATTGCTGAGTCAGGACGCGCGCCTTTTGCGCCGCCTGCATCACCGCCTCGTGGTAGCGATTGAGCTTGTCCGGCTGCTCCGTGACGGTGCGCGCCATCTGAAGATTGCCGATGATCACCTGAAGCAGGTTGTTGAAATCGTGGGCAATACCGCCGGTCAGTTGGCCGATGGCCTCCATCTTCTGCGCCCGGCGCAGCGCCATTTCCGCTTCACGCCGACGGGTGACATCGAGCTGCGAGCCGAAATAATAGAGCAGCTTGCCGTCGCGGTCGAAGATCGGACTGACGAACAGCGCGTTCCAGAAGGCCGTGCCGTCCTTGCGGAAATTCTGGATTTCCACCGCAATGTCGGTGCGGTCGCGGATGGCGCGGCTGAGGTTGGCGATCATTTGGGGGTCGGTCCCCTCGCCCTGGAGAAAGCGACAGTTACGCCCCAGCACCTCATCCATCTGGTAGCCTGTGGTGTTGAGGAAGGCCTGATTGGCAAAGACGATGGGGTTGTCGGGCCGGTTGGGATCGGTGACGATCATCGGCATCCGCGTCATTTCGATCGCGGCAAAAAACAGGTCGTGGCGGTCGCTCGACCCCACGACGCCGTGGCGGGCCGCTATGCGTACAGGCGAATCCGAAATATCGCCTTCGGTGTCGCGCCTATCCGCATGTGCCAGCTTTTCGAACACAAAGCTCTGAACGTTTTCCAGACTTTGCAACGCTGTCTCGGCAATACGCAGGCTTTTCGGGTCGTCCTTGTGCCGCATCTGCATCAGTTGCAGGCTGCCCTTGGCCGCACCGAACATATTGTTCAGATCATGCAGGGTCTGACGGTCTAAACCGGCGTGGGGCGCGTTTTTGGGGGTATGATCGTCCGACATATATCCATCCGCCGGACTCCAAACAAATCCGGGCGTTACACTTCTTCCAGTGTTCCGTTCTGACCGGATGGAGATAAGGAAAAAATATGAGTCGCGGCTGCTGAGATGTGGATCAGGGCAGAGGACGACGGCTTCGTTCCACTGCCCACAACACACCACTGACCAGAAGCCACCCGAGGAACCATGGCCAGGCGGTACCACGACGGCCCTCGCCGTTTGTCTCTGCCGGTCGCGCGTCGTCAGCCACCAGCGCCTGAGTGGCTTCGCGCGCCTCCAGCGCCTGCACGCCCGGCAAGGCCTTGTCCGAAAGGACGTGGAAAGGCACGGCCTGCACCGTATCCGAGGTCGTCACACGCAGCACATGCCAGCCGGCCTGTGTGGACCAGACGGCCGCGCAACGCGCCTCCCCCGTGGCCGTATCGACGACGGGGTGGCTAACGCCGCCTTGCGGGTCCAGCACCTCAGCCGCGCCGCTCAGGCCGCACAGGCTGACGCGCTGATGCACACGGGCATGGCTCACGGTCGGCAGGGCCGCGGTTGAACGGCGAACCAGAGTCGAGAAAAGACCGCTCCACAGGGCCTGATGCCGCCCGGCCTCGCCGCTGAGCGTCAGGGCGAAACTGTCGGTCACGCTCCACAGGCCGACCCGCCCACGCCCTTCGGCCCGCCACAATCCCAACGACTGCCCTTTATTGTCCACGGCCAGTGGCACCGCATCGGCGCTGTCGAGGCGCAGGTTGAGCCGCGTCACGGTGGGGGCCTTGTCCTTACTGCCCGAGGGCACGGGCAGGGTCACCGTCTCCGGATCACCGGTGCCGCTGAGCCGCAGGCCCAGCGCGGCCCACTGGGCGCGCGTCGCCTCCGACGGCAGGGCTGTGGGCCGCAGCAACAGGCCCATACCGCCGCGCACAGCGCTGATCACCGCCGCCCGCCCGCCATCGCCCAATCCGTCCCACCCACGCTCATCTATGACCAGCAGATCGGTCTGGCTCAGCGTGGCGGCATTCAGGGGCTGCGGCGCATCGCCCGCCGCCACACCGCCGCCCAGCGCGAATTGCGCCTGCATGTCGATACCGGCATCGGCGGCCCAGCGGCGCAGATATTTGATCTCCGGCCCCGGCGCGCCGCCAATCACCCGCACCCGCGCCGTCAGCGCCTCATCGACCCACACCGGCGCTTCGGCGGTTTCCACCACAGCTTTTGTGGCATCACGCACCCGCACAGAGAAAGACACCGGCCCTGCCGCCTTGGCCGTGCCCGTGAGGACGGCCAGACCGCTGGCATCCGGCGTTTGCGTATCGACCACCGCGCCCGCCGGATCGAGCAGTTCGACCAAGCCCCCCTTCACCCCATTGACCGTCACGCCGATCTGAAACGCGCCACCGGGGGCCACCCGCTCCGGCGTATCGAGGCGCACCACGCCGCGCGGCAGGGCTGATGGCACAAAACGCAAGGCTCGCCCTTCGACTGCCGGGCGGTCGCGCGGCGTCAGCCCTTCACCGACTACGGTCAGCCGCGTCGCTTCGGGGTGCAGACGCAACGCTGTGGCCAGATCGGGCACGCGCTCAGCCCCCGGCACATGCGCTTCCGGCAAGGCGACGACGCGGTCGCCCGCCTGCGCATCGACGGCCTGCGCCCCGCGCGTGGCAACGATCAGCGTGCCGGGCGCAGCGGCCAGACGCGGCGGAAACAGGGTCAGATACAGCAACAGCGCCGACAGCGGCGTCAGGGCCAGAAGGATCACAAGCCGCGGCAGGGAGCGTTCGGCCGCCTCGGCCTTTCGCCACCACAGACCCAGCCGTGCCGTGGATAAAACCACGGCAGCCAGAAGCATCAAAGCCACGATCACAGACGGGGTCATCTCGGTCGCTCCAGGGCATCCAGATAACGGCCACCGGACGCCGTCACCGCTGGGCTGCGCGTGACACCGGCGGGCGGGCGGGTCAGGACGCGCCACAACTGCCCCCGCAGCGTCTGACGGCACGCGGCACAGCCGGGATCGGCGCGCACCGCCTCGACCGCCGCCAGCAGCGACAGCGGATCGCTGACCCGGCCTTCATTGGCACGCAGCCAGCGATCGAGCGCCTCCAGCGGCAGATCGGTCTTTGCCCCCGGTGCCTCGCCCAGAGCCGTCCACAGGGCCACGACGGGGGCATCGGGCGACGGGGCCGCCGTCACCGCGAAGGGCACGGGCGCAATGCCCTCACGCTTGCCCGTCATGCGGCGGTTGTTGTCGATGGGCGGCAGTTCCGGCCCGACGCGCGACAGGAAGATGCGCGTCGCCTGCTGCACCTCCTTGATGTAGCCCAGCGCCTTGTAGGCGTGCGGTAGGGCGGTTTGCGGATTCCCCTGTCGCAAATGCAGTTCCGACTGCCACATCTCATCCAGCGCCTTTTTCAGCGTGGCGCGCGTTTCCGGATCGAGGAGGGTCGCCGCTTCGGGCTCATCGTGCGTATGGCCGTACTCCGCCGTCACATTGCCACCATCGCCAAACACCGGTGCGGCATCGGGTTTGGCGGCCTGCCCCCCATGATCATGTCCCCCATGATCGTGGCCGTCGTTTTCGGAATGCCCCTCTTCAAGGCCCGGCGGGGCTTCGCGTTCGCCCTCGGCCTCTTCGCCCAGAAACTGCCCGTAGCGCAGGCGCAGCAGGCGCTGATCGACGCCTATGGAGTCCGAGCGGCTGAGGAAGGTATCGGGTTTGAGGCGCGGCTTCTCCTTCAGCAGGGCTTCGATGTCGATAATGATCTGCCTCTGGCTGCGGAAATAGGCCGGCAGGGTCTGGCGCGCCAGCGCCTCCAGCCCCGTGCTTTCGGCCCCCAGATCGGACGGCCAGCGCAGGATCAGGCTGGGGGAGCGCGCCTCCTGCGGCGACGGGGCGCGATTGTCGTGCACGGTCAGTTGCACGATCAGGTCGTCGCCCACGGCAAAACCGAGTGATTTGAGGTCGAGCCGCGTGGCAAAGCGCTTATCCGCCGCGCCGCCCGTGCCGCTTAGGGACATCGTCCGCTCGCGGAAGGTAATGTTTTCGCCCTGCCCCTGCGCCTGAATGATGCGCAGTTCGGCGGTGGGGGCTACGCCGTAATCATCGCTGGCGGCAAAGACCAGCGGCCACTGGGTCTGGCCCGGCGTGACCAGAGTCAGGGCGCGATCGGGCAGCACGGCCTCGACCTTTGGCGGCGCATCGGGGGTGACTTCCAGCCGGTGCAGCGGTTGCGGCGGCATACCATCGGCAGCAAGGCGATAGAGCCGCGACCGCTCCGCGCTCAGGGTAGCGGTCCATGCGCTGCCATCGCGGCGCAGGGCCACGCTCTGACCATCGTGGAAGACCAGCCGCACATTGGCAGCGTCCGGCGCAAAGCGCAGTCGCCAAGTCAGCCGGGTGTTTTGCGGCACCTTGAGATCGAGTGTCGTTTCCTTATGCGCCGCCTGCCGGGTATAGGCGGGTGGGGTGACGGTGACCTCGGCGGAGATCAGTTTGGGCGCGCCCGCTTCAGCGTGTCTGGACGCATCCGGCGTCACGCGAATTTGCGGCCACCAGACAAGCGTCGCCGTCAGGGCAGCGATGGACAGCCCCGCCGCCAGTGAAAACCCCAGCGGCTTCCAGCGCCAGGGGGGCGTCAGCACCGCCGGAGACGGCAGACGCTCAATCAGGCGTTGCCGTTGCAGGGCCTGCAAGGGATTGAGGTCTTCGGCGGGCGCAAATAACAGATCGGCACTGTCTTCCATATCCACGCGGCGAGCATTGAGCGCCGCAATCACCCACGCGCGGTCAAAGCGCTGCAATCGCCAGACCGCCAGCCCGAAGGCGACGAACAGGCCGAGGCACAGGGCCATCAAAAGCCCCACCTCTGCGCCTACGGCCCAACCCGCAAAGGCCGCCGCAGCGATCAGCGGCAGGGCCGTCAGCCCGTCGTTCAACAGGCTGCGCAAACGCGCCGGGCCGGTAAAGCGCTGAGGCGTCATGGCGCGGCCCTCCTTCGGGCGGCGGTGGCCAGCAGGCGCTCAACCCCGAACAAAATAGCCACCAACAGGGCCAGCCACGGCGTCAATTCCTCAGACGGGCGGGTGAAAATAGAGCGCCCCACGACCGGGATCAGGTCGCGCGCCTCGACACGCGCCGGTGACGGCGGCGGACTAAGGACGGCGGCCAGTTGATCCGGAAAGGTCGGCTCTAGCAATTCCGGAAAAACCGCCGGATTCAGAGGCCGCGTCAGGCGCAGCCACTGTCCCCGCCCCTCGCCCTGCGCCTCCATCAACGGTGCGCCGGTGGCATCGCGCCACACGACACGCCGCTGCGGTGACGCGGGCAAGACCGTCTGCGCCCCCACGAGGACCGTTCCGCCGGATTTAACGCGCGCCGTAACCGGAGGCGGGACGTCACCTCTGCCCAGCCACACCAAAACCCGATCTTTCGGCGGCAGGGCAGCATCCGCACCGGCGGCTTCGAACGGCGTCTGCCAAGCGGCAGACACGGCGCGGAACCAGCGCACATCGGCGGCGCGGTCCGGCGCATAGCGCACGCTGAGAACGGGCAGTTTCGTCGCCGTCGCCTGAGCGGCGGGCATGGCCCCGGCCACGATGCGCCAATCGACGGTGCGGCTGAGTATCGGACGCTCGGCGTCCACCCCTTGCAGGGTTTGCGGCACCACCACGGTCAGCTTTACCCCTTGCGGCAGTTGCGCATCCAGTTCACGCAGCAGGCTGTTGAACGATGCGGTCGTTTGCGGTGCCGGACGCTCGGTCGATGGGAAACCGGGTGCCAGCCAGTGCAGTTGCACCTCATCATCGCCTTCGCGCACCGTCGCCAGATCGAGACCCGGCGTCACGGCAATGAAAGGCCGCTCGCTCATCTGCGCGGTCAGAACCGGCCGCGCCAACAGCAGGGCCAGCATCGCGATCAGCAGCAGCCGCACCAGCAACAGCGGCCATTCGCTGAACCGAATACGCTGGCGCGGTTTGGGGCGCGGATCGAGCCAGCGCAGGGCGGCGAAGACCACCGGACGCAGCTCGTCACGCCGCATCAGGTGGATGACCAGCGGCATGACCACGGCCAGCAGGGCCGCCAAACCTAACGGGAACAGAAGCGCGGGCATCAGGCCGTCTCCTTTCCTGATGGCTTTTGGCCAAAGAGTCGCCACAACGGTGCATCCACCGGCTCATCCAGCCAGTAGTGCGTGTGCCGCACCCCCGCCGCGAACAGCCGCGCCTCAAAGGCCTGACGGGCGGCGGCAAAGCGCTTGAGGAAATCAGCACGCAGGGCCTTGCCGTCGCCCAGCACCTCAGCCCCGCCTTCCGGATCATCGAAACGATAACCGCCCTGAAACGAAAAATCG
Organism: Asticcacaulis excentricus; assembly: GCF_003966695.1. NCBI lineage: Bacteria > Pseudomonadati > Pseudomonadota > Alphaproteobacteria > Caulobacterales > Caulobacteraceae > Asticcacaulis > Asticcacaulis excentricus. The sequence continues at coordinate 803,110 of NZ_AP018827.1, forward strand.
CGCTCCTCTACGGTCAGGGTCTGCACCATCAGCACATCGCGCCCGGCCGCCGACAGGCGCGTCATCAACTCAGCGCAGCCCTCGTCAAAGCCGTCGCTGAACACCATAACCATGTCCTGCGCGCGGATGCGGCCCCACACCGGCGACAACTGCGCCAGCGACGGAAACCCGCCCTCGGGCTTCAATTTGAATAGCTCCAGCCGCAGCCGGTCGCGCGCCTTCAGCCCCGCCGCAGCCTCGACCACCGCCACGCCGCGATCGCTGAGGGCGATCAGGCCAAAGGCATCCCCCTGACGCAGGGCCAGTTCGCCGACACAGGCCGCCATAGTCTTCGCCGCCTCAAGGCGGCTCCAACCGGGTTTGAGGGCTTTTTGAGTGGTCGCATTTCCGGGCGAAAAACCGGTACCCACTTTTTCTGGAAATGCGCCGTCGGTCTGTCCCATCGAGGCCGACAGGTCGAGGACCATCCATACCCGCAGTGGGCTTTCGCGCTCGGATTCACGCACGAAAAACTTGTCAGAGCGCGCATAGAGCTTCCAGTCGATCTGACGCAGTTCGTCGCCCGGCTCATAGGCGCGGTATTGCGCAAACTCCAGCCCCGCCCCGCGCGAACGCGACGCGTGCAGCCCGATCCCCGACGCCCCGGACGCGCGGCGCGCGAACAGGCGCAGGCCTTTCAGCCTGTGGCGCACCTCCGGAGGGATCGGGTCATACACCATGTGCTCAGAGCTTTACGGCGCTCAGAATAGCGGCCACGACCGTATCGGGGGCCACGCCCTCGGCCTCAGCCGCAAACGACATCAGCAGGCGGTGGCGCATGACGGGGGCCGCCAGCGCCATAACGTCTTCGCGCGTCGCCGCCAGTCGCCCCTGCAACAGGGCGCGCGCCTTGGCCGCCAGCACCAGAGATTGCCCGGCGCGCGGCCCTGCGCCCCATTTGATATAGGTGTTGACGGCCTGAGGGGCGCCCTCACCCGGCCGCGTGGCGCGCACCAGCCGCGTGATCCAGCGCAGCAGGTCTTCGCCCACATGCACATCGCGCACCAGCTTTTGCAGCACCAGCACGTCCTCGGCCCCCATCACCTTGGGCACGGCCCCGCCGCCCGCGCCTGTGGTCTGGCGCAGGATATCGTGTTCTTCGGATTCCGTCGGGTAATCGACGCGGATATGCAGCAGGAAGCGGTCAAGCTGCGCTTCGGGCAGCGGATAGGTCCCGGCCTGCTCCAGCGGGTTCTGCGTCGCCAGCACAAAGAAGGGCGACGGCAGGGTGTGCGTCACCCCGGCATAGGACACGGTGCGCTCCTGCATGGCCTCCAGCAGGGCGGCCTGCGTCTTGGGCGGCGTGCGGTTCAGTTCGTCGGCCAGCAGCAGGTTGGTGAAAACCGGCCCCGGCTGGAAACGGAAATGGCGGTGACCTGTGCCGTGATCCTCCTCCAGCAGTTCGGTCCCTAAAATGTCGCTGGGCATCAGGTCGGGGGTGAACTGCACGCGGCGGAATTGCAGCTCCAGCGCCTGCCCCAATGAGCGCACCAGTAGCGTCTTGCCCAGCCCCGGCACGCCCTCCAGCAGGCAATGCCCGCCGGCCAGAAGCCCGATCAGCAGTTGCTCGACCACATCGGCCTGACCGACAATGGCCTGAGCAATGGCCTGACGCAGGTGACCCAGGCGGGCCAGCCTTTCCCTGATCTCGGTTTCACTGATCGACATGGTATCCGTAATCCCCATATTTGAGCCTCATCCCGAAAAGTGCCCGCTCGGACCTTGAGCCGCAGCACTTTTCGGATCAGATGAGGCGATCAACTCGTCAAAGCATAAATCACAATATTGACGCCGAATTTGGTATTGTCTTCGGCCAGAAAGCGCTTGTTGCGCCAGTCGTAGTCCCACTCGCAGCCATAGTCCTTGTTGGAATAGAGGACGCCCAGACGGCCATTGATCTCTATGCCTTTCAGATAGTCATGCACCAGATCATCGCCCCAGCCGTTCAACTCAAACGAGGTATTGGGCGGGCCGTCGAACTGGAAAAAGCTCTTATAAATGGCGTGCGTATTGGGCAGTTTTTTCAGCGCCTGCGGGCCGAAAATCGTCGCCATCTGCCGCTCGAACGACTTGGCGAACAGGCCGTCAATGTCGTGATTGCAGTCATCGACAAAGACAAAGCCGCCATTTTTCACATAGGTCTCGAAATTGCGCCGCTCCGCCGGGCTGAAATCGACCAGCTTGTGCCCGGCCAGATAGCAGAAGGGCGCGCTGAGCATCTTCGGATCGGACAGGTCGATCACGTGCTCCTTCGGATCGACGCGCAGGGTCGTGTAGTCGATCAGGGAGGTGATCAGATTGGCCGGCATACGCTGATCGACGTCCCAGTCACCGGAGGCGTATTTCAGGCGCGTGAACCAGAAATCATAGCTGGCCGCCTGCGCCGGACGTGCCAGCGCCGCCGCCAGCCCCCCGGCCAACAGGGACAGAAACGCCGCACGATTCAGCCCCCGCTCCCTTGGGGGAGAGGGCTGGGGTGAGGGGGGAGTCACAGACGGCATACCGAGTCTTTTGACCTCCCCCTCACCCGGCGCGTTGCGCCACCCTCTCCCTCAAGGGAGAGGGGATGTTTGCAACTACACCGCATCCGACAAGGACGTGAAGGTAAAGTCACGCAGCTTCATCGGCGGGATCATCATCACGAACGGCGATTCATCGTCACCGACGCGCACCGGTTTACCCAGCTCTTCGATATTGTTGAGCATGATGACCGGCGACTCGTTGAAGCGGAAGTTCTTGATCGGATACTTGATCTGGCCGTTTTCGATATAGAAGGTGCCGTCGCGCGTCAGGCCGGTCAGAAGGACGGTCTGCGGATCGACCATACGGATATACCAGGTGCGGGTGACCAAAATCCCTTTTTGCGTCGAACGCACAAGGTCCATGGTCGATTTGGTGCCGCCTTCCATGATCAGGTTGCCGGGCGAGGCCTCAGCCGTCTTGCCCTGCTTCTGCGCCCAGTAGCGGGAATATTCCAGATTGACCACCTTGCCCTTGTCGATGATGGGCAGGCGTTTGCGCGGCAGACCTTCGCCATCCCACGGCAACACGGCGGCTTCCGGGTGCGCCGGATCGGCATAGAGGGTGACCCGCGGGTCATAGACCTGCTCACCCAGCTTGTTGCCGCCGCCCTTTTTCGACAGGAAGCTGCGGCCTTCGTCGGCCGAACGCGCGTCAAAATAGTTCATCATGAACGAGATCAGGCCCGCCGAGGCGGCCGGTTCCATGATGACGGTATATTTGCCGGGCTCCAGCGCCTTGGCGTCGGCGGACTCGGCGGCCTTCTTCATGGCGATCTGGATTTCGGTGTCCGGCTTGAAGGCCGTCACGTCCTGAAGGTTGCGCGCCACCCAGCCCGAACCGCGACCGTCTTCGGTGCGCACCGTGCAGGTGTAGTCCATCGAGGTCGATTTCTGATAGCCGAAATTGCCGTTGGAATTGGCAAAGGCCTCAAAACCCTGACCGTCCGACAGGAAGCCCGCGGCGATCAGCTTGGCCTGCTTGCACGGGGTGATCGACTTGGCGGCCACCTCAGCGCGTTGTTCCGGGGTAACGGCCGCCGTCGCTTCGCTGAAGGTCTTGGTCGGCGTATAGGTCTGCTTGCCCACGGCCGGCATGAATTCCGGGTTTTCCGGGGCCAGCTTCGCCAGGTCTTCGGCCCGGCGCACCACCCGCTCCAGAGAGGCGTCGTCAAAGGCGTTGATGGTGGCAATGCCGACGCGCTTGCCGAAGGCCACCTGAACCCCCAGCTCGGTATTGGTGATGATGCCGCTGGTCGAGACGTTGTTCAGCGCAAAGCGGATATTGCCGTTGATCGATCCCGACAGGGTGGCGGTGCATTCGTCGGCCTTCGACAGCTTGATAACCTTGTCGAGAATGGCCTTGGCTTCGGCTTCGGTAAGGATGCCCATATCTGTAATCTCCCAATCGGCCGATTAACCGAGCGAACGCGCGGTGTTGATGACATTGATGCCGTTGAAACGGCTGGTGGAGGAACCGTGCGACACCGCCGACACCTGACCCGGCTGCCCCTTGCCGTCGAAGAAGGAGCCTCCCAGACGATAGTCGCTTTCGTCGCAGACCGCCGAACAGGCGTTCCAGAATTCCGGCGTGCGGATCTGATAGGCCACGTCCTCGATCATTTGGGTGATCTTGCCGTTCTTGATCTCATAGAAGAGCTGCCCGCCAAACTGCGCGTTATAGCGCTGCTGGTCGATCGAGAAGGAACCATCGCCCACGATATAGATGCCGTTTTCGACGCCCTTGATCATGTCGGCGACGCTGAGCTTTTTCTTGCCCGGCTCCAGCGAGATATTGGCCATGCGCTGGAACTGCACCGACGACCACGAGTCGGCGTAGCAGCAGCCGTCCGATTCCGTCTTGCCCAGAATGTGGGCCTGATCGCGGATGGCCTGATAATCGACCAGCTTGCCGTCGCGGATGATGTCCCACTTCTTCGTCTTGACGCCTTCATCGTCGTACCCGACGAAGCCCAGTGAGCCGAACTGCGTCTTGTCGGCGACGATATTGACGTTTTCCGACCCGTACTGGAACTTGGCCTCGCGCTTGTCCAGCGTGGCAAACGAGGTACCGGCGTAGTTGGCCTCATAGCCCAGAACGCGGTCAAGCTCGGTCGGGTGGCCCACCGATTCGTGGATGGTCAGCCACATATGGCTGGGGTCGAGGACCAGATCGTACTTGCCCGGCTTGACCGACGGCGCTTTGAGCTTTTCGCGCGCCTGTTTGGCACCCGCGATGGCGTCTTCCTTCATGTCATAGCTGAGGCCATAGCCTGTGACGCCCGCCGGATCGGTGAACTTCTGCTTGGCATCGCCATCCAGATATTCGTAGCCCAGCCCCATCGGCGCCGACAGGCCGTCGCGCGTGCGGAACTTGCCCGATTCCTTGTCGATGGCGGTGACCGTCATCGGCACCCAGATGCGGTGCACGTCCTGATCGATGTAGGAGCCGTCGGTCGAAGCAAAATACTTCTGCTCATTGACGAGGAACATCATCGAATTGACGTAGTCGGCCCCGGCCTTCAGCGCGGCGGTGTTGACGTCGATCAGGCGCTCGGCCTTTTCCTTGATCGGCACTTCCATGCTGTTCTTTTTGATCGGCGTCTTCCACGACACCTCACCGACGCCCTTGACGGGGGCCAGCTTGACCGGAACCGTTTGTATCTTCGCATTGGCCTTGGCGATGGCGACGGCCTGTTTGGCGGCCTGGGCCACGGCTTCGGTGGTCATGACATTGGTGGCCGCAAAGCCCCAGGCCCCATCAGCGATGACGCGGATGCCGACGCCCAGCGACTCGGTATTGACCACGTTTTCAACGCGATCTTCGCGGGTGATGACGAACTGACGCAGATAGCGCCCGACGCGCACGTCGCAATAGCTGGCCCCGGAGGACGTCGCGGCGTTCAGACCGGCATCGGCCAGAGTCTTCTTCACCTTGACGTCGATCGTCTCCTGAAGCACTTCGGCGGCGACGGCCCGCCCGTAAAGCGACGGCACGAGCAGGCTGCCCGCCGTCAGGCCGGTCAGGGCCAGAAAGTTGCGTCTGTGCACGGCGTATCTCCTTAAAAGATGTCCGGAATGAAAGGATGCTCCGGAACGCCACGCATCGCGCCCGCCCCGTTACGGCTGAGACGATCACCCCGTCAAATGAGCGTCAAGTTGCTTTTTGGTAATATAGGCGGATTAGGGATATTTTATACAGATTTTTAGACCTCACACCCGTGGCGTGGGGGAAGGCTCAAAAAAACGGCGAGGACGCCGCCCCCTAATTCAGCCGCTTAGCCGAGAGCACCTTGACCGGGTTTTCGAGATTCTGCCCGTCCCAGCCGCCTTCGATCTTCTTTTTGGTGATCTTACCGTTGAGGATTTTCTTCACCACGTCCATGCCCGACACCACCTTGCCAAAGGCGGCATAGCCCTGATTGTCGCCTTCCGGATCACGCCCAGCGTCCATATAGGACATGTCGCCGACCGAGATGGTGAACTGGTTGCTGGCCGTGCCCACCGCATAGCGCGCCGTCGAAATCGTGCCGTCGGTGTGCGACAGGCCGGTCTGAGAGGTCGGCTCGTGCGGGATGGGCGTAAAGCGATGGCCCGCCGCTTCGACCTGAACAAAGCCGCCCTTGCCCGACTTCATGGCGCGCCAGAACTGCGCGTCGGTCATCTTGCCGGAGTCCACATATTGCAGGAAGTTGGCGGTTGAAATCGGCGCGCGCTTGCCGTCCAGCTCAACCACAATATCGCCCTTGGTCGTCTGGATCAGGACGCGCACCGAATCCGGCGGCACCGGCAAATCGCGATAGAGCGGCTTGGGCTTGGCCGGGGCTTTCGGGGCTTCGGTGTTTTCGGCGGGCTTTTGTTGCGCCGGGAAACAGCCTTGCAGGAGTGTGGCCCCCATCAGTGCCACCATACCGATCATCCATTGCCGCCTCTGCGTCATGCTGTGCTCCCTTTACACAGGTAAAACTATCGGAAAGCGGCCGGGCTTGGCAACCGGGTTCAACCCGACGATTCCGCTTTACCTTCGGGCAATCAGTGGTAACGCTTAGAGATTATAACACCAACGACCGAAGATGCTGACCGCATCGGGTCGTTGGGATAGGAGGAGCGCGCCATGATCCAGGGCCCCAAGCTCGATAGCCTGCTACCGCCCCTGTCGCCGGAAGACGTCGCCGGGATGGATGACGAACTGACGCGGCTGCGCCGACTGATGGAGCGCGGGGAGTCGGCCGGTCTGGCCGGTGGCCCGATCCTGTTGTGGTGGGGTGGCGTTCTGGGCATAGGCCATCTGTGCCTGAGTCTGGCCTATGCTGGCCTTCTGCCTGCCCTGCCCTATGGCCTGTTCTACTTCATCGCGGGTCTGGTCGGCACGGTGGTAATCGCCGTGCGGGTGCGCAAGCACAGCCTGTTGTCCAACTGGCGCACGGAGGCCGTTTCGGCGGCCTGGCTGTTCGCCGCGGCGGGCATCTTCGTCTATTCGGTCGGCAACGTGGTCGCCGGGACCTATAACCCGGTGTCCAATATGGCGTTTCTGGCCATTGTTTTTGCTCTGATCAGCGCCGTGACCGGGGCCGCCTGCCGCCGCGACTGGATGCTTGTTCCCTCCGCCGGATGGCTGCTGATGGCGGCCTTGAGCTTCACCTTCGGCGATAACGGGGCGTTGCGGACGCTGGTCTTTGCGCTGGCGTCGATCCTGCTGATGGGCGTGCCGGGCTGGGCCCTGACGGATCAGGCGCGTCAGGCCCGGCAGGTGAAACAGGCATTGGGCCTGCGGCTCACCGGCTCTTGACTTTAAGTCTAATTTAAATTTATATACCCCTAACATTAATTTGTCAGAGGGGTTGTTCACACATGTCTGCACACAAATTGCCGCTCGACCTGATCGGCATTGGCACAAAAGTGGCCGTCGTAGGGCTTATCGCCGGATTGGTGGCTGAAAAGGCCGCCCCCCTGAACGACATGCACCCGGACCCGTCCGTTCAGGTGTCGCTTCTGTCGATCAGCATGGTGTTGCCGTCCTTCTGGATCAGTCTGCTGGCCCCCATCTGTTATCTGTGGGCCCTGTGGTCGGCCTCGGATGTCTTCATGCGCCTGCATAAGGGCGAAGGCTTCGGCGCTTCGGTCGTCAAGGGCCTGAAAGATGTCGGTTCAAACCTGATATACGGGGCCATCGCCGCGATCCTTATTATGCCAACCCTCACCGCGCTGACTGAGGATCGCTTCCGCGGCCTGCGTTACGATTTCGCTATCGAGCCCCTGACCATCGGCCTGATCGGCCTGATGCTGTGGCTGATTACGCAGGCCGGGGCGAAGCTGCAAACCGATATGGACGCATACATCTGATATGCCGGTCAATGTAACGCTTGATGTGATGCTGGCGCGGCGCAAGATGCGCGCCAAGGATTTAGCCGCACAGGTCGGCATCTCGGAAACCCAAATGTCGCTTCTGCGCACCGGCAAGGTGAAGGGGATGCGGTTCGATACCCTGTCGAAACTCTGTTTCCTCCTCGGCTGTCAGCCCGGCGACATCATGGAATACCTCCCCGACGAAGCCGATCTGACGGCAAAGGGTGTTGACTGAACGCGCGTGCCCCATTGCGGTCACGGAGTTAGGGCTTAAATGACTCTCCGAAGAGGAGCCCGCCATGTTCAAATCCGTTTGTCTCGCTGCGCTGATCCTGAGCGCGCCCGTGGCCTTCGCGCAGGACACGATCAGCGAAGGCACTCCCGTCAAGGATGGCGATGAATGGGTCACGGACGTGGTGGTGACCGCGCGCCTGCCCGGCCCGGCCCTGTGGCGGGTGCGCAAGGGCGACAGCGAGGTCTATGTGCTGGGGGCCATGCCCGTGATGACCAAGCGTATTCCGTGGGATTCGAAGCGCGTTGAGCGCGTTATCGGCCTGTCCAATGTGCTGCTCACCGCGCCGGAGGCCAAGGGCGGGCTGATCGGCGGCGCGCGACTGCTGATGGACCGCCGCCTGCCGCTGGGCAAAAAGCTGGATGAGGTCCTGCCGGCCGATCTGTCGAAGCGCTTTTATACGCTGGCCGATGCCTATGGTCTGGACCGCGAAAAGTACAAAAAACTGTCGCCCATCTGGGCCGCAGCCACCCTGCGCGAAGACGTCTATGACAAGGCGGGGATTGCCACGCGCGACCCCGAAAAGACGCTGCTGCGGTTTGCCAAGGCGCAGAAGCTGAAGGCCAGGCCGTCGGGCAGCTTCTCCGTGGCCAAGACGCTGGGCCGTATCGACGATTTCAGCGCTCAGCAACAGGCGCATTGCGTCGCCGCCACGTTGGATGAGATCGACTTCGCGGTCAAAAACGCTCGCGCCGCCACCGAAGCCTGGGCCATTGGCGATCTCAAGGCCGTGCAGCGTTTGTCGCCGGATTCGGCGCTACTGGCCTGCCTCGAAGGCGCGCCGTCCACCAAGGCCATGCTGGGGCAATCGGTCGAACAGACGGTCAGCGCGATCAACACGGCCTTAGGAACGCCCGGTAAGTCGCTGATTGTGCTGCCTTTGTCGGCGCTTCTCACCCCCGGCGGGGCCTTGCAACAACTGGAGCAGCAGGGCGCAACCGTAACCACGCCCGCGCTATGACGTCATATGAATGTCATTGGACCCCGCGCCTGCCGCGCCCTAAACTGACCCTATGAAACTGCTGCCCCTCCTCGCTGCCGCCCTGCTTGCCGCCGCTCCGGCCTCTGCTGAGTCCCTGCGCCTGATGAGCTACAATATCCGCTACGCCAATCCGCAGGACGTGCCACCGTGGCCGGAGCGCGGCCCGCGCATGGCGGCGCAGATCGCCTTCCTCGCGCCCGACGTGCTGGGCGTGCAGGAGGCCCTGCTGCCGATGGTCGATGACCTGTCGCAGGCCCTTGAAGACTATGACCATTATGGGGTCGGCCGCGATGACGGGGCCAAGGCGGGCGAAAGCACGACCGTCTTCTGGCGCCGCGACCGTTTCGAGAAGGTCTCAGCGACGACTCAATGGTGCGGTCAGACGCCTGATACACCGTCCAAGGATGCCGATGCCGCCTTCCCGCGCACCTTTACCCGCCTGATTTTAAAGGATAAACTCAGCGGGCAGGTCTTTGACGTGCGCAACGCCCATTTCGACCATGTCGGCGTCAAGGCCCGCGAAAACTGTGCGGCGCAGATCCTGAGCCTGCCGACAGTACCGGGCGCGCACCTGATCGTGCTGGGCGATTTCAACACCGGTATGGACAGCGCGCCCTATAAGCGATTCACCGCCGACACCAGCCCGCTGAAAGACAGCCGCGTGGCCAGCGCTCGCCGCTTTGGCCCGATCGGCACCTTCAACGGCTTTGATATCCGTCAGACGGACGGCGAGGCCATCGACCATATTTTTGTGGATCGCGCCCTGAGCGTCACGCGCTTTGCTACCCTGACCGACAGCTTTTCGGGCAAGGTCATTTCCGACCACTTCCCCATCGTGGCCGATATCGAGCTGAAATAGGGGTATAGGGAACCACAGATGACACAGATTGCACAGATGGGCGCTTCGCGCCTGTGAGGTGGCAACCGAAGGGCTTTCGGCCCGAATACCTTAATCTGTGCCATCTGTGAAATCTGTGGTTTGACCTTCGCATTTCACCTCAAGCCCGGCGAAAAAATTTCACACGAATTCGCTGCGGCGCTTCTTGACTCTCTCCGGTACCAACCCTAACTCAGGGTGCGTTAGCACTCGGATATGCTGAGTGCTAACATTCATCTGAATAACATCGGAGACATCATATGAGCTTTCGTCCGCTGGGCGACCGCGTTCTCGTGAAGCGCGTTGAAGAAGAAGCCAAGACCAAGGGCGGGATCATCATCCCTGATACGGCCAAGGAAAAGCCGCAAGAAGGCGAAGTCGTCGCTGTCGGGCCGGGCGCCCGCAACGAAAAGGGCGAGCAAGTCGCTCTGGACGTGAAGGTCGGCGACCGCGTTCTGTTCGGCAAGTGGGGCGGCACCGAGGTCAAGCTTGACGGCGAAGACCTGCTGATCCTCAAAGAATCCGACATCCTGGGTGTGGTTGAGCGCTAATCCGCTCTGTCCCTCCCTATCCTGATAATACGCAACCAAAGGAACACCCGAAATGGCTGCTAAAGACGTACTGTTTTCCTCGGACGCGCGCGACAAGATCCTGCGCGGCGTCAATGTCCTCGCCAATGCCGTGAAGGTCACGCTTGGCCCCAAGGGCCGCAATGTCATCCTTGAAAAGTCGTTCGGCGCCCCGCGCTCGACCAAGGACGGCGTCTCGGTCGCCAAGGAAATCGAACTGGCCGATAAGTTCGAAAATCTGGGCGCGCAACTGATCCGCGAAGTCGCCTCCAAGACCAACGACAAGGCCGGTGACGGCACCACGACCGCCACGGTTCTGGCTCAGGCCATCGCCGTCGAAGGTCTGAAGTCGGTGTCTTCGGGCCGTAACCCGATGGACCTGAAGCGCGGTATCGACAAGGCCGTGGCCGTCGCCATCGCCGAAATCAAGGCCTCGTCCAAGCCCGTCACCTCGAATTCGGAAATCGCTCAGGTCGGCACCATCTCGGCCAACGGCGACACCGAAGTCGGTCAGATGATCGCTGACGCCATGGCCAAGGTCGGCAACGAAGGCGTCATCACCGTCGAAGAAGCCAAGACCGCCGAAACCGAGCTGGACGTCGTCGAAGGCATGCAGTTCGACCGCGGCTACCTGTCGCCCTACTTCGTCACCAACCCGGACAAGATGGAAGCGGTCCTCGAAGACCCGTACATCCTGATCTTCGACAAGAAGATCTCGACCCTGCAACCCATCCTGCCGATCCTCGAAGCCGTGGTTCAGTCGGGCCGCCCGCTGCTGATCATCGCCGAAGACGTCGAAGGCGAGGCTCTGGCCACGCTCGTCGTCAACCGCCTGCGTGGTGGCCTGCGCGTCGCCGCCGTGAAGGCTCCGGGCTTCGGCGACCGCCGCAAGGCCATGCTGGAAGACATTGCCATCCTGACCGCCGGTCAGGTGATCTCCGAAGACATCGGTATCAAGCTTGAGACCGTGACCCTCGACATGCTGGGCCGCGCCAAGAAGGTGACGATCACCAAGGAAACCACCACCGTGGTCGATGGCGTCGGTGAAAAGGCGGAAATCGAAGGCCGCGTGGCTCAGATCAAGCAACAGATCGAAGAAACCACCTCGGACTACGACAAGGAAAAGCTGCAAGAGCGTCTGGCCAAGCTGGCCGGCGGCGTCGCGGTCATCCGCGTCGGCGGCTCGACCGAAGTCGAAGTGAAGGAAAAGAAGGACCGCGTCGATGACGCTCTGAACGCGACCCGCGCGGCCGTGGACGAAGGTATCGTTCCGGGCGGTGGTACGGCTCTGCTGAAGGCGTCGAAGAAGCTGGCCGACCTGACCGGTGACAATGACGACCAGACCGCTGGTATCGCCATCGTGCGCAAGGCTCTGCAGGCTCCGATCCGTCAGATCTCGGAAAACGCGGGCGTCGAAGGCTCGATCGTCGTCGGCAAGGTGCTGGAATCGAACGATGCCAACTTCGGCTTCAACGCTCAGACCGAAAAGTACGTGGACCTGGTCGCCGATGGCGTCATCGACCCGGCCAAGGTTGTGCGTACCGCTCTGCAAGACGCCGCCTCGGTGTCGGGCCTGCTGATCACGACGGAAGCCGCCGTGGTCGAAGCCCCGAAGAAGGAAGCGGCCCCGGCTATGCCCGGCGGCGGCATGGGCGGCATGGGCGGTATGGACTTCTAATTTGGCTCACGTCCCGATCCTGCGGATCGGGACGTGGACAAAAGTCCATAACGAGAAAATTTTTCTCGAAGCGGTTCTTCGAAAAATTTTCGAGTCTTATGTGGAAAGAGCGGGTCTCACGACCCGCTCTTTTTTTTATTTCTGAAGCACGTTCGACTATCAGTAAGGTACGTCTTAAAACAAGCGGACCTACTTCAACCGATCGAAGGTTGACGTAAAAATAGCTACCTGCCCCATTAAGATATCTTTCTGAGGCATTACCAGTTTAGAAAATGCGTTTTCAGAACTTGGACGGACGCTTCCTAAATTTTGGCATACAAATTCAATGGCATCCAATATTGCGTCTAATCTCCTACCATAAACGGGTTCATGGTGGGCAAGTCGGTTTCGCGTTTCGTATATAACTTCTAAGCGTATGGCTATATCAGCTCGGCTCATTGTCTTATTAGGGAAGACCTTCTTCAATCCCCTTTTCCATAAGGCCTTCTCGTAATCTTCAGAGAACAATCTTTTCCAAAAATGCATAGTGAGCTGTGCAACAATTTGTCCGTCACTTACGTTAATTGTCGATTGGCGTCGCTCCGCTACTTTTCTATGTTTTATATTTGGCGGCAATCCATGAGGAAATGCAGCGGCATCTAAAGCCACTTTTTCAACGCCCGACATTTTAGAATATGCCGCGCGTTGCGCCTGCTTCGCCGCCTTTTGGATAGCCAAAACTTCTAAAGCTGACCACTTAAGCGAGGGAGGTGGACTCCTTAGCCAATCATTTACTCCAAGCACAGAAGTCAACTGCTCACAAATAGCGTTTCTTAGTCCAATCTCAATTAGTCCCGCTACCGCCATCAAAGCCACGCCTAAGCTCATGGTAGCCTGATGCAACTCTATCGCATCCTCAGGTTTTTGAGATTGGGTGATTTGCAAGTAGGTGCTCAATCTCGGCTCAGACAACAATAAGGTTATCTCAGCCACGTCCTGACCGTTTAAATATCTTGACATCCACCCCCCTTTTGATATGTTTAAATCGAAACGTCGGGATTTAGGTCGGCAGCACGCTTGTTCGTGACGGACCCCCGGCGCTATAGAGAGGCCGCTTCAAAGAAGCGGCCATTTCTTTTGCTAAAGCAATCTCAGCGTCCAGACGTGCCATAACCTCGGTATGCGGTGCATTCGGGCGCGGGTCGTCGAGCGCTTCCTGCACCTGAGCGGAGACACATTCCTGATAGACCGTGTCTTCAGCCTGCGACCGTAGATAGCCCTGAATAACGTCGCTAAGCACATCATCAACCGCGCGCCCTTCGGCTTCAGCAGCCGCGCTGAACGCCGCCTTTAAATCGGTCTCTATCTCGAAACTGAACGTGGCCTTGCCCATACCGGTCCTCGCAACCGCTAACATTGCCCGTACAGGCTAACACAAAACCGGACAAGGCCAATACCGGTTTCAACCTGCCCTCACTTGCCAACGGTTCGCAGAGGGGCCTAATTCCCCAGGGCCATAAAGTCATAGACATTGGCCGGGCGGGTCACCACGATCGAGATCTTCTCTTCGAAAATCTGGATTTCGCCGCGCGCCACGGGGTGGTTGTTGGCCAATATCCACACCTCATCGTGCTCACGCGCGTCCAGCGGGATGACCGCGCCGCGGCCCATGCGCAGAAGCTGCTGCATCGGCAGGACGGAACGCCCCAGAAGCACTGAGATTTCCACCGGTACGGAATTGACCTGAGACGACACGCTCGACTTGATCCCTTGAATACCCATATAAGGAAAGACACCCTACCCCATCCGCCGCAGAATGGCCGAACATGCTGAACGACAGGTTAAGCCCCGCAGATTCCGATGACACTCAGCCCGATTTTGTGTCGCCGGAGTTTTTCCTGAAAGACCCTGAGAACGGTCTGCCGGAATGGCGTGTGTCTGCGGGTCAGGTGGCCTATCCCGACGCCGTGGCCGCGATGGAGGCGCGCGTGGAAGCCATCCTCAAGGGCGAGGCGCGCGAACTGATCTGGCTGATCGAACACCCGCCCCTCTATACGGCCGGCGTGTCGGCCAAACGCGAAGACCTGCTGGAGCCCGAGCGTTTCGAGGTATTCGACAGCGCGCGCGGCGGGCAGTTCACCTATCACGGCCCCGGTCAGCGCGTGATCTATGTGATGCTGGACCTCAACCGGCGTACCAAGGACATCCGCGCCTTTATCAAGGCGCTGGAAGGCTGGATCATCGGCACGCTGTGGCAGTTCAATGTCGAAGGCCATATCCGCGACGGGCGCGTCGGCGTGTGGGTCGAACGCCGCGACCGGGGGGTTACCCCTATTCCCGAAGATAAAATCGCGGCCATCGGCATCAAGCTGCGCCGCTGGGTCAGCTTTCACGGCATCAGCCTGAATGTCGAGCCAGACCTCAGCCATTTCAAGGGTATAGTGCCGTGCGGCATCTCGGAACACGGGGTGACCAGCCTGATTGATCTGGGCCTGCCGGTGACCATGGATGAGGTGGACTACGCCCTGCGACAGCAGTTTATCGAACGCTTTGGGCCGGTGGACTTGCGCGAATAACCGTCAAACCGTCTCGAGGGGCTCGGCAAATCGCGTGGAACGCCCATAGCGGTTCGCCCCGCGTTCGCCGGGCATCGCGCCTAAGTCAATGGCCGCCCACAGCAGCACCAGCGCGCCAACAAAGTCGAGGAAATTATCCGGGCGCGGCCACACCATCATAAAGGCGATCAGGATAATCGCCGCCCACCAGCCGGAGCGCCCCCGGTCGTGCAGGCGCTTCGACAGAACACATGCGGCACAAAACAGCAGCGCCGGATAGACCACCCACCCGGTCAGCACGCGCGGTGCGCCGGTAATGGCCGAGTCATAGATCATGAACAGCCCGACCAGCACCGCCAGGGCGATCAGAAACGGCGTCTGACGCACCCGTCCGGTGGACGAAAAGAACAGCTCGCTCCAGTCGATTTTCTGGTTCATGACCCATCCCACAGCAAAAAAGCGGGAACGTGAAGTCCCCGCCTCTTCGCTTAACACCGTCAACCGCTTGAGAAAAGACGCTTACTTGGTCAGGCGCGTCTTTTTGATCGCTTCGAACACGTCCTTAAGCGCCTGATTGAGCTGAGTGGCGTTTTGCAGGTCGTAATAGTACTCGGTTTTCGACGCACACTGGCTGAGCAGATCGGAATTGCCTTCCATCACGCGAATGACGAAGACCGTAATGCCCTTATCCTTCGCCGCCTGACAGGCCAGCTTGGTGCGGGCATCAATGGCCGACTGAGACGTGGACCAGCGGTTCTGCGTGTTCGCCCCATCGGTGACGAGGATCAGGTATTTGAATGTGATATCGTCATTAAAGGCGACCCCACCCGTCATGGGTTCTGATGGCGACAGGACCTCCATGCCCCATTGCACACCGATGGTGATATTGGTGTTGCCCGACGGCGTAAGACCTTTGACATAGGTCCGCATGGAGGCAATATCCTCAGTCAGCGGGCGCATGGTCAGCAGGTTGTTGCCATTGGCACAGGGGCGGGCCGGATACTTGCTGGCCGCCAGCGTTCCGGGAGATTCCGCCGACACATCATAGGGTTGTGTGCGGTCGATCACGCAGCCCGTCCATTGGTCCCGCTGTGACGGTATGGCCGGCATATAGGTCGTCTTGGGCAGGCCATTGGTGGTCGAGGTCGTGGTGTAGGCGTTGCGACCATCATAGCCGTTGGAGTAGCCGTAGCTGTATGTCAGGACGCTGGAGGCCACGCTCCCGAAACCCGAAGGCACATTGCTGCTGCTGTCGTAGGCGGTTTTGCCGGAAGTCGAAGTGCCCGACTGAGAATCGAACACGGTAACCGTCGAAGTGACCGCCTGTCCGCCCTGCGTCGTCGTACACACCCCTGTTTCGGCGTTACAGGAGGTCCCGCCCGTCGACGTCCTGGTTGTCGTGTAGGTATAGCTTTTTTCGGTATAGGTGCGGCTGGTGTTACTAGCCGCATCATAGACCTTCACATAGACTTCGTAATAGGTGTTCGCGCTGGTGCTGCCGGTGCCCTTATAGGTCTTGGTGTACAGTTTGGACGTGGACTTACAGGTCAGCGGACTTGTGCTCGTCATACAGGCCCGCTCAAGGGCGTCGATCATCATGGTGCAATAGCTGCCGCTCAGACCAGAGCAGCTTTGCGAACTGGTCGCCGTACCATAATCAACCCAGTTATAGTTGATACCCTTATCGACCCGGACCTGTGTATCAAAAGGAACCACGGCTACCTTGGTGCCCGTGGAGTTTTTACCAGAGGTATCCAGCAGGCTGGCCAGAACCGTATCTACCGACGATTTGAGATTGGTCATCCGACCGTCTTTCGACATCGAGCCCGTGGAGTCGAGAACGAACACAATCTCCGACTTGCGCATCTGCGCCTTAGCCTCGGATTCGACCGTGATATCTAAATAGTTGATACCGACAAGCTGAAGCATGAAGGTATTTACCTTGGCTGAAGCTGTGTAGGTCAGAGTGGTATTGCTGCCTTCCACCTTGCGCACCAGGTCTTTGGCGACCACCATGGCAAAGATATCCGAGGTAAGATTCCCCTGAAACGCCTGATGGGCCGAGGTCTTTTGCACCGCATCCGTCGTCCCTGACGACATGGTTGCGGCGCGCAGAACCGCAGCATCCGCCGCATCTTGCAAGGCAGACTTCGTGGCAATAACCCGCGCGAAGTCTATGCTGCCTCCTACAGCCGGCAGAATTGCAAACATGGCAAACGCGAATATTACGAATGTATTGCCACGGCGATTTGCAAAGAAGGACTTAAACTTCGTCAACATGATGGTCCGCATCTCCGATCCAAGCGCCACGAATAAAGGAAAAAGATTAACAATCCGACTTAAAATGGTTTGCGGATATTAACTTTTCCCTTGTTCCATAACGGTATTTGGCGAATTTTCATGCAAATTTAGCGCCAACCTATTATGGAAATGAATAGAGCGGAATGATTTATAGTGGAATCATTCCGCTCAAGCCGCCATTGAGGCGGCGGCCAAGGTGGCGAAGCCACCGCCCGGCGAGGCGGTTAGAGCGAAATGACTTTAAGAGAAAGCGCCATTTCGCTCTAATGATTTGTTTTGTTACGCATTTAATTCCAAAAACCGTTGCACACTTTTCGGAATGCGCTCTAACTCATCTGTCAAAATACGAACGGTAGGTGGGGGATGATTACTTCGTCAGGCGCGTGCTCTGGATCGAGTAGAAAACCTTGGCGAGCGTAGAGGTCAACTGGCTTGCGGCCGTTACATCGTAGAAGTATTCCGGACGGCTGGCGCAGGATTTGAGCATGTCGGAATTACCCTCCATGACGCGGATCGTATAGACGGTGATCCCCAGATCCTTGGCCGCCTGACAGGCCAGAAGCGTGCGGGCATTGATCGTGGAGGCCGAGGTGCTCCAGCGGTTCTGGGTGTTTTCACCGTCGGTAATGACGATCATGTACTTGTAGTTGGTCTTGTCACTGTAGGACTTGGCCGTATTGAACGGCAGTTCGGGTGACAAAAGCTCCATACCCCACTGCACACCGATGGTGATATTGGTATTGCCGGCCGGCGTCAGCTTCTGGGCATGGGCCCGCACTGCGGCAATATCCGTGGTCAGCCCCATCACCGGCAAGAGGTTATTGGTGGCACATTTGGCCGCCGGATAAAGCGTGTCAGCATCAGACGCGATAGGAGATTGTCCCGACACATCATAGGGCTGCTTGCGGTCAATGACGCAACCGTTCCAGCTATCGGTGCCGACGCCCAGAAGGTCCGAATTGGCCGTAATGGTATCATTGTCCTTGATGGTGGTCGTCGATCCAGAGCCGTAGCCTCCGGCGCTGGCGGGCGTCGCGGTAATCGTGCCGGTATATTGTGCATAGCTGGAGTTGGGGGTGCCGTAATAGGCGGCATTGGGCCACGCGGTCGAATTGCTGGCATTGTTCGTACGCGCCCAGGTCGTGGCCGCGTAATAGTCGGTCCGTGAAACCACGGTGAAACCACACGAGTTGTAATAATAGTAACCGACCCAGCAAGACCCATTGTTTTGAGAATAATAGGAGGTCACAAACACGCGGTAGGTGCCACCACTGGTCGTATAGGCATAGATGCGGGCGTTGGCTTTGCAGGCGGCAACATCCGCCGCACCGCTGCACATCAGATCGCGCGTCGTTCCCACGGAATTACAGCGATTAGCCGTCATGCTGCTGCCCGTGCAGCTATAGGTATAGGCCGTCTCGCCGAACTCCCCGGCGATACCGGCGGCCGGAACCCCCTGAATATTGACCTGGGTGTCGAAGGGCACAATCCCCACCCGGGCGTCCCACACATTCTGACCATTGACCAGCAGCGAGGCCAGAACGCTGTCCACGGCCGCCTTCAGGTTGGTCATGCGTGAATCCCGCGACATGGACCCCGTTGAGTCCAGCACAAGCGCGATTTCGGATTTGCGCATCTCGGCTTCGGCGGTTGAGGTCGCTCCAACGGTCAGCGTCTCGATGCCGGCCAGCTTTAGAAAGGTGGTCCTGATCTGGGCCGTGGCGGTATAGATGGCGGTCTTGTGCGATCCGCTGGTTTCAAAGTTCAGACCTTTGGAGGTCGGTGTAATGCCGCTGTCTGTCAGGTTGAGAGTGAACACGGTGTCCGCGGCGGTCTTGGCAGCGGTCTCGTCCTTGGCCATCAGGGCCCCGCGCAGCGCCGCTGCATCGGCAGCGTCCTGCAGGCGAGCGGTCTGTTCCTGCGCCTGACTGAACTCGACACCGGCACCGGCGGCGGCGACCAACGTCGCCGCAATCAGGCCGAAAGCAATCACGGTGTTGCCCCTGACGTCACGCCAGAAACCCGCCTTTAGCGGATTAAGCCAGACCTGACGCGGACGGCCGCCGGATTGCCTGCACATGTCTTGTTCTGCCCCAAAGGATAAACATTCGGGACAAATCTTATAGGAAACACATTAATGACGGAGAAAAAAGCATCCCTAACACGCCGTTAAGCCCAATACGTGTTTACCGTAAACGGCGGGAAGCCTTACGGCCTTTTTTCGTGCGCCAGCTCAAGAGCTTCACACAGGGCCTGAATATCCGGGCTCAGAGGTGCCTCCCAGTGGCGGCGACCGCCATCGGGATGCGGAAACTCTATGGCGCGGGCGTGCAGCATCAGGCGGGGCACGCGCAGACCGTCCAGACTGAGCGCGCCGCCATAGCGGACATCCCCCGCAATCGGGCAGCCCAGATGCGCCATGTGCACGCGGATCTGATGCATCCGGCCCGTAAAGGGCTCACACTGCACCAGCGCCGAGGTGTCGGTGCGGCTGAGCACACGATAGGTGGTGCGGGCGGTAAGCGCGTCCGGATGATCGGCGGCGCAAACGCGGCTATAGGCCTCGCGCCCGATCTCTTCGCGGCGCAGAGGCACGTCGATGACGCCTTCGTCTTTCAGATTATGCGGATTGGCGACGATGCAGACATAGGTCTTATGCACATCACGCGCGGCAATCGCATTGCCGACAAAGGCCGCCGAGGTGCGCGTCTTGGCCGCCAGAATAATGCCCGACGTGTCGCGGTCCAGCCGGTGTAGCAGGCGCGGCTTGTTGCCATTCGAGCGCGCGAAGGCCCACAACATGTCATCGAGATTATGAAAATTGCCACGCCCGCCCTGTGACGACAGGTTCGAGGGCTTGTTAAAGCCCATAATCACCCCGTCTTCGTGGCTCAGCATGGATTTGACCCACACGATCTCTTCGTCGGACAGTTTCAGCGGCCGGTCGATGGCCTTTGGATTTTTGGGCGTCTGTACGGGACGCGCCCAACCTTTGGATTCGCGCTCGGCAAGAGCGGCCTTGTGCTGCGGCGATTGACGCGAGGCCTTTTTACGGTTGAGCTTGTCCTGCTTTTTCGGGGTCATGCGCGGCTCTTACAATATCGCCCAGCGCTTGCCCATAGGCCTTTCAGTCCTCACGTCGTTTGCCCGCCCCGCGACGGCCCCGAAAGCCGGACCCGCTCAGCGAGCCAAACAGGGCCACCAGAATGATCAGCGCCCCCAGCGCAAAGGCGGCCCAGACGGCCAGTCCTTGCCCGCTGATTCCGATATTGAGGGCGCGCAATACCTGCCCGGCCTCATAGGGCGCATAGAGGGCCAGTACCACCACAGCCGCAAAGACGGCAGCGACGATCCCCGCCCCTATCTTCAAAATCCGCACGACCTGGCTCATCCATCACCTCACTTTGGAGAGCCAAGCCTATAGCCTCTCGTTAGCGATGACCAGCCATACGCACCGGCCCGACCGGACGGCGCAGGGATTGACGCAACGGCTGTGCTGACGGCTGCGCCAGCAGATAAAACAGCACGAAGATACCCGCCCCCAGGGCCAGCAACTGCCACCAGCCGGAGCGGTTCAGGTCGTGCAGACGGCGCGTGGTGACCGCTATATAGGGGACGAGCAAGGCAAGGGGCACGATATAGAGCCCGTCCAACCCAAAGGCTCCATCCACAAGGGCCGCGACCACATAGCTTCCCATGAACAGCAACAGGAAAGCCCCGTATTCGCCACGCGACGCCCGGCCTTTGAAGTCAAAGGCGCGCGCAAAACCGCTGAGCACCGCGGCCTCAAAGCCTTGGGTGCGGTGCGGCGCACCAAAACGGTTCGGTCCGGTGGGGTGAATGACAAACGGCAGAAAGGCCGGCGCGATCCACAGCAGTAGAACGGCCAGTTGTTGCAGGGTTTCCGGTGACATAGCGCGTCTCCTTTATAAAGCTGACACACAGTCTGGAGGGCAAATGGGCCGGAAATGGGGAGCGATTATCACAGAGCTGAGAGGCGAGTGTGACTATCCCCGCAGGTTCGGTAACGCCTTGACCAGTTTATGAGGGATGAGAACCAACACCAGACCGAGGATGGCACTCACACCCATCTGCCAGCCTTGGGCAACTATCGAGCTGCCTGATGTATCGGTGGCGATCATGCCCAGCCAAGGCCCCAGCCGGATCATGGCGGTATAGGCAAGATACAGACCGAAGAGGCGAAAAACCACAGCCTGCCACGCCTCGACTCCAGCACCGCTCTCAGAAGCCGCCTGCTGGGGCGGGGTAATTTGCCGGGCAATCCAGCTCGCCATCAGCCACAAACCGAGAATGAACGTCAAAAAAACGGCTATGGTCACAAGCGCCACGCCCCTCGACTGCGCATCCATTGTCGGCAAAAGAGGAAACGCGGCCGAAAACTCAAGCAATCGGCTGAATACATATATCGCCAACAGGCGGGCAGATATGAAGGCAATATCATAAGGCGTCACGCCTTTGGCAGATGTCTGATCGGTTTGCATCCTTATCCCCCCCTTTGCTGCTGTTTCTTTTCCCGCAATTGTGCCCAGTATTCAAGCCTTTGGCGCGTCTTGCCCTCGTGCCCCTCGCCTTTCGGGTCGTAGAAGCGCGGGCGTGCCATGCCGTCCGGAAAATAGTTCTGCCCTGAAAACCCGTCGGGGTCATCCGGGTCGTAGATATAGCCTTCGCCGTAGCCCAGTTGCTTCATCAATTTGGTAGGCGCATTGCGGATGACTTCGGGCGGGTCGAGCGTCGCGGTGTCCTTCGCCGCCTTCATCGCCGCCTTGAAGGCCGTATAGACGGCGTTCGATTTAGGGGCCGAGGCCATGTGGACAAGCGCCTGAGCAATGGCCAGTTCGCCTTCCGGTGAGCCCAGCACCTCATAGGTTTCGCGCGCCGCATTGGTCATGATCAGCGACATGGGATCGGCATTGCCGATGTCTTCGGAGGCCATGCGCTGCATCCGTCGCACGATGTACAGCGGGTCTTCGCCCCCCTGAAGCATGCGCGCAAACCAGTAGAGCGCTGCATCGGGGTCGGAACCGCGCACCGACTTATGCAGGGCCGAGATCAGGTTGTAGTGGCCTTCGCGGTCCTTATCGTAATTGGGGCGGCGCTTTTGCAGGTTTTGCAGCAGGGCCTCGCTGTTCAGCGGGGCCTCAAACCCCATCGAGGCCAGCGACTCGATCAGGGTCAGCAGATAGCGCCCGTCGCCGTCGGCCAGCCCTTTCAGCGTCTCCTTCGCCTCGTCCATCAGCGGCAAGGCGTGCCCCAGATGCGTTTCGGCGCGGGTGATGAGCTTATCCATCGCCTCGTCATCGAGGCGTTTCAGCACAAAGACCTGACAGCGCGACAAAAGCGCGCCGTTCAGCTCAAATGACGGGTTTTCCGTCGTCGCCCCGATCAGGGTGACCACGCCGGCTTCGACATAGGGCAGGAAACTGTCCTGCTGGGCGCGGTTAAAGCGGTGAATTTCATCGACAAACAGGACACTGTGCACCCCCTGATTGCGGCGGGCCTGCGCGTATTCAAAGGCCTTTTTCAGATCAGCGACGCCGGAAAAAACCGCCGAAATCTGCTGAAACTCATAGCCGACGCTGGCCGCCAGCAACCGCGCAATGGTCGTCTTGCCGACGCCCGGCGGCCCCCACAGGATCAGCGACGGCAAAAACCCACGATCGACGGCGCGCGCAATGGACCCGCCTTCGCCCAGCAGGTGGTCCTGCCCCACGATCTCGGACAGGGCCTGCGGCCGCAAACGCTCAGCCAGCGGCTTGAACCCTTCGGGGGCGGCGGTCAGGGTCGGAGCGGACGGCGTCAGGCCAGCCGCCTGAAACAGGTCATGGGGCGCAGAAGACATGGAACATGTATAGAACAAACGTAGGTCAGGTCAAACAACAAATGACAAATATTCAGCCCTTTGTTAATGTGATTTGCGACCGGAGGGGACAATGCAGCGCCGGATATGGTTCAAGCCAATCAGGGTTTACTCAAATTATTGGTGGGTGCGTACATTTTCCCGAAAGCCCGTCGAACCGGACGAAGTGTTCCTCTTTCCCTGTAGCTGGCAGGGGGCTTTAATTTACCTCATCGCCGGAGGTCTATGTTTCGGCACGGCTCGCCTCGCCCTTTATCTGCATACGATCAAACCGGAATACGGCCTCGCCGGATGGGCAGGCTTTGGTGCGATCCTTCTGGTGACCATGATGGTGGCCATACATTTTTCAGAACGACGCTGAGGCGCATGAGGGCGGCCTAAAAGCCTTTCAAAGCCGGTTGAACGCTCTCCTCCCTGTCGCATCAGCGATGGGGAGGAGATATCAGCCGGACTTCTTATACGGTGTGCCGTCGGGCCATTTGCCGATGCGGGCGGCGCGTTGTTCGCGCATTTGAGCCTGTTTGTCGGCCCAGGCCTTTGACCACTCACCGTGCGGAGAGGCCGCGGGCGTTGCCTGTGGTTTCGCCTCTTCTGTCCGCTCAGTGGCCGCCGCCCCTCCCGTCACGGGGGTGCCTGTCTCCTCCCCTGTAAGCCCGTAAGAGCGCGACGGTGGCGGTGGATCAGCGCGAAGGCGACGAGACGCAGCGGGCGTTTCGGTCGGAGTTGCCTCATTGACCGGCTTCGGTTTCGCCTTCAGCAGTGGCGTGTATATCCCCCGCAACATCCGCTCGACGGCCATGATGGCGCGGGCGGTGCGGCCAATCTCTATAGCCGTCGTCGGGCGCGGGGCGGTTTCGAGCGCGGTGAGGAGTTGATCGGCGAGACGCATCAGGCGATCATAGGAGGCGGTGTGGGCGGCGGGGATGTGGGGAGCGATCTGTGTCATGAGCCCAGCATGACAGAGGTTCACGCGGCGGGGACAGATGTCTCGAAAACGCGCTTAAGCGGTTGAAATTGTGTCTGTCTCAGCGGGGATAGATTTTTTTGCCACGGATAGACACGGATGGCGGGCTTTGCCCGCCGAACACGGATGATCCGCGCTCCGGGCTTCTCAGACGCGCAATGCATATCCGTGAGGCCGCGCCAGCGGCCATCCGTGTCTATCCGTGGCCAAAAAACCTCAAAAGCTCTCGAAATCCTCAGACAGGCGCATATGTTCGATGATCGTTTCGCGCGCCTCATCATCGGCGTGCGACAGGTCAAGCACCGCATCGCCGGAATCGAGCACCCGCAAGGACAGTACCTCACCCATATAGGCAAAGCGCGGTATTTTGGGCCCAAACAGACGCTCGCGCCGCGCCTCAACCTGCACGTCCAGCGTTCGTGCCAGCGCTGCCTCGATGGGTTTCAACGGCACCAGGGTCTGACCCTTGTCACGGGGAAAGCGTATCACACCGAAATTCCGGCGATCCAACTCAAAGCGCACGCGCTGCGACATGTCTTAATCAGCCCGAAGAATACCCATATACGCCCCTCAGCCCCCGTCAGGGTTCGAGCAGCGTATCCCAATACAGGTAATCTACCCAACTTTCGTGAAGATAGTGAGGCGGAAAACGCCGTCCCAGCTCCTGAAGCTGATACATTGTCGGGCGGTGTGGACTTTTGGCCAGTGCCATCTGTGCCTGTTGGGGAGTTTTTCCCCCTTTACGCAAGTTGCAGGGGGCGCAGGCGGTGATGATATTGGTCCAGGTGGACTTACCGCCCTGCGAAACGGGCAGCACATGGTCAAAGGTGAGGTCGTGGCGGCAGCCGCAATACTGACAACTGAACTGATCGCGCAGGAAGACATTATAGCGCGTGAAGGCCGGCGGCCGGTTCTGGTCGATATAGGTCTTGAGGCTGATGACGCTGGGCAAACGCATGGTCATCGAGGGCGAGCGGATTTCGACATCATAGGTCGAAACCACATCGACGCGACCTTCGAACACCGCCTTGACGACATCCTGCCACGGGCGGGTCGAAAGCGGATAATAGGAGAGCGGCCTGAAATCGGCATTCAGGACCAGGGCCCGCCAGTCAGAGGGCGGATTTTTCAGGACCTGCATGGACGCCTCCATGCGATCGGGGATGCAACGGGATAATCGTACCGGAAGACCGAACTCCTTCTTGCTGAGAAGCTTATCCACAAGCTCAGTAAGAACCCGATTCCGCAAAAAGAAAACAGTGAACTTTGCATGACAGCGTTTATAGGAAGGACTTATGACCTACCGCACTCGTTTTGCCCCCTCGCCGACCGGCTACCTGCATCTGGGCCATGCCTATGCGGCCCTGACGGCGTTTGAGGCGGCGCGTCAGGCGGACGGTGACTGCCTGTTGCGGATCGAAGACATAGATCGCACGCGCTGCCGCCTGGAATACGAGACAGGGATTTATGAAGACCTGCGCGGGCTGGGGCTGGCGTGGCCTGAGCCGGTATTGCGGCAATCCGATCATCTGGCCGACTATGAGGCGGCACTGGAGAGTTTGCGGGCGCGCGGGCTGGTCTATGCCTGTTACAAGACGCGCAAGGAACTGGCGCAGGCGGCGCAGGGCGCCCCCCAGGAAGGGGATGCTGTAGCGGAGAATGGACCGGCTGAGCGCGAACCCTCATGGCGTCTGTCCTTGGCGGCGGCGCGCGAAGCGCTGGGCGCAAAGTGGGACCGGCTGGGTTTTGTCGAAACGGGTCAGGGTCCCAACGGTGAAACCGGCCCGCAGAGGGCGCGGCCTGAGGTCAATGGCGATGTGGTGCTGGGGCGCAAAGACATCGGCGTCGCCTACCATCTGGCGGTGGTGATTGACGATGCGCGGCAAGGTGTTACCCACATCCACCGCGGCCACGACCTGTTTGCCGCCACCCACACGCAGGTTCTGCTGCAAGGTTTGCTGGGTTTGCCGACGCCGGTGTATCGCCATCACGCCTTACTGCTCGACGATCAGGGAAGGCGACTTGCCAAACGCAAGGGATCAAAAAGCCTGCGTGACTACCGGCACGAAGGCATGGACGCCGAAGCGATCAAGGCCCTGATCGCCGCGACACCGAAGGCGTGAAAAAGCCGCCCCGCGAACGGGACGGCCTCTTTAAAAACCCTTGAAGATAAGGGAATTACAGCAGTTGCAGATTGACAGCGGCGGTCTTGCCGCGCTCGGTCTGAAGCTCGTAGGAGAGCTTCTGACCGTCCGCCAGCCCTTGCAGGCCCGCGCGCTGAACAGCGGTGATGTGGACAAAGACGTCGTTACCGCCTTCGGCCGGTTGAATAAAACCAAAACCCTTGGTGGCATTGAACCACTTAACCGTACCTTCGGCCATGTGCTCTCCTTAGTCAAAAGCAGTATCGAGGTGTTCGGGAGCAAATCTCCCCACAATCGTCGGTCTCGGTAGCGCAGTTTGAGTTCAGGAAAACAGGAAATCCCGTCTCCGAGCAGTCAGCAGCCAGATCACGAATTGCGACAGAGAGTAAGACGCAGCTTTTGAGAGCGGTCAAATAAAAATCCCATATAGACCACCCCCTGCGGCAATAAATCATCGTTACCGAATTGTGATCTCAAAATTCATTATTAATACTTACTGCGACTGAGCCGAAGTTGCTTGTTTAGTCAGGGTATTATTGTGCCAGATGCGACGACCCGGCGGGCTCAGTCGTAACCTTCGGGATAGGGCACGTCCGGCCGGTCATCGGCATTCAACCGCCTTGCCGTTCCGACTGATCCGACCTAACACTGTACTAAACCTCTGTCTATTCAGGTCACCCATGCGTTTGTCGCCCCCCCGTCAGTCCGTCCTGAGACGCCTCCTTCTGCGTCAGGTGTTGCGCCTGCCGTTTGCCGTGCTGAAATTCCTCTCCGGCGGCGGCATTGTGCACGTGGACGGGCGCACGCTTGACACCCAGATCACCTTCCTGTGGAAGACCTTTTTCGCGCGTCAGGATCAGCGCACACCGCTCAGCCTGACCGGCACCTCGGTCGAAGGGGCGCGCGAAGACTGGCAGGAGGCGGCGGCCCTGATGAGCGCGGGGTCTGAGGTGCGGGTGAAGGTCGAAGCCGCCGGTGATGGCGGGCTGGTCAATGGCCAACTGATCCGGCCACAGCGTATCGACCACAATTCCCCGCTGCTGGTGCTGTTCCACGACGGCGGCGGTGTGCTGGGTGGCCCCGAACTGAGCCTCGCCTTTGCCAGCCTGCTGGCGCATGAGGCGCGCTGTCCGGTGTTTTTACCCGCCTACCGACTGGCCCCCGAACACCGCTTTCCGGCGGGGTATGACGACGCGCGTCTGGCCTGGGACTGGGCGCTGGCCAATCTGGGTCGGTTGGGCGCGACCTCGGGTAAGGCGGCCATTGGCGGCATCGGCATGGGCGGCAATATGGCGGCGCGCCTGTGTCTGGATCTGCGGCGTGATTTCAAGCCCTTGCCCGTGGCGCAACTGTTGGTCACCCCCCTGCTCGACCTTGCAGACCCTGACCTGAAAGCGAGCCGCTTCGCCCGAAGCTGGCCGATCAGCGCCGCCGATCTTGATATCATGATCGGCCACTATGCCGGCGCGGGCACGGGCCTGAGCGACGTCGCCCTGTCGCCGCTACGCGAAGAGGTGATCAATGGTCAGCCCCGGACCCTGATCGTCTCTGGCGGGCTTGATCCGCTGGCGGCTCAGGCCGAACGCTATGCGCGGCGTCTGATAGAGGGCCGCACGCACACCCTCTATCGCCGCTATGACACAATGCCTCTGGGCTTTCCGCTGTTTGCCGGAGTGGTCGATCACGCTGAGGCCGCCGTGCGCGATATGGCGGCCCTGTGGAGTGAACTGACCACCTCACCGGATCAGGACGCCGGGGTGTAGTGCACCTGCGCGCCCGGCCCCAGCGGCAGGTCCAGCGCCACCCAAGCTGCCGTCAGACCGATCCCCGCCACCATGAAGCTCAGCGCATAGGGCAGCATCAGGGCCAGCAGCGACCCTACCCCCATGCTCTTGTCCCACCGGCGTGTGAAGGCCAGAATCAGCGGGAAATAGGACATCAGCGGCGTCATGATATTGGTATAGCTGTCGCCCATGCGGTAGGCCGCCGTGGTCATTTCCGGTGAAATACCGACCAGCATGAACATCGGCACCACCACGGGGGCCAGCGCCGACCACTTGGCCGAGGCCGAGCCGATAAACAGGTCGAGAATCGACGAGAACAGCAACACGCTGACCAGAAGCAGCGGAGCGGGCAAATCCCACGCCTTGAGGATTTCGGCCCCATTGATGGCGGTGATCGGCCCCAGCCGTGACCAGTTGAACATGGCGACAAAGTGCGCGGCGAAGAAGGCAAAGACCAGGTAGGGCGCCAGCGAGCGTATCCCCTCGCCCATCATCTTCACCACATCATTGTCGGATGTGATGGTCCCGGCCGCCGTCCCAAAAGCGATCGCCGTGGTGATAAACAGCAGGAAGAAGCCAGCGATCAGGGCGGCATAGAAGGGCTGAAGCTGCGCCGGGCCTGTGGCCTCCTCGTTGATCAGGGGCGTATAGCCGGGCCACAGGGCCAGAGCCGCAAAACCGGCGACGACCAGCACCGCGACGATCCCGGCGCGTTTCAGACCTGTTTTCTCAGCGGGTGTGATTTCGGACTTGGCCAGTTCGGCCTGAAGTTCGGTGTCCGGCGAACCGCCCCATTTGCCCAGACGCGGTTCGACCACCTTATCGGTGATAAACCACGCCACCGGGGTGAACAGGCCGACAATGGCGAGGATGAACCACCAGTTGCCGAGCGGGTTCATCGTCCATGCCGGGTCGATGATGCGGGCAGCCTCCTGCGTGAAGCCGAACAGCAACACGTCGATCTGCCCCGGTGTGATATTGCCGGCATAGCCGCCCGACACAGCGGCAAAGGCCGCGGCGATCCCCACCAGCGGGTGCCTGCCGACCGAGGCATAGATCAGCCCGGCCAGAGGGATAAACACCACATAGGCCGCATCGGACGCATGGTGCGACACCATGCCGGTGATGATCACGCATGGGGTCAGGATGGCGCGCGGGGCATTGCGCAGCGAGGAGCGGATCAGCGCCGAAAACAGGCCTGAGCATTCGGCCACGGCGGCCCCATACATGACCACGACCACCACGCCCAGTGGCGCAAAACCGGTCAGGGTCTTGGGCATATCAACCAGCAGCCGCCCGATATTTTCGGCAGTAAACAGACTGGTCGCCGTATAGGTCACCACACCGTTGTCGAGCGTCGCCCAGTGCGGGGCTTCCTCGCCGCTATAGGGGATGGAGGCCGACCAGCCGAAATGCGCGCCGATGGTCGAAAGCACCATCAGCCCAAGGATCAGCCAGACGAAGATCATCACCGGGTCAGGCAGCAGATTGCCGGCCTTTTCGACCAGCCCCAGAAACCCTTTGGATCGCCGTATGGCGTCTTGCGATTGCGGCTCGGTCACCCTGCGCGTCCTTTTACTTTAAAAGCTTAGGTTAGCGAAGCTTTTACGTCTGTAAACCGGGGCCAGGGCGTGCAATCGATGGCAATTCACAAAAAACAAAAATGAGATAAGGACAGAGATGCTTTGCGAGCATCACTCAACGTCTCCTCACGTCTTTATCTTAATGACGTGGCGACTGAATACACTCGCCACATATCCGTTCATGCGCGGTTCAGGCAGGCAGGGTTAGTCTGTGAGCATAGGGATGGGGCAAGACAGGAGACCGTTATGAAACGCATAATGACTACGTCCTTGCTGGCTATGATGGCTGGCTCCCTGCTGATGGCCGACGTCGCGGCGGCGCATCCGCGTGACCACGACCGTCATGATCGACACGAGCGTTATGACCGCTACGACCGCTATGACCGTTATGACGACCGGCGCGGGCGTTACGACTATTACCGCAGCTATGACCGCGGCCGCCATTATGGCTGGCGTGAGCGTTCTGACTGGCGTCGCGGGGGTTATGTCGCCTATCGCGACTGGGACCGCGGCTACGCCATAGATTACCGCCGCCACCGCCACCTCTACGCCCCGCCGCGCGGCTATGAGTGGCGTCAGGTCGATGACCGCTACGTGCTGGCGGCCGTCGCCACCGGCCTGATCGCGGCCATTGTGCTCAGTAATTAGAATGGTTTAAGTCAGCGCAATCAGGATCACACCCTGAGCGGGTTTCGTTCCATCGGAATGAAACCCGTTTTCGTTGTGTCTGCTTACCCCCTACAGGGGTAAACCACATGAATATGCAGTCCAACCCAACCCTCCCGCCTGTTAGGCTCCGGATGAAATAGGCAAACATGGGAGACTGATCATGGTAAGGCTTGCAAAATGTGTTGGGGCATTTTTATCGATGGGGGCCCTGATGTCCGTGCCGGTCGCCGGGCACGCGCAAAACGTCATTCAGGAACTGGAATTCACCGTAAAAACAGGCAATGACGACCTGCGCAGCGGCGGCCTTCTGTTTGGGCAAATCGTTCTGGAAAACGGCAGCGAGCAACCCCGCTTCCGGATTAATCTGCGCGACGCCCAGCCGGTCGGCTTACCTAACGGCAGCGAGCAGGTATTCAAAATCAGGCTACCTCAGGCATTGGCGCCCGCCCTGCTGGCCAAATCAAAATTCATCCTGACCCATGACGGCGAACCGCGCAATTTTGGCGAAGGCTACGATAACTGGGATCTTCAGGGCTTTCGGATATCCTCCCCGCCCGTATGCAAGGCCGGAGAGACGGTTGCCGAGTCTAGCGGGACATCGGGTTGGGCCCGCCTTACGGGCGCGGAAACCGATCACATCCTGACCGTCCCTCAGTCGCGGCCCCGCGCGGTTTTTCCAAAGTCTCTGGTCTTGAAAATCACCACGGGCACCGATGACCGACGCAGCAATGCCGACACCAAAGCCTTTATCACGTTGAGAGGGGGCAAACGGCTTGCGGCGGTTGCCGTTACCGGAAGCACGGGGCCGTTGCCCTGGGTGAGTCTGCCCCTGCCCAAAGGGACCCCCTTAGCGTCCGTTGCCAGTGTGACGATCACGCACAATGGGGCGGGCGGTCGCAATATTACCGAAAGCTATGACAATTGGGACGTGGCCAAGGTGGTGCTGGCGGTGCCCACTGAGTGCTCGCGATACGTATGGTCGTCGGTCAGCGGTTCACCCTGGAAACGCTTTACCGGTTCCGATCGCAGCGCCACGCTTTCGCTCCGCCTCCCACTGGAAGCGGTTGTTGAAACGTCTGTGGAATAAGAATACTCGTTTGGTAGACCACACAAACGGCGCTCCAACGGGACGCCGTTTTTTATCTGATTGCTGTCATTCAGAAATCCTTGGCAAGCCAATGGCCTCACTTATACAATCGTCAATACCGAGATAACTGGTAAGCCCCCAACTGCCGCGAAATTTTGTATTCAAAACTCTTTGGAGCCATGAACATCTCACGCCTGTTTCGCTGAGGTACCTTTTTCGTGCAACACTCCAGAAGCAATGGCTCCTCAGACGCTGTGATGAGGTTACCTCCATACGCCCTACCGGCACAAAATAACCGCGTGTCCAAGCCATTCTGTTGGTCCAAACGGGCGGGATCAGTAGATTATGAGGGCGCAGATTTTCAAACTTCGGTTCAATGTCGTCTGATTGATCTTTATAAATATAAAGTAGGTTGGCGCCCGGCATCGGGCCAGTCTTCGCACCGCAGATAATGATGCAACCATGCAAATATTTGCCGCCTGGTAACTGTAGGGCAAAGACGTCACCCACAGCTAGTGGTTTACGATTGCGCCTTATGAACTGAAAGTTCGTTGGTGGATAATTGGAGATTACCACCACAAGCCCTCTACTGCACCGCCGCCCTAGCGATATCGGCCTCGCTGAACCCCAGCGCCTTCATGGCCGAAGCCGCAATGCCCTGCGCGTCAAGGCCCGCATCGGCGTACATCTTCTCCGGCTTGTCGTGGTCCTGGAAGCGGTCCGGCAGGGTCAGGGTGCGGATTTTCAGGCCGTTATCCAGCGCGCCTTCGGCCGCCAGATAGTGCAGCACGAACGCCCCGAAGCCGCCCATAGCGCCTTCTTCGACCGTAATCAGGCACTCATGGTGCCGCGCCAGTTGGAGGATCAGGTCCTTATCCAGCGGCTTGGCAAAGCGCGCATCGGCCACCGTGGTCGAAAGCCCGCGTGCCCCCAAAAGATCGGCGGCCTTCAAAGCCTCCGGCAGGCGCGCCCCCAGCGACAGGATAGCGACCTTTGAGCCTTCGCGCACGATGCGCCCGCGCCCGATAGCCAGGGTTTCCGGCACGGCCGGGATTTCAACGCCGACGCCTTCACCGCGCGGATATCTGAACGCCGAAGGGCCATCATCATAGGCGGTGGCCGTGGCGATCATGCGCGCCAGTTCCGCCTCATCCGAAGCGGCCATGATCATCATACCGGGCAGCGTCCCCAGATAGCCGATATCGAACGTCCCGGCGTGGGTCGCCCCGTCGGCCCCGACCAAGCCGGCGCGGTCAATGGCAAAGCGCACGGGCAGGTCCTGAAGCGCCACATCGTGCGCCACCTGATCATAGCCGCGTTGCAGGAAGGTTGAATAGAGCGCACAAAACGGCTTCATGCCGTCTGCCGCCAGACCGGCGGCAAAGGTCACGGCGTGCTGTTCGGCAATGCCCACATCGTAGCAGCGCGTGGGAAACACCTCGGCAAAACGGTCAAGCCCCGTGCCCGACGGCATGGCGGCGGTGATGGCCACCACCTTCGGGTCGATCTGCGCCTGCTTGATCAGCTCGGCGGCAAAGACTTCGGTATAGCTGGGGGCATTGGCCTTGGGCTTGGCCTGTTCGCCCGTAATGACGTCGAACTTCGCCACACCGTGATATTTGTCAGAGGCAGCCTCGGCGGGGGCATAGCCCTTGCCCTTTTGCGTCACCACATGCACCAGCACCGGGCGGTCGGTAATGTCGCGCACACGCTTTAAGACCGACAAAAGGTTGTCCATATCGTGCCCGTCGATGGGACCGACATAGTAGAAGCCCAGTTCCTCAAAGAAGGTGCCGCCGGTCACGTAGGTGCGCGAAAACTCCTCGCCCTTGCGCACCATCTCAAACAGCGGACGCGGCAGGCGTTCGGCCACGCTCTTGCCGAAGCGGCGCACCGCCTGATAGGCGCCGCCGGAGACCAGATTGGCCAGATAGGCGCTCATGCCGCCCACCGGTGGCGCGATCGACATGTCGTTATCGTTGAGGATAACCGTCAGATTTTTGGTCGTTTCGGCGGCATTGTTCATCGCCTCATAGGCCATGCCGGCCGACATCGAGCCGTCGCCGATGACCGCCACGACCTTGTTCGTCTCACCCTTATGGTCTCGCGCCGCGCAAAAACCCAGCGCCGCCGAAATCGAGGTCGCTGCGTGCGCGGCACCGAACGGATCATAGGGGCTTTCCGAGCGCTTCGTGAAGCCGCTGAGGCCGCCGCCCTGACGCAGGGTGCGGATACGCTCACGCCGTCCGGTCAGAATCTTGTGCGGATAGCACTGATGCCCGACGTCCCAGATCAGAATATCGCGTGGCGTTTCAAACACATGGTGCAGCGCCACGGTCAGTTCGACCACGCCCAGCGCCGAGCCCAGATGCCCGCCCGTCTTCGACACCACATCAATGGTTTCGGCGCGCACCTCATCGGCCAGCGTCTTCAGCTCAGCGGCGGACAGATGGCGGATCGCTTCCGGGACCGTCAGCGTGTCCAGAACCGGCGTTTCGGGTTGGGGCATAAGCGGTGCACTCACAGGCCGGATCAGAACCGGCAATGGTTTTGTTCGTCTCTAGTGTCCTGAATCTGAAATTCGCATGCGCTTGATATCGCTCTCTGGCGAATTTCAGATTCAACAGGACACTAGCAACTCATTGTATCTGGTATCGTGTTGCATTTGAAGTTCGCACGGCTGTCGATATCAGACTGAAGCGAACTTCAAATTCACGATACTAGCGTAACCGACATAAAACT
The DNA here is from genome assembly GCF_003966695.1 of Asticcacaulis excentricus. Taxonomy (NCBI): domain Bacteria; kingdom Pseudomonadati; phylum Pseudomonadota; class Alphaproteobacteria; order Caulobacterales; family Caulobacteraceae; genus Asticcacaulis; species Asticcacaulis excentricus. Next base: position 837,098 of record NZ_AP018827.1, read on the forward strand.
GCGGCAAGGTTTTGTCCAGTTGCGTGTTTTATCCGTCCCTATACGTTTTACCCCTCGGCTCCTATTTCGCCTTGGGCTTTTTAACAGGTCGGTTGACCGTGCACAGGTCTGACGACATCTCGCGCGTCTGGGCGATCATGGTGCCGAGTTGTTTCAGGCTGCCGTCCAGTCCGGCCTTATCCGCCGCGCTCAGATTTTCGGCATCCAGCACCATCGCTTCGCGCATGACCGTATCGAGACGCGTCAGGCTTTTCAGAGCGCGCTGACTGGCGGCACACGCGGCCACACGATCGTTCGCCTTCATGGTGCTCTGCAAGTCGGCGATCGCGTTTTCGTAATCCTGCATCAGTTGCTCACCTTCGGCCATCAGGGCGGTGGTGCGCGCGTCGTTGGTCGAGGTCTTGCAGGCTTTTGTCCGGGTTTCCGTCGTCTTTTCCCGCATCTCGGCCGATGAGGTCATCAGAGAACGCAGCGACGCCACGTCCTGACCTTCCGCTTCGAGGCGAGCGATATCGGCCTTGAGACCGGCGTCAGCCTCTTCTATCAGACGGACGCTATTTTGGGCGGCCTCGCACATACTCGCCGCGTCCCCTAGGGTGAACGCCATCATGGCCGAGCTGGCCTTGAGCATGCGTCCGGTATAGGCGTCCGCCGCGATCTGGGCCGGCGTCTGCGGAATTGGGGGTAAGGGCGGCGGTTCGGGCGCATTGACTTTGGCACAGGTCTCGCCGCTTAGGCGCGCGAGTTCGACCGCTTCGGCCTTGGCGTCGGCGTATCCGTCTTTGAACGGCGCCCACGACGCCGGCAGGGTCAGGCTATAGACTTGCTCCAGAAGCTTGTATTCTTCCAGCCGCGCCGCATTCATCCGCTCGGCGCGGCGGATATCGGCGCAGGCGTTCAGATCGTCGCCGCGCGCCAGAGATGCCGTGTAATCGGCGCGCGCCGCGCTCAGCGCCTCAGTCAGAACCTTGAGTTCGGCACGCGAACCGCCCAGCCCGTCGGGACCTTCGTCGACGCGCTTTTTTGCGCAGGCATCCGCATCGGTGATCACGCGGCCGTCGGCGGTCCAACTCAGGCTCAGATAGGCGTGATGGATCAGGTCCGTCGACTTACCTTGAGCTCTAAGCGCCGTCAGGGCCGCGAACGCCTCCGCCTTCGCCTGACGGTACCAGGCGATATCTTCTCCATTTATCCGGCAATAGGGGCCCGTGTCCCCCGCTTTGAAGCCGGCACTTATCTCGGCCTGTTTGGTGCGCGACGGGCTTTCGGTATAGTAGCGGTCGATGCGGTCGCTATAGGTCTTGACCTCGTCCGGCGTCAGCGGCGTTTGCGCCTGCACACCGGTGCTCAACAGCGCGCTAAACGACAGCGCAAGAATTCCCAAAATATGTTTCACTATTCCCCCCGCTGTTGCGATTAGCTCTGTCGTTTCAGCACAAAATCCACGCTGTCGCGCAGGATGTCGGCATCGGTCCCGAAAATATCCAGTCGCGCCTTGCACTGTTCGGACAGGAGCCGCACCCGCGCCTTGGCCTCATCCAGCCCCAGCAGCGTAACGAAATTGGTCTTGCCCTTGGCCGCGTCCTTGCCACCCGCCGCCTTGCCCAACAGGTCCGGATCGCCTTCGACATCCAAAAGATCGTCGGCAATCTGATAGGCCAGCCCCAGATCCTGCGCGAAATGGATCAGGGCATTGGCCTCCTTCTCAGGTGCGTCGGCAATAATGATAGGAATTTCAAAGGCATGAACGATCAGCGCGCCGGTCTTCATACGCTGCATCCGCGCCACACCGCCCAGATCGTCTGACACGCCGATCAGGTCGATCATCTGACCGCCGGCCATGCCCTGCGCGCCCGACGCCAGAGCCAGCCGCGAGATCAGTTCCACCCGCACGCGCGGGTCTTCGTGGGTGTCTTCGGAGGCCAGAATCTCAAAGGCCACGGTCTGAAGCGCATCCCCGGCCAGCACGGCCGTCGCCTCATCATAGGCGCGGTGCACGGTCAGTTGCCCGCGGCGGATATCGTCGTCATCCATGCACGGCAGGTCGTCGTGGACCAGCGAATAGGCGTGGATACATTCCAGCGCGCACGCCGCCCGCAGCACGGCCTGCGCATCGGCATCGAACAGACGCCCGGTTTCGAGCGCAAAAAATGGCCGCAGACGTTTGCCCGGCCCCAGAGCCGCGTAGCGCATGGCCTCGGTCAGGCGCGATTCAAACCCTTCGGCGCGCGGCAAAAGCTCATCGAGCGCCATCGTCACCAGATCGGCGGTCTCCTGCATCCGTTCATGCAGCGGCGGCAGGTCGGAATTGGCGGCGACCGGCATCACCTCAGTTGAACTCCGCCGGGGCCGTGCCTTCGACCTGACCGGTCTTGGACAGGGTGATTTTTTCGACCTGAAGGCGGGCGGCCTCAAGGCGGTCTTCGCACAGGGCCTTCAAAGCCGCGCCGCGTTTATAGAGTTCGAGAGACTTCTCCAGCGGGGCCTGACCGGACTCAAGCTCTGCCACGATGCGCTCAAGCTGGGCCAGCGCCTCTTCGAAGGACAGGGTCTCGGCAGGTTCGGTCATGATGGGCCTTTCGTTACGCAATCAGGTTACGGAGGGGGGCGGCGTTGAGCAAGGGCGGCTCAGGCGCGTCGCTCATAGCGGCGGCAGCCCCAGTACTTAAACCCCTGCTCGCAGGTTTGGCTATAGCCTAATTTTCCCAATTCGAGCGAAATCATCCAGTTGAAATAGCCGTGCGCCAGAAGCAGCACGTCTTCGCCGGTCTGGGCCTTGTCGTGCAGCAGGCGCGCGGCTTGCGCGGCGCGGGCCTCGGCCTGTTTGCGCGTTTCCTCGCCTGCGTGGTGGTTGAACGCCCACCACCAGAAGCGCGAAATCCCGCCCCAGTATTTGGGAGAAAAGGTCAGGAAGGTCGGGAAATTGGGCGGCGGCAGCGGCGCTTCGATAAACAAATCGAGCGATTCAAACGGCTTGCCCCTGCACACCGCGCGCGCCGTTTCGATGGAGCGTTGCAGGGTCGAGGAATAGACAAAGCCCGCTTGCTCGGCCCATTTGACCAGTTGCGGCGGCGGAATCTGACCTTCGAGCAGACCGGCCAGCGTATAGCGCCCCCACCAGTCGCGATAGCCCGCCGCCGTCAGCTTGACGCGCCGCGACAGGGCCGGTTCACCGTGCCGCACGAGGGTAATCGCCCCGTTTCGTGTCTGCGCTGTGCCGCCCTTGGCCAAAGCGTTGCCTCTCTAATACCAACCCAGAGTCATTTTCAATGACACTGGGTATAACAGGAATCGCAAACGATTCCGGCTCCGTTTCAATGAGAGGTTTGGTAGCCCGCCGCATGGGGGGAGACAAGTGATTAAATTCGCCCTGCACAGGCGCTGGCGGGCGCAGGGGGACGCCACCGTGACAGGTGTGTCAGGCCTTCTGAAGCGCGAAATGCACAACGTCGGTGCGCTCAGTGCGGAAACCCGCCTCGCAATAGGCCAGATAAAACAACCACATCTTGCGGAAGGCTTCATCGAAGCCGCTGATGCGCCCCTCAGCCCACGCGGCATCGAAGCGACGCGCCCACATATTGAGCGTGCGGGCGTAGTCATGGCCGAACGACTGATCCGACAGCACCGACAGACCGGCCTTGCCGCTGTGGCTGCGTAGCTTCGACGGCGACGGCAACATACCGCCGGGGAAGATATAGCGCTGGATGAAGTCCGGGCGCTGACGGTAATCTTCGAACAGCTCGTCGCGGATCGTAATGATTTGCAACGCCGCCTTGCCACCCGGCTTGAGGCAGTCCGACACCTTGCGGAAATAGGTGTCCCAGTATTCCATCCCCACCGCCTCAAACATCTCGATGGAGACGATGGCGTCGTATTGGCCCGTCACATCGCGGTAGTCGAGCAGTTTGATTTCGACCTGATCAGACAGGCCCAGCCGCTGCATACGTTCAACCGCATAGTCGTGCTGTGACGGCGAAATGGTCAGGCAGGTGGCCCTGGCGCCCATTTTCGCCGCGTATTCGGCAAAGCCGCCCCAGCCGCAGCCGATTTCCAGCACGTGCTGCCCCGGCTTGAGATCGACCAGCCGCGCCAGCGCCGCATACTTCGCTGTTTGCGCGCGCTCAAGGTCTTCGGTGCCTTTGAACAGGGCGGACGAATAGGTCATGGTGGCGTCCAGCCACTCGGAATAGAAGGCATTGCCCAGATCATAGTGGGCAAAGATGTTGCGCCGCGACCCTTCCTTGGTGTTGCGATTGAAGCTGTGCAGCAGACGGCTCATCATCTGCATGAACGGATTGCCGATAAAGAAGCGCGTCAGGCGATCGATATTCAGCGTGAAGACTTCGAGCAGATCCGGCAGGTCGGGTGTGTCCCACTCCCCGGCGACGTAACCATCGGCAAACCCGACATCACCGGCCGACAGGACGCGACGCAGAAAGCGGAAATCATTGACCTTTAGCACGCCGTGCGGGCCGGGCTCGCGGCCACGGATTTCAAACGGCGTGCCGTTCGGCAGGATGATGTCGAGATTGCCGCGGTGCCAGTTGTGGCGCAGCGTCTTCAACGGCTGCCGCAGGGCCTTGGGCACCACATGCAAATCGGCGCTTTTGGCTACGAAATGGGGTCCAAGGGATGTCGAGGTGCTGGACATAGGGCCGCCTCCGTCTGAGTTTTTTAGTATAATGAAAAAGCGCGCTGCAAAAAATCTATATCTTGAGCAGCCGCCCGGCAAACACGACCAGATGTGACGCGACGGTCGTCAGCACCGCCCCCCAGATCATGTCGATCACCACCAGTTTGAGGGACCAGTCGCGGATTACGGCCATCGCCGTCAAATTATAGGTGCCATAGGCCATCAGCCCCAACAGCGCCGCACTGATCGTCAGTGACCAGCCGGCGGGCAGGCCATGCAACGGCAACTGTCCCGACAGGGCCGGGAAGGTCACAAACCACGTCACCCCCAAGCCGTAAAGCAGATAGAAGGCCACTGCCGCCGCCATATTGATGCGCGTGGCCATCAGATCGCCCATCAACGGCTTATACAACGGACCGGCGGTGAGGGTCAGCCACACGGTGTCAATCACCGCAAAGGCGATCAGGGTCAGGACGAGCGCGCTCAGAAACATCTTCATGCCTCACCTTCAGCATTGGGGGGTCGGATCAGATACGCGCGAAAGGCTGCAACAGTTTACCCAGAAGCGTCTTTGGCGCTATGGGCGCGTTCGCCGCGATCAGGCACAGGCAATCGTCCGCCGCGATCAGGGGCGAATGATGATCGCCTTCGTCGCACGACACGCAATCGCCGGGATGATAGGCCCCGCGATCGTCGCTGAAACAGCCGGTCAGAACCAGAGTCATCTCCAGCCCCTGATGGTCGTGGACCGGCATCTGCATCCCGCCCTTGACGTGCATCAGATAGGTCAGACCGCGCCCGTCCTTGGGCGCGTCAAGATGCGCCATCCACACGCCCGGCGCGCCCCAGTAGCGCGGCTTGAAGGCCGCCGCGCGCACGGATTCCGGCAGGTCGATACCTTTGAGATAGGCGGGCAGTTCGGGTGCCACTCGCGGCTCAGGGGCCTCTTCGGGGCGCTCGATACGCGCCAGCGCCAGCTCCAGCGCGTCGTCGGCCATATCGACCGGCACGATGTCTTCGAGCATGGAGGCACCGATGGCGTCGAACAGGCGCAGCGACGTGCGGCAATGCGGGCACATTTCCAGATGCGTTTCGACCAGCAGGGACTGACCGGCGTTCAGACGGCCACGGTGATAGTCGAGCAGGATAACCTCATCGAGGTGGTGATTAATGGCAGTCATACGCTTTTACTCTCGATCTTGGCGCTTTTACTCTCAGCACGGGTTTCAAAGGCCGCCCGCAGCCGCAGAAGCGCCAGCCGAAGACGTGATTTCACGGTCCCCAGAGGAATGGACAGGGCCTGAGCAATGTCGCCATGCGACAGGTCTTCAAAAAACGACAGCCGCACCACTTCGCGCTGCTCCGGCGACAGGGTCTGCATCAGGACGCCAATCGTCTTGGCATCCTGCACCCCGATCAGGTGCGTATCCGGGGCCTGTTCCGGTTCCGGGGCCCACAAATCTTCCGGCAGGGTTTGTGCCCGCTTTTGCTTGCGCAAGCCGTCGATATGCAGGTTGCGCGCGATGGAATAGATCCACGTCGTCGCCGACGCCTTGGACGGGTCGAAATAAGAAGCCTTGCGCCACACATTGAGCAAAGCGTCCTGCGCCAGGTCTTCGGCTTCGATGGCGGTCAGGCCGCGACCCATCATGAAGGCCTTGAGTTTGGGCGCGTATTGACTGAACAATTGCGCATAGGCCGCACGGTCACGCCCTTCGGCGATACGTAAAATCAGGGCTTCGGGCACACCCACGGGACGCCCTCCCCGGCTCAGGCCAGTCTCTGCGACGATCATCCGCGTAGAAGACCCGATTAAATCGTCGCGGTCAAAGGACATTTGAGGCCGCCCGTAAAGAGTCGATGTGGACTTAGCTGTGGTCATGAGGTTTCTACGACGCCGCCACAGGTTTGGATTTCCGCCACAGGCTATTTGAAAATGACTTTTTGAGAGGCGTTTCGGCCGGAGGCGGTCAGCCTCTTTGGCCGTTGATATTATAAAGCATGTCATTTCCGGAAAATCAGATAGGCTGATCCAGCGCCCGACTCCCGGCGTAAGCGTCTTTATATAAGCAAGGACATAAAGAATGTACGACGCCAGCCGCGCCACCCCGGACGCTTCCCGCCGCCCCCGTATCGCCATTGTGGGCACAGGGATTTCCGGCTTATCCGCCGCCTGGCACCTCCATCCGCACGCCGACATCACGGTGTTTGAAAAGGAAGACCGCCCCGGCGGCCACAGCCACAGCGTCAATATCGGTAGTGCCGAGACCCCTCTGTGGGTCGATATGGGCTTTATCGTCTTCAACACGCCCTGCTACCCCAATCTGACGGCTCTGCTCGACTATATCGGCGCGCCGCATCAGTCTTCGGACATGTCGTTCGGCGTCTCTATCGACAAGGGCCGGCTGGAATACGCCTCGGTGTCTCTGGCCGGGCTTCTGGCGCAATGGGGCAATGTGGTGCGGCCGCGCTTCCTGCGCCTGATGTGGGACCTAGTACGCTTCTACAAGACCGCCCCGCTCGATCACAAGGCGCGTCAGGATGAGACCCTGACCCTGGGGCAGTATCTGATCAGCCGGCGCTATTCGCGGGCCTTTATCGAGGACCATCTGGTGCCGCAGGCCGCCGCCATCTGGTCCACCTCCGCCGCCGAGGTCATGGACTATCCGTTCCGCGCCTTCATGAATTTCTTTGAAAACCATGGCCTGCTGAAGCTCAATCTGGCCGAACGTATCCAGTGGCGAACGGTCACCGGCGGCTCGCAAGCCTATGTGGAGCGCCTGATCGCCCCGTTCAGAAACCGCATCCGCAATCACTGTGGCATCGCGAAGGCTGAACGCCACGCCGAGGGCGTCACCCTGACCGATACGCACGGCGAGCGTCATCATTTTGACGAGGTGGTGTTCGCCACCCACGCGCACGACACGCTGCGCATATTGGGGGACAATGCCACACCGCACGAGCGTGAAGTCCTTTCGGCCTTCCGCTACACCGACAACGAGGTGGTGATGCACACCGACGCCAGCCTGATGCCGCGCCGCCGCCACGCCTGGGCCAGTTGGAACTATATCGGCCGCAAGGATGAGATGACGGCGGGGCGTATGCTGTGCGTCACCTACTGGATGAACCTGCTGCAAAACCTGCCGGGTCGGGACGTGTTCGTGACGCTCAACCCCGTCACGCCGATTGCCGAAGATAAGGTGATCAAGCGCATGATGTTCGACCACCCCCTGTTCGATCAGGCCGCCATCGCCGCCCAGACGCAACTGGGAGACTTGCAGGGCGTCAACCGCACCTGGTTCTGCGGCGCCTATTTCGGCGCGGGCTTCCACGAAGACGGCCTGCAATCGGGTCTGGCGGTTGCCGAGGCCATCAGTGGCGTTTCGCGCCCGTGGGCCTTCGACTGGAGCCGCTCGCGCATCTTCTGGCAACCGGCCCGCGCTCTGCTGGAGGCGGCGGAATGATGCGCCCGGCCCTCTATGCCGGCCCCGTCATGCATCACCGCTTTGCGCCCAAGGTGCACCATCTGGAATATTCGGTGTTTCAGATCCTGTTCGATCTCGACCACCTCGACCAGAGCCTCAAACCCTTAAAGACGCTCGGCCTCAACCGTTTTAATCTACTGGGCTTTTACGAACGCGATCACGGTCCGGTTCGGGGCGACACGGCCACGCCGCTGCGTGAACGGATCATTGCCTTTCTGACGCCACAGGGCCTTTATGAGGCGGGCGACCGGCTGTTCCTGCTGGCCATGCCGCGCGTTCTGGGCTTCGTCTTCAACCCGATCAGCCTCTATTTCGTCGAAAAAGCCGATGGCGACCTGCGCGCCGTGGTCTATCAGGTCAACAACACCTTCGGCGATCGCCATTGCTACGTCCTGCCGGTGCAGGACAAGGGGCGGCTGCATCAGGCGGCGGACAAGCGGCTGCACGTCTCGCCGTTCATGGATATGGACATGGCCTACAGCTTCGACCTGACGCCGCCGGAAGCGCGTTTTGGCCTGCGCATCCTGCTGGAGCAGGTCCGCCCCGAAGGCCGCGAAAAGATGCTGGTGGCGAGCTTCAACGCCCAACGCGAAGCGCTGAATGACCGGGTACTGATGAAATACTTCCTGACCATGCCGTTGATGACCTTAAAGGTCGTGTGGGGCATCCACTGGGAAGCGCTGAAAATCTGGCTCAAGGGCGTCAAATACCGCCCCGGTCCCAAACAGACGCCCGATGTCTTCAGTGTGGGACAGCCTCTGCCATCTTACGCCCCCGGCGTGCCGGTAGAGGTGGCACCCCGCGAAGCGCGGTGACCGAGGGGCTTAGCGGCTGATCAGCCGCGTTTCAGGTTCCACCACCGCGCCCTGCGGCAGCGGTCCTCCCCGGCAAGCCGGGGAGGTATAAGGAATGGTGACCTAAGGCCGCTTCACCTTCACCGCATTGCCCGAATAGGCGACGCTGATGGCCGGAGCGTCGAAGTCGGTCGTCTTGTCGCCCGCCTTCAGGAAGCGCACCTTGAAGGTCCGCGCCGCCACCATCTTGTCGTACTGGCCCGTGCGCGCCCCGATGGTCAGTTCGCCGGTCTTGTCATTATAGCTGAACGGGATACGGGTGAACTTGCCCTTCTCATAGCCATTCGACACGCCATCGTCCTCATAGAGGCTGTAGCGGCCATCGGCACCCGTATAGACATTGATCGTCAGCGGGGCGTCCGGCTTTTCATCGACATACTGCATGACCGGGCCCATCGGCAGGATCGCCCCCGCCCTGACGAACAGCGGCAACTGATCAAGCGGCGCCGCGACGGTCTGCGTCTGACCGCCCTTCACCGTCTCACCGGTATAGGCGTTATACCAACTGGCTCCCGCCGGGAAATAGACGCTGCGTGAGGTGGCCTGATACTTGGTGACCGGCGCAACGAGGATCGACTTACCGAACATATAGGCGTCCTTGACGTCCTTCCCCCTGGCATCTGTCGGAAAGTTGAGCGCAAAGCCGCGCATGATCGGGGCCGACTCATAATGGGCGTCCGCGGCCGCCGAATAGATGTACGGCATCAGGCGGTACCGCAGCTCAAGGAACCACACCATATTGGCGCGCATGGGCGAACCCGGCGGCGAGATTTCGTGGATTTCGCGCTTCACCCCTTCGCCGTGCGAGCGGAACAGCGGCGAGAAGGCCCCGAACTGCCACCAGCGCTGGTTCAACTCACGCCATTCTTTCAGGTCCTCAGCCGTACCCGTGCCACCGGCGGCGCGGTTTTCCTGAAGCGCCCCGACATCCTTGCCCTGAAAGCGCGTTTCCTGCGCATAGCCACCGATATCGTGCGTCCAGTTGGGCACGCCGGAGAAGCCGGTCTGCACGCCCGCCGAAATCTGATCGTACAGATTGTCCCAGGTGCCGACGACATCACCCGACCAGAGGGCGGCGGCGTTACGCTGCACGCCGGCAAAGCCCGAACGGGTCAGGATGAACTGACGCTTGTCCGGCTGATCGGCTTTGAGGCCCTCATAGACGGCCTGAGAACTCATGGTCGAATAGGCATTGTGGACCAGCGCGCCCGGCCCCATCTGGGTCGGGGTGATCAGCTCGGCAAACTCCTCCGGGCTGGTGTTGGAGCGCACGTCCGGCTCGGTATTGTCCATCCACCAGGCGTCAAAGCCGTACTTGGCCAGACCTTCCTTCATCTGACGGTAGTAGATGTCGCGCGCTTCCTGATTATAGGGCGAATAGTGGCTGTTGAGATAGCCCGGCCCCACCCAGTCCTTGGCACCCAGTTCGACATTGCGGCGCCACATATAGCCCTTGGCGTCCAGCTCCTTATAATTGTCGGTATTGGGATAGAACTTGCCCCAGATCGAGATCATGATGCGGGCGTTCTGCTTGTGCACCTCATCGACCAGCTTTTGCGGGTCGGGGAAGCGCACGGGATCGAACTTGTGGCTACCCCACTGGTCTTCGGGCCAGTAAAACCAGTCCTGCACGATATTGTCGATCGGCCACCTGTTGTCGCGATAGGTTTTGAGCACCCCCAGAAGCTGATCCTGCGTCTCATAGCGCTGACGCGACTGCCAGAAGCCATAGGCCCATTTCGGCATCATCGGCGGCTTGCCGGTGACGGTGTGATAGCCGGAAATGACGCCTTCAAGGCTGTCGGCGGAGATGAAGTAATAGGTCAGACCCGTGCCCGCCTCAGACGTGAAGCGCAGCGAGTGCTTGTCCGCCGCCGGTTCCGGGTTGGAATGGTGCAGCGAGATCAGGCCGCCCGCCGGCAGCCACTCGACCTGGAACTTGACCGGCTTGTTTTTGGCGAAGGTCTGCTCGAAATTGTTGTACCAGGCGTTCCAGCCCATACGCCAGATGCCATGATCGAAGATCGTCTTGCCATCGACCTTCATCGTCACATAGTCCGAGGCAAACAGGCGCATCTTGTGCACGCCCGGCGAGTCCGAGGTGGCCGAGCCTTCCCAGACGACCTTGACGGTTTTGCCCGTCGTCGCGGCCTTGCTCAGCGCCGGATCGGTCGGCCAGTACTTATCGACATCGCTCAGGAACTGATAGCGGATGTCAGGCTCAACGCGCGTCAGGATCAGCTTGTCATCGACATAGTATTTGGCGGTCAGGCCCTTGGAACCATCGAGCGCCGTCAGTTTCAGATCGCGGCTGGCCAGACCGAAGCGCACCGGATTGCCAAAGCGCGTGACCGAATTGTTGTCCCACAGCACGCCATAATTCTTGTCCGACACCACGAAGGGGATGCCGATATCCATATTGTGCTGGCGCAACTCGATGTCTTCGCCATTAAGGTTCATCTGGGCGTTCTGATGCTGCCCCAGACCGTAGAAGGCCTCGGTCGTGCCGGGGTTGAACTGGGCGCTGGTGGCCACATAGGGCTTACCCTCGACCGTTACCGGGGTGATGGCGCTCTTGACTTCTTTCAGCACCGGCTGGCCCTTGGCGTTGAAGAAGGTCAGGCGGCCAGTCGTCAGGTCCACCTGCGCCGAGGCGGCAGCGGCCTTAAGAGTAACAGTACCCTTGCCGTCGGACACGGTGAACTTGCCTTCCGGCTTGGCGATGGCCATCAGAGACGGCAGTTGTTCGCGCGCCGGATCATCGACGCCGACCACCTGAATGATCGAGTCGCTGATGACATTGAGGCGGATTTCCTTCGCCGTGCCGGTATCCGGCTTGACCACAATACCGGTATCGGTGCGGCTATAGGTCCCGGCCAGCGCCGTGGAGGCCATCAGGGCGACGGCCAGCGTCGAGGCGTAGATATAGGGTTTCATCTGTCTTCTCCCGAATATCTCTTCTCCCTTGAGGGAGAAGGTGGCGCGTCAGCACCGGATGAGGGGGGCATGCAGGACGGCCTGTGCGTCCCCTCACCCCGGCCCTCTCTCTGTATGAGCGAGAGAGAGGAAGTTCATTATCAATAGGTGGCCAGCTTGACCTTGAGCACGGCCGGCTGGCCGGTCAGGTTCAGGCCGTAGTCGGTCTGGTCGCCATTCCACACGAAATCGACAACCCACTGGCCGTTTTCAAAGTGCCCCTGCTCGACCGAACGGAAGATCAGGTTCTTGCCTTTGTTCTTTGGGCCCAGCCCGAAATTCAGCCGGGCGTGGACGCCGGTGACCAGAAATTCGTCTTCGGACAACTGCGCCACGACCACGCCGCCATTGGGCTTTTCACGCCCCGGCACCGGATCGATCTTGCCCAGCCACGTCCATTCGGTCAGACCGAACTGCCACTCGCCATAGAGCACGTCGAGCGTCCACTTACCGCCAAGGTCGATCTTTTGCGGCTTGCGGTCATCGGCCTCGGCGACGCCCCAGACGGGGTTTTCATAGGCGATCTTCGCCCAGTCGCGCATCATCGGCGCAAACAGGGCGTACTTTTCCCGAAACGGTTTCAGGCCTTCGGGCGAGATGTCCTTGCCGCCCAGCGGGTAGTTGGTATAGCCCGTATAGTCGATGCCAAACGGCGCAAAGCCGATGCCGCCGCGGCCGAAGACACTGAAAATATAGCGGGCAAACTCGGTATCAGAGCCCGTTTCCGGCACAAACAGCGGATTCTCGAACTTCGTGTAGAGGTTCAGCACCGCCTCGTAATTGGCCGAGTCGCGCTTATAGATATCGGGCGCGATGATATCGATGGCCGGGGCCGCCGCCTGATAGATGTCGATGACATTGTGGGTCGGCCCGCCCGACGAATAGGTCTCCGGCCCCACCTCGATCAGTGGCTCACGCAGCGCCGCATTGACGTACATGGGCAGGTCATAGACGGCGCGACCGGCGGCCGCGATCTCATTGATATAGCTGGCGATATGCCAGGCGTGGAAATATTCGTCGGCGTGTTTTCCGAATACCTCGCTCCACGTGCCACCCTTGCTGAGCCCCTTCTTTTTGAGCAGGGCCGGCGGCACCGCTCCTTTGAAGACCTTTTCCGCCTTGGGCGAATAGTCGCGCACGCTGCCATAGGTGCCGGACTCGTTCTGCGGCTGGATCATGATGACCGTGTGCTGGTCGCCGTCGATCTTTTTCAGGTGCGTCATCAGGGCGACAAAGGCCTTCTTGTCGGCCTCCAGCGTCGTGCGCTCCATCGGCGACAGGCAATAGGACAGGGTCCCGTCTTTTTTGGTGATCCGCGGGAAGCGCTTGTTATCGAGCTTCACCCAGTCCGGCGTATAGTTGGGCGAGGTGTTTTTCCACGTCCCGAACCACAACAGCACCAGACGCACATTGTTCTGACGCGCCTGCTTCACCAGCTCATCGACGTAGGAGAAGTCGAACTGGCCTTCCTTCGGTTCGATCTGCTCCCAGGCCACCGGAATTTCCAGCGTGTTGGCCTGGATCTCCTTGATCGCCGGCCACACCTTGGGCAGTTGCGCCACGTAGTTGGATGAATTATTGGCCTGCGCCCCCAAAATGAGGTAGGGCGCGCCATCGACCATCAGCGCCGCCTTGCCGTTCTTTTTGACCACCTGCGGCAGCGGCTTGTTTTGCGCTCGCGCCTCCGTGACAGGTACAAGACATATAGCGGCACCGAACACGGCGACCGACATCAACAAACGGCGCGGTAATCTCAAACTCATGCACGGCTCCCCTGACTGACCGATGCGACGCACCAGCCCTTATGGACGGACACACGGTCCACGTCTGACGTTCGGTTGAGGGATAACAGTCGCCCGCCTTTCCAGCGGTGCGCCTGCCCGGCACTGTTCCCTCGTTACGTATGCCACTCTCAAAAAGGCAGCATTTTTTATTATACAATTGTCTTAATCATGCTTGATTCACCGCGCAAGGGCAAAAATGATAACGCTATCATATTCAATCGTTTTCACATGTCTTTGCAGGAGTGACGGTCAAGCCGGCCGCATATTTGTCATTTAAGCTGGACAAGCGGCGGAAAGATCGGTGATTACTCATCTTATAACAAGACTCAGACATGCCTACAGGCAGCTTAGAGCGTGTTTCGTTCAGATGAATTCGAATCGACGCTCTAAATTTTTGGTTTAACGCGCTTTTTTGCCCGAAAAGTGCGTCACACGTTTCGGAAAGCGCTCTAATATGCGTACGCAGCACGGCGTCAGTCTCACCTACGGACTTCTGGAAACCCTCGGCCAATCCATTGTTTCCGGCCATTATGACGGTAGCGGTTTTCCGACCGAGGCGGAACTGTGCCAGCAGTTTTCAGCCAGCCGCACCGTCGCGCGTGAGGCGGTGAAGATGCTGACGGCCAAGGGCCTCTTGAGCGCGCGCCCGCGTCAGGGCACCAAGGTCGAACCGGTCAGCCGCTGGAACCTGCTCGATCCGGATGTCACCCGCTGGCTGATGGAGCGCCCCTTTTCCAACACCATCTACCGCGAATTTACCGAGGTGCGTCTGGCTATTGAGCCGGTCGCCGCCGCCCTGGCCGCCCAGCACGCCGACCGCAAGGACATCAAGGCCATACGCGACGGCCTGAACGGTATGCGCGACCACGCCGCCGAACACGATCAGGCGCTTGCCGCCGATATCGAATTCCACGTCGCCATCCTGCGCGCGTCGGGCAACCCCTTCTTCTGGCAGCTCCGCGAACTGATCAATACGGCGCTGCGCCTGTCGATCGGCGTCACCAACAAGATTTCCGGCCACACCGCCTCCATCCCGGCGCACGAAGCCGTGCTGATCGCCATTGAAAAGGGCGATGCCGACGGGGCCCTGCACGCCATGCGCGCCATCCTGCTGGAATCGCTGGAACTGATCAAAACCTACGACCCGGCGGTCGGAGAGTAAGCAGGGGCACGGCCCCTGCACCCGTTAGTGAGCGCTTGTGAGTCGGCCCCTTTTCTTTCCTTACACCTCCCCGCTGGCGGGGAGGGTGTCGGCGCAGCCGACGGGTGGGGTGGTTAGCCACCTTATCCCGATGCGCACGCGAACCGCGTAACTCAGAACACCCCACCACCATGTCCTCTGGAGGTGGTCCCCCTCCCCGCACGGTGTGCAGGGAGGTGTAAAACAGAAGGGCGCTTCATGGGTCTTATCAGCGCCAAACTCACGCCGCCAGTTGCGCCTTGACCCGTTCGGCCAGCGTCTTGATATCCAGCGGCTTGGGCAGGAAGGACACGCCCACCTCGTCTTCCAGAAGGTCCGAGAATTCGGCCTCGGCATAGCCCGAAATGAACATCACCGGCACATTGCCAAGGAAGGGACGCGCCTTTTTGAGCATGGACGGCCCGTCCAGCCCCGGCATGATAACGTCGGAAATCAGCAGGTCAAACTTGTCGCCGCTCTGGATGATGTCGAGCGCCTCTTCACCGTCCGACGCCTCGGTCACCTCATAGCCGCGCTGACGCAGCAGGCGGGCGGCAATACCGCGCACGATTTCTTCATCTTCGACAAACAGGATGCGCCCGGCACCGGACATGTCCTTCGGCGTGACCTTGGGCGGAGACGCTGGTGCCGCTTCGACCTTCGGGGCGTCAGGCTTTGCCACGTGCACCTTGATCGGCAGGAAGATTTTGAAGGTCGCCCCATGCCCCTCAGCGGGTGCCACGACTGAGGCGATGGCGATATGGCCATCGGCCTGGTTGACGATACCATAGACGGTCGCCAGCCCCAGACCCGTCCCCTCGCCCAGCGGCTTGGTGGTGAAAAACGGCTCGAACACCTTGGTCATGATCTCTGGGGGGATGCCGGGGCCATTGTCCGACACCTCGATCAGGGCCGCGCCCTGCGCCGGCGCCTCGGCCCAGCCCTGCGCTACGGCCTCGGCCTGAGTGAGCGCCGCCGACCGGATTTTGACGCGCCCGCCACCGGAGGCGTGCACCGCATCGCGCGCATTGACGACCAGGTTCATCACCGCCATCTCCATCTGGCCCTTGTCGGCGTGGATGTCGGGCAGGTCACGGCCATATTCGGTTTCGAGCTTCACATCCTCACGCATCAGACGGCGCAGCAGCACCTCGGATTCGGAGATCAGTTCGCCCAGATTCAGCGTGACGCGCTTGACCGTCTGCTTGCGCGAAAAGGCCAGCAGCTTGCGCACCAGATCCTCGGCGCGCGTCGAAATCTGCCGGATTTCGTTCAGCCCGCCATAGGAGGGGTCGCCCAGTGGGTGGTTGTGCAGCAGGTCTTCGACGCGCAGCTTGAGCCCGGTCAAAAGGTTATTGAGATCGTGCGCCACGCCGCCGGCGAACTGCCCGATGGCCTGCATCTTCTGCACCTGCGCCAGAGACTGCTCCAGTTGCTTCTGCTCGCTGATGTCGAACAGATAGAGCATGAAGCCGCCCGGCGTGTGGGCCAGACGCACCTGAAGCGGCAAGTCTTTGTTCGACAGCAGCTTGACCTCAAAAGCGGTCTTTTTGGCATCGAGCTTGGCCTGCGCCTCTTCGCGCGAGGCGGCGTCGATCAGGTCACCCCACACCTTGCCGGTCAAATCCGCCACCGAGCCGCCCATCAGGCGCGTAAACACCGGATTGACGCGGGTAATTTTCGCCGTCAGCAGGGTGTCGCCTTCCAGCAAGGCCTGACCAAAAGGCGCATCCGACCCGTCAAACGCCGGAGCGACAGAGGGTTGCACCACAATGGCTTCCGCCTCTTCCGCTGTGTCTATGCCCTCGGCAACCGGCAGTTCATGATTGAGCAGAAGCCCGGTCCCCAGCACGCCTTGCGAGGCCGCACGCACCAGCACGCGCTCATCACCCAGACGCGACAACAGCATTTCAAAATCAAAGCTGCCCAGTCGCACCAGCGCGCGGCTATGGCCCTGCGCACGGGCTTCGCGCATGGCGACGAACAGCGCCGCGCTGCCGTCTCCGGCGGGCAGGCGCTTCTCATTGCCGCCCGCGTCGCGCCAGGCGGGGTTGGTGGCGCTCAGACGTCCGTCAAAACTGGCGATCGCCGCCGGTTCGGCCAGCGCCTCGACCAGAGCCGTAACGCCCGGTCCCTGAGCGTCCGCTTCGTCGTCGTGCCCGAAGGCGAACAGCGCCACCGACACCACCGCCCCCATCACGATGACGAGGATGGTCAAAACGACGCCTACCGGCAATTCCCCCGCGATGAACCAGAAGGCGGCACAGGCGCAGACCACGATGATCCCCACCACCGTCAGGGCCAGAGGCGACGCAAAGTCGCGCAACCGCTCCAGCAGGTTTTTGGGCACAGCAGCGGGCGTATGAGCCGATGTTTGGGCGGGCGACGAAGACAAGGCGAAAACCTCTCACCAAAACGAATCGCTGGAGTTTAACCTAATTTGCGAATCCTGCCCGGATTTCGCTCCGGAGCGATGTGCGGAAAAGTGTGAGCGGTTTTTCGAAAAAACATCGCGACAAAACAAAAATTTAGAGCGAAATGGCGACTCCACTCAAAGTCATTTCACTCTAAAACCCCCGTCGCTTGCGCACCATGACGAAGGAGATGATCTTGGCCACGGCCTGAAAATGCGTTTCGGGGATGATCTCATCGACGTCAATGGCGGCATAAAGCGCGCGCGCCAGCGGCGGGTCTTCGACAATAGCGATGTCGTGTTCGCCCGCCACCTCGCGGATTTTCAAGGCCAGTGTATCCACCCCCTTGGCCACGCACAGCGGCGCGGGCGTTTCCTCATCATAGCGTAGGGCCACGGCGTAGTGGGTCGGGTTGGTGATCACCACCGTCGCCTTGGGGACATTGGCCATCATGCGCTGGCGCGACTTTTCCATGCGGATCTGCTTCAGACGGCCCTTGACGTGCGGGTCGCCTTCGGTCTGCTTGTATTCGTCCTTGACCTCGGTCTTGGTCATCTTCATGCGCTGAGAGAAGCGGAACTTCTGGATGAAGTAATCGGCCCCACCTTCCAGCGCCATGAACAGGCACACCGCCACCGCCAGTGAGAAAAACACCTCCTTGGCATAGGGCAGGACCATCAGCGGCGACGCACCAGCCAGCCCCGCCACATCGACCGCCCGCCCCTTGAGGATCATCCAGGTAATCACGCCCACGGCGATCAGCTTGATCACCGTCTTGGCGAACTGGATCAGGGCATCAACACCAAACAGGCGCTTGAAGCCCGCCATGGGGTTGAGCTTGGAAAAGTCGGGCTTGAGCTTTTCGGTGCTGAACATAAGGCCGGTCTGGGCCAGACTGCCTATGGCCCCGGCGGCACCGGCCACCAGCAGGATCAGGGCGATGATCGGCAGGACCTGCCCCATCAGGTGGTTGGCGATGGTCAGACCGCCATCCCCCATCAGCGAGTCGCGCAACAGGTGTGGCGCAGCGACGAATACGCGCAACGTCTCGGTCAGCGACAGGGCTATCTTGTCGCCATAGAGCATGACCAAGGCGCACGCCGCGATCAGCGACAGGGCCTGAGGGACGTCGGCGGATTTGGCAACGTCGCCTTTCTTTCGCGCCTCTTCGAGTTTTCGGGCCGAGGCCTCTTCTGTCTTGTCTTCGCCTTCGTCTGCCACCTAAGCACCTCTTACAAATAGGCGCAGGAATTCCTCATAGTGCTGAAGGAAGACCAGACCGGTGCCGCCCAGACTGAGGGCGAAGATGGCCAGCCCCAGCAGAACGCTGACCGGGGTGACCGCGAAGAAGATGGGAAAGGCCGGCATGATGCGGCCGATAAAACCGGCGGCGACATTGATAATCAGGCCGAAGACCAGGATAGGCGTCGTCATCTGGATGGCCAGCATGAAGGTATCGCCCACCGTGCGGATCATCAGTTGCGTCGCGTCACCCACCATGACCGGGCGCATCGGCGGAAACACCCAGTAGGAGTCCCGCATTCCGGCGATGAACAGGTGGTGCAGATTGGTGGCATAGATCAGCACCAGCCCCAGCATGGCCAGAAAGGTGCCGATCGAGGTTGAGGGCTGGGCCTGCGCCGGATTGGCGGTTTGGGCAAAGGACAGGGTGGTTTGCAGCGACACCACCTCGCCCGCAATGGCCAGTGCCCCCAAAAAAGTGCGCATCAACATCCCCAGCATCAGGCCAATCACCGCCTCATGGAGGATAAGCCCGGCCATGGCCCCCAGCTTGGGTGGCAAGGCGGGCATTTGCGACTGCACCACCGGCACCAGCATCAGGGTGAAGACAAAGGCAAAGGACAGACGCATACGCGGCGGCACGGCCTGATCCCCCAGCCCCGGAATGAGGACCGCCACCGACCCCACGCGCACAAAGATCAGCATGGCGGTAAACACCACCTGCGACGTACCGAAGAAGGAGGTGACTTCGGTCGGGAAATCCGGAGCGGGCGTAACGGGGATCATAACCGCCACCTATGACGCGATTCTTGCCGCTCAGACAGCGCGTCAGATGCCCGCGATCTTGGTAGCGATTTCCTTCATGAAGCCGGACAACAGCGCCCCCATCAGCGGCAGGACGAGCAGCAGGGTCACGAAGACCGCGATGATCTTGGGGGCGTAGATCAGGGTCTGTTCCTGAATCTGGGTCAGGGCCTGAAACAGGCCGATCACCACACCGACGATGAGACCGACGATCAGAACCGGGGCACAGAGCTGAATGGTCAGCCAGATGGCGTCGCGTCCGACGCTGAGAACTTCCGTACCGGTCATGAAAATCGCCCTACACTTAAAGCCACGGACCCCACCGACCCGCTGGGCACATTTTGCCGGGAGTGTGGTTAATTTTTCATTAAGCGTGGCACGGCCATTCCTTTCCAGATTGCCATAAGCAAACAAACTGCTATCTTGCGATGTATTCGGAGACTTTCGGGGGATATCTATGCGTTTTCAGCTTTTGCTTTGCTGCGCGTTCAGCTCGTTTCTGGCCTCATGTAATGCCCCAACCACCTCGGAAGAAGACCCTGTCGCCGAAGCGCCTGCGGCTGAAGCCAGCGCCCCGCCCGCGCCAGCCTTGTATTTCTGGTACACCAAAGACAGTATCACTATAGAAAACAAGGACACGCGCCCTATCGAACTGCAGCGCCTTGTCGTTAACAGGGTTGAAAACGATAGCGATTGCGACATCAAAATATTCAAAAAAATTCCGCCACAGGCTAAGGAAAAAGTCAGCGTTCCCAGTTGCGGAAACTTTACGCATGTTCAGGCGATCACAAATTTGGGGAATGTCGAAGAATCTCCCGACTATCTAATCGCTAACACCACGCTAACGGTCGGAACACGTTTGAATTACAGCAATGACAAATACGAACAGATCATCACCTTTTTTAACAATGGTCCCGATCGGGTTACACTGAACAAGATCGTACTGAACGAACAACAAAACGATCCGAAATGTGCAATAAAAATATTCAAAACAATCGAAGCAAATTCTTACGAAACCGTGGTTGCTGATGATTGCGGCAAAATATCTAAAGCATCTGTTGAAACGGACATCGGCAGCTTCAACAGCGTTTTCAACAATTGATCAGATCGGCATTCTCAGGATTTCCTGATAGGCGCTGATGACCTGATCGCGGATAGCGATGACGCTTTCCAGCGACGCCTCAGCGGTGGCCACAGCGGTCACCGCGTCGATCAACTCAGCCTTGCCCTGCGAATGCGCGATCATCTGCGACTCGGCGTTCTGGGTCGATTTCATCGTCTGTTCCATGGCCCCGTTCAGGACCTTGGAAAAAGCCGCCCCCACATCGTGCGTGCGCGAACCCTCTTCGTGCAGGCCGGAGACCTGTTTCTGAACGGCCCCGTAGGCCTTGGCGACAAGCATGGGGTTCATTTATCGAGCCTCTAACGCTTCAGGATATCGAGCGTCTTCTGCTCCATAGAGCGAGTCGTCTCGATGACATTGAGATTCGCCTCATAGGCCCGCTGCGCGTCGCGCATATCCATGCTCTGAATCAGACTTTTGACATTGGGCCGTTTGACATAGCCATTGGCGTCGGCGGCCGGGTGGCTGGGGTCGTACTCCTCCTCAAACGGCGTCTCATCGGGCCGCACAGCCGCCAGCTTGACGCCCATGGCGCCGTCTATCTTGGTCGCTTCAAACACCGGAATCTGGTTGCGATAAGGGTCACCGCCGGGGGTCTTGGCCAGCGAGTCGGCATTGGCGATGTTTTCCGCGATAATGCGCATGCGCGCCTGCTGCGCCCTGAGCGCGCTGGCGGCGACCGAAAGGGTCGGATGGGTGTCAGTCGTCTTGTTAATCGGCATTGTGTGCGCCCTCTAACCTATCTACCCGGTGCCTTACCTGCCATGCGGATCAGGCCCAGCGACTTCTGGTAAAAGCCCAGAGCCGCCTCATACTGCATCCGGCTTTCGGCCATTTTGAGCATTTGTTCTTCCAGCACGACCGAATTGCCGTCCATGGTGGTTTCGGAATCCGGCGAAACCACCGCCTTGGGCGCAAAGCTTCCGCCGCCTTCGACATTCATGTGCCCGGCATTGGTCACGCTGAGGCCCAGTCCGGTCTGTTCCTGCTGCCCTTTGAGGACGGAGGCAAAATCGAGAGCCTTGAGGTCGCGCGGCTTGAAACCCGGCGTCGAGGCATTGGCCACGTTCTGCGCCACCAGCTTCTGGCGCTGACCCAGCCAGGTCATCTTCTCTTTCAGCGCCCCAAGGAGGCCGATATTTTCCGTGCTCATGCGCGATGCCTTACCTGTCCGCTGCGACTCAGCCTATGCAGAGCGGCAGGCAAAATATGCCCCCTTGTTGGTTAACGAGGCTTTAAGGCCTTGTGCCGCATATCGGGGCGGTGGTCGCGTATGGAGGGGTTGGCCCGATGGATGTCTTTTTAAGTCTGTTGCGGGCGGCCTTTGCGCTGGCCATCGTTCTGGGGCTGGTGCTGGGCCTCGCCTATGCCCTGCGGCGCTATGCACCGCAACTGCTGGCGCGCTTTCAGGGAGAGCGTGGGGAGCGCCGCCTGAGCGTTGTCGAAACCCTCGTCCTCGATCCGGCGCGGCGTCTCGTGCTGGTGCGCGTCGATGATGAGGAGCGCCTGCTGCTGCTGGGCGAAGGGCAGGAACTGATCGAGCCGCGCCAACTGCCCGCGCCCAAGCCGAAACCTGCCCCTGCGCCCACCGTCAATCGGCCGGTGCTGTGATGCGGATGCCCGACCTTTTTCGTCAGTTCGGCAAGCCAATGCGCAAACGCGACTATGCCGTGACCCTGCTGGGCGGCATTCTCGGTTTCGCCCTAATGATCTTCCCCGGCGACGTGCTGGCGCAGTCGGTCAATCTTGATCTGGGGCAAGGCGGCACGCTGACGGCGCGCGTCGTGCAGATGCTGGGGCTTTTGACCGTCCTGTCGCTGGCGCCGTCCATCGTCATCATGACCACCTCCTTCATCCGCATCGTGGTGGTGCTGTCCCTGCTCAGAACGGCGCTGGGCCTGCAACAGAGTCCGCCCAATGCGGTGCTGATCTCGCTGGCCATGTTCCTGTCGGCGGTGGTGATGGCCCCCACCTATCAGGCGGCCTATGACGCCGGCATCCGCCCGCTGATGGATCAGGAGATGGAGATGCCGCAGGCCTTCGACGCGGCCTCCGAACCGGTCAAGACCTTTATGCTGTCTCAGGTCGATGCGGGCGATCTCAACCTGTTTATCCGCCTGTCCAAGGTCGAAAAGCCCAAGGACAATATGGACCTGCCGATCACGGTCATCACGCCGGCCTTTATGATTTCGGAACTGAAGACGGCGTTTATGATCGGCTTCTTCCTCTTCTTGCCGTTTCTGGTGATCGACCTCGTCGTCGCCTCGGTGCTGATGAGCATGGGGATGATGATGCTGCCGCCGGTGGTGGTGTCGTTGCCGTTCAAGCTGATCTTCTTCGTGCTGGTTGATGGCTGGCGGCTGGTGTGCGGTTCATTGGTCGAGAGCTTTACCAAGGCCGGGGGCGCGGGGGGATAGATGAGACTCATCGACGATAAATTCGAGCGACTGGGTCAGGACACCCTTTTCTATCGGCACGGTCGGCATCGACCGGCCTATCGCCTGAAGGACGAGGCGCAAGCCATCGCCATTCGCAAAGCCTTGCTGAGCGGCTATGCCCTCATGCTCATGCAAATCGTGAGCGTGCCGATACTGGTCTTTATGATCTGGATGCTCGACTCCCAAAATCCGCCCTGGTGGATATTACTGACGACCTTGCCGGGATTTGGCTTTACCTTCTCGATGATCCGTAACCGCCTCAATGACCTCCTCAAGGATACGCCCCGGCTGGACACATCTATTGTTGATTGAATGGAGCCAAACTTTTACGGGCGACACGTGCAGCCGTGCAAGTCTTGCACCCAAGTTCTACGCCAGACAGCGGGTTGGAAAGTCATTGCCTGTCTGAGCGGGGCGAACCGTGATAACTTTGTTACGGCCATTTCATTTAAAGTCGTTATAAATGAGGGTAACCGGATCGCGGCGATTGAACGCTGCGGGACTGTTTTTTGCGTTTCGATTAAATTTTTTCGGGAGAATTTCAATGGTTTCAAATGCTCAAACGCGCCGCCAGAGTGTTGTGTGGCTGATGGCCGCGCTTTCGGCCTTCGTTGTCTACATGCTGGCCAGCACCGTGGCTCTGGCTCAGGGCAAGCAGAATTTCACGCTGATCAATCATACCGGCTACACGATTTCCGAAGTTTATGTGTCGCCCAGCAAATCGGATAGCTGGGACGAGGATGTGATGGAAGAGGATGTGCTGCCCAACAATGCCAGGGTGGACATCGCCTTCAGCCGCAAGGAAAAGGCCTGCCTGTGGGACCTCAAGGTCGTCTATGATGATGGTGAGTCGGCGGAATGGGAAAACTTCAACCTGTGCGAAGTCTCAAGCATCGCCATCAGCTATAGCCGCAAGACCGGCGAAACCTGGGCCACCTACGAATAAGCTCCCACAAGGTATCTTCGACAGGCGTCGGTCTCATCGGCCGACGCCTGTCAGATATCGCCTGCCGCCGCTCTCAAGCGCCGCGCGTCAGTCCCTCGACCAGTTGCCGTTTGAAGCCGGGTAAATCTGTCCACTGCGTCGCCACGCGCACGGGACGGCCTTTGGCGGGGTCGATCAGCGTCATCCCGTCATCCGACACGCTGAGCGGCAGGGTCTCCATAACCAGTTTCGACTCGTCAAAGGCCATTTCAACCGCCACAGCATCGAATTGCACCGAGCTTTGCTTCGTCAGGTCGAAATCCTTGGCCATCCATGGCGCGTTGGGCAGCCACACCTTGCTGTTTGCGATACAGGCCACGGCGAAGGGATCACGGCTCTGCCACAACTTTTGCCAGTCGGCGCCATCCAGCGTCACCAGACCGCAGGTATCGAGCGGCGTAATCGCACAACTGAGCCAGTCGGCTTCGAAGATGGTGCGCAGCGCCGCCGGATCGACCTTGACGTTATATTCGGCATCGGCCGGCGCAACGCCCTTATAGCCGATACGCACCGAGCCGAACATGCCGATAAAGCGCGCCTTTTGCGCCAGCTTCGGTTCGCGCCGCAAGGCTTCGGCCAGTTCCGTGGCCGGGCCGACGCTGATGATCGTCACCGGATCGGGTGAGGCCATCACTGTGTCGATCATGGCCTGAGCCGCATCCGTGCGCACCACGCCGCGATAGGAAGCGAGCCGGTAATCTCCGACCCATCCGGCCTGCGCGCCGGTGTCTTCGCCCTTCGGACGGCCCATGGCAATGGCCACGTCACTGCGCCCGGCCAGGGTGAGCAGTTTGGCCGTCAGGCGGGCCTTGTACTGCGGGCTACCTGCATCGGTGGCCACCAGCTTGAGCGCCAGTTCCGGCCGCCGCAGCAGGTAGAGGAGCGCGAAGGTATCGTCCACATCGCCGCCAATGTCAGTGTGAAAAATCACCGACACAGGCTTGCGCGTCCTGGCGGCCACAGGCCCCGCCACCGACAGCGCCACAGACGATAACAGCAGGGTGCGACGGTCGAACATGCAAGGCTCCTTTACGGCAAGCCTATCGTCCGACCGCCCTCACATCAAGGTCAGAACACTTCGACCGAGCGCGTGCCCTTGTCGCTTAGGGCACTGTAGGCCGCTGCCGAGGCGCCGTAGATCAGGGCATAGAAGCCGCCCATCAGCAGACTGCTGACGAGGGTTTGTGCGAAAAAGACAGGCGTCATCAGAGCCGCGACGGAACTCATGTCCGGACGGCTCATCTGGGTGATGGCCTGCGTCCAGCCACCGCTGGTCCCGACCACCAGCGCAAAGACAAGACTATAGACGATGATCATAATGACGATCATCACCAATCCCAGCAGAAGGTAACCGCCCAGCAGTTTCCAGCCCTGCCCCTGGGTCAGCTTGAAGCTGCCGAAAATATTGATCTTCTTTTCGGCAAAAGACTGCACCATAACCAGCGACCAGCGGCTGACGATATATAGAAAGGTGACAATGCCGCCAACGACCAGAACAAAAATCAGAATTCCGGCCAGAATTTCGCTGAACTGGCCCACCATGGAGACAATCCCGATCAGTATGGCCAGCGCAATGCCGAACACGATGTAGAACAGAACGAACGCCAGCGCCCACAAAATGCCGACCAGTATCTGCCGAAACTCATCGCCCCCCAGTTTCAAAAAGGCAAAACCACCGGTACCCGGCCGCAACTGGCTGCGGAAGACGGCGCACTGGATGATAGCGGAAGAGATCAGCCCCAGAACACCGGCAATGAGATAGACCGGCACAAGCGCCCCAAGATGGCCGAACACCTGCATCGGGTCGGCATCGGGCGCAGTCTGATAGTTTTGCAGCGCCGTCAGGGCCGGCCCCGCCACCGCCACTATAAGCAGCGACGACACCACACTGACCACCAGATAGACCAGACCCCAGACCAGCACGGCCAGCGGGCTCTTCTTAATGATTTCAATACCCGCAAAGGCAAAATCAATCGACAGTTTCATAATACCCCCTCCCTTTCAGAGGTTTCAAACCTAACGCAAATGGAGAGGGACGCAAGGCCCCTCTCCAGATCATTAGGGTTTCCGACGGAAACATAATGATCTGGATTATGTTTCGACCCTCGCCGGGCGGCGGCTCCGCCACCTTGGCCGCCGCCTCAATGGCGGCTTGAGCGGAATGATCAGAGATCATTCCGCTCTGAGGACACTTAATCCGCCTTTTTCAGGTCGATGAACGGCGTGGCCGAGCCCGTCACCTGAGGCAGTTTGCCGTCCCACTTTTCGATGGCGCGCAGTTGCACCACGCCGGGGCTGGCGGCGATCGACTGGGCGATCAGGCGGTTGGCCTCGGCCTGACCACGGGCCTCTTCGATCTTCGCGTCGGCCTGCGCCTTGGCCACGGCGACCTGCGCCTGAGCCGCTGCGGCGTCGGCGTCGGCCTTGGTCTTGGCCTGAATCGAGTCGAGGATCACCTGCGGGTAGCGGATGGTGCCGATCCAGTCGAGCTGACTGATATTGACGCCCTGCGGCTCCCACTTGCGATTGACGCGGGCCAGCGCCTTCTGGATCACCTGTTGACGGCCACCGCGATACAGGAACTCGACGCTGACCAGCTCGGTTTCCGCCGCGATGGCGGAGCGCACATCATTGCGGATCGGGCCTTCGAACATCTGATCGAAGGTCAGGCGGTAGCGCTTGTAAAGCTCAGGCGCCTTGCCCGCGTCGATACGCATGACCAGTTGCACGTCCGCCGTCATGGGCAGGGCGTTGTTGTCCGAGAAGTTGATCTCCTCGTTTTCCGGGCCGCGCTCATCCTGTTCGCGCGTATAGGTATAGGTGCGCTGGATGGCCGGGAATTCGACGATACGCTCGCCGATCAGGTTGAGGTGCCAGCCCGACGGCAAAGCGGTCTTGTCCACGCCGGCATTGGGGCCCAGCGTGCGGATCTTCACGCCAACATTGCCGGGCTGGATCGTCTGCCCACACGAGGCCAGACCAAACAGCGCCAGAAGCGCCACGGCGCCCAGCGGCGCATAGACCTTCCAGCGGCCAGAGAGCTTGGGAGCGGTATTGAGACTGTTGAGATTCATGGGTGTCTTCGGCCCGCCGTCATCCGGCGCGGTCCGTCCTTTCCAAAAGTGAGAGGGGGTTCAGAGACAAAAGGATACGCGCCCTGAAAAACGGGTGGCATCGTCTGGGTTTCGGGGGCTTGATCGCAAGTAAAGCAAATATGGGCTGGGCCGAGATTTCGACTAGCAGACGGAGGCTTAAGATTAGTCAAATCGAGCCGTTCCATCTTCATTCAGGGGCCGCGCATCTGTTCAGGGCGGCTATGCTTTTTCGTTTGGCGATCGTAAACCTTTGCGTTCGTTAAACTCCGTTACACCGGAGAATGCAGATATATTACATGGCCACAGCTTCGCCACAAAGCGAATCCGGACAATGATAACGCGGATGTGATCAGGGGAGGCGCGGGTCACACTTTCGCCGCCATTCTCATTCTGGATACAGGGCAAAACGCACCCATCGGACCTTTGGGGACCCTCATGATCAAAACCGTTTCCACGCTGCGCCTGACGGTGGCGGCATTCCTGATGCTGGGTCTGGCCGCCTGCGGTCAGTCCGGGTCGAAGGGCACGATCAAGGTGGATGAACTGAGCGAAGGCAAGGCCGACGCGCCGGTAACGGTGGTCGAATACGCCTCTGTGGCCTGCCCCATCTGCGCGCAGGTCAATGAAAAGATGATGCCCGCCTTCAAAAGCAAATATGTTGAAACGGGCAAGGTGCGCTACGTCTATCGCCCCATGATGACCGGCAATGCGGCGGTCGCGGCCGCCGGGCACATGCTGGCCAACTGCGTGTCGCGCGACAAGGCCCTGACGGTGATCGACTCGATCATGCGGGCTCAGCCGGAAATGGATCAGGGCGGCGCTCCGGAACAATACGCCAATGCCCGCCCGGTCCTGCTGCGCATCGCGCAATCGGCCGGCCTGAGCGAGGCCGATTTCAACCGCTGCGTCACCGATCCGGCAGGGCTGAACACGCTCAATGAGCTGAACCAGCAGGCGCTGAAAGACGGCGTCACCGGCACGCCGACCTTCCTTATCAATGGCAAGACGGTGCAACTCAGCCGCTATGAGATCGACGAGCTGTCGGCGCACATCGACCCGCTGCTGAAGAAGTAGGCTTAGGCGGTCTTCGGGGCGGGTGTCGCCGGGGCCGCAGGTGCCGGTTGCGCGGGCTGCGTGCGGAACTTCTGCTTCATGGCCGCAACCCAGGCGGTGAAGCTATCGGTCTGGGCGGCTGCGGTGGCAAAGTCCGAGGCGCGCAGCGGCCCGTTATCCAGCCCAGCCAGCGCCACGCGCACGGCGTCGCCATTCTGGGCTGTATCGGCGTATTTGCCGAAGCGTTGCGACAGGCGATCCAGCGATTTCTGGTCACTGGCCAGACTATAGGCCACCCCGGCGCGGATCAGATTGGCCTCTTCGCCGATGGCCAGCGCCCCGTCCTTTTTCCAGCGGTCCCCCAGACGCCGCTCCAGCAGCGCCCCGGCCTTGGCCCAGTCCTTTTGCCGCCACAGTATGTCAGCACGTACGTCCAGCGCTTCGGGCGACATATCGTTGCCCAGCACTTCCAGCGCGTGATCGGGGCGGTTCAGTTCGTTCAGCGCCCGTGCCTCCAGCACCCGTCGCTCGGTGAGGACGGGCTTGGGCAGCAGGGTGTTGCGCGTCTTCCACAGGGCCTGAAGCGCCTTTTCCGGCTGACGATTCATCAGATGAATGGCCGCGAGGTCCGCCGCCATCTGAGAGCGAGCAACGCCCTGAAGACGATTATCTATCTGATATTGCAGCAGATCGGCGGCCTGAGACAAAAGATCGACCTCGACCAGACGCTTGACCATGCGGCGCACCATGGCGTCGCCATCGCCACCGACCGGCGTCAGGTCCTTGAAATCGAAATAGAGGCCCAGCGCCTCGACCGGTTGCAGCCCATCGGCCATGCCGTCGAGGAACAGGCTGCGGAAGGCCGTGCTGAGTTTCTCATTAATTTCAACCGCATCGGGCCGGTTAAAGAAGGAGGCCCCGGCCCCACGCAGCACCTCCAACGCTTGACGATAGCGCCCTTGCGTAAGGTAGATATCGGCCATGGTGCGGATGGTTTCCAGTTCCGTCTCGTCACCGCGCCAGCGGAAGCGAAGGGAACTGAGCAGTTGCAGCGTTTCCTCAGGCTTGCCCTCGCCCAGTTCCAGCTTAAGCCGCGCCGCGCGCAACTGCGCCGGGGCATTGATGCGATCCGAGGTCGATTTGGCGATGGCGGCATAGACGCGGTAGGCGCGTGCCTTGTCACCCTGTGCCTCAATGATTTCGGCCTGCACCAGTTGCGCCTCAAGCCGGTCGAGCGGCGGCACGTCCTGACCGGCGGCATAGACGATCAGCTCCCACGCCGCCCTGGTGTCTTTCAGCGCCAGCGCGGCGCGGGCATTGGCCGTGGCGAAGCGCGTGCGCCATTCCGGCGGAAAGCCCTCCATGGCCGACACGCCCTCGGCAAAGGCCTTGCGCGCGTCTTCGTAATGGCGGCCGCGTTCGGCGATATAGCCGCGCCACAGATTGGCCGCCGGATCGTTTTGCAAGGCCGTCGAATCGAGATCGACCTGCGCATCGGACAGGCGGCCCGCCATCACCTTGGCCACCACCTTGAGGCCGCGCACCTGCGGATCGCCAAGGCTGCGCGGATTGTTCTTGGTCAGGAGGTCAAGCACGCCCTGCGCTTCGAAATTCATCCCCTGCCCGATCAGGAAACGCGCCAGATCAAGGCGCGCCGCATAGGGCCCTTCGGCCCCGGCCCCCTGCTCCTCGGCGGCGGCCTCCTGAAGGCGGTTATAGGTCTTGAGGAAGCCCTCTTCCGGCATCTGGCTCCACGACGGGTCCGGCAGGGTCGGGAACAAAGCCGGCTTGAAACCCGCGCGATCGGGCTTTTGCACCCCTTCGCCGTTGGACGACAGCAACAGGCCGCCGGGGCGCGTCACCGCCACGCGGTCGCCTTCGACCGTGACCATAATGTCGGGCGTCATGCGCTCAACCATCACGCCCTGCGCCGTGGCGGCAATCGAGGCCTGAAGCGTCGAACGGTCGTCGCGCACGGCCTTGGCCGGACCGGGGGCCGGAATGACCGCCATGCGGTCACCGACCATCGGATCGCGAATCCACGCCACGCGCTTGGCCCCGGCCAGATTGAGCGTCAGTGTGGGTGAGCCCGTCGTGTCATCCCGCTTGACCGCCACTTCGCTGGCTTCGCCGCTCAGGGCTCGCCCACCGACGCGCACGCGCCAGGTTGCGCCCTCCGTATCGACCGACAAACCCGTCGCCGACGGGGCGACCAGCCGCAGGGCGGTAAAGCCGTCATTCTTGACCCAGTTGGCCTCGGTAACGACACTACCGTCTTTCAGGCCCGCCGGAAGACGGAAATCGACCTCGCGATCAAAGACCATCCACACGGCCTCGCCGCGACGGAAGACGGCGGCTCCGGTGACTTCCGGGAAGGGAAAATCGAGTTGCACGCCGTCCTGCACGCGCACCTGCTTGAGCGCGACAACGGGAGCGGCCGCCTTGACCTTGGTTTCGGTCACCGGGGCGGGCAGCAATTCACCCGCCTTGCGGTCTTCGGCCGCGACGGTTTTCAGGACCTCCGCCGCTTCGCCGTGATCGTCCTTGCTGTCGATCTGCACAAAGACCGCGCCGTCCGAGCGCCCGAATCGCGCCTTGGCCCCCTCATCGAGGGTCAGGACGATCTCGCTGGCGCGCGCATCGCGGCGCAGGTCCACGGCCTTGACGCCGGTGGGCGGATTGACGCGGAAGTCGCCGATGTCGGGCGTTTTGGCCCCCGGCAAGCGGATGACCACCTGTCCCTTGTCGCTGCGCACCGAGGCGCGCGACCCGACGGAGCCATAGAGTTCGACGCGGCTGACACCGCCGTTGCGCCCGACACGCAGGTCGATTTCGCTTTTGGAAGCCAGTGCGGCGGCCACCTGATCGGCCAGAGGCGCGGAGACGGCCAGACCGGCGGCCCCGAACCCGGTCAGGGCGACAGCCGCGGCGGCAAAACGGATATTGCGTACGGTAAACCCGGCAGACGCGGCCTCGCGCGACGGGTAACGCATCTGCGTTTCCGCGTTCAGCGCGGCTTTTAGCCGTGACAGGTCGTGAGGTGGGCGCGTCATGACGCTCGAATCCTTGCCCTGATTGGGCTTAAGGCAGGGTTAACGCCGAGGTAACGAAGGTTGATTTTTGGAGTCAATGATCCGTCAGTTTGTCGGGTAACCGATGGTAAATCGCTGCGCGGAGCGCAAAAAACATATGGGGACACGCTGCATAAGGTTAACGGTCGCACCGAAACGTCCCAAAACCCCCACCACCACATCTCACCTGATTTCGCTACGCTCATCAGGCTCGTGTGGTCCCCCTCCCCAACAGGTTGGGGAGGTATAATATATGGGTGCAGGGGCCGTGCCCCTGCCCGCCGGAGGCAAGTAAAGCCCGCCGGAGGCAAGAGGGTGCCTTTTACTTCTTCGCAGGGGCCGGCGTGGCCGGAGCGGCACCGGCGGCATTGACCTTATCCAGACGGTTTTGCAGGTCATCCGCCTTTTTCATGCGCTGGGCCAGCTTTTCGGTCAGGTCGCGCGCCTTGTCGGGCTGCATCTGAGCCAGCATGGCCGCCAGGTTGCGCTCCTTCATCTTCGACGCGATGGGCAGGCGCACATCGTCCTTGAGCGTTTCCATGACCTTGGCGGCGTCCTTGGGCTTCATGGATTCATAGACCTTGACCATGCGCAGCACATCTTCGTCGCCGGTCTTGTTGGCCTGATCGAGCAGGGCCTGCACCTGGGTCTTGAGGTCGCCCAGTTGCTTGATTCGGCCATCGAGCTTGCTTTCAGCGGCGGCGATCAGTTGCTCCTGCGTCGCCATCTGCTTTTCGCGGGCGTCCAGTTCGGCGCGACGCTGCGCCAGCGCCTGAATGACCTTCAGTTCCGAGGGCGACATGCCGGCCTGCTTGGCGAGGTCATCAACCGAGGTGGCGCAGACCGGGGCGGCCTTGGCAGCGGCGGGCTGAGCGGCATCGAGCACCGACAGGGCCTTGTCATCGCCGGAGACCGAACCGGCGGCGGATTCGGCCGCATCGGTGGCCGTGTCATCCGCTGAGGTCGCCTTTTCAGTCTTGGGCTTGGCCTCCCCCTTCTTGGCGCCACCGTCGGCTTTCGGGGCCTCGGCCCAGGCGGTGGCGCTTTTGAGGAAGGCGGGCATGGCCTCGATGGAACCGACCGCACGGACGGCGATAACGCCGCCGACAGCAACGGCGATCAGCGGCAGGAGGCGAAGATGATTGGCCATTATCTACTTACTCAGGCTTTTGCTTTATCGCGCATTTGAATCCGAAAACCGCTTCACCTTTTGGCTTCGCCGAACTCCGTTTCGGAATGCGCTCGTGTCAACGCAGCCGCCGGAACAGGGGGCGCGCGGGTTTGGGGGCCGCCTCTGCGGCTTGGGGAGCGGGCCTGTCCGGCTCAGCCGCCTGACCCGCGTCAAACAGTTCGTCATCAAGCGCCGACGGCAGCCGCGAACGCGACAGCCGCAAAGAGTCGGGACGAACATTCGGAGCCACAGAAGGGTTGGGCGGCGCGCTTCTGCGGCCTTCGGTACGCAGCGGCGGCGTCTCCGCTGAGGCGCGGCGGGCCGGACGCTGGGGTTCACGGTCCTCAGGATCGGCGAACGCTCTCAACATTTCGTTAATCGCTTCCAGCCCGATGGCGCTAACGGCGGCCTGTTCATCGAGCGGCGGACGCGGCGCGGACGGCGTTTCGGGGCGCTGACCGCGCGACAGGCGGTCATTCATGTCGCGCAGACGCCCCGAAAGCGGCAGGTTGAGGTCTTCATCGGCCTCATCCTCGTCTTCAAAGGCCGGACGTCCGCGGCCGGCATAGGTCTGACGCCCTTCGGCCCCACGCGCCCCGGCCCAACTGTCGCGCTGAGCGCTACGCGCTACCGACAGAGAGGGCCCCGGCTCAGGTTCGACGATGCGCGTCACCGGGGTGACATTCCCCTCTTCGAGGTCACGGCGGGCGCGTTCGGCGCGGTTAATCTGGCTTTCCAGTTTCGACAACAGGTCACGCGCCGCCAGAATGCGCCCGTGCAGCAGTTCCTGCGACTCGTCGGCATTGGCGTGCAGTTCGCGCAAGGAGGCGTGCGCCTTGATGGCCGCCTGATCCAGCTCAGCCACTGCCTTGATGAAGCTCTCCTGCCCGTTACGCAGCGCCTTCAGGCGCGCATTGAGGCGCATGCCGTACCACAGGGCCACCAGCAGCAGGCCCATAAGGACCATATCCATGATCAGTCCGGCGGCGGCGGGCATGGGGGCGGACTACTTCTTCCTGATCTGCGTCAATCGGCGCTTGGTTGAGGCCGCCAGCGGGTGATCGACGCGGACAGCGATATTGTGGCCTTTGCGTCCCATCTTGCCATTGGTCAGCGGAATCGTGCCGCACCGCAGTTCAATGGGAGAATCAGCCGTTGCATTGAGCACGATGGTCTCACCGACCTTCAAGTTCAAGACCTCAGACAGCGGCATCTGCTGTTCGTCGAGTACGGCGCGCACTTCCATCTGAGTCGTCCACAGTTCCGTGGCCAGGTGGCTTTCCCAGATGTTATCGCGGCCGAACTTTTCGCCCATGAACTGCTGAAGCAGCATCTTGCGGATGGGTTCCAGCGTCGCATAGGGCAAGAGAAGCTCCACGCGCCCGCCGCGGTCTTCCATGTCGATGCGCAGCTTGACCAGAATGGCCGCATTGGCCGGGCGCGCAATGGCGGCAAAGCGCGGATTGGTTTCCAGACGGTCGAGATTGAAATTGACCGGCGTCAGCGGCTCAAACGCCATCTTGGCGTCGTGCAGGATGACCTCGACCATGCGCTGCACCAGCACGCGCTCGATCGTCGTGTAGGGGCGGCCTTCGATGCGCAGCGCCGCCGTGCCGCGCCGCCCGCCCAGAAGCACGTCCACAATGGAATAGATCAGGTTGGAATCGACGGTCAAAAGCCCGTAATTGTCCAGTTCCTCGGCACGAAACACCGCCAGAATGGCCGGCAGCGGGATGGAGTTCAGATAATCGCCGAAACGGATGGACGAGATATTATCGAGCGACACTTCGACGTTGTCAGACGTAAAGTTACGCAAGCTCGTCGTCATCAGGCGCACCAGCCGATCGAAGACGATTTCCAGCATCGGCAGGCGTTCATAGGACACCATGGCCGAATTGATGATGGCCCGGATGCCGGACCGCTCATTATAATCGTCGTCGCTGAGGTCAAAACCCAGCAGGCTGTCGATTTCGTCCTGATTGAGGATGCGCTCGGCCCCGGTGGGCGAGGCCATGCGCGAGTCCATGCCTCCGCCGCCGACCATGGCTTCCCATTCGGCCGCCAGATCGCCCGCCCCCCCGTCGCCCCCGCCGCCGGTCGCCGCTTCGGCCTCGGCGGCCAGTTCGGCCTCCCATTGGGCCATTAAGGCTTCCTGATCGACTTCCGCCATTTACGCCTGCTTCCCGACTCTTACCCGAAACCTGCTGTTACCCTGATTCAGGTAATCAGCATCTCCTCAATCAGCACCGCATTGACCTTATGCGGGGCCAGTACCAGATTGACGCGACGCAGAATCTCCAGACGCAACTGATAACTGCCCTGAGAGCCGGTCA
Source organism: Asticcacaulis excentricus (assembly GCF_003966695.1). Lineage (NCBI taxonomy): Bacteria > Pseudomonadati > Pseudomonadota > Alphaproteobacteria > Caulobacterales > Caulobacteraceae > Asticcacaulis > Asticcacaulis excentricus. The sequence goes on from NZ_AP018827.1 coordinate 871,739, forward strand.
CGTCCTCCGGGCGCAACTCGCGCAGGAAGCCCTGCAACACGTCATCAATACGCGGCAGGCTCTGGTTGAGCAGTTCGACCGTTTCGTGATCCGCCACTTCAAAGGTCAGTTTCAGCTTGAGATAGGTCGCCTTGCCATTGGTCGTCTGGATATTGGCCAGCGTGTCCGGCAGGGTGAAGTAGGTGATGCCGTCCGGCCCTTCGGCGATCACCGGCTGGGTCTTGGGATCGACCTTTTCGCCGCCACCGCCGTGGCCGCCCTTCTCTTCCTTCTTCTTGCCGTGGCCGTCGTCTTTTTTCTTTTCTTCGCCATGGCCGCCCTTGGCCTCTTCGCCGTGCGCACCGGCTTCGGCGGCGGGCTTGGGCTTCAGGAACAGGAAATAGGCCGCGGCCCCGCCCCCACCGAGCAGCACCACCGCGCCGCCGGCAATGGCGATCAGCATGATCGGCAAGCCTTTTTTCTTTGGGGCTTCGCCCTCTTCGCCTTCGGCACCGTCAACCGGCGGCGCCTCTTCCTTCTTGGGTTTCTCTTTCTTGGCCATTACCCGCCCGACACCATGAGTCCATACAGGCTTTAAGCGTCTCAAAACATGGTTAACGAAGCGTTTGGAAAAACGGTTAGCGCGTTAACTTTTTCACGAGAGAGGGGAATTTGAGCCAACTCCCATGCGAAAAGTCGTTAGTTTGGATGAGATGGCAGGAGGCTAGCGCCGCCCGTATATGAATACGGGCAAGCGACGCCGACGCCCCAGATCGCCAAACTCACGACTTTTCTAAAGTTGGCGGCGCGTTTGGATAAAGTAGGTCACGCCCGTCCAGATCGAGGCCAGAGCGGCGAACCACAGGGCCAGATAGGCGATGGTGAAGAAGGGGTCGTACCAAAGCGGCAGCAGCTTTTCCAAACCGAAGGCGGCCCAGCTTTCGGTGATCAGCAACGCGCCCAGCGACGTCATCTGAATGGCCGTCTTCCACTTCGACAGCAGGGTCACCGGCAGGGACAGGCTGCGCCCGGCTGTGGCTTCGCGCAAGGACGAGACGGCAAATTCACGGAAGAGGATGATGGCGCCGGGCAGGACAAAGATGGGGTCGCCCGTGTGCATGGCGAACAGGCCCAGAAGCGTGCCGCAGACCAGAATCTTGTCGGCAATGGGGTCAAGGATCGAGCCCCAGACCGAAACGGCGTTCAGCCGACGCGCCAGATAACCATCGAGGTAGTCGGTCGCCGCCGCCACCACAAACAGATAAAAAGCCCAGCGTTGCAACCCGAAGATCATGTCCGGCATCACCGACACCATCGGAATGGCATCCGCCGACACCGCCATCAGCACAAACATGGCGATCCCGAGCACCAGCCGGGTGGCCGTCAGTATGTTGGGGATGGGGTTGACCTGTTCGTTCGTCATCACACGTACCTTGGTTTTTACCGGCCTTGGGTTTTTACCGGCGCACTGTTTGGCACTTCTGACGCCAAATCTCAAAGGAAAAAGCCCGTGGGACGAAACCGTCGTCGGCCTTTTCCCTCCTGCGCCGCACCTCAGGCCCGGATCTGACGCACGAAGCCGTCCACCTTGTCGCTCAGTTCGCGGGCGCGGCCCTGCAAGGCAACGCTCGCCCCGGCGACCTTTTGCGCCGTCAGGCCGGTGTTTTCCGCCGAGTCGGTGACATTTTGCATATTGTCGGCGATTTCACGCGCCCCGGCCGCCGTGGCGTGGATGGTGTGCGAAATTTCCGCCGTCACCTGCGACTGCTGACCCACGGCCTCGGCAATGACGCCGGTGCCCGCTTCAATCTCGGCAATGGTGCGCAGGATGTCGTTCATCGCCTCAACCGACAACTGGGTTTCGGACTGAATGGCGCCGACCAGCGCCGAAATATCACCCAGCGCTTTCGACACCTGATTGGACAGGGCCTTGACCTCAGAGGCGACGACCGCAAAGCCGCGGCCCGCCTCACCGGCGCGCGCTGCCTCGATGGTGGCGTTGAGCGACAGGAGGTTGATCTGACCGGCAATGGTGTTGATCAGCCCGACGACATCGCCGATACGCCCCGACGATTCGCTCAACCGTTGAATCACCGACTTGGCCGTGTCGCCCTTGTCCGAGGCCACGCGCACCACGGCGGCGGCGTGTTCAGCCTGTTCGCGGATGGCGGCGATGGAGGCCGTCAGTTCTTCGGCCGCGGCGGCCACCTGAGCCGAGTTGGAGGCGGCGTTCTGCGAAATGCCCGAAACGCGATGGGTGCGCGTCTTGGTGTCCTGCGCGATATGGGTCACGTTATCGGCCTCTCCTTTCAGCAGGGCCGTGGCCAAGATCACCTCACTGACCACCGTCGTCACCGAGGCTTCCAGTTCATCAGCCAGCGCATTCAGCGTGCGGCGGCGCAGGTGCGCGGCGCGTTCGGCTTCGTGTGCTTCGGCTTCCTGACGCTGGCGCTCCATATCGCTGATGCGCTGCGCCTGCTCGGCGGCAGCCTGCCGCGAGCGGGCCATGACCTGACGCGCCCGATAGACGCCCAAACCGACCCCGACCGCGCACAGGGCGGCCAGAGCCAGACCGATCAGCAGGGCCAGACGGATACGATTGAGGCTGGCCTGATATTCTTTCAGCGTGATGTCCACCCCGACCATACCGGCAAACTGCCCCGATGCATCGGTAAAGGGCGCGTAGCCGGACAGGAAGGTGCCCCATTTGTCGGTGACCGGTTCGCTTTCGGTCGCGCCCTTGCGGTCGCGGAAGGACTGCACCAGCAGGGGCGAGGCGTCTTTATATTCTTCCATCACCGCCGAGGGCTCACCGTTGCTGCCGGTGGGCTGCACGTCCATGACGAAATAGACCTTACCCTCGCGCTCGACCATAGCGTAGATGAAGGCCAGACGCTTGTCGGCATCGACCAGCTTCTGAAACGGTGCGGCGACCTTCTGATAGTCGGCGCCCGCCTTGTCTGTCCCGGAGGTGAAGGTCGAAAGGGTTGCCGTATCCAGCAAGGCGGCGGCCTGATGCGAAAGACCGTTGAGGTTGTCGCGAATCTCGGTCTTCATGCCGTGCTGCGCCGTCATGTACACCGCCAGCGACGCCACCAGCGCCACACCGAAGACCAATGCGCCCGCCAGCACGCCGTCGCGCAGGGGGTTGATACCCTGAACCGTCATCTTCCACCTCGTTTTGATAAAACGCTGGATTCGGTTTTATGGCCGCAATGGTTAATTTGGGTTAATTTTGCGCCGCACACAAAAATTTCATCATCATACCAACGGCCGAAGAGGCTGACCGCCTCCGGCCGTTGAAAACTCGAGACTGTCTCATATGTGTCAATGACTAAGACAGTCTCGAAAGGCATACCCAGAGGCATTTTCAATGCCCCTTGGGCATCAATCCAATGTCACCCGATAACGTTTCAGCGCAATAAAGCTGGCGACCGTGATGAAGACCAACAGCGGCCAGATATTGTGCCACACGGCGGCGGCATCGGCGCCTTTGAGCATAATGCCCCGCACGGCGCGCAGGAAATGCGTCAACGGGAAGACCGAGCCGATCCACTGCGCCCAGTCGGGCATACCGCGAAAGGGGAACATAAAGCCCGACAACAGGATCGACGGCAGGAAGAAGAAGAAGGTCATCTGCATGGCCTGCATCTGGGTGCGGGCAATGGTTGAGAAGGTGAACCCTACGGCCAGATTGGCGATGATAAACAGGCCGACACAGGCCAGAAGCAGCCAAGGCGAGCCCAGAAACGGCACGCCAAATACGAAGGTCGAAGCCAGCAAGACTATACCGGTCTGGATCAACCCCACCCCGACATAGGGGGTGATCTTGCCCACCATCACCTCCCACGGACGCGCCGGCATGGCCAGAAGATTCTCCAGCGTGCCGCGTTCGCGTTCGCGCGTCATGGCCATGGAGGTGATCATGATCATGGTCATGGTCAGGATGACACCCAGAAGCCCCGGCACGATATTGTACTGGGTGATGCCCTCGGGGTTGTAGCGGCGGTGGACCACCACATCGACCAGAGGCGTTTGCCCTTGCAGACTGGACCAGCCGCGCCCTAATCCATGATTGATGGCCCTTCGCACAATCTCGTTCATCTGCCCCACCGCCCCGGACGCCGCCGAGGGGTCAGAGGCGTCCGCGGACAGCAGCAGTTGCGGCCGGTCACCGCGCAGCAGGTCGCGCGTAAAGCCCGATGGCACCTCGACAACAAAGGCCACTTCGCCATTTTGCAGCAGGCGATCGGCCTCCGCAGGGTCGAACACCTGCTGTTTGATGTCGAAATAGGTCGATTGCTGCATGGCGGCGACGATGGACCGCACGGCAGGGCTGGTTTCCTCCAGATAGACGGCGGTCGGCAGGTGGCGCGGATCGGAATTGATGGCAAAACCGAACAGGGTCAACTGGATGATCGGCACCATGATCATCATGCCGAAGGTCATGCGGTCGCGCCGCATCTGGATAAATTCCTTGGCCAGTATGGCGAGGATGCGTTTCAGCGGGGCGATCATGATTTATCCTCCGCCCCGTCCGCTTTTTCCGTGAGGAAAAACGGACAAAACATGGAATAGGAAGGCGGAGCGGCAAACGCAGAGTCTTTTTTCATGATTTGTCCACCGCCTGACTCATTAAATGGATAAACACATCTTCAAGGCTGGGGCGTTCGCGTCGCCACTGCGTGCCCGCCCCGCCTTCGCTGGCGATCAGGGCGTCGAGTTTGGCGGGATCGCTGTCGGACACGTGCAGGGCCGAACCGAAATAGGCCACGTGTTCGGCCCCGTCGCGGCCGCGCAGACGGTCGGCCAGCGCCCGCACGCCGGGCCCTTCGGCCACCCAGGTGTGCAGACCGCTCTCGTCGATGATGCGGCTGACCGGCCCCTGCGTCATCAACTGGCCATAGGCAATATAGACGATCTCGTCGCAACGCTCGGCTTCATCCATATAGTGGGTTGAAACCAGCACAGTCAGGCCTTCGGCGGCCAGCCGGTGAATCTGGTCCCAGAAGTCGCGGCGCGCCTGTGGATCAACGCCGGCCGTCGGCTCATCCAGCAGCAGCATGGCGGGGTTGTGCAGGGTGCAGGCGGCCAGCGCCAGCCTCTGCTTCCAGCCGCCCGAAAGCGTCCCGGCCAGTTGTTTCTGACGGCTACTCAGGCCCAGGGTTTCCAACGTCTGATCAACGACTTGTTTTATATTCCTAAGCTCATAAAGCCGCGCCACGAACTCCAGATTTTCGCGGATCGACAGGTCTTCCCAGAATGAGAATTTCTGCGTCATGTAACCGACCTGCCGCTTGATCTGACGGCTGTCGGCGATAAGGTCGTAACCGAGGCAGGTGCCCTGCCCCGCATCTGGTTTAAGAAGTCCGCATAACATACGGATAGTTGTTGTTTTTCCGGAACCATTCGGCCCCAGAAAGCCCCAGACCTGCCCCTTCGGCATTCGGATGGCGACCTTATCGACCGCCACGCGATCGCCGAAGCGCTTGGTCAGGCCGTGCACATCAATGGCAAGGTCGGTCATCCTTTATCCTCGCCTGTTTACGGAGTAACCCGTTCGATAGACCGGAGGCTGGGCCGCCCCCCACCGTCTTTGCCGCCCTTCGGGCGTCAAATCCACCTCCCCCAGCACGCTGGGGGCGTATGAAATTACTCCGCTCATAGCGCCACATCCACCGGCTGACCGGCCTTGAGCGCGTCGGGTTTTTGTGGCGTCGCCTCGATCAGAAAGACCAGCTTCTTGCGCTCGCGCACCGAATAGATGACCGGTGGTGTGAACTCGGCCTCCGGCGACACATAGCGCACCTTCGCCGCCTGCGCCTGACAACCGTCGCAGGACACCCGGACCGTCTGCCCGACCTTGATTTTGGGCAGATCGCCTTGGGGCACGTAAAAGCGCACAAATTCGCGCCCCTTGGGATAGACGCTCAACACCGGCGTGCCGGCCGCGACAAATTCCCCCGCCTCGTGCAGTCGCCGCTCCACCTGCCCGCTGAGGCGCGCCTTCACTGCCCGTTCGTCCAGCACCCATTGCGCCTGTGCGGCCTCGGCCCCGGCGGCCTGCGCCTGTGCCCGCGCGGCGGCCAGTTGATCCGTGCGCGCCGCCTGACGCCGTGCCTCGATAGTGCGCTCAATGGCGGCGACATTGGCCTCAGCCGCCTGCCGCGTCGCCCGAAGCTGATCGAGTTTGGCCTGCGACACGTAGCCCTGCGGCGCCAGCCTGGTGTAGCGCGCCTCTTCGGAACGGGCGAGGTCGAGCGAAGCGCGCGCCTGATCGCGTTCTTTCAACAGGGGCGCGATATCCACCTCGCGCGCCCCCTTGCTGAGATCGCTCGCGGTCGCTTCGGCGGCTCGCCTCTGGCTCTCGGCGCCGTTTAAGGCCTGCTGCTGCTGCGTCGCATCGAGCGTAAACAGGGGCTGGCCTGCGCTGAGCACCGCCCCGTCATCGACATAGACCTGCGTCAGCCAGCCGGACTGTGGTGCGGCGACCGCTACCGACTGCGCCTCGACATAACCCGTATAGTGCCCGGCCTCGTCGCGCGTGCAGGCGCTCAGGCATAGCGGCAGACACAAAAGCGCGTAGCGACGACTCATGGCCTCACTCCTCTCAGAAACGTCTCGACATGGGCCTTCAGATAGGGGCGCGCCTTCACCGCCGGGGCGCTGATCTCACCGAAGGTGAAGTACCACAGGGCCGCCTTAACCATCGGGGCGATAAACAGGTGAGCATAGAGTTTCGCGTCCCCCGCCCCCAATTCGCCGCGGCTTATGGCGCGTCGGAACAGGTCTTCGAGCGCCCCCAGAACCGGCGTGATCACCTCTTCATGATAAAAGCGCGCCAGTTCGGGAAAGCGCGAGGCTTCGCGCACCAGCAGCTTGGGATAAAGCGGCACGGTGCCCGCGTCGATCTTGCCGCCGATAAAGTGCGCCACCCGTTTCAACAGCCAGCCCACCGGGCCGTTATAATGGTTGAGCACAAACAGGATGCGTCCGACGCGCGGCAACACGTCGCGCCGCAACAGGGCTTCGAACAGCGCTTCCTTGGTGGGGAAATAGAGATAGACCGTGCCCTTGGACACGCCCGCCGCCGCCGCCACATCGTCCATGCGCGTATCGGCAAAGCCGTGGCGGCTGAACAGGTCGTGCGCCGCCCGCAACAGGGCGTCGCGGCGCACATCGGGCGACAGGCGCACTCTTTTTTTGGGCAAAAGGTCGGGCATGGGCTTTACTGACTGACTGGTCAGTACTCAATATCACGGCGTTCGCGTTTCGACAACCGCGACAGATTGGCATGTAATGCAAACCTGACATTTTTTTCTCATGTCAGGTTGACATTACATTTTTGCGATGTAAGTTAAACCTTACATCCGGCCCGATGTCCTTTCATTTTTCACCAAGGACGACACCCATGAACCTGAAAACACCCGCCGCCGAATACGCGATTCAAATGACCCTCTGGATGGCGCTCTATGCTGGCCTGCTGATCGGCGCGATCCTGTATATCAAGGCCAACCACCCGACGGGTCCGCTGCTGTACGCACTGGCCGTCCTGCCCGCCCTGCCCATCGGCGGGACCATCGTTACCTTCCTGCGCTTTATCGAGCGTTCGGATGAGTTTATCCGCGCCATGATGGTCCGCCGCGTCCTGATCGCCATGGGCCTGACCCTGTTCCTCAGCACCGTTATCGGCTTTATCGAGAACTTCACCGAAACCCAGTTGATCGAGCGCTATCTGGTCTATCCGATGTTCTGGGCTTGCTTCGGGCTGGCGTCGCCCTTCATCCGGGGTAGCAAATGAAGAACCGCCTGAAAGACCTGCGCACCGAGGCCGGTCTGACCCAGGCCGATCTGGCCGCCCGCCTCAATGTCTCGCGGCAGGCCGTTATCGCCATCGAGTCCGACAAACACGACCCGTCGCTCGATCTGGCCTATCGTATCGCCGCCATTTTCGACCTTGCCGTCGAAGCGATTTTTGAAAATCCGCATCGCCTGAACTCAGGCGAATAAATCTCAGATTTACAAAGGAAAACACCATGTTAAAACGCAGCCCCTGCGCGCGTTCACGCCCTACCCTTGTCTTCTGGCTGACCATCGCTTTTGCTATCTTAATCGCCTGCGCGTCGGGCGTGAAGGCCGCCACGCCCTTCCCCGATGCCCCCACCGCGCGCTTTTCGGTTGAGGTGGTGGGCACAGGCCCCGACCTGATCCTTATTCCCGGCCTCAACTGCTCCCGCGAGGTGTGGGAGGCCACGGCCGAACGCCTCAAAGGTCGCTATCGCCTGCACCTGCTGCACATCGCAGGCTTTGCCGGTGAGCCCGCCGGCGGCAATGCCCAGGGCCCGGTCATCACCCCGTCCGTTGAGGCGCTGAATGCCTATATCGTGCAAAACAAGCTGAAAGACCCCATTGTGGTGGGTCATTCGCTGGGCGGGCTGATGGGGCTCAAGCTGGCCACCCGCCACCCGCAGGCCCTGTCGAAGCTAGTCGTCGTCGATGCCCTGCCCTTCATCGGCGTGCTGTTCAACCCGGTCGCCACGGTCGATACGATCGCCCCGCAGGCCGCTCAGTTGCGCGACGCCCAGCTTAAGGTCGATGACGCCACCTATAAGGCGCAGCAGGACGCTGCCCGTGCCGCTCTGGCGGCGGCCACCACGGATGCCGAACGCCACCAGCGCCGCATCGCCCTGTGGACGGCGCTGAGCGACCGCCGCGTCTCGGCTCAGGCCTTCTATGACGATATGACCATGGACCTGCGCCCTGAGCTTTCGAAGATCACCGCCGCGGTGACGGTCCTTGTGCCGCACCACGCCTCCCTGCCCTACACGGCGGAACAGACCTCCGGTTTCTATACCCTGCAATATAACGGTACGGCGAACCTCACTATTGTCGGCATCAAGGACAGCCGCCACTTCATCATGTACGACCAGCCGCAGGCCTTTGCCGAAGCACTGGATGCCGCATTGCGATAATCGACAAGGCCGGGTCGCTGAAAAGTGATCCCGGCCTGTTCACCAAGGAGACTGCGACGAAAGACCACATAAAGCCTAAGGGCAAACGGGCGTAAGAGCAGAACGTACCGCTTCAGGACGCTGCTCATGCCCGACACCTCATTTCCAACTCCGTCGTTCGCTCAAAAATCATGGCCAGAGAAATCGTGGCAAGAGCACGATGTGATGCGCTTTATGGGGCGTGAGGCCCCGCGCTACACCTCTTATCCCTCGGCGCATCATTTCGGGGCCCTGACGCCGGAGACCTATAAGGGCTGGCTGTCGTCCCTGCGTCCGGATCAGCCTATTGCCCTTTATCTGCACATCCCCTTCTGCGAGCAGATGTGCCATTTCTGCGGCTGCAATACGCGCGCGACGCTGAAATACGCGCCGGTCGAGGCCTATGTCGGGGCTCTGGTCGCCGAAATTCAGATGGTCGGTGCGCATCTGGGATTCCGCCCGGCGGTGCACAGCGTGCACTTCGGCGGTGGCTCGCCCTCCATGCTCAAACCCGCCGATATGGGGCGCCTTTTTGAGGCTATACATGAGGCGTTCGACCTGCGGCCGGACGCCGAAATCGCCATAGAACTTGACCCGCGCCGCGTTACGCTCAGCAAGATCAAGGCCTATGCCGCCTTTGGCTTCAACCGCGTGTCTCTCGGCATTCAGGACACCGATCCCGTTGTGCAAGCCGCCATCAACCGCATCCAGCCGCTGGAGCAGGTCAAGACGGTGATGGGCCACCTGCGCGACAATGGCCTCAATCGCATCGGCATTGATCTGGTCTATGGCCTGCCGGGCCAGACTTTGAACAGCCTAGATACCACCCTCGCCCACGTGTCCGAACTGGACCCCGACCGCATCTCGGCCTTTTCCTACGCCCATGTACCGTGGGTGAAGAAGCACCAGACCCTGATCGACGAAGCCCGTCTGCCCGGCACCGAAGAGAAGGTGGCCATGTTCCTGCGCCTGTCGGACTATCTGACGTCGCACGGCTACCGCGCCATCGGCATCGACCACTTCGCCAAGCCCGACGACGAGATGTCGCGCGCGTTTGAGGCGCGGACGCTGCGCCGCAATTTTATGGGCTATTCGACCCTGCCCAATGACTATTTGCTGGGGCTGGGGGCTTCGTCCATCGGGGAACTTGACGGCGGCATCATGCAGAATATCCCGCAATCGACCACGTATCAAAACCGCCTTGTGGCCGGCGACTGGACCACGGTGCGCGGCTGGGCCTATCAGGGCGATGACACGCTGCGCAAGGCGGTGATCAGCGACCTCATGTGTTATTTCGAAGCCGATATCCCGGCCATACTGGAACGCCACAGCTATGCGGCGGATTATCTCGATGCTGACATAGCCGGGCTGTCCGACTTTGTGGCGGCGGGTCTGGTGAGCGTCGAAGACCGCCGTGTGCGCTTCCATTCGCCGCTGAAGATGCTGGCGCGCAATGTCGCCTGCGCCTTCGATACCTATGCGCGGCAATCCGAAGCGCCGAACCGTTACTCCAAGGTCGCCTGAGGTTTACTGAAAAGAGCGCGCGGGTCGAACCCGACCACCAGCGCCGTACCCCACAGGACAAGCGCCCCGCCGATCAGCGTGCTCAGGCCCACCGCCTCGTGCAGGAACAGCCAGCCCCACAGCGTGCCAAAGACCGGGATCAGGAAGGTGACGGTCAGGGCGGGGGCCGCGCCTATGTCATTGATCAGACGGAAATAGATCATGTAGGCGATGCCGCTGCACACGACGCCCAGAGCGATAACGGCCGCGACCATCAGCGGCGTCAGGTGTGCGATCTGGTCCGCCTGAGGCGTAAAGAAGGGCAGAGCCGGCGCGATCAGCACAACCGAGGCCCACATGCCGCCGTGGGCATTGGACAACGGATCGGGTGTGCGCGGCGCGTGACGCGCATAGACCGAGGCAATGGCGTAGCACAGCGCGGCCAGCATCCCTGCGCTGATGGCCAGCAGGCTTTGCGCGTTAAGATGCGCGGCATCAAGCCCGACCAGCACGCTCACCCCGGCAACGCCAAGCGCCAGACCGGCCATCACCTTCACAGGCGGCCATGCGCGTGACATCACGGCCGACAGGATCACGCCGAACAGGGGCGCCTGCGCATTGAGAATGGACAGCATAGACGCTGGCAGGGTCTTGGCGGCAAAGGCGAACAATAAAAAGGGCACGGCCGAATTGAACAGGCCGAGGATCAGGAAGTATTTGTAAAACCCCTTGATCTGTAGCGTCTGGCGTGTCGCTACGCCCACACCGGTCAGAAACACCGCCGCCAGCAGGACGCGGATCGCGATCAGCCATACCGGCCCCAGCGCCCCGACGCTCAGGCGCATGAACAGGAACGAACCGCCCCAGATGGCGGCCAGAGACAACAGACGGATCAGGCTGGCAACAGACATAAATACCTCAAATTCCCCCACTTCGCAGGGGAGGATGTATGCAACGCATCGAACAAGCGTCCCGTCTCTTGCGGCGAAAACGATTCTACGTCCAGTGGCGAGGGTGCCATTCACCGCATCTATCCTGCCAGTTCCCGTCAGCAGCGCGAAACGTTTGAAAAATTCTCTTTATCTAAAATTCAAAGACTATCTATTTCATTTATTCCCACGCAACCGCCATAGTCACCCCATACCTCCCCGGAAACCAAAGATTCAGGAAAGACAAGACGATGAGCGAGAGCAAGTGCCCCGTAATGCACGGTAAAATCATGACCACCAGCGCGGGCGCGCCGGTGGCGGACAATCAGAACAGCCTGAGCGCCGGACCGCGCGGGCCGCTTCTGATGCAGGACTATCAGCTCATCGAAAAGCTGGCGCATCAGAACCGTGAGCGCATCCCGGAGCGCGTCGTCCATGCCAAGGGCTGGGGCGCGTTCGGCACCTTCACCGTCACGCACGACATCTCAAAATACACGCGCGCCAAGGTCTTCGCCCTGGGGGCCACCACGCCTCTGCTGGCGCGCTTTTCAACCGTGGCCGGAGAACTGGGCGCCGCTGATGCCGAGCGCGATGTGCGCGGCTTTGCCCTCAAATTCTACACCTCAGAGGGCAACTGGGACCTCGTCGGCAACAATACGCCGGTCTTCTTCATCCGCGACCCGCTGAAATTCCCCGACTTCATCCATACGCAGAAGCGCCACCCGCGCACCAACCTGCGCTCCCCGACCGCCGCCTGGGACTTCTGGTCCCTGTCGCCCGAAGCCCTGCATCAGGTGACCATCCTGATGTCTGATCGCGGCATCCCCACCGATCCCATGCACATGGACGGCTTTGGCTCTCACACCTACAGCTTCCTCAACGCGGATGGCGAGCGCTTCTGGGTCAAGTTCCACTTCAAGACCCGTCAGGGCCACGCCCACTACACCAATGCCCAGGCCGCCGATGTGATAGGGCAATCGCGCGAAACCTACCAGGAGGCTTTGTTCGGGGCCATCGAGGCGCATCAGTACCCGAAGTGGGACGTCAAGGTGCAGATCATGCCGGAGCTGGAGGCTGACACCACGCCCTACAACCCGTTTGACCTGACCAAGGTGTGGCCGCACAGCGATTATCCGCTGATCGACGTCGGTGTGATCGAGCTGAACCGTAATGCGTCCAACTATTTCGCTGAAATCGAGCAGGCGGCCTTTTCGCCATCGAACATCGTGCCCGGCATCGGTTTCTCGCCGGACAAGGTGTTGCAGGCGCGGCTGTTTGCCTATGCCGACGCCCACCGCTACCGTCTGGGGACGCACTATGAGGCCCTGCCGGTCAATGCGCCGAAATGCCCGGTGAACCATTATCACCGCGACGGTTCGATGCGCTTTTTCGACAATTTCCAGTCGAACCCGGACGCCTATTACGAGCCCAACAGCTTTGGCGGCCCCAGCGAAGCCCCGCAATACCGGGAACCGCCTTTGCGCCTCTCAGGCGACGCTGACCGCTACGACCACCGCGAGGGCAATGACGACTACAGCCAGCCGCGCGCCCTGTTCAACCTGTTCGACGACGCTCAGAAAGCGCGGCTGTTCTCGAATATCGCCGCCTCCATGGCCGGCGTGCCCGACGTCATCATCGAACGCGCCCTCACCCACTTCGAACGCATCCACCCGGACTACGCCGAAGGTGTCCGGGCGGCGCTGAAAAGCAACAGATAAACAGCGCCGAGAGCCCCGTCAGTTCACCTGACGGGGCTGTTTTTTATGCACGCCGCCTGACGGTCAGGGCCAGAGCCAGCAACAGGCCGATGCCGATGACTGCCGTAAAGGCCATCAGCGGCTCGTCCTGACGCTGCACATTGGCGGCGGCGATCCAGCCCAGCGCCCAGACCAGCGGCACGGCGTAGATGCGCGAGCGCGTCAGGCGCAGCATAATGCCTGCAAAAGCAATCAGGCCCAGCAGAAAGCCCAGTGACACCATGACCTGTCGCGGATCGGGCTGAAGACCGGCGGCCACCAGTGCCGAGGTGAAGTTGACCACCGTCGCGGCCGAAATCCAGCCGGTCACCAGAGCCAGCGGGGCCACGACAAAGCCCGTTTCGCTCTTGCTGAGGCTCAGCCGTCTCAGGCGCATCAGCCCGGTGAGGCCTGCGGTGAGCGACACGGTGATGATGGCAAAGCTCACCCAGTCGATGCCATGGATGGGCACCCAGATCGACCACACCGTATTCAGCAACCAGATCACCGCCGTATGCGGCCACGCGACCCGCAACGCTTCATTTTCGGCGTGACGGATGGCCCACACCGCGCCGACCAGCGCCCACAGATAGATGACGCCCCAGATGGCGAAGGCCGGCCCCAGCGGCACCAGAGGGTGCGAGGTCAGGGCCGACTGTTCGGCGACACTGCGGCCGATGCCCAGCCACTCCGGCACCTGACCGCTGAAAATCTGCGCCAGACCGAGCAGCAACAGCAGCCAACCGGCCGCCGGCGCACGACCGGTACGCACGGAGTCTATAGAGGTGATGGTGCGGGCCATGTGACTCTCCCTTGCTTGAACGCTTTTTATACGCTCGTCAGAGGGATTACGTTCACGCCCTTGCTATCACGAAAGGGAGATCAGGCCTTTTTGACGAACTCGGTGCGCAGGACAAGGCCGCGTACCTTCTCGTGGTTGCACTCAATCTCGTCTTCGTCATAGGTCAGGCGGATATTCTTGATCAGCGTGCCGCGCTTGAGCGTCACACCGCCCGACCCCTTGACCTTAAGGTCCTTGATCAGGGTGACGTTGTCGCCATCCGCCAGACGCGCGCCATTGGCGTCCTTTACGATCAGTTCTTCATCGGACATGGCGAGGCTCCTTGCTAGCTTCCGTCGCGCCCTGCCTAACCGATCACCCTCATTTCCACAATACAGGTATGGAAATTAATCCCGGCAATAGCCTTCGCCGTTGGAAACGGAGACGCAATCCAGCTTGTCCGCCAGATATTTGACGCCGGTTTTGGCCCCGGTCGTATGGCGGATGAGCTGGGTTTCGCCGTTACGCTCGATCTGCATGGCATTGCCATTGACCGTTCCGGTAAATACGCCCGGTGTGTTCGTACCGCTCAGCGTCACTTCGTAATCGTGTTGACGCGCCACGACCTCAAGCGAGGCGCCTTCCGGCCCGGTCCAGCGCCCGACATAGCCGGCGGCAACATCGGCGGCTTTCGACGCGCTGGTCGAGGCGGCGCTGGAGGCCGAGGCCTCCGCTTCGGTGGGGGTAGAGGTGTCGGTCTTGGGCGAACAGGCGATCAGTGACAGCGAGGCCAAAACCGGGAACAAACTTAAAACAGGGCGCATCATCATCGTACCATTATGCACATCAGGGGCTTCGTGCTAAGAAACCTGACGGGGATGATAATACAGATAAACTTCTGGTGTGATGCCGCTCTTACGCTCCATTTATAAAACCGCCATAGTCGGGGCAGGCACCACGGGTCTGGCTCTCGCCGGGTTTCTGAAGGCCGATGGCCATGCGGTCGATGTGTTCGAACGCTTCGAAACGCCGCGTCCACTGGGGGCGGGCCTTCTGCTGCAACCGTCCGGGCTGGCGGTTCTGGCGCGTCTGGGGCTGGATGAAAAGCTCATCGCTCTGAGCGCGCCCGTGCACAACCTCTATGGGGAGACCCAGCGCGGGACGGTGATCTTCGATCTGGACTACCGCAGTCTGGCGCCCCATCTGTTCGGTCTGGGCACCCATCGCGCCAGCCTGTTTCAGGTTCTCTACGATCACGTCGTTTCGCTCGGCGTTCCCATCCATACCGGATGCGATGCCGTGGAGACGCGCACCCACGCCGATGGCAAGCTGTCGCTGAGTCTGGCGGATGGCCGCGACGCCGGGCCGTTTGATCTGATTATCGACGCCAGTGGACGCCATTCGAAACTCGCCCGGCAGCACGGCGCTATTGCCCACGACACGCCCTATCCTTACGCCGCCCTGTGGGGCGTGGTTCACGATCTGGAGGGCTTCAGCAAAGACCACCTCCTGCAACGTTATGACGCCGCGCGGGTCATGATCGGTACCCTGCCTCTGGGGCAAACCCCAACCGACCCACAGCCGCACATGGCTTTCTTCTGGAGCCTGCCCGCCCGCGATCATGTGAGGGTGCGCGCCGACGGACTGGCGGCATGGCAGGAACGTGTCACTCATTATTGGCCCCAGATGGCGCCTTTTGTGGCGCAGTTCACGGACTTCGATCAACTGACCTTTGCCGAATACGGCCACCGGGTGATGAAGCGCTGGCACGACGGGCGTCTGGTCTTTACCGGCGACGCTGCCCATCCGATCAGCCCGCAACTGGGGCAAGGGGCCAATCTCGGCCTGTGCGACGCCCTGATCCTGAGCGAGGCCCTGTCACGTAGCGCAACCCCTGAGGATGCCATTGCGGCCTATAGCCGGGCACGCAAGGCGCATCTAACCTTTTATCAGATCGCCAGCCGCTGGATGACACCCTTCTTTCAGTCCGATCAGACCCTGGCCCCTTGGGTGCGCGACCGCACCTTCGGGCTGATGTGTCGGATGCCGTGGATGAAGCAGGAGATGCTGCGAACCTTGTCCGGCATAAAGACGGGACTCTTCAGTCACCTCGATCCCGGTGACTGGCACGCTCGCTATCGCCTCAGACCGGGCGCACCGCACTAAAATCAATGATTGATATGGCTTAATTGAACAGCAACAACCCCGCTATCGCCGCGTTCATCAGATTGGCCAGAGTGGCGGCGAGAAGCGCCCTTGGCCCCAGCTTGACGATCATATCGCGCTGATTGGGGGCCAGACCGCCGATCACCGCCAGTTGGATGGCGATGGACGACAGATTGGCGAAGCCGCACAGGGCAAAGCTCATTATGGCGGTTGAACGCGGCGACAACTGCCCGCCCTCTTCCATCAGGTGCAGATAGGCGACAAATTCGTTCATGATCAGCTTTTCGCCGAACAGGCCGCCGGCCGCCACGGCCTCGTTCCACGGAATATTGATCAGGAACATGACCGGCGCGAAAACAAAGCCCAGAATTCCCTGAAGCGTCAGGTCCGGATAGCCGAACAGACCGCCTATACCGCCCAGAATGCCATTGAGCAGCGCGATCAGGGCCACAAAGGCCAGCACCATGCCGCCCACCGAAATGGCGATCTTCAGGCCGTCCTGCACGCCGTCGGAAATGGCGGCCAGCAGGCTCTTGGGGTGGTGGTCGGCGTCTTCCATGATCGGTTCGGGCGAATGGATCACCGCCCCTTTAGGATCGGGAATGATGATCTTGGCCATCAGCAGCCCGCCGGGCGCCGACATGAAGCTGGCGGCGAGTAGGTAGTCGATCTTGATGCCGATTTGCGCATAGGCGGCCAGAATGGTGCCCGCCACGCCGGCCATGCCCGAGGCCATGATGGCAAACAGTTGCGCCTTGGTCAGGCCCGCCAGATAGGGCCGCACGACCAGCGGCGATTCGCTTTGCCCGACCAGCACATTGGCCGCCGCCGCCAGCGCCTCAACGCGGCTGATGCCGATGATAAAGCCCAGGCCCCCGCCGATCACCTTGATGATCAACTGCATGATTTTCAGGTAATAAAGCACCGAGGCCAGCGCCGCGAAGAAAACGATCACCGGCAGCACATTGATGGCGAAGCCCGCCCCGCCCGGCACGTTGACCAGCCCGCCGAACAACATGTCAATGGCGCCCTTGGAATAGCCCATCAGGGCTTCGACGCCGTGCGCGATGGCCTGCACCCCCGCCTTGCCCCAACTGGTGTGCAGGACCAGTACGCCGATCAGCACCTGAAGCGCAAAGGCACACGCCACCATGCGTAGCCGGATGGCTTTGCGATCGGCCGACACCAGAAACGCGATCAACAGCAGGGTGACAATGCCGCCTATACCGATCAGCCAGTGGTTACTGGTCAAACCGGAGGGCAGGCCAGAAGACAGGCCAGTAACAGACGGAACGGAGGCGGAGGCAGAAGCGGCCATGCGGGTACTCAGGCAAAAACGAAGGGGTGAGCCTAAGCACCGCCGCGGGCCGGGGTCAATGCGCACGCACTCAATAGGCGTATTTCGCCGCCAGTTCGAGGCGGTCCAGTCGCCCGCTCTGCCCATTCAGCAGTTCGCGTTTACCGCTGCGCAGTTCGATACCGAGATCGAGCCCCCTGACCGGCGTGAAAAACAGGTTGGCGGCCAGACTTTGCGCCGATTTTGACGCCAGAGCCGGGCTGCCTGCCGGATAGTCGGCGTTCAAAAACGACGCGGCGAAGGTCGAACGCAGGCGCGGCGTCCAGCCCAGCTTCACCGCCACAAACCCTGAGGTGACACCGACCGCCTCCATCTTCGATCCGGGCGTCCCGGCATAGACGACATCGGGCGCGAAGTTGAGCCCGACATAGCGCCCGATACCCTCCCCGCCGGTCAGCATAAAGCGCAGATCATGACGCGCCTTCGTCCCGAACGGCACCCTGCCCGACAGGCTAAGACCGTAGCCCGACGCCGTGGCCCCCACCGCGCCATTATCGACGGCCAGTTGCCGCGCCAGAACGGCCAACGCGAAATCGCCATAAGGCCTTTTGAGGCTGAGGCGCGCTGTCACATCGGGCAGGCGGTCGTCGTCGTTTTCGATCAGGGTCGCCGCGGTGGGCGTAATCGACGCCGTTTCCGGGTTTTCCAGCGCCACGGCCAGGCTGTAACCCGCCCCCAGCGGCAGCGTATAGCGCACCTGCGGCTGACGCACGAAGACCGTGCCTTCGGTGGGGCCGACAAAATCCGTGCTTTCCGGCAGGGCGGCGACGTTCTGGAACGTCGTCCAGTCCTGCCCGAACAGCCAGCGGCCATAGGTGATATAGGCGCGTCGCAGCGCCAGATTATAGCCATTGGTGGTGCGTTCGCTGCCACCGCCGGGCGTGGTCTGGAAATCGGCCTCGACATAGCCGCTTAAGCCCGAACCGCTGTCCATCGACACCGTCAGGCGCGTCTGTTTGGCGATAAAATCGGCGTCGCTGTGTTCGCGCGTCCCCCCCACGGGGATGTACGCCGGCAGGTAGAAGTCGCGCCCCAGCGATCCGGTGGCCAGATCGCCGGAATCGTAGCGGCTGAACAAGGCATTGGTCTTGAGAAAACCGCCGAAACGTAAGGCGGGCCCGGTAGCTTGGACGAGTTGGGTCTGGGCGGATTGGGGCGGGGCGGACGGTGGGGCCTTTTCGGCTTTCAACCCGGCCAGTTCGGCGCGCAGGCGGCTCAGTTCGCCCTCCATCGCCGCCAGCCTCTGTTCAAGCGCCGCCTCAGACGGCACGGTCTGTTGCGCGCTGACGGGGCCAGCCGCCAGCGCCAGCCCGACCGCAGAGGTCAGGCCGATCAGGGTATATCGCATGTGAACCTCCCCGCTTTTTGTTGCCCTTTTTTGCTATTCCGGGTGGGCAGCGGTGAGACAGAGGATCAGGCCGAAGAGGCGGTAATTGAAGGACGACCTTGGTCGAGACGGCCCCCGACCTTGGTCGTTCAGACCTTGGTCGAATGAAGGTGCGGAATGAGACCCATAGCCGCACTTGGGTCTGGACATGTCAGCGCCAAGGGTACAGATTGAGCGCGCCAGCATTTTCAATAATAAAAAGAATGCGGCCGGAGGTTTCGTCTTGAGTATGCCCCTTCCCGTTTCGGCCCCCTCCATTCTGGTCGCCGATGATCACCCGCTCTTTCGTCAGGCCCTGATACTGGCGGCGCGCAAGGTCCGCCCGGACGCCCATATCCTCGAAGCCGGTACGCTGGATGCCGCGCTGGAGGCGGTGCGTCAGGCCACCAACCTCAAACTGGTCCTGCTTGATCTGCGTATGCCCGGTGCCGAGGGCTTTTCCGGCGTCGCCCTGCTACACGCCGAGGTGCCGCACGTGCCCGTGCTGGTCGTTTCGGCCGCCGACGCCGAAAAGGCGGCGCGCGAAGCCCGGCGCTTCGGGGCCGTGGGGTTTATCGGCAAGGATCAGCCCCTGCCGCGTATGCAGGAGGCCATCAGCGACGCTCTGGAAGGTCGCGTCAGCGACACCCCGCCCGCCGATCCGGAGGTCGATACGGTGGCGGCCAAGGTCGCCGACCTGACCCCCACGCAGTTGCGCGTGCTGCTGGGCGTGCTGGCGGGGCGGCTCAACAAACAGATCGCCTACGACCTCAGCATTTCGGAGGCCACGGTGAAGGCACATATGACCGCCATCATGCGCAAGCTGGATGTGCAGAACCGTACTCAGGCCGTTCTGGCCGCCCGCGCTCTGGGCATCGGGATAGAGGGTTAAACCCCCAGCCACTGCCGCAGGGTTTTGGGCTCAGCGGGTTTGGCGAAGACCGGCACGCCCACCGCCTCAGCGGCCGCCTCGGTCGCCGGGTCGCGGTCGGCGGTAATCAGGGCGACACGCAGGTCTGGATTACGCCCCCGCAAACGCCGGATCAGCGACAGGCCGTCCTGACCCTCACTCAGATTATAGTCGATCAGGGCGCAGTCGGCGGTTTCGGCCTGACTGAGAGCCGCCTGCGTGTCATCCACCGCCTGCACGGCACACCCCCACTGCGTCAGCAGCGCCGACATGGCTTCGCGCACCGCCGGCTCATCGTCGACGATCAGCACGCGCCGCGCCGGGGCGTTAGTTGCCACCGGTACCGCTGTCGTGGCCTCAACGGCCTCCACGCGCGGCAGGGTCACGGCAAAGCGGCTGCCGCGCCCCAAGCGCGAACGCACCTCGACACGCAGCCCCAGAAGCCGCGCCGTGCGCTCGACAATGGCCAGCCCCAGCCCGACCCCAGCCTCACCCGATACGCCCAGCCGCTCAAATTCACGGAAGATACGGTCCTGATCGGCCTCGGCAATGCCGACGCCGGTATCATAGACCTCGATCCGCACACGGTCTGTGCGCGGCCGCAGCACCAGCAGCACGCCACCGGTTTTTGTGTAGCGCACGGCATTGGACAGGAAGTTTTGCAGGATGGAGCGCAGCAGGGTGCGGTCGCTCTCCACCCACACCGAGGGCGCGATCAGGCGTAAACTCAGCCCCTTTTCCGCCGCCAGCGGCGTGAAGATCAGGCTCAGATCCCGGGCCAGAACCGACAGGTCGAAGCGCACCGGGCGCGGCGTGACGCCCCCGGCATCGAGCTTGGAGATATCGAGCAGGGATTTCAGCAGGGCATCCGCCGCCTCGATCGAGCGTTCGACATTATCAACCAGCGCCCGCGCCTCGCCTTGCGTCTCCTCCGCCAGAGCCGCTGTAAACAGGCGCGCGGCGTGCAGCGGTTGCAGCAGATCATGGCTGGCCGCCGCCAGAAAGCGCGTCTTTTCTTCGGTCGCCCGCGCCAGAGCCGAATTGACCAGCCGCAGCTCCGCCGTCCGGCGTTCCACGCGGCTTTCCAGCTCGGCGCGCGCCGTTTCCAACGCTGACAGGGCGTCGGCCTCGCCCGTCACATCGGTAAAGCACATAACATAGCCGCCGCCTGGCATGGGGCCGCCGACCGTGCGGATCACCCGCCCGTCATTGCGCCGCCGTTGAAAAGCGTGGTGCGTGCCGCGCCGCATGTGGTCCAGCCGGCGCGCGACGTGGCTTTCGACCTCGCCCGGCCCGCACTCGCCGCGTTCGGCATTGAAGCGGATCAGCTCGGCCACCGGCGTGCCGACGCGCACAAGCTCAGGCGGGTATTGAAACAGCTCCAGATAGCGCGTGTTCCACGCCACCAGCCGCAGGTTCTGATCGACCACGCTGACGCCGGGGTCGATGTTTTCCAGCGTCGCCGCCAGAAGGCCGCGCGAAAATTGCAGGCTCTGGCCCGACCGGTCGAGCAGGCGCGCCACCTCATCCACGCTGATCGCCGTGCCGGACAGGGCGGACGACACGATGGCGTGGGCCGAAGGCGCGCCGACCACCCCGGCGATCAACCGCTCGGCCCGGCGCACGGCGGCGCGGTCGATGGGGGCGTGGTCCTGTATACGGCCAAAGGCTTCGGCGACCGCTTCGGGCCCGGCAAAGCGCGCCGTCAGCGTGGTCAACTGCCCCAGACTGTGCACCGCGCCTTGCCGCACCGTCGGCGTCAGGCGCAGGCCAAAGCCCGGACGGGTGCGCCCAAAGGCCGAGGCCAGCGCCCAGGCGGCGGCATTGGCCCCCAGCGACGCCACCACCCCGTGCACCAGCGGATTGAGGTCCGGCCACAAGGCCTTTATGCCGAACAGGCCCTGCGGATCGAACAGCGTCAGGGCCGCCCCTTCAAGCCAGTGCGTCGAAGCTATGGTCGGCCAGAACAGGGTGTAGGTCCACACGATCAGACCGGCCAGCAGCCCGGCCTGAATGGCGGCGGCATCGCGCGCCTTGCCATTGACGGCCAGAAGCAGGGCCGGAGTAAACTGTGCGATGGCGGCAAAGGCAATCTGCCCGATGACCGCCAGTTGCTGCCCCGGCGGCACCCACAGGGCATAGGTCAGGGCCGCGCCCATCACCGCCGCAATCGAAGCGCGGCGCACCCACAGCATCAGCTTGCCGAAATCCGCCGCTGCCGAGGCGCTGCGGTGACGCAGCAGGAAGGGCGCGATCAGGTCGTTGGAAATCATGGTCGAAAGGGCGATGGTTTCGACCAGAACCATGCCCGTCGCCGCCGCAAAGCCGCCGATAAAGGCCAGCAGGGTCAGACCATTCAGCCCCGCCGCATAGGGCAGGTTGAGCACGAACAGATCATGCGGCACATCCGGGCTCAGAAGCGTCAGTCCGGCCAGCGTAATGGGCGGCACCACCACAAGCGTCGCCAGCAGATAGCCCACGAACGGCCAGCGCGCCCTTTGTGCGTCCTCCGGTCGGTCGGCCCCGATGACCGCCGTGTAGAACTGACGCGGCAGGCACACCACGGCGGCCATCGACAGCAGCGTCATGACTCCAAAGTCGAGATTGAGCTGAGACGGGGCAAAGCGGGCGGAAAAATGCGCCCAGCCGTCGCTGCGCAAATCGGGCGGCGCGCTCATAAAGGCCAGAACGGCAAACCCGGCCACGGCAACCAGCGCCACCAGCTTGACCAGAGATTCGGTGGCAATGACGTAGAAGATGCCCTCATTGCGGCTGGAGGCCACGTAGTGGCGCGTGCCGAACAGCATGGCAAACAGCGCCAGGGCCAGCGCCGTCAGGGTCATGGGCCATAGCCGCTCACCGCCCGCCACCGCCGCAAAGCTGGTCCCCACCGAGCGCAATTGTAACGCCACATAAGGAATGGTGCCAAACAGAGCCAGCAGCGTCACCAGCGCCGCCACGCCGCGACTCTTGCCGAACCGCGCGCCGATGAAGTCGGAGATCGAGGTCGCCCCTTCGGCGCGCACAGCGGCAATCAGGCGCGTCAGAAACCCGGACGCCAGAAGCCACAACAGGATCGGCCCCAGATAGATGGGCACGAAGCTCCACCCCTCCCCGGCCGCCGATCCGACCGCGCCAAAGAAGGTCCAACTGGTGCAATAGACACCGAGAGACAGGGCATAGGCCGGCAGCCTCAGCGGCGAACGCCCGCCCTCACGCCGCGCCCGCCCTTCGGCCCAGGCGCCGATGGCAAACAACCCGGCTACATAGGCTGCCGCTGCGATGAGGAGAATATAGCCGTTCACGACCCTGCACCCTATGGCCCTTGTCCGTCGATAACACCCTTTAAACGAACAAAAAACCCCCGGTCCTGCGACCGGGGGTCAAATCTGGCTCTCTTAAAAGAGCTTACCAGTTGCGCTGGATCGACAACACGAAGGTGCGGCCCATCTGATCGTACTGGCTGGTCAGAGCCGCGTTACCGAGGCGAGCCGCACCGTAGCCAGAGATCGCCGGCGGTTGCTCGTTGGTAACGTTGCGGACCGTCCCGACCACCGACCAGTTGTCAAACTTCTTCCGCAGTGACAGCGTATGCATGGCATAGAACTCGGCGTTCATCTTGTAGTACACCGGGGTCGGCGAAGCATAGTAGGTCGCTTGCGAGTTGTAGTCGTAATAGTCGAAGTCCGAAGACTTACCCACCAAATTGACGTTCCAGTTCAGCGTGTAATCGCCACGGTTGAAGCGGAAGTTAAGATTGCCAACATACTCAGGGGTCCCGACGAAACCGAGCTGGTTTTGAGTCGGCGAACCGTTGAGCAGGGTGTAAGTCCACTTCCGGATGAAAGAGTTTTCACTTTCAACACGGAAGTCGAACCAATCGAACTTGTGATCGTAGCTCATGGTCAGGTCGAAACCACGCATGAACTGTTCGGCCACGTTCAGATAGTTGTTCTGAACCGTGAGGATCCCGTAACGGGTAAGCGAAGTCGGGTTTAGATCGCGGGTAAACAGCGAGCAGAAGGGCGACGACAGGTTCGGCGAACGGTAGCATTCGTAAAGAATGTTAGCGGCCCCAAACGTAGAAACCTGATTCTCGATCTTCGTTTCGAAGAAATCAACGGCCACGTTGAGCTTGGCGAACTTAGGTGTCCAGACCAGACCAACGGTGCGGTTGAGCGAGGTTTCAGCCTTCAGCAGGCCCTTGCCACCACCGGAGAAGATGGTTGCCGAGCTTATGCCCAAAGCATTGTAGTTGGTCGGAATGCCCTGAGCCGCACAGTTGGCAACGATCGTGGCGTTCGGGTTATTGACCGCCGCAAGGTTGTAGCACGGGTCAATCGCCGACTGACCCAGGAAGCCCGACTGGTTGGCCAGGTACAGTTCATACAGGGCCGGTGCGCGGAACGAGTCCCCCTGCGACATACGCAGACGCCATTCCTTGCTGATCGCCCAGTTCAGAGCGGCCTTGTAGGTGCTGTTCGAACCGTAAGAGTCGTAGTCCGAATAACGGGTCGAGAGGTTGATATCCAGTTTTTCAGCAAACGGCAGGCCCTTCAGAACCGGAATATCCAGTTCGAGGAAGGCTTCCTTCACCGTGTCCTTGCCGACGGTTTGACCCGAAGTCGTCGAACCCCAGTAGTTGGAGGCCTTGGCCTGAGTACCCGGATTGTCGTTCAGTGATTCCTGACGGTACACAAAGCCGACCGAAGCCGCCAGCGTACCGGCCGGCAGGTCAATCAGATCACCGGAGAAATCCGCTTCGGCATAGCTTTGGATGTAGCTGGTCTTACCTTGCTCATACCCAAAGATAAAAGCCGATTCCTCAGGCGTGAAGATGCCCGATTCAACCGTCGAAGGACGGAAGTAGTTGACGCCACCCGTCGGACAGGCCGTTGCTGACTTGAGGATGGTCAGGTCACACGCAACGGCACCCGTGGTCGCCAGAACGCGGTCATTGTAGATGAAGTCCGCGCCATAGATAGCCTTAGAACGCGACGTCTGGGCATAAACATCCCAGGTCCAGTTCTTGAAGATGCCGTAGGACGGAAGGATGCCCTTGATACCGGCCAGAGCACGCAGATAGCGAACTTCCTGGTCGCGGTTCGAATCCACCGTGATGATGGTACGGGCAAAACCTGGCGCGTAACCGTTGGGGTTACCCACGCGGAACGGGTTGTTCGGGTTGTTGAAGTGAACCGTCGGGAACAACTGACGGAAATTGCGCTGCGAAGATTCACGCACATTGTACATGAATTCGCCGTACACTTCGGTGTTGTCGGTCAGGTCATAGCCACCAAAGAAGTTGAGCGACTTCCGCGTAACCGGCGAATAGATGTCGCGGTCCTTGTAACGCTCAAGATAGGTGACCTGATCCGCACGCGAAGCGCGCGTCTTGGTCGCATCCACGTTCGTCGAACCCGCTGGGCAGGGCTTGGACGGATCCACGCAATAGGTCGCGCCAACACGATGGAAGTTGGTGATGTCATCACCAAAACCGCCGCCGTTCACAGCCCCTTGCTGGTACACATAGTTGCGACCGGTCGAGAGGTTGTCAAAACGGTTGGTCAGGAGTTGCGTACACTTGTATTTGCCCGTCTTCGGATCAATCAGGTCCGCACGGCTGCCGTCAGCGTAGAACATATAGTCTTCGGGGCAAGACCAGTCGCGGTCGCCCAGCTTCAGGGCCTTCTGCTGATAATATTCAGCCGTGAAGATACCGTGGAAACGGTCCTTAACAACGCCTTGAGAGACGGAGAGGTTGTACTCTTCGCCGCCGCTTTCTTCCGGCTGCGAGATAACAACGCGGGCCGCACCACCATCCATGTTCTTCTTGGTGATGATGTTGATAACGCCCGCAACCGCGTCCGAACCATAGATGGACGAAGCACCGTCCTTCAGAATTTCGGTGCGATCAACGACCGCATTCGGGATGGTGTTCAGGTCAGCCGGCCCAACGGTGCCGCCAACGCCAGCCGGGCCCACACGGTGACCGTTCAGCAGAACCAAGGTACGGTTAGCGCCCAGACCACGCAGCGAAACCGTGTTGGTGCCAGGACCACCGGTCGTGACGTAACCGGTATAGTTGTTGTTGATCTGAGCCGCGTTGTTTGCGGTGGTCGAACCCTGAATGATCTTGGTGGTATCGGTCTGCCCCACCATCGTCGAACGCTCAGACGTAATGATCTGCACCGGCGAAGCCGCAGTGAACTCATTACGACGGATGCGCGAGCCAGTAACCACAACTTCTTGAACGGCGGAAGCATCTTCCTTGGCGGCTTCCTGCTTGGCAGCCTCCTCAGCCGTCGGTGTCGTCTGGGCCTGCGCCGTCGCTGCCAGAGCCGCAAGGCTCATAAACATCGTTGACGCGAGCATCAATTTTTCTCGTCTCAAGGTACCCTCCATAAAACAACTCATAAGCGCACTGCCGCCCCCTTTTGCTGGCGATGCACTGCCGAATTTCGCAAAGAAAATTTCAACCGAAATCATTTGCGCGAAAGTTTTATATTAAACTAATTTTCAAAAACAAAAGCGAAATAGGGCAGAAATGTGCTCATGAACAAAACCTGTCGCAAATTTATCACTTATTCGTCACCATATCGAAACAAAGCACGTCGTTATCTGTAGTGATTACAGGCGCCGCAAGAGCCCTCTAAATACCTTCAGCTTTATGGGCTTTAAACAGAGGGAGATACATTTCCCTTTCTTTTTAGCGACTTAATTCGAAACTTCGTATCAAAAACTTATCTACCGCCAAGATGTTTATGATCTTGTCTAAAGTTCGGCGGTTGGCATATGGTGATTGCTGGTGAAACCAGCGGTGGGATATCTGCCGCTTCAGACTTTCGACCTAACCCCGCTCTGCGCAGGAACACACTATGGCTTTCTATTTATCCTTGCATTCGTCTCATAGAGCACTGGCTGCTGCTTTTTTTCTGTCGTCCGCCGTGGCAGTTCCGGTCGCCGTTCTGCCGACCGACGCAGACGCTGAGGCGGCCCCTCCCTCTGCCGAAGATTTCGGGCGCCTGCCCGCCCTTAGCAGCCTGACCCTGTCCCCAGACGGCAAACACATCGCGGCCGTGTCATCTCAGGATGGCAAGACATCTTACATCACGGTGTGGGAAACATCTGATATGTCAAAGCCGATCGGGATCGGTTCTGATCCGCGTGTCCGGTTTATGGGCGTCAACTTCGTCAAGGACGAACGCCTGTCCGTGACGGTCCGGCAAATTTTCGATTACGGCTCTCTGAAGACTTTTCTGTTCAAGAACGAGTTCACCGATCTTACCGGTTCCAAATGGTTTAAAGGCACCCCTGAACGCAAGGCGCAGAGCGAGGCCGAAGAAATAAACCGAGCAACGAGCAGTGCCCAAGTGGTATCCACCCTCCCGAATGATCCGGAAAACGTTCTGGTGGCTGGTGACCAGGGGGCAATTTACAAATCGAACCTGAAAACAGGGAAAATCACTCTGTATGAGCGTCTGGGCGAAAGAGACGGAAGCCTTTTTTATGACTTCAACGGCGTTCTGCGCGCAAAGTCGTTAATCAAGTTCGAAAACGGCAACAGCTTTGCGGTGCAGATGGTAAAAGACCCGGACACCAACGAGTGGAAGGAAATATTTCGGGCTTATTTCAAGGAACGTGAAATACCCTCTATTGTGGGCCTGACCAAAGACCCGAACATCATCATGGTTCGGGCGCGCAGAGGGCAGGATCACACAGCCATCTACCACTACGATATTCGCTCGAACACGTTTAAGGATGTTGTCTTTGCACATCCGAGCTTTGATGTGGGTGGCGTACTGCTGGACCACCGAACCGGCGAAATCATCGCCTTTAGTTACATGGCCGACCGTCCGAGCCTCTACTATGTAGATGAAAAGCTTGATGCTACCATGAAGGGTATAGAACAGGCCTTGGGTCTCAAGACCGAGGTTATCACCTGGAAAGATCTGGCCACATCAAAGGAGTCAAAGCTTCGTCTCCCGGATGGAGCCAGCCTGTCGCTGGTCGATTACAGCTCAGATTTCAAAACACTGATCGTCAGAAAGTCGGGCCCATCGACCCCCGACGAATACTACCTTTACATCGACGGTAAGGGCCTGCAGGGCATCGGATCGTCGCGCCCGTGGCTGGATACGTCGCTGCTTGGAGAAGGCCATCTGGAGCAATTTACGGCCCGTGACGGACGCCCCATACCGGCTCTGGTCTATAAGCCAAAGGTCGAAAAATACGGTAAAGGCCCCTATCCGACCCTGATTATTCCGCATGGCGGTCCGTGGGCCCGCGATTATCTTGACTGGAGCGTCATTACCCCATGGGCACAGTATTTCGTGGCGCGCGGATATGCCGTGGCCATGCCGCAATACCGTGGTTCAGATGGCTGGGGCTGGGCTCAGTGGACGGCGGGCGACAACAAGTGGGGCGAAGAAATGTCTGACGACATGGATGACGTCGCGCTTGGCATGGTCAAACAAGGCGTAGCGGACCGCAATCGCCTCGCCATGCATGGTTACTCCTTCGGTGGGTATTCCGCCATGGCGGCGATCGTTCGACCGAATCCTATCTACCAATGCGCCATTTCCGGTGCCGGCCCCTCTTCACCCAAGTCCATGCAACGCGAAACCCAGGATTCACGCTTCACGCGTGAATTCCAGCGTCCGTTCGTCGATGGTCTGGATGCAAAGGCCAATGTGGCCAATGCCAGCATTCCTATCCTGATCTATCACGGCGACCGTGACACGAACGTTCTTCCCGGGGAGTCCAAGGTTTTCTATGAAGCTTTGATCAGTGCCAAGAAAAAAGCCGAATATGTGCTTTTCAAGGATATGGGTCACGAGGCCAACAAATGGGGCCCGGAGCACGAAATCAAGCTTCTGAACATGGTTGATAATTATTTGAAAACAGACTGTAAGGCTGGCGGGCTGTAAAACGTCCTCAGTCAAAAAGCCGAAGCACGAAGGTGCTTCGGCTTTTTCATTTTTTATCTATCCTCAGATCGCATCAGTCCGCCGCGTGGACCTGTCCGTTGGCCATCGCCTTTCGGCTCAGCCAGATCAGCGGGATCAGACACACGATGATGATGGACGAGATGCGGAAGATATCGACCGTGGCCAGCAGATAGGCCTGCTGACTGACTTGCCGCGTGATGGCGGCGACGGCCTGCGCCTGAGACAGGCCCATCTGCATCATCTGATACACGACCTGATCGACGCCTCCGGCCCCGCCGGAATTGCCGCCGCCCGAACCGCCCGCCATCGCTCCGGCAATGTTGTTCAGGGCGTGGGTTTCGTAATTGTCCCACAAGGTGGTGGTCAGCGAGGCCGCGAACGAGCCCGCCGTGATGCGGGCAAAGTTCGACAGGCCCGACGCAGCCGGCATCTGATGCGGCGCAACATCACGGAACGATACGGTGATCATCGAGGTGAAAAAAGTGCTCATCGCGGCCCCCATCACGAACATGGGCAGGATCAGGTGGCCGAAGTCGATATCCGGCGAATAGAGCGAGCGCATATAGAAGGACAGGGCAAACAGCAGCAGCGAGATCGTCGCCATGATGCGTGCGTCGATGCGGTTGGAAATCTTGGCCACAAACGGCGTCAGGAAGACGGCCACCACCCCCGACGGCGCGGCCGCCAGACCGGCCCAGGTCGCTACATAGCCCATATTGGTTTGCAGCCACAGCGGCATCAGCAGATTGTTGCCGAAGAAGACCGCATAGGCCGCGCACAGCGCGATAACGCCAAACGCGAAGTTGCGGCTTTTAAACAGCGACAGATCGACCACCGGGTTCTTTTCGTTCAGTTCCCAGATCAGCCAGGCCACAAACCCGATGAGGGCCAGCAGCGACAGGATGACGATATGGGCCGAATTGAACCAGTCGGCATCCTTACCGGTATCGAGCACCAGTTGCAGCGTCCCGACCCAGAAGACCAGCAGCGAGAAGGACACCATGTTCAGCTTGCGCGCTACGGTCGGGGTTTCGCGGTTGTGCATGAAGCGCCAGCAGATCCACGTACAGGCGATCCCCACCGGCACATTGATCAGGAATATCCATTCCCAGGCAAAATTATCCGAAATCCAGCCGCCCAGAATGGGCCCCAGCACCGGTGCGACCAGCGTGGTCATCGACCACACCCCCAGTGCCGTTGAGCGTTTATCGGGGGGGAAGATCATGATCAGCAGGGCCTGAGAGCCCGGAATCATCGGGCCTGACACCGCCCCTTGCAGGATGCGGAACAGGATCAGCGACGGCAGGTTCCACGCGATACCGCACAGGAACGAGGCCAGCGTAAACAGGGCCACCGAGACGACAAAGGTGCGCACCACGCCAAAGCGCATCATCAGCCAGCCGGTCAGCGGCACCGAGATGCCGTTGGCGACGGCGAAGGAGGTGATGACCCACGTCCCCTGATCGGAGGCAACGCCGAGATTACCGGCGATGGTCGGCAGGGCGACATTGGCGATAGTGGAGTCGAGCACCTGCATGAAGGTGCCGAGCGCCAGCGCCACGGCGGCGAGAGCCAGTGACACGCCGGTCAGCGGCGCGGGTCCGGCAGAGGAAGAAGATGAGGCCATAAGGCACTCCATTAAGTTCAACTCCCCCTGAAATCAGGGGGATACCGGCCTAGCCGGAAGGCGGTTATGTACGACAGGCCTTACTTCGATACGTCGATCTTGGCCTTCATCGACAAGCCGACGCGCAGCGGGTGTTCCTTAAGGTCCTTTTCGTCGATCTGGATGCGCACCGGCAGACGCTGCACGACCTTGATCCAGTTGCCCGAAGCGTTCTGCGCCGGGATCAGCGAAAAGGCCGAGCCCGTACCACCGGAAACGCCGACGACCTTGCCCTTGTACTTTATGCCTTCGCCGTACAGATCGGAGGTCAGTTCAACCTCCTGACCCGGCTGCACTTTCTTGAGCTGCACTTCCTTGAAGTTGGCATCGACATAGGCCTGCGAAATCGGCACCACCGACATCAGCGGCGAGCCCATCTGCACCTGCTGGCCGACCTGCACCGACTTGCGGGTAACGACACCGGCGACGGGCGCGCGCACAACGGTGCGTTCCAGCGCCAGTTCCGCCGAGGCGAGACGCGCGCGCGCCGCCATGATTTCCGGGTTTTCACCCGGCTTGACACCCGCGATCAGCGTCGCATTGCTCTGACGGTTGCCTTCGGCCGAAGCCAGCGCAGCCTGCGCCTGAATGCGGGCGGCGCGGGCGGCATTGAGGTTGGCGATGGCGGCCGCATAGGCGCTTTCGGTCGCCACGACCTCTTCCTGAGACACGGCCCCGCTGGTGGCGAGGTTCTTGCGACGCTCGAACTCGAACCGCGTGCGGTTGACCTCAGCCTCGGCGGCCTTGATCCCGGCGTCGGCGCGCACGATGTCGGCCTCGCGGGCACCCATCTGACCGCCCAGCGCCTTGTCGTTGGCGTAGTAGCCCATCACGCGGCGTTCGGCGGTGGCCAGAGCCGCGCGCGCAGACTCAACGGCGATCTTGGCATCGGCATCGTCGATGACCAGCAGCACGTCGCCGGCCTTCACCATCTGGGTTTCCTTGACGAGGATGCGGGCGACCGGTCCGCCGACCAGCGCGTTGACCTGCGCCGTTTCAGCCCCGACATAGGCGTTGTCGGTCGAAACATAGTGCGAGGCGACCAGCATGTAATAGGCGCCGTAGCCCAGAACGCCCACGGCCACCACAGCGGCCAGACCGGTCAGGAGCTGACGACGGCGATCATTGGATTTGGCAGGGGACGTCTGAGCCGGCGCAACGGGCGGGGTGTTTTCAGTATCGGACATGGTGCGTCACTTTTTCTTCAGCGTGGAATTCAGTAGGAACCGCCAAGCGCCTTGACCATAGCGACTTCGAGGGTCAGGGCGCGGCTTTGCAGGGCCGTATTGGCGGTCCGCTGCGACAGGAGATTTTGTTCGATAACCAGCAGGCTGGCGTAATCGCTGAGGCCTGCCTCGTAGCGCAGACGAGCCATGCGATAGGCCTCCTCGCTGGCGGCGAGGGCTTCGTTGGAGAGGCTCAGTCGCTCGCTCAGCGCCGTCTGGCTGGCACCGGTATCGGCGACCTCTTGCATGGCGTTGATGACGGACTGGTGATAGCTGGCCAGAGCGACCGATTGATCGGCTTCGGTGCCGCGCAGATTGGCGCGCAGCTTCCCCCCCTCAAACAGGGGCAGGCTGATCACCGGGCCGGCATTGATGGCGTCCATGCCCGACCCGGACAGGTCGTTGAGGAACACCTTGCCCGCAAAGGCCATCAGGTTGACATTGGGATAGAAGGACGCCTTGGCGCGCTCAGTGCCGTGTACGGCCTGTTCGGCCCGCGCCCGCGCAGCGGCCACGTCCGGACGGCGGGCAACCAGCTCCAGATCAATGCGCGTTGGGGCCTTGAAATCGTGCGTATCGGGCA
The DNA here is from genome assembly GCF_003966695.1 of Asticcacaulis excentricus. NCBI lineage: Bacteria > Pseudomonadati > Pseudomonadota > Alphaproteobacteria > Caulobacterales > Caulobacteraceae > Asticcacaulis > Asticcacaulis excentricus. Next base: position 903,882 of record NZ_AP018827.1, read on the forward strand.
GGACGGGTCTCGGCAGGGTTTCGCCAAAGGCCGGGGCCTGACCGGCCAGCGCCGCGATCAGGTGACGCTGAATCAGGATGCGCTCATTCAGAGCCGCCACCTCGCCCTTGCTGTTGGCGACATTGGCGCGGGCCTGTTCCAGCTCGGCGCGCGGGCGCAGACCACCCTCGACCTTTTGCGCGACCAGGGACTGGGTGTCTGTACGAATGGCCAGATTGCGCTCGGCGACATCGAGGTCTTTGTACATATGACCCAACTCGAACCAGGCATTGACCAGAGAGGTCGAAAGGACCAGCACGGCCTGCTGACCGTCGGCGCGCGCGGCCTCGGCAACCGACACCGCGGCCTTCACCCCGGCGCGGTTCTTGCCCCAGAAATCCAGTTCCCAGCCGAAATTGATGCCCCCGAGGGTCAGGGCATCAATGGCGGGATCCTTACCCCCCATCTGCAAGGACGCCCCCAGGGCCGTCGCCGTAGGATAGAGCGTCGCCTTTTGCGTATCTTCCAGAGCGCGCGCCTTCAGAAGACGACCGGCGGCAGCGGTCAGACTGGGGGAGTCGCGCAAGGCCGTTTGGACCAGATCGGTAAGTTGCGCGTCCTTATAGCCTTCCCACCAGCGGCCGATCAGCATGTCCTGAGGCACAGCACTGGCGGTCGGGATAGGGGAAACGGGCTCAGTCTTGGGCAGCGCGGCGCAGGCGGTAAGCGCCAGGGCCGAAACGCCCATAAGCAAACCCATTGCGGGTCGTTTAAATACAAACATCAGGTACGCCCTCAGTTTATCGAACCGTACGGTACGGTCATTTATCTGTTGCGCCTATACGCCGCGCTCGCTATATTGTCAATAAAACCGTACGGTACGGTCAGTAATTTTTTGCGCGCCGCAGCAAGCTGATGTATCGACGACACATATTCAAAACGTGGTCCGTCGCAACGTCTGCAAATGATTGCACGCCACACTGAGGCTAAGATGCAAGAGTTAAAATCTCGTCCCGACAAGGACGCCCGTCGTGAAGCTATACTGGATGTGGCCAGCCGGATTTTCCTCGAAGAAGGGTTTGATGCGGCGTCCATGTCGGCCATCGCCGCGAAGCTGGGCGGCTCGAAGGGCACGCTTTATAACTACTTCAAAAGCAAGGAAGAACTGTTCGAAGCCTTCGTGGATCGCCATTGCGCCATCCATGCGCGGCTAATTGACTCGTTTGAGGTCGAGGGCGGCGGCTATCGCGAAGCCCTGCGCCGCTGGGCCCGTCAGTATCTGCGCATCGTGACCGCCGACTCAACCATGCGCAATTACCGCGTCATCATGGCGGTGTCCGAACGCTGGCCTGACATAGGCCGGGCCTTTTACGAAAACGGCCCGCTGCGTGGTGCCCGTAATGCCGCCAACTTTCTGGCCGAGGCGGCCCAGGCCGGCGAATTCGTCATCGACGATACCTTACGCGCGGCGCATCAGTTCATCGCCCTGTGCCAGAGCCGTTATCAAAAGGCGCGCTTCCTCAACTACCTCCCCGAACCGGACGAGGCCGAAATCGAAGCCGAGGTCGATGCCGCCGTTGCCGCCTTCTATGCGGCTTATGGACGACGAGGCTAACACCTAGTGTCATGAATCTGAAATTCACATGCGATTGATATCACCCTATGGCGAATTTCAGATTCAACAGGACACTAGTGTACTGACACATTCATAGGATGTGGATCGGCGTCCACCCCGGGACGTCTTCATCCCGTTTTAACCGCCTGATTTGCAACGGTAAACTCTGGAATGCCCGGGTACCGATCGGCGCCGATCGGAACCCGGGCATTGCAAATATCTCATCGAAATCAAATAATTATTGAAATTGCTGTGATCCCACTTTTGACGCCGAACTACACACATCGAGGTTTTCCAACTGCCTCGCCCGTCTGACGGACGTCGCCAGGGCGATACCGCCCCGAAGGGTCCTCGGTCCCGGGAATGGCACGCCGATGCCATTGTACAATCCGCCGTCTTCAGCTTCGCGCAGGAAATGTCTTTGCCGACGGGTGAGCTCGGTTTGGTGTTCGATGTCATTCCAGCGGAAGGGACGAACGGAACCCACGGCCCATTTGACGACCGGGTCGATACGCGCCAGACCGTTATGGGCATAGTAGTCCTGCCAGACCGCGGGATAGGTGCTGATCAGCCCGAAGCCCTGGGCGGACGCGTCGAGATCCAGATCGCGCAGGACCGAGAAGTTCACCCGATCATAACCGATGTGGGCCATGGCATCGATGAACAGGTCGAACAGCCGGTCGACGGATCGGACCCTGCTCGTGTCTTCTATAAATTGCTCAAGAGAATACTGACCGTTTGCATAAAGCATGACCGACTCCGTAACCATTGGATGTCCAACGCATTTGTCCGGAGTGGCTTTTTCGGTCTCCCACGCCCCGCGCCCTACCGGCGGTACTGGCGCAACAATACGCGCATTAGTTGAAAATGAGAAGCAGATTCAAAATAAACGCGGGGATTGCAAGGCGGATGCGGCATTCACGCTACAGGTTTGAGTGTCCTTACCACTTCAGTCAGCCTATAGGGACGCAGACCTTATGCCGCTCGCAGCCCCAGCCAGGTCCGGACACCCGGTAAGTGTCTCAGGATCAGGAATTCAAGCGTACCAACGACGATCAGACTGATCCCTAAAACCGGCAGGAATATTCCTAAGGCCACGATCAGTATCAGGAGGCCAATGCCCGCTGGCGTGGTCGCTGCCGGCTCCGGCGCACCAAGCTTCCCCGCCGGACGACGCTTCAGCCACATGACGACGCTACTGACGCACAGAGTGATCAGAGACAGGGCGGTAAAGACGCCCAGTGCCTGGTTTAGCCAGCCGAAAAGATGCCCTTCATGCGCGGCGATCATATACCCAACGACCTGATCAATGGGATGTTTCTGGGCAAAGGTTTCGCGGCTCAAAACCTGACCGGACTGGGGATCAAGCTTCAGAGTCACCCTGAGCGGCCGGTTCTGCGTGTTGGATTGGGCGGTCCAGTCTTTGACCTTCTTCGACGGCGCATTGATTGTCACGGGCGCCGGCAGGTCCAGCGCCTGTACTGTGGCGTACATGCGGTCGACTGACACCACAGGCGTGCCGTTGGTGTGACCTTTGTGACCGGCATGCTGACCTTGGCCCGTCTCATGATCGGCATGCTCTGAAACACCGGTTTCCGCGCGCTCCGTCTTGCGGTCAGCGGCGCGGCCCGAACTCCAGTCCTGTTTGACAGCCGCTGTGTGGGTAACGACGCGCACCTGCTTGAAGGCGTCACCCCAAACGGAGGTCCACGGAAGCCCTGACAGTAACAGGAACAGGGCAAAAAATGAGACATAGATACCCGTCACAGCGTGAAGGTCGCGCCAGAACAGGCGCTTGCCCATGCCTGTCCGTGGATAAAGCACGCCCGCCGGCCCTGAGGCCTGACGCGGCCACCACAGATAGAGCCCGGTGAGGATCATGACGATGGCCCAGCAGGCAGCCAGTTCCACGATGATCTCGCCGACCTTTCCGGACAGAAGCTCCCCGTGAATGTTTTTCACCTGCGCCATAAAGCGCTGTTCCTCAGGAACGGATTTGAGGATCGCGAGCGTTTGGGGGTGAACGTACAGTCTCAGCTTTTCGCCGTTCTCCGTAAACACAACGCGCGTGGCATCCTGAGGGTTCTGGCGCACCTCAACAGATGACAGTTTGGCCCCCGGATGGGCCGCACTGGCCGCTGACACCTGCTCGGTGATGGATTTCACCGGCCCGGTAAAGGACAGAGCATCGTATGGCCGGTCTATGGCGCTCTCGATCTGGGGTTTAAACAGATAGAGAGAACCGGTGATCGACAATATGATGATGAACGGGATGCAGAACAGGCCCGCGTAGAAGTGCCAGCGCCAGACGGCCCGCACCATGGCCTGGCGGCGCTTGGCGCGGTTCAGAGACTCCTCAACGGACGTGGACATGGACAGCCTCTACTGACGATACTTAAGTTCGATGAGAACGGTGCGCTGCGGCAGCGGGTGCGAGACGTAGGCCTGATAGTTGGCGACATTGTCAATGCCCACACTGACCTGCGTCCGCGGCGTTACCGCATAGTTCACCTTCAGATCGTAGGTGTTGTATTCGCTCTGGAAGCCAAAGGCGCGGCCGCGCGACAACCCGAAGAGGTCAGAGTTCGGCCGAGAGGCATAGCGCCAGCCCATCGTGCCTTTCAGCTTCTCGGTGAAGGCATAGGTCAGGCTGCCGTTCGAGCGCCAGCGCGGGATGCGCGGGAACTGCACGCCCTCGGCTGCCCGGTTGGCGGGGTTTTCAACCGTCTTGGCGTCCATCCATGACACGCTGCCGTTCAGGTCGAGGCCCGTGATGAGGAAGTCTTTGGCCTCATAGATGGCTTCCACACCATACTGCTTCATGCGCGCGATGTTCTTATAATTGGAGACCGTGTTGCCGTACTGATTGATGCCCTGGAAGGAGAAGATGGCGTCATCAATGTCCTGACCGAAGGCCGACAGGGTCAGGTTCGAGCGCGCGAACTTACGGCGGGCAATCAGGCTGATGTCCTTCGATTTTTCGGCTTTGAGATTGGGGTCGAAGCTATCAGGCAGAATAATCTGGGCGACCGGATCAAACGTGCCCTGATAGAGCTCGCCCACGGTTGGGAAGCGCGTGGCGGTGCCAAGGCTCAATTGCAGGCTCAGCGTATCCGAGACTCGGGTTTGCAGCGACAGTTTCGGATCCACCGAGGTCTGGCTGCGCGTGTCGTAGCGGGTGATAACCTTCTGGTTGGCGCTATTCAGGCCGCCGAGACCGCCATCAAAGGCGCGCCAGCGGTCGGCTCTGACACCCAGCGTCAATTCGGTGCGGTCGCTCAGGCTGATCTCGTCTTCAACGAAGACGCCGAACCCGGAGGTCTTGCCGAAGGTGCCGGAATTATAGGTGGCATTGGCGGCGGTGCGCCAGTTCGTGACCGAATAGATGGTCTGACCAGCCTTATAAAGGTTCTGGTTGACACCGAAGGTGATGTCATGGGCGCCAAAGGCCTGACGCATGGAGGCATCAAAGGCCCACCAGCCCGGTGTGTCCTGAAGTGTCTGCCGACCCGCGCCCGACGACAGCCCGGTCTGGAAATCATTCGAGGCCCGGCCGTCGCTTTCGGCGATCCAGAAGCGCGACAAATTAGCCCGCACGTCCCATCCGCCCCAGGGGCCGCTGACACGGCCACCGGCCAGGTACTCGGTGCGCTCAGAGGTCGAATGGGTAATGCCGGTAGCGTTGTAGTACACCCCGTTGAACTTCACGCGGCCCTGATAGACAGGCAGTCCGGTAGAGGTTGCCGTCAACCAGGTGCGCGCGTCGGTCAGGTTCTGGGATGACTTCCACAAGACGAGCAGACCATCGGCTTTCCAGCCCGCGCCCAGATCATAGCTGGCGCGCAGCCGCGCCTGATCCTGCACGACATCGACGGGCGACTGCGCCCCATACACCGGCGTGGCCAGACGCGGATCGACATAGGCCCCGGTGACATCGGTATAGGTCGCCTGCACCGAGGCCGAGGTCGGTTGCGTGGCAACGCGCGAGAGCAGGTTATAGGTCATCGACTGACCGGTATTTTCAAAGTGGCGATAAGAGGCGCGAAGGCCCAGACGGCTGCCCTGCGGCTTCCAGTTGAGGCCGCCTTCAAAGCTGTAGCCCTCAAACGTCTCATCAAAGCCGTACTCTTTGAACGGCATGATCATCTTCTGGACGGTGGCGTACCCGCCATTGGCCTTGGGCTCATCGGTCGTGATCGAGACCACGCCCCCCATCGAATTGCCGTTATAGCGCGCCGAATAGGGTCCGTAGACGATATCGAACTGCCGGATTTCCGACGGGCCGACCACGTTCCATTTCGGCGGGAAATCAAACCGGTTACCGAGGAAGTTGGACACGAGGAAGCCATCGACGAGAACGATGGTGCGCGCGCTTTGCACGGTATTGGCACCGCGCATAGCCACCACCGCATTGTCATCACCGGCAAAGCGCTTGCGGACAAAAAAATTGGGCGTGTACTTCATCAGGTCTTCGACGTTGAGCGCGTTGACCTTTTCAAACTCTTCCCGGCCCAAAGAGACGGACAGGCCTCTGGGCTTGACGGTGATCGGCGTGTTTTTCTGTCCGACAACGATGATGTTCTCAACCTTGTCTTCGGCGGGTGCTTCGGATGTCTCGGCCGCGTGAGCGCTCAAAGGAAGCACAGATGCCCCCGCCAGAAGCGTGGCCAGAAGTGCATTTTTTTTAGAGATGAACATGCCCATAGTCCCCAAGTCGGATGCGACCAGACGTCGCTCACAGTTGGGAGGCCGTGTAACGGAGTTCCCGGCCCCAGACAGTTGGACAAAATGTCCTATACCTATGGTTACTTTACAGGCTGTTTCGCCAGTTTGCGAGTCAGGGTGCGACGGTGCATCCCAAGTCGACGGGCGGTGGCGGAGATGTTGTAGTTGGTCTCGACCAGCATCTCGTGAATGCGTTCCCATTCCAGATTCTTGATCGAGGTCGGGCGTGGGGTCAGGGCCACGTCGGTACTGGGTTCATCGTGCTCGAACGCCGCGATAATCTCATCGGCGTTGGCGGGTTTGGCCAGATAATGCGTGGCCCCCAGCTTGATGGCCTGCACCGCCGTATTGATGCTGGCATAGCCGGTCAGAACAACAATACGCATGTCCGGGTCGAGCGCATGCAGGCCTTTGACGCACTCCAGGCCCGACGCTCCGGGCATTTTAAGATCGACCAGCGCAAAAGCGGGTTTCAGGGTCTCAGCCAGCGCAACCCCGTCTTCCGCCGTGTGGGCGACATGGGTCTTAAAGCCGCGTCGGCCCAATGACCGGGCCAGAGACGCGGCCAGATCCTTGTCGTCATCAACAATCAGGGTCGTCAGATTGGTCACAGGTCACGCTCATCTTGCAAAAGGATGGCCCCCAGAGGCAGCCTCAGTTCGACACGCGCACCCGGCCCCTTCCCATCTGTACTCGCCCGGTTCGAAGCGATGAGTTGTCCGCCCAGCGAACGGAGCGTGTTATGCCCCAGAAAGAGGCCGAGTCCCCGACCACTCCGGCCGGCCTCGTCCTTTGTTGAGAGATAGGGTTCACCGATCCGCGATAAGATATCCGGATGGAAGCCCGGCCCTTCGTCGTCAACGGCCAGGATCAGCGTGTCAGCTTCTACTCTGGCCATAAATACTACCGTCTTGTCTCGGCCAGCGGCTTCAACGGCATTATCCAGAAGGTGCGTCAGGGTCTGAGACATGACGCGGTCAGCGGCCACGCTGACATCAGGCACATCAAGGTAGGCATCCAGAATGACGTCCGGGTTTTGATTTTGCCAGTCGCCCAGCGTCTGCTCCAGAAAGCCTCTGAGTGAAGTGGCCATCGCGCCTTCACCTCTGGCTGAACCCGAAGCTGACAAAATGCCGGTGATGATGGCTTTACACCGCTCAAGCTGTGTCTGCATCGTTTGGATGTCCGCCAGTTGCTCGGCGCGCTTACGCGGCACTGACAGGTCGTGCCAGTCCTTGAGGATTACCGACAGGGTCGTCAGAGGCGTGCCCAGTTCGTGCGCGGCGCCCGCACTCAACAGCCCCATCCGCACGATTTGTACGTTTTCCGCAGACTGCTGCTGAAGCTGCGCCAGTTCCTGATCGCGAGCCCGAAGATTGGCCGTGATCCGCGACACAAAAAACACCACCAGACAGGCTGCCATGGCATAGGCAATCATCATCCCGTGCACGTGCATGTCAAAGCCAGCAGAGGTGCCGCCGTGGTGTTCATGCGCTGCCGGATAGGATTGCCGGAAGAAGCTCAGGCCTGCGTAAAATACCAGCGTACTGGCCGCGATACTCCAGGCGTAGAGCGGTTTTAACAGCACCGAACCGATGATCACCGGAAGCAGGTACAGAAGGATGAATGGGTTGGAGGTGCCGCCACTCAGGTAAAGCTGCGCGGTAAAGGCCACCACATCGACCATGAGCCCGGCAAACAACTCAAAATCGCTGATACGCGCTTTGGATTTGTATCGATAAAGAGCCCAGAGGTTGAACGCAACGAGCGCGGCGGTGACCCAGAGCATCTCCCCGATTCGGATAACCAGGTTGAAGCCGTAATAAACTGTCAGGATCGTCGCCAACTGGCCATAGAAGGCCATGCCGCGCAGATGGATCAACTGCAGCAGGTTTTTGCGTAGCGTTTCCTGTTCAATGTCTTGAGAGTGATGGGCCATGGTGCGGGCTGAAAGAGGTAAACCTTGCTGATATCGGGAGAGAGCGGGGTGTCCACTGGACAGATTGTCCCACACGCTCAGATCAGTGATTGTGGGAATGGGCGCTCACCTGCCCGGTTACCGGGATGTCGAGTTCCACCCTACCCTCTCGCTCAAACGTCAGGATCACCTTTTGTCGCTCTCCTTCGACCAAAGGACGGTTCGTCCCGGTGAGCATGATGTGCGCGCCCATGGGCGCGAGCACCAGACCGGCCTGGGCAGGGACGCTGAAACCCTCCGGAGCGGGGGCCATTCCCATAAGTCCGTCCCTCATCGACATAATGTGCAAGGAGGCCGTCTCGGCGCAGGCGCATTGCGCACTCAGGAGGCGGTCCGGGGTCTTTCCCGTATTATCCACCGTGAGATAGATCGCGCTCACCGGAACCGTGCCGCGTGTGGCACGCATGGCGTACTGGCTGATGCGCAAGGCTCCGGCCTCAACAACCGGCGGCGCCGCCTCGCTCAGGACCGGGGCTTCAAAGCGATGCACGGGGGCGCTCAAGGTTGTCAGGCAGGCGGTGACAACGAGAACCGCGCCAAATAGCCCCACCTCGCCTTTAACCACCCGGCGCAACAACTGACCGGCGGCTTCGCTTTCAGCGAGGCGCGGAACCAGCCGCCAGCGATTGAAGGCGGCAAGGCCAAGCAGCCCCGCAACCAGGGCGACCTTGAGGACCAGCCATCCGACGTAAGGCTGAGACAGGTCGATTTCGGTTCCCAACAGAATGACGGCCATGAAGGGACCCGCCATCACAAGCGCCAGAACCGCGCCAAAGGCCTGTTGGCTGAACCTCTGCGCGACCTCTCCTAACTCAGTCGGGCTTTCCAGCGACAAAAGACGCCAGAGCCCCCCGAACCACCAGGTCGCCAGACCGATATGCAGTCCCACGAAAATCGCCCCACCGACCCCAGCACGCGCAGCCATATGGCCAGAAAAGGCCAGTCCGGCCACGAGACCGACGGCCCCCGCCAAACGAATGAGCGGGCGAGTGCCCCCTAGTCCAATGGCAACCGCGCTGACGAACTGAAGGATAAGGCTTAAGCCCGCGGCCGATCCGAACAGAGCCGACAGGGTCGGCGCATCAAATCCGCCCCCCAGACGCAGGAACAGGAAACAGAACTGGGTCGCCGCGATCAGGCCGGTAAAGGCCGCCAGACCCAGACTGTTCAGCTCAAGCCGTCGGCGGTAACCGTAAAGCGAGGCATCCGCAAAGATGAGCCCTGCGGTCGCAAACACACCCCCATAGAGCATGGTTTTGAGAAGGGTGCTGAACACCAGTTCCAGGGTCAATCCACCGTCCATCAGGGGGCTTTGCGGATATTGACGATGATCACGCCCTCGACCACATGACCGTCCGGCGACAAGGCCTTCCATCTCAGTTCATTGCGCCCGGCCGGCAGGTCCGGGGAGACGGCAGTAAAGCTGTCCGACTCGCCTGCGGGTGAGAATTTCAGGCGCTTCTGTCCGTTTGCATGTTTGCTGACCAGAGAGGTAAGCCGCACGGGCTCGGCAAAGGTCAGAACGATTTCCGGCGGAGATTCCGTGAGTACCTCGCCGCTTTGCGGCACCGTAGCGATCAGGGGCGTGTGGGCACTGGCTGCCACAGGCAAGCTGATCAGCGCGGCTACAAGCGTCAGGACCTTGAGTTTCATATCGCCTCCTTAAGGTTTCGGCCAGGGATTGGAAAATCTAGGGTCCCGCAGGACCTCTTCATCAGTTTGCGCCCGCAGGAAGGCTTTGAGGTCTTCCCGCTCTTTTTCGGTCAGGGAAAAGCCCGGCACAAACGAGCTCTTCAGAGGATTGAGGCGGCCTTCTCCCTTGTTCGGCCCCTCTTTAAGGGTACGCCCGCCCGCCGCATAGTGATCAATGACCTCATCCAGCGTTGCTGCCGAGCCATCATGGAAATAAGGAGCGGTCACCGCGACGTTGCGCAGGCTGGGGGTGCGAAAGCGTCCCATATCTTCGGCGCGACCCGTGATTTCCTTGATCCCCTGATTATCGGGCGGATAAGCGCCCTTTCCATCGAGATTGTAAAGCCCGGTATTGTGGAAGGCAAAGGCCCCCAGCCTGTTGCGCGCATGGCGCTCCGAATCTGAGAGGTTCAGACCATTATGGCAGTGGTGACATTCCAGCTTCTCGCTGAAAAACAAGGCCTCCCCTCGCAAAACCGAGTCTGAGACGGCATCGACATCGCCCTCATAACGATACCGGTCATAAGGCGAGCGAAACGAGACGATCGAGCGTTGAAACGCTCCCAGCGCCCGCGTCACGGTCGCCAACGATATCTCTCCCTTCTCGCGTGGGAAAGCCTTGCGAAACAGGGCGGGATAGACGGGTTCGGCCTTCAGCCGGGCAATCATCTCGTCTTCCCGGCCGGATAGCCCCAGTTCCACCGGCTCCGTCCCGGTCAGCGGAACGAGGGCCTGCTGCTCGAACGAATGAAGCAACGGGTTCGACCAGGTCATCACCGGAAAATAAGCTGAATTGACCAGAGACATCGAATTGCGCTTGGTGTGCTCACCCGTTACGCCGGGCGATGTGGCGCGCCCGTCCGTGAAGGCACGCGCCTGTTCATGACACGAGGCGCAGGACATCGAGCCGTCCCGTGACAGGCGCGTGTCGTAAAAGAGATAGCGGCCCAGTTCGACCTTAGCGGCCGTGGTCGGGTTGCCCCTGGGCTCCAGCGGTTTGGGGGCCCAGGCGGGCAGCCTGAAATCAAAGTGGCTTTCCACCCAGTCCCCGAGCGCTTCGACGCGCGAAGCGCCGCTGGCCTGCAACCCTGCAAGGCCAAGGGCTACGACGATCGAACCTATGACAACAGCGCGTTTGATCATTTTACGGTTATGAAGGCCTGACCTTGCGACGGCTTGCCTCTGAAAGTCAGGCCCAGACGGTCAAAGAGGCCCACGCAGTCATTGTCCTCTTCGCTCGACATGCAACCGGATGGGCTTTGCGGCGCATTGGTGGTGATGTCGGTCGTCGCCAGAACCGCGCCAAGGTCCATGACCAGCGTATTGGTCTTCGGATTAAACGCGGTAAAGCGATATTCGGGACGGTTGGGGTTGCTGCAGGCCATTTTCGGCGGCGTCACCCACGACCCCTCCCCGCAAGCCGTGCTGCCAAGATGAATCGAAAAGCCGCTGGCTGAGGCCGTTTTTCCCGCGGCTGGAGCGGTTTCAAGATCGATGGTCGTGAACTTGTAACCCACTCGCCACGGCCAGGCGGTGGCCGACAGATTGAGGGGCGCCGGGGCCAGAGTGGGGTCCTGATGATTGATCTCAAAGGGAACACCGATGTCAAACACCACGCCCGAATAGTCGCCCTTCGGCGCCGTGCCTTTGATCGTTGTGTTCAGGGGGGCGTTACCGTTGCAGTTGCCGGTTGCGTTCTCAAAATCAAGCAAGGCCACCTTGTCGTCCTGCCACACACCGTCCGGTGTCAACGCCATCGGCACCTCTTTGCCGTCCTTAGTGAGGAGGCGGAAATTCGACACATAGATCCGGAAGTCCTGCAGTTCAAGGCTCGCGCCCGTGCTGCCGATGCCCGTGTAACGCTGACCACAGGTGAGCGGCGCACCGTTCACAGCGGCGGCAAAGCGGATTTCAACCGACTGGGATTTTGGCGCCGCCAGTGCCGGTGCCGCCAGCGTGGTCAGTGCCATGGCTGCCATTAAGCTGACGCCGGACCGGGATTTTGCAAAAGACATGAGTGTTCCTTTCGGCAGGGGTCAGAAGTCCAGTTTGAGTGACAGACTGACGCTACGCCCCTCGGCGGGCAGGATGTAGCGGGAAACGTGGAGGTGGCTGGCGACATAGTAGTCTTTATCAAGCAGGTTGCGGATATTGACTTGGAGCCTCACTGGGTTTCCAGCCATCTCCATACGGAACCCTTGAGTCAGATCGACACGGGCATAGGCCGGCAGTTCGATAGTGTTCTGGCTGTCGGCGAAGCGCTTTGACTGCCCATACAGACCCAAACCCGTATAGGCGAAGGCGTTCCAGTCATGGGTCACAAAAACGCTAAGGGTATGGCGCGCGGTATTGGCGACCGATTTGCCAGCCAGTTCACTGTTGCGGGTATATTTCGCCTCGGTCAGACCGTAGGCGAGGTCAAGCCGAAGACTGTTGCTGATTTCCCCATTTGCTGCCAGTTCGATCCCCCGCGAGCGCCCCTCCCCGGCCAGCGTCTTGTCAAACGCATAGGCCGTTGAGGGATCATCGGCGAGCAAATTGCTCTGATCCAGTTGGTACGCCGCTGCGCTGCCCGTGAAGCGACCGTCCAGGAAGCGCCCCTTCCATCCGGCTTCCCACTGTTTGGAGATACGCGAGGGCAAGGACTGGTTGAGCTTGGAGGTCGCCTGGTTCGGTGCCATGCCTTCAGAATAGGACCCAAAAACCGCATGGTTTGAACTTACCTCGTAGGTCACACCGAGCTTTGGGTTGACACGATCTTCCTGAACCGGAAGCACGCCCGTCGTCCCGTAAAGAAAATCCTGATCAACATATTGCAGACCAAGCACCAGACCGAGCCGGCCCAGATCAATCCGATCCTGTAAGGTGAGGCTCTTCGTTGTTACATCCATACGGGTCGAAGTGGCGGTCAGCGTTCCCGATGGCGCGGTCACAAGCCCAAACACCGGTGCGAAGATATTGATATTGGGGGAGTTGGCGGCCGGGACCCGCAGAGACAGAAGGGCGAGCTCTTCGGTTTGATAATCGAGGCCCAAAAAGAGATTATGAGCCACGCCACCGAAGGTTTCGGTTCCAGTCAGCGATAGCTGAGCACTATCGGTATCGCGCTTCCCATAGGGTTCATAGGCCGTGGCGCGGGTATAGACGCCGGGCTGGCCAGCGACCGCCGAAAACACGGAGTTACGAATAGAGGTCTGATGACCGTCCGCGTGCAGGAGGCGCGTCGATACTTGCCAGTTTTTAGACAGCCTGAGATCGCCCTGAAGGGTATAGATGCGATTATTGAGGGTTGACGGCGCAAATGGCTCGCCAAGTTGCAAGGTGAGTGGAACCTTTGCCGGACGACCATTTATGCCCGGCACCCCGAAATCCGGCTCGTAGGTCTGATCGGTGGCTTCAAAGTCAAACAGCACGCGGTAGAGATCGGCATGGCTCTTGGAGATCGACCACTTCAAACCGTTGAGTTTGTCCTTCGCGTCGCGCCATTCGCTCGATGTGGATCGCGTCAGAATAAGGCGGGTGGCCAGTTCATTTTGCGCAGACAAAACGAGGTTGCCGTCCAGATAGGCCTCGCCCTGATTGTGAGAGCCGACCTGGGCGTAGGCGGACGCGAAGGTGCGGGGTTGCGGCGTTTTGGTCACGACGTTCACACTGCCGCCCGGCTCCGTGCGCACCGCCGTCAAGGCCCCAGCACCGCGGACCACATCCAGCCGTTCAACGAAGGCGCTGGCGTACCCGTAATTGCTCAGACGCACGCCATCACGCATGACCCGGCTGTTGCCCGTCCCGGAGTCGGCGATCGCACCCCTGAGCATAAAGACGGGTGAGTGCACACCGGTGAAGCTGAAATCGGGCTGTGCGCCAGGAACGTTGCGAAGGGCATCATTGAGCGTCAGACCGCCCTGAATATCTACCGTTTCAATATCAACGCTTGAGGTTGAGAACGGTACCTTCTGGTCCGGAGCGGGGGCACCGGCGGCCAGATTGGATGACGCGCCGCGGACGATGACCTCTGTAACAGGGGCATTCTCTGTTGTTTCCGCGATGGCAGGAAGGGCTGAAGCCAGAAGCGCGATGGCCGTCGAGGTCAGAAAGAAGGGTTTCATGAGTCTATATCTATCCAGAAAGCGTGTCTCAGACGGGGGATTTGGCCGCAATGGCGCGGGCCTTGGCATCCATTGGCGCCAGCATGTCCGTGATCATCTTACGCATCCGGGGCTCGGTCGTCTGAGGCGTACCCCCCGGTATGGGCGGTTCCGGGGCGTATTCAGCCATCAGCATCAGCCCCTGAGCGTAGGCGTCACCGCGCAGCAACCGCGTTACCGTTATGGCCATGTCGATACCCGCCGAAACACCGGCCCCGGTGACCATCTGACCGTCAACCACAACGCGGGCATCGACCGGACGCCCTCCGAAGGCCTCAAGCGACTGACGTGCCGCCCAGTGCCCTGTGCAGGTCTTGCCCTTCAGGAGCCCGGCGGCGGCCAGAACAAGCGAGCCGGTACAGGTGCTGGTGATGAATTTCGCCTTTTCCGCGCTGTTTTTCAGGAACGACAGCACCTGTGGGTCTTCCATGGCGCGCAGGGTACCGGTCGTCCCCCCCGGGTACAAAAATGACGTCATAATTCGGTCTGGCGGAGGCCAGTGTTTTGGTGGGCAGAATGGCCACACCCGTGTCTGTCATGACGGGCGCGACCTTATCCTCCATCGTGAGGATATCGACCTTTGCCCCCATCAACTGCGAGAAGAAGTATTGGGGCCCGATGAGATCAAGCGCCGTGAACTTGGGGTAAACCAGCATGGCAATCTTTTCGTTGCCGAGCAGCTTCAGTTCGGGAATGGCCGCCATCATCTGCTCATGGCTCTGAGCCGCGTCAGCCTCCTGAGCGTTGGCCATAGGTGCCATAACGCCCAGGCTCGCCAGCATAGAGGCTATACCCATCATATCTCGACGACTGATCGACATGGCTGCCCCCTTAATAGGCCAGACGCAAGGTCACAGAGGCCGTGCGCGGTGCGCCCGGCTGTACCCAGTCCTGCACAAACTGATGCGATCCGGTGTAATAGCGCTCATCGAAGAGGTTATTGACGTTGAGCTGGATAAGCGCGGCCTTGCCACTGACCTCGAAGGCCCGCGATACCATGGCATCGACCCGCGTGTAGGCCGGCATGACAAAGGTGTTGCCAATGTCGCCATAACGGTCACCCTGATAGAAGAGCCCTGCCCCAACACGCCATTTCTCCGAAACACTGTAGGTGGCCCAGAGGCTGGCAGCGTGCTCGGGCACATTGGCCAGCGCCTTGCCCTGATAGTTGGCGTCCTGCGTGACCTCGGTATCTGTGTAGGCGTAGGAGGCAATCAGCGACAGGGCGGGCGTCACTTCACCAATGACATCGACTTCCAGCCCGCGGGAGCGCGCTTCACCGGTCGTCAGGATCTCGCCCGTCACATAGTAGAGCGTGAAGTCAGCCCGGTTTTTCTTGATCAGTTCGTAGAGGGCAACGGTGGCTGAGAGCTTTCCATCCGGGGCCTGATATTTGTAACCGATCTCGGTCTGTTTCGCGGTTTCGGGATCGACGGCCTTGCCCAGCATATCACGACCATTATTGGCGGCGAGAGATGACTGGGCCTGCGCATAGAGGGTCTGGTTGGGCGAAAACGACCAGACAAGACCGGCCCTTGGCGAGGTGTACTCAACCGTATTGGTCGTCACACCGGGGAGAATATACCCCGCTTCTGCCTTATCGTGGCGCACCGCCAGAACCAGATTCAGCCCGTTGCCGAAATCGATCTGATCCTGAACACTGAGCCCTTGCCAGTTGTTGTAGTCCACATAGTCCAGCGCATCGAGAACGACCGTGTCGCCGAGCTTGGGCGTGTTGGTGAAGACAGGATTGTAGATATCCACGCCGCCGATGGCGGAGAAGAGCGTAATGCCTTTCTTTTTCGCGCGATAGGCATCAGCACTGATCAGCAGATTGTGGGTGACCTTGCCCGCGGTGATCTTACCGGTCAGGTCGAGCGCATACTGTCCCATCGAATTGGAGCCGTCGGGACGCGCATAGTAATAGTACCGGCACAAGGGGTTCCCGTCCCCATCGCAGGCACCCGACATGGCCATATCCATACGATAGGGTGTGATATCGACCTCGCGCATGTCGGCATCAAAGCTGATGGCTTTGGCCTTCAGGCTCCAGTTATCCGAGAGCCGATGAGCGACTTCGAAGCGCAGGACGCGGCTTTCGATGTGCGAGAGTTCTGGTGCATTGTTGAACTGCGTGTGCAAAGGCAGGTTGGCGACGGTATTGCCGATCGCCGGGATACCGTAGTCATTGCGGTAGCGATGATCGAGATAATCCGCCGAAGCGGACACCGTCGTGTTGGGCGAAGCCTGCCATTGAACTTTCAACCCGACCGAGGCCAGCTTTTCCTCGACGAAGTCACGCACCGAGTCTGTGGTGTAATAGCTGGCGGAACCGCCCACCAAAAGCGTCTTATCGTCAGTGACGGCCCCGCCGCCATTCAGGGAGGTCGAGGACAGGCCATATTCACCCAGGGTCTGCGCGAATTCGAGACCCGGCATGGCGCGCAGAGACTTGGTGACCACGTTCACAACCCCGCCGGGCTCGCCGCGGCCAAACAGGACCGAGTTCGGGCCTTTCAAGACCTCCACCGCCTGAACGTTGGTCATGTTAACCGGCAGGCCTGAGACCCGTGTGCCGTCGAGGTAATAGTTGGAGGCCCCCAGCATCGAGCCAAACGCTGTCATCGAGGTTGACGGAAAGCCCCGCAGAACCAGCAAAGGCTGCGTCAGGCCATTAAAGCCGAAATCTGTTGTGACGCCCGACACATTGCGCGTGGCATCAGACAGGGTGAACACCTGCTGGTCCTGAAGAACCTCAACGGGCACAACCTGAATAGCCTGAGGTGTAAGGAGGTTCGGGATCGCTGTCCGGTTTGCTTCGGTTGTACGGGCCGGTAAAAGCTTACGGCCGGTCACCACGACCTCGGTTGTTACCTCACCCGCCTCGGCCGCCTGAGAGACAACAGGGGTCGACAGGGCGGCCATGGCCGCGGTCATCAAGAGATGGGTTTTCATTAGGTTTCCCGGCATCAGCGAAAGATATGCTCACGCTCGTAGCCGTTGGTGCGTCCCAAAGAACTTGGACATTTTGTCCCGTTTCATGACCTCCGCTTTTGAGTAGCGTGACATTCCTTCTCTCGCCCGTCACTTAGACGGTGCCCGCAGACAAAAACTGAGAGGAGCCATGGACAAAGTGTCCAATCCCGGTCCTGCCTCCTGACGTATAGATATTTCGCTCACCCGACGACCTGACCCTTATCGAATTTCTATCTCCGATCCGACATCTGTTGTCGCCCATCACCGCTCTTGAAAGGATCGATCATGAAGTCCATGGCTTTCGCTACCGCCCTCGCCCTGCTGGCGACGACCACCGTGCCAACAGGAGTACGCGCGCAATCCATCTCCGCGACCTCCGCTGATGCGGCCTTTACCCTGCCCACCCTGCCCTATGCGGCAAATGCGCTGGAACCGGCCATTGATGCCGAAACCATGACCATCCATCACGATCGCCATCACAAGGCCTATGTCGATACGCTCAACAAAGCCATAAACGAGACCCCCGCGCTTAAGGGGAAATCGCTAGCAGAGCTTCTGGCTGGCGCTGGTAGCCTCCCTATGGTGGTGCGCAATAATGCCGGCGGACACTGGAACCACAGTTTCTTCTGGCAAACCCTGACCCCTGCGGCGCAGTCCGGCCAGCCGTCTCCGGCACTGGCTAAGGCGATTGCGGATCAATGGGGTTCACTCGACGCCTTCAAAGCGGAATTCAAGAAAGCCGGAACCGGCCGTTTCGGATCGGGGTGGGCCTGGCTGATTGTCGGGAAGGACGGCAAACTGGCCATCACCTCCACACCCAATCAGGACAATCCGCTGATGGACGTCGCCGAGGTTAAGGGCACGCCAATCCTCGGTAACGATCTTTGGGAGCACGCCTATTATCTGAAGTATCAAAACAAGCGCGCCGACTATCTCGACGCCTTCTGGCAGATCGTCAACTGGAAGGCCGTATCTGACCGTTATGCCGATGCCATAAAGAAATGAGCCAGTGCCCGGCCACCACGGCCGGGCATTTCCCTACAAAGGATCTGGGAGGCGGTTACTCTTCCGATCTCTCCAAGTGACCTCTATAGCCAGCGGAAAACCCGGAAACTCGATTTTACGTCTTTTCGAAGAATTCAGGGAGGCGACCTTCCACGGCTTTCAACTCAGCCCCGGAGATGGTGAGCCAGGCGAGTTGCAGACCATAAAAGAACATCAGGAGCGAAAAGGGTAACGAGAACGGCTCGTGCTCTTTGGCGAACCACAACGCACGTGATGCGAGGGTCAGTGCTGATGCGCCAGGCACCCAGATAAGTAGCGACTGGAAAGGATGCAGATCGAACAGATTATGAAACGTCGCTTTTAGGGCCTGCCAGAAACAATAGACCGCTGACAAGGCCAGAGCCGCCACCGCGACCGCCGTCGAGAAGGGTTTATTGCCCGAAAAGATTACGACGAGCGCGAACAATGAGACATTGATCAAAGTCACGCGATGTCGACGTGAGGCGAACCAAAGCCAAAGATTGGAAGGTCCTGCAAAAGTCGGTCGTGAAGTCATAAATGGAGAGCCCCGCAGTCAGTGTAGACGGCGGCGTATCCCTTTAAGAGGCTTGTGAGAACTGGACAAAGTGTCATTGGACATTCCGCCCCATGGGACGGAATGTCCTTTCACCGTTATCGCATCTGCCGTTTACCCGGCCGCGCGGTTAAGAGCCTGATCAATGTCGGCGATAATGTCGTCGACATGTTCGATGCCAATCGACAACCGCACAAGATCTTCTGAAACCCCGGCCTTGGCCAGTTCCTCAGCGTTCAACTGACGGTGTGTCGTGGAGGCTGGATGGCAGGCGAGCGACTTGGCATCCCCGATATTCACCAGTCGGTAGATAAGCTGCAAGGCGTCGATGAAGCGGGCCCCGGCTTCGCGCCCGCCCTTGAGGCCAAAGGACACAATGCCCGACCCCTGACCCTTGGTGTAGACCTCAGCCAAAGCCTTATAGCGATTGTCTTTCAGCCCGGCGTAATTGACCCAGGCGACACCCGGATGCTTGGTGAGATACTCGGCGACCGCCTGCGCATTGGCGCAATGCCTTTCGATACGCAGCCCAAGGGTTTCTAGTCCCGAAAGGATGAGAAACGCATTGTGGGGCGACAGAGCCGCGCCCTTATTACGCAGCGGAACCACGCGGCAGCGACCAATATAGGCCGCCGGCCCCAGAGCCTCTGTGTAGACAACGCCATGATAGGACGGGTCTGGTTCGTTCAGACACTTGAAGCGGGCCTTTTCTTTCACCCAGTCGAACCGTCCAGAGTCGACGATTATGCCCCCAATAGCATTGCCGTGGCCACCGATGTATTTTGTCAGGGAGTGCACAACAATATCGGCCCCGAAATCAAAAGGCCGGCATAGGAAGGGCGTCGCCACCGTGTTATCGACGATAACCGGCACACCGTGCCGATGGGCAATCTCACTGACGCGGCGAATATCCACGATGTTACCCGCCGGATTACCAATGGACTCGATGAAGACCGCCTTGGTCTTTTCATCAATCAGACGGTCAAGGGCATCGAAGTCATCGGCATCGAACAGCCGCACCTCAATCCCCTGACGCGGAAAGGTATGGACGAAAAGATTATAGGTGCCCCCATAAAGCTGGCTGACGGAGACGATGTTGTCGCCGGCATCGGTAATCGCCTCAATCGCATAGGTAATGGCCGCCATGCCCGAACTGACGCAAAGCCCGGCCACACCGCCCTCCAGTTCGGCCACCCGCTGCTCCAGAACGGCGGTAGTGGGGTTCATGATCCGCGTGTAGATGTTGCCGGCGACTTTCAGATCAAACAGGTCAGCCCCGTGCTGGGTATCATCGAACGTGTAGGATGTCGTCTGATAGATGGGAACAGCCGCCGAACGCTGCGGCGCTTCGGGCTTATAGCCGTGGTGAATGGCGAGGGTTTCGGGCTTCATGGTGACCTCTCTGTGAGACTGAAACGTGTGAAGTGGAATGCCTGTCCATTGGCGTCGGTGCCGCGGCCTTAGGGGCCTTGTTCTGCAAGCTCACGCGTGAGGCTGAAAACGACCCAGGCTACTGACGCAGCCAGACTTTTCCCATTGTTATTATGGACTTAGCAAACATCTTATTCCTACCACTGCGTATTTAATTGTGTAAGGAAGAAATGCTCGCTGCATAGAATAGGCGGTCTAATCTGACCGAGGCACACGCTGGTGCTGGGCATCTACGAGTGCATGCGCCGGATCAGGTAGCGGGTCAGACCCGTTGCAAACAGAAGGATCGGGAACAGGCCTGCAAACATGACTACGAGGCGCCCAAAAAGTCCAAAGGCCTCACCGGTATGGAGGGGATGTAGCCAGTTCAGAATGATATCTGAGGCGCTGTCATGGGCGGGGTTGCGAGTGGCAATGACCTCGCCTGTGTCGGCCCTCAACCAGACCGTCGTTCGCGGAAAGCGCTGAGACGGTTCAAAGCGCTGTGCCATGATGATCCGGTAGGTCCCGGCACCCTCACCCGGCGTCTCAATCCAGCGGATGCGCGCCGTTGGAAACACTTTAGCGGCGGTGCGCATGGCGTCATCGACGGTTATCCGCGTGGGCACTTGCGCATAGGGTGTGAGGTCGGGTGCCTTAAATGTCGGTGCAAGCGCATTCAGCCCCGGACGGAACCATTCCGGTGCAGCCAGGAGGCTGCCGGTCACGCAGAAGAGCAGTAAAAAAGCAGCCCCCATTACCCCCATGAGCCGATGCCATTCAAACGAAGTGCGTATCCAGTGATACGGCTGATTGATTTGAAGGCTGGCCTTCAATCGCCCTTTGCGGGGCCACCAGAGCCATAGACCGGCGAGGATCAGACAGATGCCGATTAGCCCCACAGATGCGACGATTACCTTACCTGGGCCATCAATGAGCAGGTGATAATGCAGGTCATAGACAAATGTGACAAAGAAGCGGCCCCATACAGCGGTGCGGACGACCTCCATGCGGGTCGGATCGACCCAGACGATGAGGGGCGCAAAGGCCCGATCCTGAGTCTCAATAGGCTTATAGTACCGGGCAGAGATAACCCCGCCGGCTTGAGGCACTTCAATGCGCCATGGCCCCGCCCGGTCTGGTTCGGCTTTGCGGAGGGTTTGATAGACCGCCTCGTAACTGTCTGGTCTTGCGTGTGTGGGCACGGCTCGCAAGGAGGCGTGCGCGGTGGCATCTATCTCGACATAAAAGCTCAGGACCATACCGGTCAGGCCCAACAGCAGCAGAAACCCACCGACCGTCAGACCCAACCACCTGTGCAAACGCCTCAGTCCACCTCTCATTCGAGTCAGTACTTAAGTCGAAGCGAAAGGTAGGCCGCGCGGGGATCCGCCGGAGAATGCAAGGTTTGGCTCCCGTCCCACCACACATATTCGGAATAGGCATCCGTCAGGTTCTTCACCTCGGCCTGAACGTCAATCCTGGAGGTCAGTGCGTACACCACAGTGGCATTCACCTTTGAATAGGCACCAAAGCGACCGGTTGTATTGGTTTGCTCGAGATAATAGCTATCCTGAGCATTTCCGGCCAGGGACACCAACAGTTTTGATGTGGCCTGCCAGTCGACCCCGAGCGTGTAAATATGTGCCGGCACATGATCAATCGTCTTGCCGAGCGCCGCGGGCACTGCCGGGTCTGGTGTAATGATCTTTGCCTTCTGCCAGGCCAGTGCCCCCCACAGACTGAGCGTGGGCGTCACCTTCGCCGATACCTGAACATCGACACCTTCGCGTCGGGTGGCACCCAGATTTTCCGAGTCGCCCAAGGGATCATTCAGCTTGCGCTTGACCTCACCGGTGGCCTCCTGTTGCCAGACGGCAATACGACCGTTGACGGCCTTATGGCTAAATTTCAGACCGGCTTCCCACCCTTCATTGATAGACGGTTCGAGATCAACGGTGCGCGGTGGGATAAGATAGCTGCCCGATCCAACGCCGATCTGGAACGTGCGTCCCCAGTTGGCATAGCCCAGAACCTGCGGTGAAATCGCATAACTCACGCTCAACTTGGGCTGAGAGATCGTGCCATAATCATTGACCGGGGCCGCGACCCCACTGCGGTAATCGTAATAGCCACCCCTGATCTGATCCAGACGGACGGCCGGAACGATGCGCAGTCGAGACGTTGGCTCCAGAACCGCCTGAATATAGGCACCATAGGTATCCAGTCCATAGGCCTGATTGCGCGTTTGCGAGGTTCTTGAGCGTTGCACGGTCAGATAACGCTGGCTGATCACGTCCTGAGTCTGGAGGTCTGCCCCCGCCTCAAGGGTAACCGCCTGCCAGCCCTGCACCGGTACCGTCAGCAGCACGCGCGCCGTGACGCCCGACTGCTTTTCGCTCGCGATACGTTCCTGTTGCGAGGCTGAAGCAGAGAAACGGATGTAGCGGGTGTCATCGAACCGATTGTGATAGGCCCGCACCTCTGTCGTCAGGTTCTCGCCAATAGCGCCGTCATAGCCCACAATAATCTGAGACAGGGTCCGCTCATCGCCGTCTGTTTGGGAAATCCCGTAGGAGAGTTGCGGTCTGGTCCGCGCATCTGCGCCCGTCAGATACCCCGGTTCATCAGCCGTAACGGTGTAGTAGCGTCCCGACACCCACAGATGGCTCGCCCCCGAAGGGGTCGTATAGCCCAGTTTGGCAGACGCACCTTTACGCTCCATATGCGCGTGATCCCGGAAGCCGTCTGATTGTCGCCAGTTGAGCGCGTAGTTTTGGGTCAGGGCGCCGGACTGTATCCCTAAGGCCGTCTGCACCTCTTGCGTAGAGAAGCTGCCCACAGTGATCCGGGCCAGGCGATAGTCGCCGCCTGAGCGCGTCGTGAGACTGGCGTTACCGGCGATGTTATTTAGTCCGTAGCGCGGATCAACCGTCCCTCGCACGAGTTCTGCGGCTGTGATTTCCAGAGGGAACACACTGTCTATAAAGGTGATGGCACCATCATTGGTGTTTGACGGCACACCATCAATCAACAGCTTGACGGCATTGAGTTCGCCCTCACCATTGAAACCCCGGATCGAAAACCGCCCAGACGAGGTGCCTTGTCCGAAATCCGTCAGTAGAACGCCCGGCAGTCTGCCAAAAAGCGCCCAGCTATTCTCCACCGTTTCGGCCTCAATCGCCTTGGCAGACAAGACATCCACTGAGGTATAGAGGCGCGATCGGATCGTGGTGCGCCGGGCCGCGACAATCACCTCCTCGGCCTGCCCCACATTGAATCGCGTATCCTGAGGCACTGTCTCCGGATCAGACTGCGCCAGAGCCGACGTCGCGATCAGGGGAAAAAGGCAGGCTGTTATGAAAAGTACGCGCTTCATTTTGGTCATCCATTGTCGATGCTGCGCCGGGTAGCGGTCCCTGAGCGCAACATCGATTGGACAAAATGTCCCAACACATGGGGTTATGGCCCCGAAGGCGAAATCCGTATAAAAGCTGTGTGTATCGGCGTCCACTCCGGGACGTCCTCATCCCGTTTTAACCGCCAGATTTGCAACAGTAAACTCTGGAATGCCTGGGTCCCGATCGGTGCCGATCGGGACCCAGGCATTCCAAATATCTCATCGAAATCATATGGTTATTGAAATTACCGTGGTCTCTCTTTTGACGCCGATCTACAGGCCAAGAAATGGGGAGCATGTGTGGACGGCTCCCTATTGGCAAGAAGATTTTGGTGTATTGATATCGGTCGGGTGCAGGCATGTGTCCGGCCTTTTGATGCGGCCGTTCATTGCCGCTGGCCCTGATGTATTCCGCAGATTGGATCCCAGACACGTCATCGCGCTTTTTTTGCGCCAGCTCCCAACGACGGGTTTTTCCAATCTCGGTATCGACCGCATTCATCACACCATCAGCACCTCACCAATTCGCTGAACCTGCGCAGGTGGCCTACGCGGTCATTCCGTTAAAGCGTGTTCCGTTCACCATGAGCGCCCAGGCAATGCGCGCCATCTTGTTGGCCATAGCAACGGCCACTACGGTGTACGGTTTTCGAGACAACATTCCAGCACCCCACGCCGCTGTCGTCGATTTTGCGCTTTTGCTAAATCGCAAGACGGCCGCCGCACCCACGACCAGCAATCGTCGGATATAGGGATCGCCCTGCTTGGTGATTTTGCCAAGCCGCTCTTTTCCTCCAGACGAGTTTTGACGCGGCACAAGGCCAAGCCAGGCGGCAAGCTGCCGGCCCGATTTGAACAAAGATGCATCAGCTACCGTAGCGGCGATAGCGCTGGCCGTAATCGGGCCAATCCCGGGTATAGTCTCAAGCCTTTGGCTGAGATCATTCGACCGGTGCCAAGCCAATATCTGCTTATCCACCTCGCCAACCTGCAGGTCCAGGTCCCGCAATTGTTGGGCGATCGGGAGTAAGGCTGTACGAGCGACTGTGGTGATCATGTCGTGGTCTTCGTCTTCCACTAAGGCTAACAGCATATCAACGCCGCGGGCACCCAGCTGGGTCACGAGCCCAAGTTCGGCAAGGTGCCCCCTAAGGGCGTTTACAAGCATAGTCCGTTGCCGAATGAGGAGTTCGCGGACGCGGTGAAGCATCAGCACGCTTTGCTGTTCCTCGGTCTTCACCGGCACAAAGCGCATCGTCGGCCGAGTGACTGCCTCGCATATGGCTTCGGCATCAGCGGCATCATTCTTTTGTCGCTTCACGTAAGGCTTCACATAAGCTGCCGGAATGAGTTTGACTTGGTGGCCCAAATCAATCAGTTGCCGCGCCCAGAAATGAGCTGTAGCGCACGCTTCAATACCGATTAGGCAGGATGGAAGCCCTGCGAAAAAGGCTCCAACCTCGTTTCGACGTAACTTTCGTCGAAAAACAACCGCCCCATCGGCCGCTATCCCATGGGCTTGGAAAACATGCTTGGCAATATCAAGACCGATCGTGGTAACCTCTTTCATGGATGGCTCTCCAATGTTGTGACCTTTGACAGCCACAGTATGGCACCTAGATGCCGGGAGCGGGAGCCGTCCACCCCATCACGTCATTAGGGGCCAGAGCCAACTCTAAACTGGATTAATTCCAGGGGGCAACGTCGGCACCAGCTTTTTGACCAAGTCTAAGTTGCTTCTCGATACGGGCACTTTTACGCCCGAAGACAGGGTAATTTTCAAATTTCGGCCATCAACGTCAACCCTATGGATAGCAGAATAGGATACCCAATGGCTTCTGTGAATACGCAGTCCGAGACTGACTGGGATCTGCGAGAGAACCATTTTTAGGGTCGCGGCCTCAAAATAATTCGAATGGTTTGTATGCACCCTGACGTAGTTACCTTCGGCACTAATGTGCAGAATGGAGGTAAGCGGTATTCGTGAGTTGCCGACCACAACTGTTCTTTTTTCATCTTTAATGCTCTGCGCCGGAACAACGGTTTCTTCGTTTTGGGCCACTTCATCGGTCTTGACGACATCATCGATCGGTATTGACCCAACAGAATAATCCCGAGAGCGTATTTCAAGCAGAATTTTCGGAATAAAAACCGTCCACAAAACAATGCTGACATGAACGATTATAAATATGTAGAAAACATATAGGAATAAACTTGTGGGGTTGAAAATATTTACTGATCTATTATTAAAAATAGCCAAACAGTAGGTGGTAAACAAGCTTGCAAAGGCGCCTGTCAGATCAAAAATGATTGAAGGAACTCTACGCAAAAGCCTTCCGGAAACCGCCCAGGACAGCGCCAAGAGGGTCATCCATGCGATAGACAGTCCGACAACGCTGGATAAGGCGTAGATGGCTACCCTCAGCCAAAGCGGCATGCCCTGTGTCCAGGGTTGTTGATTCATCGCTACTGTCATCAGCGAGAGTGCCGAATAGGTTAACAGTATCCACGGGTGAAGGAATACGGATGTCACCTCCTGCCGTGACAGGCTAACGACCCGGCCGGTGATCAGGACAACGTCAAACCTGTTCAATTGATTTGGTGCCTGCATCTCATGACCATTTTAAAAGAGTCGCGATACGACAATTCGTCCAATACCGCAGATATCTCACTCCACGGAATCATGCAACACAATGACTTTTTCGATCCATTGAAGCCCGAATTCATCCTCAAAATCTGACTTGTATATTTTGTTGAAGACACCTGTTTCCACGCCCTCACTAATATCCGGGCTCTGTGGATCTTCGGGTCAATCCCACCAACTCTCGGCCAAAATATGCAACAACCATTGAAGGGATCCGGGTCCTCGACATCAGAAACAAACAAACGCTTCGCCGAAGCGGTAACCGGAACAAATTGGAAAGCATTGGGTCCGCTTGTTATATCCCCTGAGAGAGACCTTTAGATTCCGGTTACGACATAACCCGGAGCGTCGCCGCACCGCAGGAAAACCTGGGCGTCCCTGAGCCCAACTATATCTCATACCGCGGGCGAAGGGTTTCGTCGCACCGATGCGGAGGCAGGTCGCCTAAACCTTCAGCCGGGCCTCTAGACTACCGAATGCATGCGTAATGACAAAATCCTGTCAGCTTGCCCAGTGCGCATTGTATAAATGCCACTCCGCCAGTCGAACAGTTTGCGCGGCTTCGCCCACATCGAACGATCCTGCGGCGGCGTAGATCCGCTCCAACCCCTCAGTTAGGGCCTCTGGTCCAATTGCCTCAAAAATAGCTCGGCGCTTCTCATCATTCAGAAGGGAAACGCAGTACTCCAGGCAGTAGGGGTCCACAACTTCACGCAAATAATAACGGCCAGGAGGCTCAACAGTCTGGTCAATAATGCAGTCGTCTTTAAGTTTGTAGGTCATGCACCCCACCTCATCGATTACGGCCACGTAACTACGCTCGTACCTTGCGTAGAAATCTGTCCACTTCTTCCCGAAGGGCCGTGCTCGTCCCGATTAGGTTCGAGGATGCAGATTGAAGCTCCTTTGCTGAGCCAAAAACCTCCTCGTTTGCACTCGCAACGTCACCAATTTTGGTGACGACCTCTTGTGTTCCTGCTGCTGATTTTTGAATATTTGCCGTAATATCACGTGTTGCGGCGCCCTGTTCCTCGACCGCTGCCGCAATGGCAGTGGCGATCCCGTCGAGGCCTCCAATTAGAGCCGATATCCTCTTCATGGCCGTCACGGCAGCCACCGTTGATTCCTGGATTCCGTTGACCTGTTCGGAAATCGTCGATGTCGCGGTGGCGGTTTGATTGGCAAGCTGTTTGACCTCAGACGCCACCACGGCGAAGCCTTTCCCAGCATCTCCCGCCCTTGCCGCCTCTATCGTCGCATTCAACGCCAGCAAATTGGTTTTAGCGGCAACATTGTTGATAAGAGCGACGACGTCACCGATTTTCTGTGCGGCAATCGAGAGTTCCTCAATTTGACTTGATGTACGATCGGCGTCCAACTTCGCGTTATTTGTCGCCGTGGAGGCCTCAGACGCCTGTCTTGCAATCTCGCCTATAGCGCCCGACAATTCTTCTGTAGATATGGCGATTGTATTGACGCTATGAGAAGTGTCTTTTGATGTACCGACAACGTCACGAACACGATTTGCGGCTTTACTCGCATGGCCCTCAATCGCATCAGATGACTTACTAATTTTATCGGCAGATTCAATAACTCGATTACTCATAGCGGCCACTGATTGTTCGAAGTCCAGAGCAATCTTGGCAAGCATATCCCGACGGTCATTTTCACCCGCAGCGATATATACAGCTATCGCGAAATTCATATCCATCATCACCGCCCTAGTGATTGCGGTGGAAAGGGTCTGTCTTTGCAGTGCATTCAACTTATCCCGCCGCCAGGGCAGCAGGTTTATCTCATTGATGCGCCTGATAATCTTGGTCAAAAGAAAGCTGTACCCGCCGATATACCATTTCGGCTGCAACCCTATCTTGTTATGAACATCCCCAATTTTATTTACAGAATTAAAGTATGCTTCATCAAACTTTCCATCGGTTATAATTTCCCAATGCTCGATCTGTTTCTGTTTGGCGTGAGATATATGATCATCAGACTTAAAGAAGGATCTGATTTCAGTAAATTTTTTCACATGCTCATAGAATTCATCAAGAACCGTGGGAAGCATGTCCATTATATAGGACTTATGCTCTCGAAGAATTTCGCCAACCCCAGAGAAAATTTCAAAAAAGGCCAGCTCAGTAGCAACTGCACTAGCATCGAATTTTTTTGACTCACTCATAGGCATTCTCCTGTCGATTGTTTTTGCCGCGTTCGACTCATTATTCAGGAGATTGATCTCAGTAGCGCTCTCTCCAAGCCATCTCAATATTTCAAACTGAACCGAAAATTGGCTGGACGGAACGATAAAGCTATTCGTCATTGACGATTGGGGAGTGAGAACTGACGAGCCCGAAGAGTTTCTGCTCATTGACCGTATTCTGGACGGGGGTGCAACTCGTCCGGGATGAATGGGCGAACTTTTAGAGGCCGTGAGTCGACGGCATGATAGCTTTCAGCGTTGGTCACTTGACGGGCCATGGGTGCACGCGGCTATCTACAAACAGTGCAACGTCATTGAGCGCATGTTCAGCCGCCTAAAGGACTGGTGCCACCTCGCCACACACTTTGACCGAAACATAAAAAGCTTCGTGGGCGACGTCGCGCTCGCCGCCGCTGCTATCTGGTGGCCATAGTGAGTCCGGACCCTCAGGCGCCGAGTTCCTCCTGTTCTAACCACATCTAGCTAGCTTTTCGACCCGACTTCCCGGCGATGGCAGCGCGTCAATGTGCACAGTGGTCTTGAGCTCGTCGAGATAGTCAGACCACCATTGGGCCATCTCAACCCGTTCACTCCAGTATCGGCCACGATTATACGTACCACGGACCTTATTCTTATCCTTGTGCGCCAGCGCGACCTCAATGGCATCCGGCTGCCAAAGACCGCTTTCGTTCAAAAGCGTACTGGCCGTGCTACGAAATCCATGGCCGGTCATTTCATCGGAACCATATCCGAGGCGGCGTAGGGCCACATTCACCGCGTTCTCGGACATCGGTCGCTGCCAGGTACGTATCGAAGGGAACAGATAGGCGTGATTGCCGGTAATCTCGTTCAAATCTCGCAAGAGAGTGACCGACTGCCGGGAGAGCGGTACCCAATGTTCACGCCCCATCTTCATTCTATTCGCTGGGATGCGCCAGTAGGCCTCTTCCAGATTGAACTCCGTCCATTCAGCTCGACGCAATTCTGATGGACGCACAAAGACGTGGGGTGAGAGCTTGAGTGCGTACCCGATAGGTTTGTAGCCGTCGAACCCATCGATAGCCCTCAGCAGGCCTCCCAAAGGCTTGGCCTCGACAATCGCAGCATGATTGGTCACCTTTGGCGTGCGAAGGGCCCAGGCCAGCATAGCCGTCGGGTCTGACTTGGCGCGGCTTGTCCATATGGCATACCTGAAGACCCGCCCCGCAAATGAGCGAAGCCTGTGGGCGGTTTCGAGATTTCCCTTCTTCTCCACTTTCCTCAGCACATGCAGAACTTCGAATGGCTCTATATCGGAGATCGGGCGCGGGCCGAGGTTGTCAGCAAATTGCTTCAGAAGCCAAAGAGTCTTCTTTTCAGTTGCGGGGGCCATGCCATCGTCCCGCAATTTCTGAACGTATTCCTCGGCGACGATGTTGAACGTGCTCGCTGCGGCGATTGAGGCGGCCACCGCTTGGCGCTTCTTTTCAGTGCCCGGGTCACCACCTTTCTCCAGAACTTCTTTGGCTTCATCACGCGCCTTGCGCGCCGCCTTGAGACTGGTTGCGGGATAGCTGCCGAGGGCTAGCGCGCGGTCCTTGCCGTGGATGCGATATTTGAACCGCCATAGCTTCGAACCAGAGGGCTTTATGAGCAGGTAAAGTCCGCCTTCATCGAATAGTTTGAATTCCTGATTTTTGCTTTTAACACAACGGATTGCGGCGTCCGAAAGTGACATTTGGGGGTCTCGCTTTTGAGGTTCGTCGCGAGACCCCCAAAAAGACCCCAAAAACGCCCGGATGCGGGCGGAACGGGTCGGACTTCGGCGGACCTCACTGAGGCCCTAAACTATCAATTTTAAAGGATTTTTTCAACGCGACGCACGCCGCTGGAAGGCTCAATGGTGCCGTTGGAGCCGGCCCCGCATGCGCCGCGTAAGCGCTTGTTCGAAATGACCGGCCTTAAAACCCATCGGAAACCGTTAGGAATCGTGGCCCCGTGCGATCGCTATCCGGCGTTGGATCCAAGCCATCACCTCCCCTTCGACCCAGCCGACATTGCGTCCACCGAGCCCAACGGGCTTGGGAAACTGCCCCTCCCGTATACGCTCATAAACGGTTGACCGGCTAAGTCCCGTAAGGGCCCTCACCTCGGGCAATCGGACGATTCTCGTGGCAGGCAGTCTTGGCGACACGGCGTTTTCATCTGTCGCGATAACGGCCATTCCAGCCTCCCGTTTCTCGAAGAGTAATCAACGCATCATGCCCTGAATGCATAGAAATGTGGAGAGGGCAGCGGAGACTTTGCGGCGACCTACGAGATACCGCGGCTCCAGGAGCAGGAAGCGGCTCTTTATACCGCTACCGCGAACCAGAAAAAGATGGCGAATAAGGCTATTGAGAAGGTCCGCACACACGAGGCTCAGACGAAAAAGCGTCTAACCCAAGTGTCCTATTCACTTCAACGACCAAATAAGACTGCAAAAACGACACCTTTTGTGGAAATTGGCCGGCGCGGAGGTTTTGCCAATAACAAGAGGAAATAAGAGGTTAGACACATGCTCGGTAATGGTGTCAGGACAGGCAACACAACTACTTCCTCCACAGTGTGTCTACCGCCCAGTCTATCACTGACCTGATGGGATGGACTTCCCCCGCTCCCGGAATCTGGGTGCCACACTTTGGCTGTCGAAGGTCACAACACTGGAGAGCCATCCGTCCCACCACGTCACAATCCGCGAGAGCGAACTCTAAACTAAATCAATTCCAAGGGGCAACGTCGGCGACCGCAAAATCGAAGAAGGAGAGACTCGTGACTTGACCCCATACTGACCCTCACCATTATACCCTGTAGGCGGGTCACTTCTTAGTGGAACAATGCCCTAGAAGCGTACATGTGACTGAGTATTGCGATCAGAGCGACCTCATTTACGGAACACGGGGCGCTCTGACCTGATTCTCATTGGGCGACTGACCTCTCGGCGTACATGCCTATAACCGCACCTGTGAATCCGCCGGCTGCTGCCGTCGTAAGGGCCGAAGCGTCGGTGTTTTCAACAACAGGGAAAAAGCGCTTATTGTCCAATGAGTAGCTGAAACTGATCTTGGCCTTGTCGATGGTTGTTCGCAGGTAGACGGGGACATTGGTCTTCGTGCCAACCCTAACTTCCCCAAGGGTGAGCCCCTGTTCCGGGTCTTTTTCACCCTGACGCTTGCGAACCTTTAGGACCGGTTGACCCGCAGAATTCAAACTTAGGCCAAACGCGAAGAAGTGCTCGTTGTTCTGCACGGCCATCAAGCCAGCTTCGTCTCCGGCGGTTTGGGGAGAGAATGTCAGCTTTGTAGTCCAACTCGCGCTCATGTGCATCAACCGGCGCCCTATAAATGACGGTTGTCCGCCCGTGGCCAGGCGATCTGCTCTTGGTTCAAGGTTCAGTTGCCCACCCGCTATGTTCCACCACTGAATTTTGGGCGTTCGTATAAACAGCCACTGCGGCGCAAGCTTTTCTGAATCGAAACTCTCATGAAGGGTGAAGTTCCCAGTCGTCGGTAGTGCGGGCGGTTTATCCCGGGGCAAATCCGGGCGCTTGGGCCGATAGGGCAAAGCCACGCCCTTCTCCAGAATCACCGGCCACCCGTCTTTCCAGCTTACGGGGAGCATAAAGGTCTCGCGCCCCGTGGCAAAACGGCCAGGATCCTGCGGCGGGGTCGTTAGATCGTAGACGCGGGTGCCCAGGAACACAGCCCACCACTGACCCTTGGTGTCCTGAAACATGTCGGCATGACCTGTGGCCGTGACGGGATTCTTGCGACTGTCAGGCAAACCGAACTGCGTCAAAATCGGATTGTTCGGGTTAGCTACGTAGGGGCCAAAAGGTTTGTCCGCTTTATAAAGCAACTGCCCATGATAATAACCCGTACCGCCGCCGGCCGCCGAAAGGTAATATTGTCCACCAACCTTGTAGATGTGCGGGCCTTCGATGTAGTCCGTGTTCCACGGCATCTTATCGCCACCGTCGACCAGCATTATGTCTTCCGATCTGGGTGCGAAGGTCTTTGGGTCCACCTCCATGATCCAGATAGCCGTGTGCGCGTCATAGCGTGGTTTGAGCGGGTTGCGATGATGAACGACGTAGACCCTTCCATCGTCATCAAAAAATAACGACGGATCAATGCCTTCTATGTGCGGAAGCCAGATGGGGTCTGACCACGGACCTTTGGGGTCTTTAGTGGTAATCACAAAGTTTCCACCGCACCCCACGCAAGTCGTAATGATGTAAAATAGACCGTCTTTATAGCGGATGGTCGGCGCATAAATGCCGTTGTAACCGAGGTGCAGCTTGTCAAACGGCATCATACTCGGTCGGTCAATGGCGTTTCCAATCTGTGTCCAGTTCACGAGGTCACGACTGTGGAATACGGGAATTCCCGGATAAAAGGCAAAGGTGGAGTTGATGAGATAGTAGTCCTCACCCACCCGTGCCACGCTGGGATCAGGATGATATCCAGCCAGGATGGGATTTTGATACGTGTCTGGGGACGTAGGTTCAGCAAAAACCTCATCCGAGCCCTTGTACTCAAACCAGTCAAACGCAGCCCTGCCCTCGGCCGCGTGAGCGCTCTGGCCCGGCAGGCTTGCACACGCACTTAATAGAGCGACGCTTAAAGCCAGCGCTGCACGAAAGTTTCGGGTACGAGACATCTTAATCCTCCGACTTTTTTGACAGCGCTATCATACTTTCAGGACAACCGCAAAATCATGGTTTATACCAAGGGTCATTGAAAATGACTCTTGGTATTCCATTCGAGAATACCTCATGTCACTGACATATATGAGAAATTCACGTTTCTTCAACGGCCGGATGCGGTCAGCATCTTCGGTCGTTGGTATTACAGACCGCGATTATCTCGGAAACGAGCAAAGAATGGGGCCCTTTTCGACGCCAGTGACACCCCTCGCGCTTAAAAGCGGGCATTGGCCAAGCGGGATCTGAGATTTTCCGGTAACGGTTGCTTTATACCCGCCGGTAGCGTCCAAGTTTCGCGTTTCGGAAAGCCGAACCACCATTTGTGCACAACAACGGTGACCGGGGCTTCGCTTGAATAAATGGTCTTCGTCCCGTCAACGGTCAGGCTAAAGGATTGCGTGGAATTGGCGGCGTTTCGAACTGTTAGTGCGCCGTAGGTGAGATCGGTTCCGGCTCCTACAAAAATGTGGGCGCGCCCTTCTGTCGTTTTCACAACGGCACCGAAGCCCTGCCCTATCTCAAGTACTGGACCACTTTTGTCGGTAAACCGGTAATGACCAGGCTTCGTCGCGTGAACAACCCACGCCTTCCCCGCTTCACCGAACCCGATTTCAACGCCGTTGGTTCCCGCGTCCCCATCGAGACGCCTGACCTCATATATGCTTCCCTTTTCGCCGTTGATCGGCTCGACGACGCTTGCAAAGGGGGCGTCCCAGCCGCTCAAGCCTTCCTGTCGCAGGATGAGCGTCGGGGTGGGGTTAGGCGCACGGCCTGCGCCATCCGGCGTTGTACCGTCCACTAAGGCGGTGTAGGGCGCGTCGACTGTCGCCACTGTGCGATGGGATTGATAGGGCAGCCATAGGTTAAGTCCGACACCAGTCGTTCCGCCAGGTGTGCGCCACTTGGCAACAAGACTGGTCGACACCGACGCTGAGCGCTCATTCGACAGGAATTTGTAACCTTTAGCAACATCTTCCGATAGCCAGTTACTGGCTGTCAGGTCGATCGGCTGTCCGTCGGTCGTCGTCAGTGCCAGTTGGGTCCCAAGACCGTGGAAAAGGTAGTCGTTCGTATCGAGATTTGACCGAAAAAGATCAACGTAGAATCCGGTGGCTGGACCGGTGCGCACGGTCGCAACGAGGCGACGCTTCTCGCCGGCACTGACATCAACGTAGGAGACGACGTCAGACACCGCTTGTGGACTTACAAAACCTGCCGTCGGCACGGCCGGGTTCAGGGCGTTGAAGGTCACGGGCCCCTCGCGGTAGCCCTGCACGATGGTGTTACTACCGGTGGCCGACTGGTGATAGACCTGATCCGCGCTCCAATAGGATTCGTAGCCTGCAGCGTCCGGCGCCAGGGCCCAACCGTAGCCGTAGAACTGGGCAGCCAGTCCGTTTTCGGACAGGTGCGCGCCCTTACGCCCCCCATAGACGACGTTCATCAACTCATTTCTGCCATCCCCGGGATTGCGCTGAACGATGAGCCGATGAAATCCAGAGAGAGCCGACGTGGGCGAACGCTCAGATGAGGCGGCTTTAACGACCTCGTCGACGGACGATACCAGTCCGATCCAGGACTGGGCGTTACGTTTATAGGCGCCGGGTTCGACGCCCGCTTGAATCGCGCTGGCAACTGTCGTTGCGGATTGCACATCCCCTTTTCGACCATAATAGGCCAGAAGCGCTTCAAGGCTGGAGAAATCCGCCGGGCCGCCCCGGCTGTCACCAAAGGCGATGAGGTTGCCGCGGGAATCGAGCCACGCGAAAGTGGCGAGTGCGGCCTTTTGCAAGAGCGCGTTGGTCGCCAGGACGTCAACGCCGTTGTTTTCAAGCGGAACCGACATACGTACCAGCGAATTGGTAACGCTGAACGCGTATCCTGGTGATTCCGGCCAGAGGCCCGTCGCCGGATCGTAGGTCTTCAGGATATCCGGCAGAGCGTCATGGTAGACGGACGATTCCGTTACGAAATGTCGGATATAATATTGCTTGCCTTTGCCGTCAGCGTAATCCGCGTCGTCCTTTAAAACGAGGATCTGGGGCAGCATCAGGTTCCAGCCGTTTACGTTCCAATTGCCCGTCTTCCCGCCGCGAACAAACCCGATCGCGACGAAGCGTCGAAACACGGCATCGGCGACCTCTGCGGGTGACTTTCCCGTTGTCTTCACCGCGTCCGATGGATGGTCTTGTAGGTAGGGTTGCAGGAAATCATAGATTAACGCCCCGTGGTAGCCGAGGTCGTCGTGGATCTGCTCGTAATCATAATAGCCGAGAATGCCACCGGGCGCGTACCCCCCCGGTCCGCCTGAAGCCTGTTCAGGATCAAGAGGTGGCTGCATGTAGTAGGTGCCAACCAGCCACTGCTGAAAAATATCGGAAGCGAAACGGGCATAGTCCGGATCGCCGTTCAGCCAATAGATAAAGGCTGCCTTCTCCGCCAGAGTGAGTATCTCGACATTGTTGCTGCGGATGAGGTGGCCGGATTCCTTGTAGGGCACTATGACCGGCGGCTGGTCGGCCCTCTTGCGTGAGACGGCTTTCATATCGCCTGTCTGGTTGAAGGGTATACGGTCTTCCAGGGGCACATTGATGTATTCGTTCCATACGCGCATTCCGGGCAGGCGCACGGTTGGCACAGGCGCATCCCCCTCACCCCGGTCAAAGCGAATTTCCCCGGCCCCACTGTCGGCACGTTTGATCAGGTACACTTGCGTGTAACGCTCGCCTGGCTTCCAGTACATTGCCATGCGCGACAAAATCCACTGCGGATCACGCTTGTGCCTTGAAACATAAGGTTCCACGGCTCTCACGAGGTCGCCATAGGCCTCTTTCGCCCAATCTGCCGACGCTACCTTGTTTTTAATGGCCGCGCGATCCGTGTCCTTTACGTAGACGGTGGGATACTGGGGTGCCGCCAGGCTCGGGCTGGAAACCAGCAATATGGCAACGGCGCAAAGGCTGCTCGCCTGAGCAGACCAGAATCGAGGGCGAAGGGGTATGCGGCGTGACGGGTGCTGATGCAACAAGGTCGTTTCCCCAGATTTCTGCGACGTTTAGATATCGATATCGGACTTGGGGCATTTGCGGACACTCGATATCAATGTAGCGCTCCCCTGAAAAACCCGTCCGATAGAAAATCCCTCATTGATGGTGTAAAAACCGCACCATCAATTGCTGGGACTAAACACCTAAATATGGCGCAGCCTTATTGGGGCTTTACCATGCCGAAAGCCCCTTGTGGATTACCCCGAAGCATAGAAACGTCATCAAAGTAAATCGTACGTGTCTCACCCACTGTGTAGTTGGCATGGTCGTAATCATATTGACCAAATTTGAGATTGATCCAATTGTTGGTCACGTTCGGATCAAGAGTTCCGTTCACGAAAGCACCCGCTCCAAAATTCAGATTTTGAATATTGATGTTTGGAGATTGCTCATTACTGTTGTTGCACCACGCCTTCAACTCTCCGGCCCTTTGGTCAGAGGCCTTGAAGCGCAGTATAACCGTATTCCATGCGCCATGCTGGATGTTGGTCGCCAGTGGGTGTTCAATGGTCGCAGTACACCCGTTACTCGAACGTCTGGCCAAAAACAGGTTGTTATCGCGTATAACGACCATGGAAGACCACGAACTGCATCCACCGCGCGAGAAGATCTGAGCTATAGCCAGTTCCTTATCGGTCGGGAAATCGGCGGGCAGGTAAAAGCGAAATGCGTACCACCCGTCACTGTGTATTTGTAGGCCTATGGGCTGCGCCTCCGCTCCACGGGTAGCTCTTGTCCCATTATAATTAGCCTGCGCCCAGTAACTCTTGACGGCCGGCTCACCATCGATCTGGTCCACACGCATGTAGTTGCCACGTGTCGTGACCCCGGCTTCAGCCTCGAACGGCGTCATCTGTCCGTTTGAAAATCCGGACTCCTTGTGATCCGCTGTATCAACAAAGGTTGTCGCGGCGGCCAGAGCCCCGACAGAAACAACGGACGCGACCGAAGCGGACAACACGGCGTAGACTGTTCGTTTGTCGAGTTTGTTTAACATGTTTCACTCACCTGTGTGGTTGTTTAATAGGGGCATATCCTGTCACTCAGAGCAGGCTTCAATGAGATCATACCTCGCCCAGTTTAAACCAAACCGCGCTCTAATCACCCATTTCATTACAATAAAAGGAAAATGCCCCTAATTATATTTACTTATAAATTGGGCGGGGTCTCAATTCGTTTGAAACCCCGCCCGATCCTTAAAAACACTCTGCTTTCTTAATTTTATTTCATTCAGCAGCCTCTATATTGATAAATCTGCTTTATGAACTTCAAATTAAGGTTGTCTTGCGGCCCTAGAAATCGTGCTTGATCGTCAACCAGAACGACCGGGGCGCATTGCGGCGAACCAGTGTCGCCGAATCCGGCAACTGATTGTAGATGTCGTAGGCGACCACGTTGGTTGGCCAAGTCCCGCCGATCATGGTGTCAACGCGCGAAACATAGGTGGTGTCGAGTGCGTTGCGGATATCAAGGGCGATACGTGTGTCCTTTATACCCGTATACTGGATTGCGAGATCGAGATTGTCCTGAGCCGGCAGATAACGGGTGTCGAGCGGATTGCTTGCCACCTTGCGTTCGTCCATCCAACGGTGCCTGGCACTAAAGCTAAAGTCCTTATAGCGATAATTGAAAGTATTGCTCAGAACCCAGCGGGGCGACCGGGCAATCGGACCGCTGATCAGTGAGAACTCATCATCCGCTGCCCCCTGCCCGTTTGCACCTATATTACGCCATTGAATCTCCTCGATTACCTTGCCATTGGCAAAGGTTACAGAAGACATCCAGTCGAAGTTACGGTTCAGGTTCCACTTCGCCCAGGCCTCTACGCCTCGCGTGAAGTACAACTGGTCATGGATCGGCAAAAGATAGGCTGAAACGTTATCCGTGTCGGTAGCGGTGGGATATCCTCCTGAGAGCGCAAGGCAAACGGTGTGCGCACAACGAAAGATGCCGCGGGCGGTCTCGTCCACCCGCGGCACTGGTCTCTCATAATTGTCGGGTCGATCAGGCGCGCGAGGCGATGGGTGCCTTGCGGCTGCGGCCCCACAAAACGAAAACGGCGAGCGCGACATAGATCAGGTTAAAGCCCAGAACGCCGACTTCACCACGGAAAAGATGGAAGGGGATCGCGAGCGCCTGTATGGCCAAGAGTCCCGCAGCGGCCCAAACCGTCAACTTTGGCATTATTCGGGTTGCCGCCGGCAGGATAACCCCTACGGCACCGAGAAATTCCACAAAGGCAATGCCCCTTACCAGAAAGACGGGCGCAGTTGAGGTCCACAGCAGACCCATTGCGGCGAGATCAGAAATGGGCATCAGCCCTTTCATGTAGGCAGCCATCAGATAAAGTGCGGCAAGCGCAATCTGAGCGCACCAGATTGCTATGTTCCAGCCTTTACCGGCTGGCGACGATTGGCGTGTCATGTCAAGTCAGCTTTCTGTAAAAAAACATTGAAAGCAGTGTAGCCACTTCTTTACAGTTGATCATCCGAGCCTTTGTTGATGCTTGGTTTCTTCTGGAGAAATAATTATGGATACGCTTGTCAGCGTCCACGTGTTCGCAGCCGTAGCGGAAACCCGGAGCTTTACGGCGGCGGCCAACCGGTTGGGGCTTTCAACCGCGATGACCAGCAAGCACATCAAACATCTTGAAGTTAAGATTGGGGCTCGCCTACTCAACCGGACCAGCCGCAAGGTCAGTCTGACAGAGGCGGGCACGATCTATCTTGAAAGCGTTCAAAGCCTGATTGAAGGGCTTGAAGAGGCTGAAGCCCGGATTTCACAGACTTCGATCAAACCGTCTGGCCGATTAAAACTTAGCGTTCCCGTCTGGATGGCGACGCCACAATTTGCTCACCTCATCAGAATGTTTCACGACCAATGCCCGGAAGTTGTGCTTGAGCTTGATCTGAGCGCCCGTATGGTCAACCTGGTCGAAGAAGGCTTTGATCTTGCGATCCGCGCGGCGACGTCTTTTGAACCTGGACTCATCGGCCGCAAGCTGGGTGATGTGTCTTTCAAGCTGGTCGCTGCGCCGGCCTTTCTGGAGAAACACGGACGGCCCCAGACTCTGGCAGACCTCAATGGGGCTCCCTACCTCGCCTATACCCAGGTGGCGAGGGACGGCAAGGTAAGGCTCCCTACCTCTACAGGAACAACAGAGATTGCTTTCAGACCCGTCTTGCTTAGCGGGAACGAAAGCCTGCTGATGTTCGCGGCCTGCGAAGGCCTGGGATTCAGCTTGATGCCCGCGTGGCTCGTCGATGAGCAAGTGCATTCAGGCAACCTGGAGCACGTGTTACCCGATCTCGCAAGACCGGTCGCTCCGCTTTATGTGGTCTATCCTGACCGCAGTTACCTGCCGGCCAAGGTCAGGTATTTTCTTGATTTTCTTGTGAAGGCAGTCGCTGCAAAACAGACATTTAGCCCGGACACCATCGGACAAGCCTAACCTTCGCTCTTCGATGAGCCAGTAGGCGCGATTTTGGATTCAAGAGGGATCATCATGGCTTCTCTTTACTTCTTACCTCCTCGCTGAAAGCCTTTGTCACTCTGGAGGAACGCCTCCAGCATATAGGGAATGAGGTCGACGACCGGCTCGGTGGCCCCGTAAGCGGCCGCGTACAGGTCCGCATAGTCTTTGAGGCTCTGATGCAACTCCGCGCCTAAGGTGATCGTCAGTTTGACCGGCGTTCGATCCGGGAGTTTCGGGAGTTTGAGTTCAACCATGTCCGGCACCCCCGGCATACGGCTTCAGAATGAGGTCCTTGTGTACGATGACTCGCACCGGCCAGCCGGGACGCACGGTGATAGAGGGTCGGATATTCAGGGCCTTATCGACGATCTGCTGTCCGGACTGATTGGCGGTGTCACGGGTTGCGTCCCGAAAGGCGCGCACAAGGTCACTCTCATCGTCGGACTGGCCGCTATGCGAAGCCAAACCCAGCAGGGTCGATAGCCCCACCCCCTTGAGCAGGCTCCAGGTATGGTAATCCACCTTGTCGGACAGACCCGCATAGCCCTCCGTGTCAGTCGCTGGCAGATTGTCGATTTCGAGGGAGGAGCCATCGGGAAGGATCAGGCGTGTCCACACGACCAGCGCGCGGGATTGGCCGAAAGCGACCTGATCGTCATATTGCCCCAGAAGTCGCGTGCCCGCCGGGATCAACAGGTGTCGGGCCGAAACCGAGTCAAAGACAGGCTGCGAGACCTGGGCGATGACGACCCGGGAAGGTCGGATTTCAGGCCGGTGACCAGGCTGGCGGAAATGACTGTACCTGCCATGACCTGATAGGGTGACACTGGTGTCTGCATCTGGTGGCCGTTGTAGATGCCGCCATAGCCTTTGCGGTCGACAAAATCGGGCTTGGCGAGAGACACACCTTCGGTCGGGCCGACCGGCACCGGCGACATCACGACATCCAGCGGTCGGATGTCAGACGGTGGGGCCTTTTCCGCGACCGTTGAGAGGCGAGGCGCTATCTGGAAGAACACCTCACTGACGGTCGCGGGCGCGGACACGCCACCGCCTCCGGCATTGCCAGACCGCCACTCCTGCGCGGGCACTTGCGTTTCCCGGAGAGATGGATCTCCCGGATAGGCCCGGATGCCGTACCCAGCCTGGAAGGCGAGCGCTGTTTCAAAGAAGTCGAGACGACCAAGAGCGGGGAACTCATCAAGCATCATCAACAATTGATGACGGCTACGCTTGGCGAGATCACCCTCCAGCCGTTCGGTGAGCCGCCGACCGATCTGGTTCAGCATCAGGCGGACCAGAGGCTTTGTGCGCGAGATGTCTGACGGTGGGATCACGAGATAGAGCGACATCGGGCTCTCGGCATTGACCAGATCCGCGATACGCCAGTCGCAGGTAGATGTCGTCGCGGCGACGACCGGGTCCTGATAGAGGCTGAGGAAGGACATAGCGGTCGAGAGCACACCTGAGCGTTCGTTAGGGGCTTTGTTGAGGATGTCTCGGGCGGCTGACGCCACGACCGGATGCACACGCGGCGGTTCGCCCTCGCCGCCCAAATGATTGGTGGCAAGCATGCAGTTCATCGCGTCTACGAGGCTGCGATCGGGGTCAGAGAGGAAACGGGCCACGCAGGCCAGCGTCTTTTCCGGTTCGGCGTAAAGCACATGAAGAATGGCGCCTACCAGTAGGGAATGACTGTTTTTTTCCCAATGCGAGCGCCGCTCGAGTGCCCCTTCCGGGTCAACCAGGATGTCTGCGATACTCTGAACATCGCGGACTTCATTGATGCCTTTGCGCACTTCCAGAAGGGGGTTGTAACGAGCTGAGCGCAGATTGGTCGGGTTGAAAAGGACCGCGTGGGAAAACCGCGACCGCCATCCCGCTGTTAGGTCCCAGTTTTCGCCTTTGATGTCATGGACGATAACGGAACCGGTCCATGACAACAGGGTTGGCACGACGAGTCCCACGCCCTTGCCTGACCGCGTGGGCGCAAACGCCAGAACGTGTTCCGGGCCCTCATGGCGCAGATATTCCGGGCCGACCCGACCCAGAAAAACACCGCGTTCGCGGAGAAGACCCGCTCGGCTTATCTCCTTCAAAGACGCCCATCGCGCCGAGCCATAGGTCGTGACGCGGCGCGACTGACGAGCGCGCCATACCGACGCAGCCACCGCCGCAACACAACCGAGGGCGCCGCTTGACGCCGCCAAGAGGCCACAGCGATGGAAAACCGCCGGTG
Source organism: Asticcacaulis excentricus (assembly GCF_003966695.1). Taxonomy (NCBI): domain Bacteria; kingdom Pseudomonadati; phylum Pseudomonadota; class Alphaproteobacteria; order Caulobacterales; family Caulobacteraceae; genus Asticcacaulis; species Asticcacaulis excentricus. The sequence goes on from NZ_AP018827.1 coordinate 945,712, forward strand.
CTTAGGCCTCGTAATGGAACCACCAGGCAAACACCTGCCAGGGCCGATAGACCGGCCAGGCTGAAACCCGAAACCACGGAGCGCCCAGTTGCGTCTGATAGGCGAGTTGATGCGCCGCCCATTGCGTCGATGCCCATATCCCGAGGATGACGATCCCGAGGACAAGACCTATCTGACCGATGAGGAATTTCGTTGGCGTCACGGATCTGCCTCGCTGCGCTCAGCATCCGGCTGCGCGTATGAGACAGGATCATCGAAGCGGGCGAGATTTCATATCTACGCCTCGTACGCCCTCACTACCCTTACGCCGACTCTCAACCCGGGCGCAGCCGCGCCTGCCCGACAAGGCCGGAGTTTTGTAAAGGGTATGACCGCTGAGGTTACTGAGAGGCCAGGCCATGTTTTAAACCCATTAGAATTTACTCAGCTCTCAATTCATGATAATTATCCTTCCATAGGAGAATAATTATGCCAGCGCTGTCCCGAACCTTTACCCCTGCCCAGGCTGCTGCCGTTACAGGTGTGGATGTAAAAGCGGTGCACAACGCAATCGACAAGCACATCGTGATTGCTCAATCCCGGCCGGGCATTGTGAAGTCGAAACGCATACTGTCTGATCTGGCAGTTCTGAAACTCAAACTCTGGAAAGAAGTCGGGGGCGCTTTAAGCCAGGAGCGAAGGCTTGCGCTCTTTGCAGAGATTGAGCGAGAGCCAAAGGTGAGAACGGTCAAGGCCGGTGACTATCTCATCGTCGACGTCGCGGCGGCTCGGAAGGAAATCGAGAAAGCCGTGAAGGACCTGACAGAGGCGGAATCGGACGTCACGGCAGATCCGGCCGTGTTGGGTGGTGAACCCGTCTTCAAAGACACGCGCATCCCTGTACGGCTTGTGGCCACCATGCTGCGCGACGGGGCGTCTGAGGCCGAACTCCTTGAGGGGTATCCGAAACTCAACGCGCGGCGGCTGGAACTGGCACGGGTCTGGGCGGCTGCGCATCCGGCCGTGGGGCGCCCCAAAAAGCTGCCGGACAGAAGCGGCACCCTCCGGTCCAGCGTGTCACTTGGAAAGCTGTCGGGCGTGGGCGCGTGAGGTTCCTGATCGACGAGTGTCTCCACACATCACTGGTAGAGGTGGCGCAGCAGGCTGGTCATCAGTGCGATCATGTCAACTGGCTCGGGCTCAGCGGCACCACGGACTGGGACCTCATGCCTCGGATTATCGAGGGCGACTATACCTTCGTCACCAACAACGCGGCCGATTTCCGACGTCTGTACCGCCGAGAACCCCTCCACGCGGGTCTGGTTATAATCATTCCGCAGGTCCCGCCTGCACGGCAACGCGAGCTCCTCGCGGCCCTATTGACTCACCTTGGTCCCGAGGGTCAGCTGGTAAACCAAGTCGTCGAGATTGTGATCGACGGCGATGAGGTGAGGCTCGAGGTTTACGACCTGCCTGAAGATTGACTACCCTCATAAACCAGAGCCCGATGACCACGTGGCTACATGTCTCCCTGCTCACCATCACCATCACCATCACCATCACCATCAAAGGCCCATTGGTTCCTCCAGTGGATACCTGACCAAGGGTATTGCCAATGCCTGTCCGGGAGGGCAAGTCAGGGACTTTCAATCGGAGACAGACCTATGAATACCTCTGACCTCATCGACAAAATCGCAACGGAACACGGCGTGACCAAGACGGCGGCCAAGGCCATCGTTGACACGATCTTTGGCAGCATCGTGGAAGCGGCCGTTCTAGGGCAGGAAGTCAACTTTCCGAGCTTCGGCAAGTTCAAGGTCCAGGATAAGCCCGCGCGCGAAGGGCGAAACCCGTCGACGGGTGCCACCATTCAGATCGCCGCCTCAAAGAAGCTGGTCTTCCAGCCGGGCAAGGCGGTCAAGGATCGCCTGAACGCGTAACCCCACCTCCAAACGGCAAAAGCCCCGGGATGTCCCCGGGGCTTTTCATAGGCATTGGCACGAGGGATGCCGCAAGACAGGCCCTCGAAACGATGCTCTGAGCCTATGCCTTCGCCCGACGCGCAGGCTTTGCTGCCACCTGAGACGCCGCCTTGCGTCCCCCTTGTCCCAGCCCGATTTGCTTGGCCAGATTGGACCGGGCCTCGGCATAGGCTGGGGCGACCATCGGGTAGTCTTTGGGAAGGTTCCACTTGGCTCGATATTCGTCGGGGGTCAGGTTGTATTTCGAGGCCAGATGGCGCTTCAGAGATTTGAAGCGACGACCATCTTCCAGACAGATAATGTAGTCCGCGCCAATCGACTTTTTTATGGAGACGGCGGGCGTCTTTGTTTCAGGTTCGGCAACGGGAGCAGATGCCAGACCGTTCAAAGCGACCGAGACGCTGTGTATCAGCTGCGGCAACTCGGCCGCAGGCACAGAATTATTGCTTACATAGGCCGTGACGATTTCAACGACGAGATTGGTCGTATCTGCTTTTTGTTCCAATGTCTGTTGCCCTATACCGTCTTCAAGACGATTACTGTTAAAGGTAGTGTCTGTGACCACTATCCTTTAGCCCGCTCTTCGTCAAAAGTCATGTTAGACACGTCAGGACCTCTGGCAAACGCGCCATCCTAGGCCTGGATCCGCACGACAATCAGATCAACAAGGTTGGCGCCCATGGCGGACGGGTGTGCGCGTGACCGAAAGCCCCGGCCTTGCGCGAACTGGTCGAGTTCTCGGGCCTGTCGGCTCCAGGTCGAAAGATCGCTGCGGCCATCAAAGAGACAGCTGTAATCGCCCGGATCACCCGACGCGATCGCTTCGCGTAACGCCTGGAGCGTCACTTCCTTGACGCGGGTCTGCATGGTCATCGGTCAATGCCTCTCAGGTTACAGTGTGCCACAACTGCAAGCGCGCGGCCACAAGGATCGTCCACGACAGGAGCGGGTTAATCGATTTCGAGGCCCCGCGCCCGGCCGATGGTCCAGTTAATCCCCCCTTCGCGCATCAGACCCGAGACTTCCTGCCCGATGTGTTTGTCGAGAACGGGCCGCCACGGCACAAGGGCGAAGTCTTTGGCCCGTTCGACCACGGCGTATTTCTCCGATTCCGTCGCGATGATTTCCCGCAGCCGTCCCTCCACCAGGCCGCCTCTCGGTACGGTGCGACAGGTCTTTCCGGTGATGGCCTCCAGACCCACGGCGACTTCGGTCATTTCCCGCTGATGCAAGGTCTTGAGAACAGACGGGTCCAGGGTCTCAGCCCCCGGACCCGTAACGGGCATCCAGAGCCCTTCCTCCAGCAGCCATTGACGTCGCGCCTGCAAGGCGGAGCGAAGCGCTTGTCCAAAGCCCGTGTGCGCATAGTCAGTAGACCGGCCTGTGACCCACTGACGGTCAAGCCAGGTCACGCCCTTATAGCTGACCAGTTTATCGAGGGTTCGTGACGCCTGTACCGTAATCGAAACCGGCGAGCGCGCCACGTCTTTGCGCTCATAAGCCAGGGCCTTATCGAGGTAGTCAGGGTCGATACGGAACCGACCGTCGGGCAGCCGGTCGATAGCCCCGGTCGTGCGGCGGATCGCCTCCAGACGCCGGGTATGGGTTTCGGCGAAAGACAGGCGGGCGGTGAGATCGAACCGCAGGTGCATCTCGGTCGTGTAGTAACCGCCATTGGCTTGCGCCACCGCGAGCACCGTTCGATCGACCTCCCGGATGTCCGGCTGGCGGGACGTCACCTGAAGGATCGCCTCTTTGGGCAGTGCCTCTGTCGCGGTGCCCTGCCCTATATCGACGAAATGGGTACGGCCATCAATGCCTTCCAGTATGACGTAGTGGCGATCGCTTTGTTCATCGAGGACCCCGCGCTCAATCAGGCGACCGGTCAGTGTGCCCGCGGACAGCGACGAGTCCGACGAAGGCAGATGCATCTGCGTCTCTGACAACGTCGCCTCTAACCCGCGGTCTGTCAGGGCGCGGTGCAGGGTTTTGATGATATCTCCCCGCTCTCCTATCTGGCGCAGCGTCGTCTCCATTTCAGGGTCAAGACGCCATCGCCCGCCCGACGCTCTTTCGGCCAGACCGAGTGCTTCCAGTTTGACCAGCCGTCCGGCACGGGCAGCCCTCATCACCGTGTCGCGGTGACCTCCCATAACATACCCCTGATCGTCGGCCTCGCGGCGGAGCTGGCGGTCGATAGAGGTCAGGCGTTCCTGACTGACCTCGACCTGCAGGGCCTGGGCGATTTCCCGCTCCGAGCGGGGTCCCAGATCGAGGCTGACCTGGGCCTGCACCCGCTCGCGAAACCCTTCGCTCAGATATTCGCGGGCGATCACCAGATCCCTGTCGCGATCATCGCGACCACGGACCACGATATGGGTGTGCGGATGGCCGGTGTTGAAATGGTCTACGGCCGCCCAGTCGAGCTTCGTTCCCAGATCGGCTTCCATCTATTGCATGACCTTACGGGTCAGCGGTTTGAGGTCGTCATAGAGGTGGGCGTCTTCTGGCGCGACGATGAAGCGGAACTGATGGCGATCCCCATCGCAGCGTCCCATGAACTCAGAGGCCTCTATGCGGTCGGCCTGCGGGCCGTAGAGGACGCCGCGCGCACCCTCGCGGGTGACGCCGTCGCGCTGAAGATAGGCGAGGTGTGCGGCCGCGGCGCGAAGGCCTTTCCCGGCCAGGCGAACAAACCGCGCCTTGACCACCACACGCCGGGCCGTTCGGCCTCGCGTGGTACCGGCGGTCAGGATCCGCCCGACGCCGGCGCCACGGCCATAGGTTCCACTGGTCTTTGTCGCCGCCATTCCTGCCCGCTTGACGCAACCGGCGCGCTGAACCGCACCGATCACGCTGGATCGGAAGGATTTGGGCGCTTTCGCCGTTTGGGACCGAATCCGCCCGAGTCTCGGTTCAAACCGTTCATCAGAGGTCATGTTTACGAGACTCCTCACCCAATGAAATCAAGCCCTTGCGCAACGACTATCTCTCCCTTTAGCCCCCTTATCTCCCGAATTTCCGATGTGCAGACAAAGACTTACCGTCACGAAGAGACGGTCTTTTATCTTGCCCCAAACCCACCCGTCTCTCGCCGAACCTCGTACGATCTCGCCCCGTCACGGTTCCCGCCCCTGGCCATCTTCGGCGGTGCGTTTTATCGCGAAAAGGCCCCTTTCGGAGGGGGTCAGGGAGGGAACGTCGGTGACCGGTGGCTGGTTTTCGGGGACAAGCTTTTTGAGATAGGCGCGCGTTTCGGCGGGCAGGGTTTCGCCCTTCAGACTGGCCGCATAGCGCGCGGGTCCGGCATTATAGGCGGCAAACAAACCGGGATAACCGAACTGATCGAACATGGCGCGCAAATAGGCGGTGCCGGCGAGAATGTTATCACGGGGATCATCCGGATCGGCCCCAAGGTTGTGGGTCATACGCATATCGGACCATGTGCCGGGCATCAATTGCATGAGGCCCATCGCGCCAACTTTCGAGCGGATCGGCTGTCCTTTCAGGTGGGTATGGCCGCCGCTTTCGGCCTGCATGACACGATAAATCCAGTCCTCGGGCACGCCGAAACGCTGCGAGGCCTCACGCACGGGTTCAGCCCAACGCTGGAGGGCGGATGAGGTTTGCGCATGGCTTTCCACCGGCGTCAGCATAAGACCCAGCGCGCTTAAAAGCGATTTCCAGCGGATCATAGGGGCCGCGCCTTTCCGATCACGTGGTCGAGGCTGACCGGCCCAAAATAGCGGCTGTCAAACGAGTCCGGCGCAGCCGTGTTGAGAAGAAACACCTCGTCTGAACGCAACTGCCGACAGCTCCGCCACCATGGCAAGGGCCGGTTCAACCGATCCCGCTCACGGCGCTTCGCCACCTGTTTTCCGTTGATCCGTATATCGGCGTCCATGGCACAGACCGCGTCTCCGCCAATCGCCGCCACGTGTTTGAGCACGGGAACCGTTGCGGGCACATAGCGCCTTTCATCAGCCAATTCACGGGCGGCCTGAGGCAGGCGCGCGACCACCAGATCACCCGTCTCCAGCTCTCGGACGGGTGCGACGAAATAGTGGCCGATCGGCACACTGGGACTGGCATTATAGATCAGCGAGGGCGGATTCTGTGGTTGCCCAGAGAGACCCAAACCGATCAGAGCACCAACGCTCAGACCAATAACCAGCCATCGTCTGCGGCTTAACCTCGTCGAAATCTTGGGGGCTTTCATTACACCCGCGCCTCGACAGGCACGTCGGTCTGGCCAGAGGCGCGCGACCAGCCGTCGATGTCGTCGATATGGTAGCGGACATAGCGGCCATGGCGGCGATAGACGGGCCCCTGCCCTTCGGCGCGAAACTTTTCGAGGGTCCTGCGTGACAGCCCCATATAGTGGGCGGCCTGATCGGTATTGAGAAACGGGCTGCCTTTTTTGGCGCTGGCAGCCCGCGCGTTTTCATCGGACATGGGATCGTTTCCTTGCGATAGAACAGCAAAACCACAGCGGTTTCGCCCCAAGGATGCGGCCCCGTAAGGGGTGTCGGGAGTGTCGAAATCCACTCCCCGCCGATCAGACTCCCCTCTGCCCAGCGGTCTCCATTGCCCTCCATCGACCTCGCGAGCCAGGCCGCAGGCATGGCGAGCCGCGGCCTCCGACACCCGCGGGACCCGGCCAAAAGAGAGGGACCGCGCGGCCCGAAAGACCGCGCGGCGGGGGCGCGTCAGAGGACCGCGGCCATCAGTTTTCGGGCCTTGGTTTCGAGGTCCAGACGGGCGTCCTGATGCGGTTTTGAGCGCGCCAGAGCGGTCAGGCCTTGCACAAAATCGAAGACGCTTTCGGGCTTTTTGCCTTCTTCATTGAGCACGGTTTCGATGATTTTGGCGGTTTCGGGTTTCGAGAAGCCGCGCTTTTTCAGGAAGTCTTCGCGGTCTTCATCGGTCTTTGCGACCACGGTTTCGCGCGCGGCCTTGATGCCTTCAATGAAGGCTGCGGGCGAGGAATTGGCAAACTTTGTAAGCGCCGGGGCGGCCTCCCACGCAAAGCGGCTGGCGGCATTTTTGCTGTGGCGAATGCTGATTTCCTGAAAGTTTTCGACGCCCCAGAGATTGCGGTTCTGGCACACGGCACGCAGATAAAACGAGGCAATCCCAAGCGTTTTTGAGCCCACTTCGGAATTCCACGCATAAAAGCCCCGGAAATATAGATCGGGCTCGCCATTAGGCAGACGCCCGGCTTCGATGGGGTGGGTGTCGTCGACGAGGAACAAAAACACGTCACGATCTGAGGCATAAAGCGTCGTGGTTTCCTTCGTCACATCGACAAAGGGATTGTGGGTCATCGTGCCCCAGTCCAGCACCCCGGGGACCTTCCAGCGCGTATCGCCCAGACCATTTCCGGCGATCTTTTGGACGGCCTGCACCAGTTCATAATCCCAGATGCGGCCATAGTCGGGTCCGGTAACGGCACGCAATTCAAGCCCACCGGGGTCGGTCTCAAGCGTCTTGATCAGTTCGGCGCGGTGGTTCAGCAGACCATGCTGTAGGTTAATGGCGGCCAGAGGGGCCGGGAGCTGGCGCAGATAGCCCGACGGTGCGCCAACCAGCCCGCACAACTGCCCAAATGATCAGTGTGTGGGGGCCGTCGGGGTGTCAGGTCCGGGGCAGACCAGAGCGAAATGACTTTGAGTGGAATCGCCATTTCGCTCTAAATTTTTGTTTTGTCGCGATGTTTTTGCGGAAAACCGTTCACACTTTTCCGCACATCGCTCTAGCCGCAGGCTCTCAACGTCGTCGCACTCGGCGATGACACGTACCGTGTCGGAGGCATTTTCGGAGCCGCCTTCGGTTTCGACGATCTTGGCCTTGAAGTTCAGCGAGACGGTCTTGATGGTGCCGGTAAAGCCGGTGTCGGATTTTTCAAACGTGCCGGGCATCGGGGCATCACTGTTCGCGGACGTTAAAACTCACGTCTGGGTCATCGTCTTTGCAGGCTGGTATAAGCTGAGGGCGTGCGCAAATACCAGACCCACGCCGGGGTCAGCGTCGTGGTGCATCCGAGGCCTCTGGAATTCGGTCTTCACCGTCTCAAAAACCTGGGCTGCACCACCCTTAGCTGCTCGTGCAGACCTTGAAAGAGGTCCGAATGCGCTTCACGATCACGCACATCTAAACCTTACTACGGATTGGTGAAGGCCATTAACTCCGTAACGCCTGTTCGCCCTTTACCGTCGTGCTTGAAGGTCACGCGGATTTTCTGCGTCTGCACAGGTTTTACGACCACTGTATTCATGGCCGAAGTCCTTGGTTTATCAGGCGACCTGGAAAGAACATCGAAAGGCTGCCAGGCCTGACCATCCCAATAACTAACCGTGTAGTTGGTGGGCGCGCGCACTGCGTCGGCATCGCCGAACAAATATAGCTCCAGCCTCGCTACCGTCTTGCTCGCCCCGAAATCAACGCTGACCCAGTCCTCGCTGTTTGGCGAGTCATACGCCGTCCAGCGGTTGCGTGAGTTGGAAGTGAACAGAACTTTTCCATCGTTGATCTCTTCTACCCGATCGAAGGGGGATGTGTAAGAGGCGGAGACTTTTGGAAAAGGCTGATTACCCGGATTATAGGCGAGGTCTTCTACTGGTGCGGTGGGCGCTGTGAGGGGAAGGCTTGCCCTGCCCCAGGCTTCAATTTCGGTAAGTCCGGTAAAGCCACCCTTAGCATGTGTGAATGAAACGCGGAATCGTTCGGCCTCAATAGTCTGACCAAACTGAACCCTATTGGGTTTGCGTCCCTGCGCCTTCTGCGGCCTGCGGGTTTCACCGGGAACGTTTCGCCATTGCGTTCCCGTCCAGTATTCCACCTTGTAGGCGGCCGGTGGAACTATACCCTTCTCATCATCAAGAAAGTACAGTGTCAGATAATCAACCGGGCGTTTGGCCCCGAGATTGAGAATGAGGGCATCTGATCGATTGGGAGACCCCTCGGTGGTCCAGCGATTGGCTGGCGCTTTAAGGTACCAGGCGGCTCCATCATTGAGTGTCTGAAGAGGTGTTTCTGGATTTGTGTAGGTCGCCCGGATATTAGGAAAGTAATGACCGTCATTGTTGACTGCGAAATTCACCCGATCATCTGTGACATTCTGTACGGATTGGGTTGCAGGCAGATCAACTTCGATTTTTTGCACTGTTGGACTGTGCGCGACCCGTGTTCCGTTGACAAAAAGACTAAGACCTGCCCCCCTACCGTAGCGCTTCCCGTCCTTATCCCAAACCAAGGAAACCAGATGTCCGTGGTAGGGTACATCGTCTATAGCGAAGTAATTCCAATCATCCGGAATGAGGGGATTGACCTCAAGGCGATTGTCGGCGCGCGGCCGCAGCCCAGCGAGCCCGGTGATGATCAGGTCCGGATATGAGGAATGGAAGTAATGTTCGCTATGGCCCGGCACGATCTGCCACTCACCCGTATCGGGATTATTGGCTTCGGCGATAAAAGGCTGACCATCTTTAAACTGAGATGTAATATAGGACTTCAGAACCTTATAGTAGTCTGCCTTTGTAACGACAGACTGCTGATAGTTGTTGAGAAGATTCGCCATGGCTTCCAGCGTCTGAGCCGTAGCGTAGGGCCATGACGTCCCACTCCATTCGCAACAGCGACGACTGATCCGGAAGAGCGGGTCATTGCGTTCGACCGACGTCAGACCGTAGCGGGCGTAAAAGCCTTCGGGATCAGTAACCCATTTCCAGGCTTCTTCATAACCTGGGTCCGGCAGGTTAAACTGCCATGGAATGTACCCGATGAGTTCTCTGCCATGCGGGTTTCCGGCAAACTTGCCGGTCTGGTAGGTCAATGTGCCTGCCTTGATCCCATCCTGTTCGTCATTAGCAAACATGTGGAAAAAGAACTTGCGCGATGGATCCCAGAGCCGCGCCTGGACTTGCGCTTTCAGATCAGCGGCTTTTTCGGCGAAAAGCTTAGCTGTGGGCTCATCGCCGGATAAGGCTGCGGCTTTCGAAATCGCCAGAGCATCGGCATACATATAACTGTTGAGTGTCGGGCGGAAACCTTCGGCCCCTCGGAACCAGTCAGGCGTTTGCCGCGAATTTATGTTGGTTTCCATACCGTCTTGCATGCCGTTCCAGACGAACATGCGCGCGTTCTGATCAAAACGCTCTTCCTCCCAACCGCGATAGTTGGTTTTCATGTCCTCCAGCATCGACAGGATGAAGGTCTTGTCACCCCAGGCTTCGAAAAGCCCCCACATGCTTGCACCGAACCAGTTAGAGTAGGCGCGAGGCAGTGCGCCGGGTGTGTTGTACCAGTAGCGTGCATAGTCGCGGGCCAGCCTTTGATCCCTTAACCAGCGAATGTCGGAGAACTGAAGCCCCAGGGGGCAACTGATAGCGCCGTAAGCTCCAGACCATCCCGGACGATCAATAAATTCTGTAAGGGTGTAACCCGTTTCAGGGGAGCCGTAGACCTTGTGTTTTGTGATCATGTCGTAGCGGTAGTAATAAACCGCGTTAAGGTCGGCGTCAGGTGTCTCCAAAAACGCGATGTTCGCCTTGTACCAATCTGTATCACGATTATCCAGAAAGCTCTGCGCGGCCAAAAGGGCGTCTTTATTCAGAATGCCGTTCACCATCGTCTCGGCGCATACCACCGGGGTTGCGAACGCACACATAACGGCAGCCGCAAGAGCTGAATTCCTGTATGACATCTGGAGCCCTTTCATTTCGTGCAGTTGGGGGTAGCTTGGTTTCTTGGGGCCTGCTGCGGCGGCACGATCATGTCCGGTGAAAGGGCTTCCCATTCGGTAATGCCCAAAGCGGCGTAGCTTTTGCCATCTGTAGAGGCGTCGAAAACCGCCCTAAGGCATCGCGTGGTTACAGGTTTGAACTGAATGTCTGAGAAGGTGCCGCTTTTCACGATGTAGCTTTGCGTGGCCGATACAGGTTTCCATTCCGTCTCGGTCCAGTATTCCAGATGCCATCCCGAAGGGGGCGCCACGCCCTCCCCCGAACCGGTTTGCCGGTCCCCCCAAAAGAACAGTCTGGAGCCGTTGAGGGTGACCGGTTCATCCCATTGGTATTGAATCCACGGGCGTTGCGCGTCGTTGCGACCCGTCCAGTTGGCCCACATGTCGGGCGGGAGTGGGGCTAACGGTGTACGACCATCGTTCAAAGCCCGCATACGGTATTGAACCGGAAGCGGCAGATTGCTGGCAGTAATTCGTGCTGTTAGAGCAAGGTTCGCTGTGGGGGTAGGATCTACCGGCCTGCGGGTCTGCGCTACTCTTTTGAGGGCCGGAGGGGAGACAGAGTCATCCCATTGCACTTCGTCAATCGCCACGCTGCGACGGAAATGGGTTCCGCCTTTGGCATCAGCATTGTGGTACGCCATGTACCATTTGTCTTTGAAGGGTACGATCCCGCCATGAGATGTCGCCGAGCTGACCGGATCAAGAAAAACACCCCGATAGGTCCAGGGCCCCAGCGGGTTTGACGACGTCGCGTAGGCCTGACAGGCATGGTAGACCGCTTCCGTGCATGGCGAAGCAGGCCCCGCATTGTTGGCGGCATAGTGCAGATAGTAGACACCTTTGCGCTTCATAATCCATGGCGCTTCAAAGAACCCCTGCAGGCGCATGTCCACAGGCGGTCCTTTTGGCGTTTTCATATCCGCCGCAAGTTCCATACCCCGCAACTGACCATGCGTACCCCAGTAAATGTATACGCGACCGTCATCATCGACCAGGACGGTTGGATCGATGTTTTGCATACTGTTTCGTACGGGCGCTTTTTGCGAGATGATCGGGCCCTCAGGGTGGATATCCTGCCACGGGCCCACTGGCGTGGGGGCCTTCGCAACGCCTATCCCGAAACAGTCACGGGCCCCGCAGTCCTTTTCCATAATCGGCGCATAGAGATAAAACTGCTTGTCTGGCCCCTGAACAATCTGCGAGGCCCAGGCACCGTCCTCGCGCGCCCAGCCGAAAATCTTCTCAGGTCGCAATAGATCAGGCAACACCGCCCAGGTCTTTGTCGCTGGATCCGAAGATACAAACATCTGCCAGCTCATCATCTGGAATCCGCCGCCATCCTCTGGCGCTTCGTCCCGACCCGCGAGGATGTAAAATACGCCGTCGGCGACCAGAGGTGCAGGATCGGCAGAGTAGCGGCTTCCATCCGAGATGATGGGATTATACTGAGGCCGAAGTAGAAGGGGTTCGGGCAAGTCCTGCGGATAGGGCGGTAGAATCACCGGCGGTTTAGGCGCTGGCTTTGCCCTGATCAGATCAGCATCAGGGAACATTGCAGGCACTTCAATGACGACATCGAACGCTCCTTCATTATCCGCGAGCACATCGTCATTTATGCCAAACTGGAGGGCGCGCGCGCCATCGGGAACCCGACCCTTCCACGCCTTTCCGACGGCGAAGGGACGCCCAACGACCTTACCTCCGGCATCGACAAACACCCCCATCAGTTCATTGAGATGAATAGGAAAGGCATCGGGATCGGCGTATTTGCTGGGAAACAGACGTCCGCTGCCGCCGGGATAATCGTCTGCGACGTAGTCTCGCTGCCCGTCAGGACCGAACCGGGGCCCATTCGGGAAGGTTGAGGCTTCGCCCGTTGCCGTGATGAGGATTTTCTGACCCGCCACAAGCTTCAGACCTTCCGCTTTTGCAGGAGCCTGCCCGTCGCCTGTCCCCTGAGGCATACTGGCATTAGGCGATTTCTCCCATGCCGAGGCCGTTGCAGGGACTTTGACGGTCATCTGACCCGCCCAGCACGTCGTTGCGCCCATGACGCTCAGAGCTACTGCGGTGGTCATAAACAGTTGGCTAGATCTCATATCCGCACGCTCCCATCTCGAGTGCTTACCCATTTTAAGCAACGCTTTTTTGTATATCGTATACGACATTGCGTTGAAATGAAAGGGGCGATATCTCAGAGTTTTTCGCTGAAGTGGATACCGGTTGGGCGAAAACGAGTCTGCAAATTGATGCAGGTGGGCATCCATTCTAGAAGACCTCGCCGTAGACTTGGCCACCGCTAAGTACCACCACCTCATGGCCATTCTTGCGGACGGCATTGCCCGGTGCTCCGCCTATACGGACCTGACTTTGTCCAGGCATTGCGGCATTGCCGCCCGCCCCGCCTGTAACGCCGCGATTTCCGCCGCCCCCGCCGCCGCCCGGCGAACCGGCGCGGCCTAAGGCGCCCGCTTCAAAAAAGCCGGTGTCAGACGCTCGCGCGCTACCGCCGAGGCCCGGATCTCCGTTGGGAAAACCACCCCCTCCACCGCTGCCACCTTGTCCTGCTGCGGCTTCGGCACCTGCACCGCCGCCCCCACCGCCCTTGATGGAGCCCCCTTTTAAGACCACTACCGTCATTGGGGTGTCGGCTACGACAGCGTCCCCTCCCCGCCCTCCCTCCGTCGGAACCGGGTCCCCGCCGTCACCGCCGCGCCCTCCGCCGCCGTAGACGTGACCGCGCACGAGCAGCCATATCTCAGCCGCTTCAGGCCATTGTCCACTAACCAAAGCCGGGCCTCCATCGCGGCGTCCTTTTTTGCCTCCCGCTACCCCCATGATCACCGTCCCGGCAGGCACTTCGAAAATGAAATCTGCCCTCGCCCCGCCATCATAACCGGCCTTATCGGCCATTTCCCTAAGGTTACCCGCAGACGTCACGGTGATGACTTTCGGATTGAAGTCAGGCTTGGTTTCAGGCATCTCATCGAGTGGCTTTACCTGCGCCAGCGAAGCACCCGCAGGCACACCAAGTGCAAATAGCAGGGCCATCAGGCCGCATTTCAAAACACGAGATTTCACCGTTTTCTCTCCCCATAAAAGCCTCTGCTGACGCGCGGCAGAAAAGGCACCCAACCATACTGTGTGGCGAATTCAGGCATTGAAGGCCTGACAACTCTCTCGCGCTTTTTCCTATTCCATCGGCGAACAGATCGGCGACGCCGGAACCTTTGTATCCGCCGCCTCAACCAGAACGGCCTTCGGATAGAGGGCCTCCCATTCCTGAATAGCTACGGCGGCATTGGTTTTCCCATCGGTTGAGGCGTCAAACACCGCCTTCAGGCAACGTGTGGTGACCGGATCGAAGGCCACTTCTGTCCAGATTCCGACCTCTGCCGTTGGATAGCTGGCGGAGATCGCCTTCCAGCCCTTTTCTGCGTCTGACCAGTATTCGAGGTGCCACGCCTTGGGCGGCGCCACGCCTATACCGGAACCGGCCGGCTGATCGGCCCAGAAATAGAGGCGCGTCCCATTGAATTTCAGCGACTGCTCCCACTGATAGACCAGCCACTGCCGCTTTGGATTGTTCGGCGACCACGTCCCCCAGGTATCCGGCGGCAACGGCGCTTCGCGCACCTTGCCGTCATTAAGGGCGCTGATCCAGTATTGCACCGGCACAGGTGAATTCGACGCCACGATGCGTGCCGCCGGCGCTAGATTACGCTGAGGCTGCGGGGCGGGTGCCGGCGCACGGGTCTGTTCGACTTTTTCAATAAGTGGCGGGTTTACGCTGTCGTCCCACGACAATTCATCCACGGCGACCGAACGACGGAAATGCCCGCCACCTTTGGCATCCGCCGTATGATAGGCGATGTACCACTTGCCCTTGAACTCGGAAATGCCCGGATGCGAGGTCGTCGAAGATACGGGATCGAGCACAACCCCGCGATAGGTCCAAGGCCCCAGAGGCGAGGTCGCTGTGCCATAGGCGATACAGGCATAATAGACGGCCTCGGTACATTCCGAGTTCGGCCCCGCCGTGTTCCCGGCATAGGCCATGTAATAGATGCCCTTGCGCTTGAAAATCCACGGCGCTTCAAAGAAGCCGGTCAAGCCGGTAACATCGGTGGGTGTGCCTTTGAACGTCACCATGTCACGTTCCAGTTCAACGCCTTTCAGGCGACCAAACGTCCCCCAATAGAGGTACACTCGGCCATCCTCATCGACCAGCACCGTCGGATCGATATTCTGAATATCGTTTTTAACCGGATAGGACTGCGACACGACCGGCCCGGATGGGTGGGCATCGACCCAAGGCCCGGTGGGACTGTCAGACACGGCCACACCGATGGCAAAACCGTCCTTGTTGGTTGAGCCTTCCTGCATCACCGGCGCATAGAGATAGAAGCGCTTATCCGGCCCCCGCACGATCTGTGCGGCATAGGCGCGGCCGGGTGTCGCCCATTTGAACACCGCATCCGGCTTCAGGAAATGCGGATAGTGGGTCCATTGGCCCGACTTAGGGTCGTCGGTGACCAACATCTGCCATTCGGGCATGATGAAGTCGTTGACACCCGGCTCCGCCGTGTCGCGCCCGGTGAGTATGTAGAGCTTGCCATCGGCCACCAGAGTCGCCGGATCGGTCGTGTAGTCCTGACCCTCCGACAGTATGGGGTTGCTGGCGGAGATCACCTGGCGCGCTTCAAACGCCGGATTGGCCATGACCGGTCCACCAAGACTCAGTAAAGCTACCGGAAGACTGGCCCAAGAGAACCAAGCCTTAGACAACTTCGTCATGCGAAAAGGGCGCACAGCGGCCTCGCTTAATTGTCAGACATAATTCATATTTATACAGTATACCAATTTGGATGCAAGCTATGTCTGCGGTCCGAGAGCATTTGTTGCCTAAAGCCGCATAATGACCGATCACGTTCCTTCTTGCGCCGCATCATTGCATATTGTATACGGTATATATTCTTACGCAAGCAGTTGGAGTAAACTATGAAAGTCGATTGGCGCGGCGTATTCCCGGCGGTCACCACTCAATTCAAAGAAGACCTATCCATTGACGTGCCCGAAAGCCAGCGCGTAATCGACGATCTGATCAAGGACGGCGTGACCGGCATCATCGCGCTCGGCACCTGCGGCGAGAACAATTCGCTGGAGCCTGACGAAAAGCGGATGTTGCTGTCCGCCATTGTCGAAGTCGTCAATGGTCGCGTCCCGGTCGTCGTCGGCACTTCCGAACTGACCACGCCGCGCGCCGTCGCTTTTGCGCGCGATGCCGAAACCATCGGTGCCAATGGCCTGATGCTGCTGCCGGCCATGGTTTATGTGCCGAAGACGAATGAGCTGGTTGAGCACTTCACGCAGGTGGCCAATGCCACCGGCCTGCCGATCATGCTATACAACAATCCGACCGCCTACCGCGTCAATATCGGCAATGATGCGCTCGACGCGCTGCGTCCGGTGAAGAACATCGTGGCGATCAAGGAATCGGCCGCCGATACGCGCCGTTTCACCGACGTTTATAACGCCTTTGGCAGCCGCTATTCGATCTTCGCGGGTCTCGACGACGTGGCCTATGAAGGCCTGTTGCTGGGCGCGCAGGGCTGGGTGTCGGGCCTGACCTCGGCCTTCCCGCACGAATCCGTCAGGCTGGTCAAGGCGCTCGAAGCCGGTGACACCCAGACGGCGCTGGAAATCTATCGCTGGTTCCTGCCGCTGCTGCACCTCGATGCCGAGCACGATCTGGTGCAGTCGATCAAGCTGGCCGAGCAGGTCATGGGCCGTGGCTCTGAGCGCGTGCGTATGCCGCGTATGCCGCTGATCGGTGAGCGCCGCGCCCAGATCATCAAAATGGTCGAAGACGCCGCCGCCTCGCGCCCGTCGCTGAGCATCAACAAGGCCGCGTAAACACCCCCAGACCAATCTATGGACTATTTAACCCCCGCCCCCCTCAACAGGGTGTGGGGGTTTTGCTTTGTGTGGTTTTGGCGGAGGACAAAATGAAAGCGCGTCCACCGCAGATCTGACACGCGGTGGACGCTTGAAGTTGGGCGGTTCTGATCGGGAGAGGAGGTGCAATCATGTAAAACCGCCGCCGGTAGGCGGGGACAGAACCATGATCGCCGGAGAACGTCATAATTCTGATCCCAAGCCATACAACCACCCTCATCCGCCGTGGTCAAGTATATTTTATACGATTTTTGATTTGTCTGTTTTATTTTGATTGACCTCGGTTTACCGGAGTTAAGATAACCGTCGCCCCACCCGATGGAGCCAGAGTCAACGACAGGGATTGAGTGCGATCGGTTTTGGCCTCAGACGTCACCAGTTGCGTCGGGGTCGCCCCATCCTGCCACAGGCGCGCCTGATAGGCGCCCTCTTTGAGGAAATCGAGCGGTAGGCGGATCGTGCGGCCCTCTTCATTGGTCATGGTCCCGATGTACCAGGTCTCACCCTTGCGGCGCGCCGTGACGATGAACTGTCCGATATCGCCCTCAAGAACGCGGGTTTCATCCCAGCTTACCGGCACCTTCTGGATAAAATCCACGCCGTCTTCCCAGCTTCCGTCAGGTTTTTTGTAAGCCTGTGGCGCATCCGATACCATGACCAGAGGGCTGTCATAGACGACATACATGGCCACACCCTGACCACGGGTCGTCTGGGTTTGAGGGCGGTTTTCGTGGATCACAAAGGTCTGCGGCGTGCGGTTGGCAAAGCCGCCAGGCGTATAGTCAATCGGCCCCAAAATCATGCGGGTAAACGGCAGGGTGACATTGTGGGTCGCCGTGATGCGGGTCGTCCACTTGTTGTATTCCGCGCCCAGTACGCCTTCCTGAGTGATGTAATTAGGGTAGGTTCGGACGAGCCCGTTGGGCGCATAGGCACCGTGCAGATCGACCAGCAGCTTGTGTTGAGCGGCCTTGGACAAAACGCGGTGGAAGTAATCGACGATCTCCTGATCCGAACGGTCCATAAAGTCGATCTTGACGCCCGCAATGCCCCACTTTTCGTAGGCGGCAAAGGCTTCGTCCAGTTGCCAGTCGAGTTGTTGCCACTGCAGCCAGATCATCACGCCGATCCCGTTTGCTTTAGCGTATTCGAGAATGGCAGGCATATCGACGGCCGCAATCGGCTTCGTGACATCCGATCCCGGCTTCGGCCGCGTCGAAGACCCCGTGTACCAGCCCTCGTCGATCAGGATGTAATCAAGGCCCATGCTTTTGGCGAAGTCGATATAGGCCTTATAGGTTTCAGTATTGATACCGGGATTGGCGACTGGCGCATTAAAACCGTTCCACCAGTCCCAGGCGCTTTTGCCACCCTTGATCCAGCTGGTGTCGGCAATCTTCGATGGCGCTCCCAGCGTGGCCACAAGGTTTGAGGCCACCAGATCACGCGGACTGTCGCCCAGCATGACCACGCGCCATGGCGTCTTAAAGTCCTCTGAGGCGGCTGAAATTCTGGCCACATAAGGCTTGATCATATCGGCATCAAGGCGCGGCGGCAGTTGCACCGCCACCCCCAGACCATTGTCGCCCTTGCGCGTATAATAACTGGCCGGATAGTGGGTTACGTCCGACTCTGCCAGAGCAAAGGTCGTCTCTCCGGAGCCCGTCTTACAGACCAGTGGCGAATCGAACAGATTGTGCTCACGGATCACTGACGCCTTGACCCGGTCGAACTCACCTTCGTGGGCGTTGTGATACTTACCGAGGTTCAGCCCCCAGCAGTCGTAATTTGCCGCAAAGGCAAATTCGGTGCGTTCGCCATAGATGCCCACCTCGGCATATTCCGCCTGTGCGGGCAGAACATAGCGGACTGCCGTTCCGGTATCATAGGCGCGCACCACCACGTCCAGACGGCGCGGACCATTGGTTTCGCGCAGGCTGAGGGTCAGTTCACGGTAGTGGTCCGGGGCCGTGGCGGCCTTACCGACAACGATTGAATAGACCTCATTGACCTCACGCGTTCGGCTTTCGGTGACAACGAAGCCCTGACTGCCGAACCCCTGAAGGTCGGTTCGCAGGCCCAGCGCCGAGGGTGCGATAACGGTTTGCCCTCTATAGGCCACGCTCCAACTCGGGAGGCCGTTTGTCGATTTATCAAGGACGATCTTCACTCGCCCGT
The DNA here is from genome assembly GCF_003966695.1 of Asticcacaulis excentricus. Classification (NCBI taxonomy): domain Bacteria; kingdom Pseudomonadati; phylum Pseudomonadota; class Alphaproteobacteria; order Caulobacterales; family Caulobacteraceae; genus Asticcacaulis; species Asticcacaulis excentricus. The sequence continues at coordinate 964,555 of NZ_AP018827.1, forward strand.
CCGGAGAGACCGCCTCATAGGTTTCGGCCCCGGCAGATGTCGCAACAGCGGTTGCCGTCATGGACAGCAGAAGAAGCAGAGAACGATGCACGTGAGGCCCCTAACAGTATGGACGAAATGACAGAAAAAATATACCGTATACGAAATGACCTTGTAAAGCCACGAACGGAGCCCTTGTTCTGCGCAAACGAATTTTAGGTCTATCTGTGGCGTTCACCCTGATATTGCCTATGTCTCAGGCTCTGGCGAAACCGCCAAAGGGCGACTGGGTCTTCGACAACTCACCCGACTATCCGGATTTTACGCGTGTCATCATCAAAGAGACAGGCGGTAAACTGACGGGGGTGATCACCTCCCGCTGGTATGGCGACCTGCCTATGCAGGATCTGTGGGGAGCAGGCGATACGCTCGTCTTCAAAATCAGCAACGGCAATCCGCGCGTGACCCCGACCGACATCGTCATCAAGGCCGAGGGCACATCGATCCGCATGACGGGCAAACTGTAGTACCAGAGCTTCGACCTAACCACACACAAGGCCTCAAAGCGCGAACTGAAGGCCCTCGATTTCCCCATCTATCCACTGCCGCCCCATCGGGTCGTCGCTCAAAAAATGCTCGCCCCTACCCCGCCATGGGCTGGAGCTCTTGGAATCGCTTCAACACGGAGATTGATGACAAGACCGTGCGCGAAATCGCCGATGCAATGGTAAGCAGCGGGTTGAAGGATGCAGGCTATGTTACGTCAATATTGATGCCGGCTGGCAGGGGAAGCGTGATGCCAACGGCGTGCTGCAGCCCAATGTCAAGTTCCCCGACATGAAGGCCCTGGCCGACTACGTCCATTCCAAGCGACTAGAGCGAAATGACTTTAGATGGAAACGCCATTTCGCTCTATATTTTTGTTTTGTCGCGATGCTTTTGCGGAAAACCGCTCACACTTTTGGCTTCGCCGAACTCCGTTTCCGCACATCGCTCTAAAGATCGGCATCTACTCCTCTAAGGGACCAAAAAGCTAAGGGACGGCGCCACCGCCGTCCGGCTGTTCAACCGCTCTGATAAACCCGTCACCCTCACCGGATCGTGGAATGAGATCGGCGTGGGTGGCGCTAAAGAGGTACGCGACCTCTGGGCACACACGCAGGCCCACGCCGAAACGGACTACAGCTACACCCTGCCCGCGCATGGCGCGGCTCTGCTGAAGGTCCACTGAAAACGAAAGCGGCCCCTCATGACACCGAGGGGCCGGATACGATGCCTGCGGCTCTGCTGCGCCTACTTCGCGTCAATCAGATGCTGATAGAAATAGCCGGTCAAGCGGTTCCAGTAATAGGGCTGGTTCACATTGTGCGGCGTGTTGGGCAGGATAACCAGATCGTGCGGCTTGCCTGCCGCCGTCAGCGCCGCCGACAGACGCATCGTCGCCGCCACCGGCACATTGTCGTCAATGTCGCCGTGGATCAGCATCAGGTGGCCTTTCAGATTGCCCGCCACCGAGATGTTGGAGTTCTTCTCCCAGGTGGCGTCGTCGGCATTGCCCATTGTGGTTTCCGGCCACCACGCCTTATCCAGCCTCAGATCGTGATTGCCCGAAGAGGCTACCCCAACCTTGTAAAAGTCCGGACGCCTGAGAACGAAGCGGGCTGTGTCATAGCCGCCGGCCGAGCCACCATAGACACCGACGCGATCCAGATCGAAATAGGGGTATTTCGCCTTCATGGCCTTAAGAACATGGATATGGTCGTCAAGGCCGACCTCACCCAGATTCTGCCAGGCAGGCATGCGAAAGGCCTTGCCGCGCTGAGACGTGCCCGTCCCGTCAATGGTCACGACAATGGCACCCAATTGCGCCAGGGCAGCGATGTTGGTTGGAACATTGCCGCCATAGGTTTCAGAAAAGCGGTGGGTCGTCGGGCCGGTATAGACGTTTTCGATCACCGCATAGGATTTCGACGGATCGAAATGCGCCGGGCGATAGATGGTGCCATAAAGCTTCGTCTTGCCATCCTCGGCCGTCGTCTCGAACACTTCAGGCAGGGTAAAGCCCGCCGCCAGCAAGGCGCTGTGATCTGCCCGGCCCAACTCAAGGACAATCACACCGTCAGACGCCCGACGCAGAACGGTGCGGGGGGGCTCAGACGGGGTGGACATGCGGTCGATGACCCATTGTCCGTCTTCAGAGACGGTTATGTCGTGATCCAGCGGTTCCGGTGTCAGATTGATGATCTTCCCGTCGAGCATAACCTTGTACAGGCTGCGAAAATAGGGGTTTACGCCCGTTTCCCGACCGATACCCGTGATCAGGATCGGCCCGCCCTTGGCCACATGCGAAATGCCGGTGACTTCCCACTCACCCTTGGTCAGGGCTCTACCGCCGGAAGGATTGTCACCATCCTTCAGGAAATAAAGCTGTGCCCAATTGCTGCGTTCGGAAATGATCAGATAACCGCCCAGTTCGGGGGCCGCGCGCATGGCCGTAGACGTCACATAGACGTTTGGCGACAGGGCCTCATGTACGCGCACCTGCGCCTTGCCTGTGACGGGATCGGCCTCATAAAGATTGACCTCGGTATAGCCGCGCGCCTGCCATTCATAGACGATCTTTCCGGTCTCGTTGAACCACAGGTTCGGGTCCCCCGGCCACAGCAGGGACTGTGCGGGCAGCTCAGGCAGGGTCAGGGCGGGCTTTCCTTCAAGTGCCTTCGCCACGTCAATGACCACCGGATATACCTGCGGCACGTCCTTCGCACCCGCGTTTGGGTAAACATAGCTGAAGGTACGCGGGAAGCGGCTGCCCGGCGGATTGGGCTGAACCGCGTGCCAGATATAGCTGCCGTTGCGATCCAGACGATAGGTCAGAAGGCGCCTCGAATCGCCCGACCACTGCACCGACACGCGCATGTCGGGCGTCTCAGAATTGGCGGCCACCATGTCACCCAGTTGCGGATAGTTCTGGCCATAGCGGCGGTCATAAACGCCATCCGTGGTCAGGGCGGTTTCGCGGCCCGTCGCCACCTCAACCAGCCATAGATTGTAGTTGCGTGAAATGACCCGGTACTTGCCATCAGGTGAAAGGACGCCCGTCTCTGCCGGGGCCTTCTCTGCGGCAGAAAGCTTGCCTGTGATCCGTTCATAACGCCATTCGCGGCCGCCCGCATAAATGGACAGGATGTCTTTGTCCCTGTCATATTGCGAGGGCGAAACCTCGAAGCCGCCGTCGACCTTTATACCCTGCGCTGCCAGAAGGGCTGTCAACGTGGATTCAGTGGCCAGTTCGCTGACCCCCGACGTTTTCAAATCCACACGCCAGATGCGCCCGGCCCCTTTTGCGCCGGTGCGATAAATCACGCCCTGACCGTCGGCCGTAAATTTGGCGCGCAGATCGAGGTCCGTGATCAGCGCGCGGACATTGGCCGCTGAAAACCGCTCCGCCTGAACGCGCACACGGGTGGGGACACCAAAGACCTCACTGACGGCAGTTGGACCTGAAGGGGTGGGCACCGTCTGAGCAGGGGCCGCAACCGGCGAGGCAAGAGCGCAAAGCGCCGCAACCGACGCAACGGCGGTCAGGCGCGAAGAACGCAAAGACATGAGTAATTCCTTAGACCATAAAAGTCATTCGACGATCGAAACGGTAACGGTTAGTTCGCCGGCATTATCGGCAAAGATATCGTCGTTCAGACCAAACTGCAGCTTTTCAGCGTTGGCAGGCACGGTGACCTCGAAGGCCTCACCTACAGCGAACGGGCGTGCGATCAGATGGCCCTTAGAATCGGTAAACACGCCGATTAGCTCATTCAGGTGGACGGGATAGGCAGAGGGATCAATGAACCGCGCCGGGAAGATGGACCCCGAACCGCCTACCTGATCGGTGGCAATAAAGGAGTCCTGACCGGCTGGGCCGAATTGCGGGCCACCGGGAATGGTCGACGTGCCGCCTTCGGCTTTAATCCTGAGGGTTTGCCCGGGGGCAAATTTAAGCCCCTTTGCTTCGACCGGCTTCGTACCGTCATTGCGACCGAAGGGGATGTTTGGATTTGCCTTCTGGCTCCAGGGCATTGACGTACCCGGCACCTTAACAGTGACCGGCTCAGCCGCCTCAGCGACCGGACATCCGAGAAGTGCGAAACCCGTGATCAGACCTGCCAACCGCTTCATTATTACCCGTTCCCCTTCCTTACCCGTAAGACGGCCAAGCAAATGCCAACGAGAGGAGGCCATGAAATATCACGAAAGTCAAATACGTTATACGATATACAGAACGATTGACAACGATGTATTCGGAGGCTCATAGTAGGCAGGTTCGATTGCGTCGGAAATAAACCCATGAACGTCAAAGGCATATACAGGCTGGTTATTGTGGGCGGCGGAACAGCCGGCTGGATGGCCGCGGCGGCGTTGCGTCGCAGTTTTCCCGCCCTGCCCTATACGGTGACGCTGATCGAGTCGGACGAAATCGGAACGGTTGGCGTGGGCGAAGCCACGATCCCGCCCATGATCCAGTTCAATGACATGTTGGGCCTTGACGAAAACGCCTTCATGAAGGCAGTCAACGGCACATTCAAACTGGGCATTCGCTTCAAGGACTGGTCGGCCCCCGGCAGTGACTATTTCCACCCGTTTGGCGTCTATGGCGTCGATATGGGTGGGCTGAACTTCAACCACTACTGGATGCGCTATCATAAGGCCGGAGGCTCTGCGGATTTTGGCTTCTTCAATCCTCAGACTCTGGCGGCGCGCGCCAACCGCTTCGGGCGCATGAAGGAGATCAATCCCAACGTCCCGGCGGTTAACTACGCCTTCCACTTCGACGCTTCGCTCTATGCGCGCTATCTGCGTGATGTCTGCGTGCAACGGGGGGTGGTACGCAAAGAAGGCCGCATTACCGAGGTGCAGCAAAACCCGGACAATGGCGATGTCACCGCCGTTGTTCTGGCCAGCGGTGAGCGTATTGAGGGCGACCTGTTTATCGACTGCTCGGGCTTTCGCGGCCTGTTGATCGAGCAGACACTCAAAAGCGGTTATGAAGACTGGTCCAAATGGCTGCCGTGTAACCGAGCCGTGGCCGTTCCGTGCGATAAGGTCGATCCGCTGACGCCTTATACCACATCCACGGCGCGCGAAGCCGGCTGGCAGTGGCGCATCCCCCTGCAACATCGCACCGGCAACGGCTATGTCTTCTGCGACAGCTATCTGAGCGAAGAGACGGCCTCGGACCTGCTCATGCAGCGCCTTGATGGCAAGGCACAGGCAGAGCCCCGCGTGATCCGCTTCCAGACAGGCCACCGAAAGCAGATGTGGAACCGCAACGTTATCGCCATGGGACTGGCCTCAGGCTTTCTTGAGCCGCTGGAATCGACCTCCATCTGGCTGGTTCAGGAAGCCATCGCGACACTCCAGCTTTATTTCCCCAGAGGCGGCATCACCGATACGGCCCGCGCCTCTTTCAATCGGGCCATGCTGGACGCCTATACCAATGTGAAGGACTTCCTGATCGCTCACTATAAGGTCACAACGCGCGAAGACACGCCCTTCTGGGCCTATTGCAAGCATATGGACATTCCCGACAGCCTGCAATTTCGCCTCGATAGCTTCCGCGAACACAATCAGCCGCTTGTCCGCCCGCAGGACCTGTTCAAGGAGGCAAGCTGGTTTGCCGTGCTCGCCGGGCAGGGCCTGATGCCGAAGTCCTATCACCCCGGCGCCGATCTGATGCCCGAGGACGAATTCCGCTGGCGGATGCAGAAGGTCCGCGAAGGCACAACGGGTCTGGTCAATATGATGCCGGGCCACGAAGCCTATATTGCAAAGACCTGCGCATCCCCTCACTTCATCAGCGCGTAAAGCTGTTAACCCCAACTGTCGCTCAAAAGAAAACCCCCGCTGGAAACAGCGGGGGTTTTGTTACGCGAGACTTTGAGATCAGTAGCGGAAACGTGCACTAAGTTGGACAGTGCGGGCCGGCACCCGTACGCCCTGAGGCAGAAGCTTATCCGCACCATAGAAAACCTGGGTCTTGTCTTCGGTCAGGTTTGTCCCTTCAAGCGACAGCGTCATGAACTTGACGGGAGTCCAGTTTAGAGCCGCGTCCAGGCGCTCAGTGGGTTCGATATACTGGCTATAGCCTTTCAGGGCATAGCCATCCAGGTATCCGCGATAGCGATCCCGATGGTTATAGGTCACGCGCGCACTCAGCTTTGGCGTTTCATAATAAGCCGTCAGGTTGTAGGTGTACTTCGAGTTATTGGGCGCATCATAGAGCCCCGGGATTGTTGCCAGATCGGTGGGGGTTATCTCTTCGCCATTGTAGTACCTGTAACGAATCTCAGCTTTTTGATTGTAGGTCATATTCGCTTCGGCACCAAAGTCGCTCCACGGCTTTGGCAGGAAGTCGAAGAAGCTGCGCGCTGTGAGTTCGATTCCCCGATATTCACCGGGGCCACCGTTATCCGGGCTATCAATGTAGTAGATGCCGGGGAATTGAGCGTCATCAATGTAGCGCGGACTACGGTTGCGCCATACGGTGAAGTTATCAGGCTTCTTAACATATGTAGCCGCCGACAAGAGCCCACCGCGCCCAAAGTAATATTCCAGTGAAGCGTCGTAGCTGGTCTCTTTATTGACATTTAGCTCGGGATTGCCACCCCATCCGCATTTGCAGCTCCCGGTATCATACATGACAAACGGGCTCGTATCCTGAAAATTCGGCCTCTGAATATTAACGGTGTAGGCCAAACGCAGCTGAAGCTTGGGCGTGAAATGGATGACCGCATTCGCATTGGGCATCACATCGGTCCCCCCCTTATTGGGGAAGGTATAGGGTTGTGGCTCGCCATTCACATACCGAACGGCCGAACCTTCCCCTGCATAGGTTACCGAGCGAACACCGATTAGGCCATCGATAGGCGCGCCCCAAGCGTTAAAGCCATAAGCGAGCTGAGCATAGATGGCGGCGGTTTTTTCGTTTGAATTAAAAGAACTAGACAGCTGTTCCGTTGAAACGATCTCGTCGTTCCAGTCACCGGACCCACCAAAGGCAGAGCGCTTGGATACATCTGCCGCATAGGCGCGAATAGCAGCATAATTATCGACAAGGCCCTTGCGGGAGATGCGATACCAGGTGGGTGATGCGAACCCATCAATATCAGCAGTGACAGCTTCATAGGCGGACCCGCCAGGGAAGCTCAGCAAAGACACGTGCTTGTCCACCCGCGTACCGTAGTCATAGCCAAAGCGAGCAAAGCGGTAACCGTAGGCGCGCTCAACATCGCGATCGGATTTGCGCACGCCGGCTTTGAACTCGCGGAAGAACTTGTCATCGCTCAGGCGGTAGGTGAAATCAGCTTGCCATACGAACTCCGAGCTTTTTTCAAAGCCCTTTCCATCCTCAAGCTCAAACATCTGATAGTTATTGATGTCCGCCGTGTTGATCTTCTGGCCGTTGACATCAAAATATTCAACCCAAGGCCCTGTTCCCGGCACCTTGTCCGAAGCCATATCAATGGTGAGGTATTTCAGATTTTTGAATCGCTGAGACTGGGTGATCCACTGGTTGTTAAAGCTGTTTTCGTCTTTGTAAACAACGAAGTCGATACGAGCACGTTCGTTGTGCCAGTGAGTCTCAAAGTTGATCCGCTGATTATCAGCGACATTGCTATCAAACCGGCTCGTTGGCCCGACATTCAGACCATCGCCTGCACCGGTAAGCGTATCCGTAAGCCTCATGCTGCGGATCGTTTTGCCATCGGGCTGGAAGGTCAGGTTAGAAATCACGCCCGTCGGATTGTCCTTAATGCGCGTGTTCAACGCACTGTACATATTGCTGCCGCGCGATTTAAATGATGACGCTTCGAGCACAAAATCCAGGTTTTCGTTCACCCGCCACTGGTACGAGAAATTGACCGACGGCCGCCGTACCTTGCCCGCTTCCACGCCATACTGCGCTCGATATATAGAAACCAGAGTGCCAGGCTCCCCAGCGGGGTTTGCCGCAACAACCGCTGCCCCCAGATTTTCCGGCTTCAACATGCTGGTCCACCAACGGAAATCCATTGGGGTTTCACTTTGAACATACTGTTCGTTGTAGTTGTTTTCCTGGTAGGACAGGTTCAGCAGGAAACCCATTTCACCGTAGGGAGTGTCGAAGCGCTTAGCCACCAGAGCACTGGCGTAAGGGCTTTCCGTGCTTCCGATGCTGGAATAGACGTTACGAACGCTGCCAGCGACGGTCCAGCCCTTTTTAAGGTCCAAAGGCCGACGCAATTCAACGTTAACTGTACCGGCGATCCCACCTTCCACCTGATCTGCTGTGCGGGTCTTGTAAACCTGAACGGATTTCAACAATTCAGCCGGAATATCATTTAGCGATGCGGCCCGGCCAACGCCCTGGTTGTTTGGGCTGCCGTTGAGGGTTGTCTGAACATCGCTCTGCCCCCGGATCATCAGGCTCTCGCCTTCGCCGCGCGCGCGGGTAATCTGGACACCCGTCACATGGGCCAAGGCTTCGACCACATTGTTATCGGGTAACTTGCCCACATCTTCGGCTTCAATCGATTCAACGATCTGCTTGGCCTTGCGCTTTTTCTCTGTAGCCGATTGCAAGCTCTTGCGCAGGCCCTTCACGATAATGACGGTTTCCTTGTCATCCTCCGCCTGGGGCGTAGCCGCTTTCTCTGAGGTGGTCTGCGCCAGAGCTGGCGTGCAGTACATAACCACGGCCAGCCCGGTCGCGGCCAGCATCCACTTTTTTGTGTTGAACGGGTGCATTTTCTTAAATCCTAACCACACGACGCGGTCCCCTGACAGCGCGTCTCGGTAGAGAGAATTGGGCACGAAAAATCACATCCGTCAAAAATATTTTATACGATATACCTTCGTTCGATGACGATTTTATAAAAACAGACAATTCCTGTGCCTTTTCGGCCACAACTCCTCCCTTGGGTCAACTCGAAGACAAGCCGCATCAAGCGGACATTTTATTATTACAAAACATATATTTGAGATTTCAGCTTTCGGTCCAAAGGATGTGAAATCAAATCCGCGGCTCCGTACTTGCCGTCCAAAGTCTTGCCTTATGTCTGATTATTCGGTATTTTGTATACCATATACCCGAACGAGCTGGTCCGGCAGATACCGCTTCACAGCTCTCATATTCAACGCTCGCGGCATTTGGAAGTGAAACCACCTGCCCCCAGGACGCAGACATGACCTTAAAGATCGCCTTTACCCGTCGCGACACGCTTACAAGCACAGCGGCCTTGTTTGCGGGCACATCCTTGTCCGGCCCGGTGGCGGCCAGCGGCACACACGACAGGGTGACGTCCTTACCCTTGACCGATGTCCGACTGCTGCCCTCCCCTTTTAAAACAGCGGTAGACGTCAATGAAGCTTATCTGCTGAGCGTCAATCCCGACCGACTTTTGCATAATTATCGCAAATTTGCAGGCCTGACGCCCAAGGGAGAGCTTTACGGCGGGTGGGAGCGCGACACCATAGCCGGCCACAGCCTCGGGCATTACCTCTCAGCCATCTCCCTTATGCACGCGCAGACAGGCAATGCCGCACTGAAGCTTCGTGCCGCCTATATTATTGACGAATTGGCCGTCGTTCAGGGCGCGCACGGCGACGGCTATGTCGCGGGGTTCACCCGCAAGCGCAAGGACGGCAGCGTTGTTGATGGCAAGGAGATATTTCCGGAACTCATGGCCGGCGACATTCGCTCCGCCGGCTTTGATCTGAACGGCTGCTGGGTGCCTCTCTATAACTGGCACAAGCTCTATGGTGGGCTGTTCGACGCTCAGACCTTCTGCGGACATGACAAGGCGCTGACGGTGGCGGTCGGGCTTGGGGGCTACATAGACAAGGTCTTCCGGGCGCTGAACGATGATCAGGTGCAGACCGTGCTTAACTGTGAATTTGGCGGTTTGAACGACTCGTTCGCCGAACTTTACCGGCGCACGAAGAACCCGCGCTGGCTGGCCCTGGCTCAGCGCCTTCACCATAGGCGCATCATCGATCCGCTCACCGCCGGTGAAGACAAACTGGCCAATAACCACGCCAATACGCAGGTGCCCAAGCTGCTGGGCGAAGCGACCCTCTTCGAGGTTACTGGCAATGAAGACAACCGCAAGGCGGCCAGCTTTTTCTGGGAACGGGTCGTCAATCACCACTCCTATGTGATCGGCGGCAATGCCGATCGGGAGTACTTTTTCGAACCCGATACCATCTCAAAGCACATAACCGAAGCGACCTGCGAGCATTGCAACACTTACAACATGCTCAAGCTGACGCGCCATCTTTACGGCTGGGAGCCGGATGCGCGCTATTTCGACTATTTTGAACGCGCGCACTTCAACCATGTGCTGGCCCAACAGAATCCGAAGACGGGCATGTTCAGCTACATGACGCCTCTGTTCACAGGTGCGGCGCGCGGTTTTTCTGATCCGGTCGATAACTGGACCTGCTGCCACGGTTCAGGGATGGAAAGCCACGCCAAACACGGTGAGTCTATATTCTGGCAATCAAGCGATACCCTCTTCGTCAATCTTTACATCCCCGCCACCGCCCGCTGGGCCGCCAAGGGTGCGCAAATTCGACTCGACACCGGCTATCCTTATGACGGGAACATCGTTTTCAGCCTTCCGAGCCTTCGCCGACCGACGAGGTTCAAACTGGCCCTGCGTGTCCCTGGTTGGGCGAAAAGTGCCGATCTGACCCTCAATGGCAAAGCGGTTCGCTCTGCAAAGGAGGGCGGTTATCTGGTCGTTGATCGCGTCTGGGCAGCGGGGGATACGGTCAGGCTGCGCCTGCCGCTGGACTTACGGTTCGAGGCGACCCGCGACGATGAAAAGGTGGTGGCCGTGCTGCGTGGGCCGCTGGTGCTGGCGGCCGATCTGGGCAGTGTCGAAGAGGAATACAAGGCGGTGGAGCCCGCTCTGGTGGGTGACGACCTGCTGGCGAGCTTTAAGCCCGTCGCCCTCGAAAACGCACAGTTTCGCACCGAGGGTATTGGCCGCCCCGCAGACATGACGTTTGTACCCTTTTATGCTCAGTATGAGCGTCGCAGCGGTGTCTATTTCAAACGCTTTACTGAGGCGCAATGGAAGGTGGAAGAGGCGGCTTTTGTCACCGAACAGGAACGCCAGCGTGACTTGGCCGCCCGCTCTGTAGACGTCATGCACCTCGGCGAAATGCAGCCGGAACGCGACCACAATCTCGAGTCGGACGTCTCATGGCCTGGCACCTATCGCGGGCGCAATGGACGCGATGCGCGGCAAGGCGGATTCATGCAGTTCACAATGAAGGTGCGCAAAACACCGGGCATAGATGCCGGTCCGCTGCAATTGCAAGCGACCTACTGGGGGAGCGACAAGCGCGCTTTCGACGTCCTGATCGACGGGCAAAAAGCGGTGAGCGTCGCTCACACAGAGGCCCCCCGACCCGGGGCGTTCTTTGACGAAGCCTACGACATTCCCGAAACCCTCACCAAGGGCAAGGAGACCGTCACTGTTCGTCTTCAGCCCACAAATGGCCGTTCGACCGGAATGATTTTCGGCCTTCGCCTGTTCACAGCCCGATAGAGATTCCCATGCGCGCCTTGATATCTGCAACCGCTCTGCTGGCCGTTTCTGCCATTGTCTCCGTTGCCGAAGCCAAAGACACTTGCGTCTCTGGTTCCTTCGCCGTTGTCTCCGGCACGCCTGAGGAAGCGCCTGTACAGTATGAGACCGAGCATTACGCCTTCAGATGGAAAGAGGGCGCGGTCAACAAGACGGATGCCGTGTCCGCCGGAGAGACGCTCGAATATATCTGGAAGTTCTATATGGACGGAACGAAGTTTGCCGTCCCGTACTGTGACACAGACAAAAAGCACAAGGCCAATATTAACCTCGATCCGAGCTTTGCGCTGTCCGGTGGGCCTACCGGAGAGCGCGATATGGGCATGTGGATCCATCCACTGTCTCTGAAAGACAACTGGGGCCTCGCTCACGAATTTGCCCACGGGCTTCAGGGATCATCCCGCGGCTTCCGGGATTCTGTCTATTCGGGCTGGTTGTGGGAAAACCATGCCAACTGGATGACGCATCAGCTCCCCATCTTCCGGGATAACGTCCATTGCTCCGAGATGCTGGTTAACTTCCCCCACCTCTATTACGGATCGACCCGCGATCGCTACTGTAGCTGGCAGTTTCTTGAATACCTGAAGAATGAGTTCGGTTATGAAGCCGTCAATCGCCTCTGGTCCGACTCGCTGAAGCCTGGTCAGGCAGGATACGAACTGGAAGACCCTTTCATCGTATTGATGCGTACTCAGGGCTGGAGCCTTAGCCAACTGAATGATGTGTTTGGCAACTGGGCGCTGCATAATGTCAACTGGGACTACATCAATCCGGACGGCAGCGATCAAGGCCAAATCTATCGTAAGGCCTACGGTTCCTACGACCAGCGCGACGGCCAACGCTTCCTGCGAGTGACCCAGCTTGACGCCATCGATACGCAGAAGCGGCAATTTGCGGTGCCTTTCGATTGGGCACCACAGCGCTGGGGCTATAACATTGTCAGGTTGTTCCCCGATAGCGGCGCAAAGTCAGTAACGGTTACGTTTCGGGGTGTGGTGCAGACAAAGCCGGCAAACCCGCTTCCCGGCCTTGAAAATGAACCTTCGACCCTGGCTGATCCGGGGTCAAACTGGCGTTGGGGGGTAGTTGCTATCGGCCAGAATGGCCAATCGAGGATTAGCCCCATTGTCGATGGGGCCGATGGTGACATGATCTTCCCCGTCAAGCCGACAGATAAGGCTTTATATCTCGTCGTAATGGGAGCCCCCGATATCTATCAGAAGATTCAATGGGACCAGCCCTGGCACTCCATTTACCGCTATCCCTGGATGGCAAGCTTTGAAGGGGCCATGCCAGAGGGATTTGAGCCAGGCGCTCCGACACCTACTGCCAAAGGACACCGACACCCGAATGGCGGCGGTTGGGTGGCAGATGGCGCGCAGGTCGCCGCGAGTGCCTATGTGGGTCCGCAGGCACGTGTATTAAGTGGCAAGGTGCTGGATCAGGCACGCATCGAAGACCATGCCGTAGTGAATGGAGGCGAGGTATCTGGTGAAGCCATCGTCGGCGCGCTTAGCCTTATCTCGAATGGCGTTAAGGTCACCGACAAGGCCGTCGTTCGAACCAGCTTTATGGGCATCGGACAGTTTGAACCGGGGGCGGTGATCAAGGGAACGGCAAAGCTATATGGCGACGTCGAACTCCGGGGAGGCCCCACCCTTACACACGGTGCCTATAGCGGGTTCGTGGAAGCCGACAGCCAGCAGTCCCCTCAAAAAGGTGGAACTCTCGACGAGATTCCCCAAGAGATAACCCAAAAAAGCGAGTTTAAGTGGCGCCCCTAGATCATTATGATTTCTGGTAGAAATATAATGACCTAGCCACCTTTAAGACGGCCCGACAATGGGAGGTGGATGCCACATCCTATATCTCGACAATCCGGTCATCGCTAAGCGCCCTTTTCAATTCACTGACGAGGACCTCTTTCGTAAACGGCTTTGTCAATGCCGTTACGGCGCCCCGCGAAATAGCTTTCTCAAGGTTCTCTGGATTTTGAGCATAACCGGTCATCGCGATGATAGGCACATTGGGCCAGGTGGCCGCAATGACCTTGATCCCCGTCATTCCACCCACCCCCGGCATGATCAGATCAATGAGTATGGCGTCAACGCGTGTAATCTCCAGCCTAACCAGTGCGTCTTCCACAGACGTACTCTCAGCCACATAGAACCCCTCCTCTTCGAGGTAGCTTCGATAGATGATCCGGGTATAGGCGTCGTCATCGATCACAAGAATCCGTTTGGTTGGACCTTTACGCCGGCGAATGCGCTCCGCTTCTGCACAAATCTGATGTATATCATTGAGGTCAAACGGTTTGGGGAGCAGGAAATCGACGTGGGCGCGTCGCGCCTTATTCAACGCCTGACTTCCTGCCAGAGGCATATCTCGTCTGCCCGCGGTCATGATCGCTAAGGGGGTGTCACCCGCCGCGCTTCGGTATAGGTCAAGATGGTCGAGTGTGTTCTCCTCTCCGATAAAGACGTCGAGGACAAGAAGGGCATACCCGCGAGTACCTAGCTTGTGCAGCGCATCGTCGCGCGTATGGCTAAAATCCGCCTTGAAACCGTTTTTCTCAAAAAGGCCCGCAATAATAAGCGCTTGAGTCTTTGAATCCTCAAGGATCAAAACGGTATTCGGCATATCAAGATCACGCTCCGTAACGCTATGTAACGAAGCGTAAAGCCGATTGATGAGACGTTGCAAGGCGCAAATGCCAGTGGCGTTTCCTTTCGCGCGGCAGTCAAACGCAATGAGCCAAATTCCATTAGCGAAATTTCACTTGTTATTATGACACCGCCTCAACCTATTCAGGTTCAGGGTCTCAGTCTTTGACGCATCAACTTTATTCCCACCCTATGACGGCTCTAGAGCGCGCGGAGAATTTTTCATTCCGTCTCATTTTTAAACCATATTTTCCCTTACGACACTCAAAGAAGGGCGAATCCGGAGTTAAAGAAATTTTACCATCTCGGTTTTGAAATTAAAAAATTTCTAATTTAAATATATTTAAAATGCGAGATGCAACATATTGAAATTATATTTGGTATTTTACAGTTAATAATGTGGTCGTTTGATTTTATATGATTAATAATGTAATTCTACCGGTTAAAAATATTCAACCACCCGCACTCGGTTGAGGTTTACGTTGGGGAAATCCCGGTAAGGACGGATCGGCATTTATCGGCAGATTCTCTCCCAAGCGACCTGTGCGGGTAAGTTACCGCGTCATAGCAGGACCCCTTATGACTCACTCTGTGAACACTCAACGCCTGAACTTTCATGGTCTGGATAGCAATAGCCGAAATACGCTACGGGCGAACAAGGCGTTTATTCTGGCCGAACTGCCTTCAGGTCTTGATGCTTTCTACGATCATGTTTCACGGTTTGAGGAAACGGCACGATTCTTCAAAAACCGCCAACACATGATGCACGCCAAGGCGATGCAAATTAAACACTGGGAGCTCATAACAAATGGAGATTTCGGTGCGGAGTACCTCACCTCTGTGACAAAAATCGGTGAGGTGCACAACCGGATTGGCTTAGAGCCCCACTGGTATATCGGCGCCTATAACTTCCTCCTCTGCACATTAATTGATGCCGTTACACGTAAGCATTCGCGGGGCATGCCCTTGTTCTTGGGCGGCACGCAACGCGCCGGGAGTGCGCTTCAATTGCAGAAGGCATTGATAAAGGCGGTTATGCTGGACACGGATTACGCCATCTCGGTTTACCTTGATGCCGGCAAACGAGAGCGATCAGAAACGCTCGCCGCACTGGCAAACACTTTTGAAGCTTCTGTCGGCGGAATTGTTACCAATGTTGGCGAAAGCGCCTCCGGCCTGAGCGGCACCGCGGCCGAGCTATCTGAGCGCTCCCAGCAGGTTTTACGGCAGTCGGCTTCGGTAAGCGCCGTTTCGGAACGCGCATCGAATGACGTGCAAACCGTTGCCGCTGCGTCAGAGGAACTGGTTGCCTCAATTAGCGAAATTTCCCGTCAGGTCAGTGATGCGGCGGTCATCGCTTCACAGGCCATGGCGGATGCGGCCGCAACAGCCACACAGATTGAAACTCTATCACGTGCCGCCGACAGTATCGGCGAGATTGTTGAGATCATCAGTGGAATCGCTAGCCAAACCAATCTTCTCGCGCTCAACGCGACCATTGAAGCTGCAAGAGCTGGTGAGGCAGGAAAGGGGTTCGCCGTTGTTGCGACAGAGGTGAAGTCGCTCGCGAGCGAAACCGCGCGCGCCACTCAGTCGATCGAGCGACAGATATCGGAAATTCAGACCTCAACATCCCAGTCTGTAAGCGCCATACGAAATATTACGGTTGTTATCGATCAGCTCAATCAGGTTGCTTCGGCCATTGCGTCCTCCGTGGCTCAGCAACGGGCAGCCACAGACGAGATCTCCAACAATATCCTGCGCGTTTCGAATGGCACCCAGGAGGTCGCCATGAACATTAGTGTTGTGAATCAGGCAGCCACTAACACGTCCGAGGCCTCAGACTATGTGTTCAGGTCCGCAACAGATCTGGCACAACAGGCGAGCAAGCTTCGGACTGAGGTTGAGTTATTCCTTAAACAGGCTCGATCCGCCTAAAATGAACGAAGGTCCCCTCTTACATTTTTCTAAATAAAAACGGACGGCGGGGACCTTGAATTCGCCACTGCAGACACCATTTGCGCGCAACTGAAATCAACAGATTAAGAAAATTACGACTTTCGGGGGACGTGTATTTTGTCGAACACCAGCGATTGCTCAGATACTATTTTACCGCATTCACTTATGTCGCGATACTTCGGCGGTAATATTCTGGTTGAGCAGGTGGAGATGCCTGACGATGACAATACCCTTGTAAAGGATGTCGTCAGTTTCGGGAGTTGCGTGCTCGTCGAAGAACAGTTGCCCGCCATGATCTACAGGCGATCACGGCGCCAAGCTGAGTTTTCGCCTCTGGATCACTACGTCCTGGTGTTTAACCATAGCGTCAACGCAACATTGAAATGCCCGGTTGCGGACGGCGTGTACAAAGCGATCGAAACAGGCCCGCACTCCGTTCACCTTCTTTCACTATCCCATCCCTACTGGGCAACGTCTTCAGGCGGCGCGCGATCCGTACTGTATATTCGCAGAGATTTCTTTACCGCTTCGAACGGCTCTCTAGACAGTCTTTTAGGGCACCCGATCCGCTCTCCGTATCGCGATCTACTTTTTGATGTTCTCAAATCACTCATGGACGCCTCCAGAGTCCCGAGCACATCAGACCTAAAGCACTTCTTCTTTTTAATCAGAGACATCTTGTCAGCGTATGCGGAAGAAAATCGATATATGGGCGACAACAAGCCGTTGAGCCCCATATCCGTCAAGGCCAACATACGTGATTATCTGGTCAAGAATATATCGGATAGTCATCTGAGTTTCGGGACGTTGGTTTCCGAATTCAACTTGTCGAAAACAACTCTATACCGCCTGTTTGACCCGGAGGGCGGCGTTACTAAATACATCAATCAATTGCGCGGTGTTATGGCAGCGCGCCGGATCCGAGACATGAGCCATCACGCCCACCTTCATGCAGAGGCACGAAAAATAGGGCTACGTGACTCGAAGCAATTCTTGGAGGCAGGAAACAGATACTGCGAATCCCTGCTCGTTGAACACGCATCTTTTCAACCAGATCGTAAAGACATACAAGAAATTACGTTTCACTCTCTGATTGAGAAGTCTCTAGACTTTCCGATCATTTAGTCAAATGATTGGGAATTACTTAAAATGACGAGAAAGTACACGGACAAGGCGGTGAGACCGGTTATCGTCGTGAAAGGCGCAAGTACCCCGGTGTCCCCTGCCGGGAAAATGAGCCGTGACACATCTAACACCTTTACAGAACATGTCCCTCATCTGGCCGAAGCCCAGGATCGAACCTTCACGCTTACAGCGTGGGAGATTGGCGACCTTGTGTTCTGCCGCGGACAAAATCTCGGCGGGAAGTTCCAGCGTCACGTAAAGAGTCAAACGACAGATCACTATTACCTCTATATGCCCCTACCGCCACAGGATCTCCTTCAATCCCGCGCTGAAGCGGCAAGGGAAAATTCGGCCGATGTAACGCCCGGCACGGTGTCTCTGCACAGCCTCAATCACCCGATGGTTCATGAAACGGCGACTTCTGATGTCATAATCGTCTACATCCCTCGCCAGCGCTTTGGCGGGATAGCGGGGCAAATGGATGGGTTCGTCGATGGCGAGATCGCCGCCGCCGGATCTGCCCTGTCGGCTTATCTCGGCATGATCGACCGTATCCTACCTATTCTGACAATGTCGGCCAGCCATCATATGGCTACCGCTCTTGTCAACCTGGTTAGCCGAGTCGTTGGGGAGAAAATTGCCCAAGGTTCCTTCGCACGGTTCTCTAACCTCGCGCTCAAACAGCGTGCCTACCAATTCATAGAAGACAATCTCTCGAACCCTGCCTTAGGGCCAGACCACATTGCCAGACAGATGGGACTGTCTCGAGCGGCTCTTTATCGATTGTTCGATTTAGAGGCGGGTGTCTCGGCAACGATTGAAGACCATAGGGTAAAGGCGGCCGTGAGGTTGATCCAGGACGGTCGAAAGGAGCTTTCCATCGCTGAGATTGCCAAGCACGTCGGCTACAAGAACGTAACCTCGTTTTCACGCGCTTTTTCGCGCAGGATGGGGATTACGGCCTGCACATTGAAGAAAAAATACGACGATGAAACCGAGGTTTCCGAGTCATTCGGGCCTAAGGACACATCGCACCAATAGAGACAGGCCCCACTACCCGCCTCGCCGGCACGGGCGGCCTCAATGGTCGCGTTGAGCGGAATGATTTTAGAAATCATTCCGCCCTAAACTTCACCGACCAGCTTTTCCAGCCGTTCGGCGGCGTCGGAAATCGCAAAGGCCGCCTTGCGTTCGATCTCGAAGGCCCCGGCGGACATGCGCGCCTGCGCCGACTGCGCTTCTTCCAATTGGGCGCGCAGTTCTTCCATCTCATCGACCAGCAGCAGCGACGCCATCAGGAACAGGCGCACCTCACCGATCGCCCCGACATCGGAGACCACCATTTCCACGTGGTCGTTAAAGACGCGCGCCAGTTCCTGCACGCGCGCTTCCTGACCGTCGGCACAACCGACCGTATAGGGCTTGTTATTGACCTTAACCGTAACCTCAGCCATCAGGCGGCCTGCTCATTGAGAAGTTGACGGATATCCTTGGCGGCGACGCCCAGCGCCTCAAAAGCCTCCGAAGCCGCGGCTTCCAGCGCCTTTTCACGGGCCTTCAGCGCGCCGATTTCGTCCTGAAGACGACGAGCCTCTGCGGGAAACGAATCGCCGTTGTGATCGGCGCTGCGACCTTGCAAATCGCGGATACGGGTTTCGAGCGCATTGAGCGCGCTGTCCAGACGCTCGACCGCCGCTGTCAGGCTGGCGCCCGCGACCGGAGAAAGCTGAGCCGTGTTCTGAGCATTTTCCATGGGTTGACTGTACTTCCTAAAGGGCTGCTTCACAAGTCATGCAGCCTGAAAGGCGAAAATTAGCCCCGTACACCCCTGCGGTGCCAAATTCCTAAAACTCGAATATGGCCATTCTCCGGCATATGGGCTAAAGGACCGCGCAACCTCACCCCCCGTATTTGTTGAGATTGCCATGTCCCTGCCGCCGATCCCTGGTCTCCCCGCTGCCAAGCCATCTCCGACCGTGATGGCGGATGCGATTCGCGTCCTGTCGATGGAAGCGGTGCACCGCGCCAAGTCCGGCCACCAGGGGATGCCGATGGGCATGGCCGATGTGGCGACCGTGCTCTGGACGAAGTTCCTCAAATACGATCCAAAAAAGCCTGACTGGGCTGACCGCGACCGCTTTGTGCTGTCGGCGGGTCACGGCTCGATGCTGATCTATTCGCTGCTGCACCTGACGGGTTTCAAGTCGGTGTCGATGGACGACATCAAAAACTTCCGTCAGTGGGGCTCGA
The DNA here is from genome assembly GCF_003966695.1 of Asticcacaulis excentricus. NCBI lineage: Bacteria > Pseudomonadati > Pseudomonadota > Alphaproteobacteria > Caulobacterales > Caulobacteraceae > Asticcacaulis > Asticcacaulis excentricus. Next base: position 984,167 of record NZ_AP018827.1, read on the forward strand.
CCACCGCCGGCCACCCGGAATACGGCCATACGGCGGGCGTTGAATGCACCACCGGTCCGCTGGGTCAGGGACTGGCGACCGCCGTGGGCATGGCCATGGCTGAACGCCACCTCAATGCGCGCTTTGGCGATGAGATCGTCGATCACCGCACCTGGGTTATCGCGGGTGACGGCTGCCTGATGGAAGGCGTGTCGCACGAAGCCATCTCGCTGGCCGGGCGCCTGAAACTCAACAAGCTGATCGTGCTGTGGGACGACAATAACGTCACCATCGACGGCGTGGCAACCATTGCCGAAACCGGCGACCAACTGGCGCGCTTCAAGGCGGCAGGCTGGGCCGTGAAGGCCGTCGATGGCCACGACCATGCGAAGATCGCCGCCGCCATGCGCTGGGCCACGCAGCAGTCGAAGCCGGTCCTCCTAGCCTATAAGACGCTGATTTCGAAGGGCGCAGGCCCGAAGGAAGGTGATCCGCACTCTCACGGCTACACCCTGTTTGATGACGGCATCGTGGCGGCGCGTGAGGCCATGGGCTGGACTGCCGAGGCCTTTAGCGTCCCGGCCGAGATCAAGAAGGCCTGGGAAGCCGCCGGTCGCAAGGCCGCGCGTCCGCGCAAGGCGTGGGAAGCGGCCCTCAAGGTGCATCCGAAACGCGACGCCTTTGAGCGCGCCATGACCGGCGACCTGCCCGCCAATGCGTTTGAGGCGCTGGACGCCCACATCGAAAAGCAACTGGAGTTGAAGGCGGGCGATGCCACACGCTCCGCGTCCGGGGCCGCTCTGGCGCAACTGGTGCCGCATATCGACGAAATGATCGGCGGCTCGGCCGACCTGACCGGTTCGAATAACACGCTGGTCAAGGGCATGACCGCCTTTGACGCCCCGACCTATGACGGTCGCTATGTGCACTATGGCATCCGCGAATTCGGCATGTCGGCGGCGCTGAACGGCATGGCGCTGCATGGCGGCATCATCCCCTATTCGGGCACCTTCTTTGTCTTCTCCGACTATTCGCGCCCGGCCATCCGTCTGGCAGCTCTGATGGGCATTCGCGTTATCAACGTCCTGACGCATGACTCGATCGGCGTCGGCGAAGACGGCCCGACGCACCAGCCGGTCGAACATCTGGCCAGTTTCCGCGCTATGCCGAACATCCTGACCTTCCGTCCGGCGGATATTGTCGAAGCGGCAGAATGCTGGAAGGCAGCCCTTCTTGAGCGTAAGTCGCCGTCGCTGATGGTGCTGTCGCGTCAGAAGGTCCCGGCGGTGCGCCATCAGGGCGGCAACCTGTCAGCCAAAGGCGCCTATGAGCTGAAAGCCGCTTCCAGCGAAGCCAAGGTGTCGATCTTCTCATCGGGCACCGAAGTCTCGGTCGCCGTGGCAGCCGCTGAGGCGCTCGAAGCGCAAGGCATCCCGACCCGCGTCGTTTCGACGCCGTGCTGGGCGCTGTTCGACCGTCAGCCCGCCAAATATCAGGCCGAAGTCATCGGCTCAGCGCCGGTCAATGTCGCCATCGAAGCGGCGGTGTCACTGGGCTGGGAACGCTTTATCGGTCAGGGCGGTATCTTCGTCGGCATGAACGGCTTCGGTGCCTCGGCCCCGCAGGACGTGCTGTACAAGCAGTTCGGCATCACCAAGGAGGCCGTGGTCGAGAAGGTGACGGCGAAACTGGCGGCCAAGGCGGGTTAATACCAGCTTTTCGAGCCCCTCTTTATCGGGCGCGGGCTTCGGTCCGCGCCTTTTGCGTAGGTCAAAAGGTCACAGAAACCGATTGCACAGGTCAAAGCCGCGTGATCGGCCCTTTGGTATTTGACGCGCCGTCCCTATACCTGTACGGTCTTACGCATCGACTTTTGAACTGCGACTTTCTACTGCGGCCCCGGCCGTATCTGCGAACTTCCTTTCATAGATCGACGACTACCACGCTGCCTTTGAAAGGAATTTATCATGAGCACAGGTACGGTTAAGTGGTTCAACGGAACCAAGGGTTATGGCTTCATTCAGCCGGACGACGGTGGCAACGACGTGTTCGTGCACATCTCGGCCGTTGAGCGTTCGGGCCTGCGCGGCCTCAACGAAGGCCAGAAGGTCACCTTCGAACTGGCCCGCGACAAGCGTTCGGGCAAGATGTCGGCTGAAAACCTTCAGGTCGCCTAAGCCTTTTTCAGCTTTTGCTGAATGAAAAAGCCGCTCCAACCGGGGCGGCTTTTTTGCATTTGTGCCGCGGCTGTGCCAAAAGCCCCCGATGCAAGACCCTGTACTCGATACCCTGTTCCGCCCGTTCGAGGATGGCCTGATCGACTGGCCCGCCTCCCCCGCCCTCTTCCTGCGCGCCCGCTATGGCGCGGCGTTGAGCGGTGTGGACCGCACGCGCCTGATCTGCGACCAAAGCTTTAAACCCGAACACGACCGGCTGAAACAGGCGGGCTTCACCCTGCGCACGGCAACAGACACGGCGCGCTATCCGCTGGTGATCGTTCTGCCGCCAAGGCAGCGCGAGGAATACCGCGCCCTTTTGGCTCGTGCCGTCGAAAGCGCCGAACCGGGCGGCATCGTGCTGGCCTGCGTCTCCAATCTCGAAGGGGCCAAGACGGTCGAAAACGACCTGAAAGCTCTGTGCGGTACGGTGGTCTCGCTGTCGAAGAACAAGTGCCGCGCCTTCTGGGCCACCACCGATGCGATCAACGTGGATCAGGTGGCGCAGTGGCGGACGCTCGATGCACCGCGCCCGATTCTGGATGGGCGTTTCCAAAGCCGCCCCGGCCTGTTCGCTTGGGACCGCATTGATGCGGGGTCCGAGCGGCTGGTGGCGCATTTGCCCGCCTTGAGCGGTCACGGGGCCGATCTGGGCGGCGGTTACGGCTATCTGAGCGATGAGGTGCTGCGCCGCCATCCGGAGGTGCGCCTCGACCTCTATGAGGCCGAGCAGCGGGCGGTTGAGTTGGCCGAACTCAATCTCAAAGCCTATGGCGAACGGGTTCGTTTCCGCTGGCACGACGTGACCAAGGGCATCGACGGCCCCTACGACTTTATCGTCTCCAATCCGCCCTTTCATGCCGGGCGCGCTGATCAGCCGGAACTGGGGCAGGCCTTTATCCGCAGCGCCTCCTCCGCGCTGAAACCCAGCGGCAGCCTGTATATGGTCGCCAACCGCCACCTGCCCTATGAGGCCGGGCTGAAAGCCGCCTTCAAGAGTGTCAGCCTGCTGCACGAAGACCGCGACTACAAGGTCTATCGGGGGATTAAATGAGGCTGATCAAACTTCTGGCCAATCTCGGCTACGGGTCGCGCAAAGAGGTGCAGAAATACATCCGCATGGGGATCGTCACCGACGCCGAAGGCAACGTCCTGAAAGACGACGCCAAAACCGCCCATGAGGATATCCGCTTCAATGAGCGCCCGCTCGATCCGGCGCATGGCGTGGTGCTGATGCTCAACAAGCCGACCGGCTATGTCTGTTCGCTAAAGGACACGGGCAAGCTGGTCTATGAACTGCTGCCGCACCGTTTCAGCGAGCGTAAGCCCGTCCTGTCCACCGTCGGACGGCTCGATTCGGAGACGTCGGGCCTGCTGCTGTTTACAGATGATGGTGACTATCTGCACCGCATCATCTCGCCCAAAAACCACATCGCCAAAATCTATGAGGTGACATTGGCCCGCCCGCTCGAAGGGCACGAAGCGGCGATTTTCGCTTCCGGTGAACTGATGCTGGAGTCGGAAAAGACACCGCTCAAGCCCGCCACCATGGAACAGACGGGCGAAAAGACTGCGCGCCTGACCCTCTATGAAGGGCGTTACCATCAGGTGCGCCGCATGTTCGCCGCTGTCGGCAACCACGTCGAAGCCCTGCACCGCGCCCAGATGGGTGATCTGACGCTGGGGGATCTGCGGCCGGGAAAATGGCGGCTTCTGACGGCCTCCGAACGCGACGGTCTGCTGCAAAGCTGAGAAGAGCGACCTAAGACAACCTCAGGGCGCTTTTTCGTCACCTACTTCTTTTGTGGCCCGCATGCGCCGGGATGAAACCTCAGGACGTCACCTTTGAGCCCCTTGCCGTCAGGACCGTGCGGCGGTTTGGGCAGGGCCAGACGTTCATCGGCGTCGATAAAACCGTTTTTATTGCTATCGGCAGCATCGAAATGCGCTTTCAGAGGGGCCGAAACCTCCGCCCACGACAACTTGCCATCATGGTCCGTGTCCAGCATCTCCAGTCGGGGCGGCCCCATCGGCGGACCTTTGGCATCGGGACCTTCCGTGCCAACGGGCGCGCAGTGCGGGGGCCGGAAAGCTTCAAACTCGGACTTGCTGATCTGACCATCCTTGTTGCTGTCCATCGCCTCAAAAACCGGCGGCGGAGGTGGTGGGGTCGCCTTGTCTTCAGCCCATACGGGCAGGCTTGCGACGATTAGGGCGCTGCCGACCACAAGGCCGGACAGGAACAGGCGATTACGTGTCATGGGGTGTCTCCCAACATCTGGAGGCCCCAGAATGCACGGGCGAAATGTCCTCAGAATTTCAGTGCTGGTTGAAATTTGACCAAAATGTGTCTTGGTGTGTCCGGCGCGACATTCTGCGACCCAGATGTCGCGTCATAAGTCACGCCTGTTCCCGATTACACGTAAGATATCTCATGACGCCCGACACCGCCACCAGCCCCCATCGCCCGCACATCCTCGTCGTCGATGACGATTTCGACCTCCGCGAACTGATTTCGGGCTTCCTCAGCCAGAACGGTTTCGAGGTCCACACCGCCGCCAGCGGGCGCGAGATGGACAAGGTGCTGCAACGCGGCGATATCGGTCTGGTCGTGCTCGACTACATGATGCCGGGCGAGGACGGCCTGTCGATCTGCAAGCGCCTGAACCAGAAGGGCGGACCGCCGGTGATCATGCTGTCGGCCAAGGGTGAGGAGATCGACCGCATAGTGGGCCTTGAACTGGGGGCCGATGACTATCTGGCCAAGCCCTTCCACCCGCGTGAGCTTCTGGCGCGTATCCGGGCGGTGATGCGGCGCGGCGACGGCCGTGGTCAAGGTGAAAAATCCCCGCTGACGACCTTTTTCGGCTGGACGCTCGACAATATCAAACGCACGCTGCAACGCCCCGACGGCGTGCAGGTGGCTTTGTCCAATGCTGAATTCGAGTTGCTGCGCGTGTTTCTGGAACGACCGGGCCGCGCCCTCACCCGCGATCAGATCCTCGATCACCTGCACGGACCCAACAGCGACAATTTCGACCGCGCGATTGATGTGCAGATTTCCCGCCTGCGCCGCAAGCTGAACGATGAGGCGAACGATGGTGAAGAAATCATCCGCACCATTCGCGGCATCGGCTATATGTTCCGCCCTCTAAAGTAAGCATACCCTGCCGTGCCCCTGCCCCCCCTGCCGCGATACTTGACCCGCCTGCCCATCTTTACGCAGGTCATGGGCCTGTGTGTCTTCGTGCTGATCATCTCTATCCTGATCAATATTGCGCTGGTGGTGCTGATGCCGCCGCCCAAACCCTCAGGCTACACGCTGAACGAGGCGGCCAGGGCGCTGAGCGAGGGGCAGGTCAAACTGCGCAATGGCCGTACGCTCAAAACCGAAACCCTCAGCACTCCACCCGCCTTTATCCGTGAAAAGCCGCCGCATCCTTTCGGTGAGAATAGCTTTGAACAACTGATGCGCCAGAGGCTGGCCCAATCCCTCAGGGTGCCCGAAAGCCGTGTCTTTATCGATGGTCGCCCGGACTTTCGCCGCAACCGTTTCGGCCCGGACCGCATGGTTTTTCGCCTGCCCGATCAGGGGCCGCGAGGTCCCGGTTTTCAGGGCGCGTTTGCCGAGCGCGACGGACGCCCGAATATGGGGCCTCTGTCTGCCCCGCCACCGGGTGAGACCCCGGACGGGGCCACCCTGCATCGGATGCGTGAGGCCTTTCTGATCAATAACCTGCCACCCGGATTCAATGAGCAGATCACCTTCCCCGCCTTCCGGGCGGCGCTTCAGTTGCCGGACGGGCACTACCGCAGCCTGATCCCACCGCGGCAGTTCCCGGAACCGTGGCAGGTCAGTCTGCTGCTGGGTTTTCTGCTGAGTGCCGCCCTGATTGCGCCCTTGGCCTGGCTATTGTCGCGCCGCCTGACCCAACCGATCGCAGCCCTGGCCGAAGGGGCTGCCAAGCTCGAATTCGACCGCGACGCCGAACCGCTGAAAGAAAGCGGGCCGGCGGAGGTGCGCCGGGCGACGCAGGTGCTGAACGCCATGCAGGTGCGTATCCGTCAGCACGTCGAAAGCCGCACTGCCGTCATTGCTGCCATCGCCCATGATCTGAAAACTCCGCTGGCGCGTCTGCGGTTGCGCATCGAAAGCCTGCCCGCTAAAGAGCGCGACAAGATCGCTCAGGACATCGCCCATATGGACAGCCTGATCCGCTCAGCTATGACCTTTGCTTCGGCGGACAAGATGGCGCAGAACGTGGTGCGGCTTGATCTGAGCGCTTTGGCCGAAAGTCTGGCCGAGGACATGGCCGATCTGCACAATGTGCAGATGGGGCCGATAGAACCGGGCCTGACCGTCATGGCCGACAGCATCGCCATGAAGCGCATCCTGTGCAACCTGTTCGAAAACGCCCACCGCTATGCGGGCGGTTCGCGTCTCAGCGTGCAGCGTGACGGCGATCAGGTGGTGGTCACCCTCAGTGACGATGGCCCCGGCGTGCCCGAAGAGGCGCTAGAGGCGGTGTTTGAGCCCTTCCACCGGCTGGAATCCTCGCGCAACCGCGACACCGGCGGGGCGGGACTGGGGCTCAGCGTCGCCCGCGCTCTGGCCGAGGCGCATCAGGGCGCCCTGACCTTGCGCAATCGCGTCACAGACGGTCGTGTCGAAGGGCTGGACGCCCACCTGATCCTGCCGCTGGCCTAAGAGGCATTACCCAAACACAGCCTGTTACCTTGCGAAACAAGGCGTGCACCGGGTAGCGCTACCACGTGCCGCATGATGGTATTTTGCACTTGACTTGGCGAGACTTAGGGACAAAACCAAGGTCGCAAAAACATGGATTTGCCGCCGGTTTCGACGGCCCTGAGCACAAGGGATGTGACAATGACTTTACGTGTGGCGATTAACGGATTTGGTCGTATTGGCCGTCTGGTTCTGCGTTCGATCATCGAGAACAACCGTACCGACATCGAAGTGGTGTCGATCAACGATCTCGGCCCGGTCGAAACCAACGCCCACCTGCTGCGTTACGACTCTGTGCATGGCAAGTTCCCGGCCGAAGTGAAGGTCGAAGGCGACAGCCTGATCATCACCGCCAATGGCAAGACCTATGCCCCGATCAAGGTGACGGCGATCAAGAACCCGGCCGAGCTGCCGCACGCGGCACTCAAGGTCGATATCGCCATGGAATGCACCGGTATCTTCACCTCTAAGGAAAAGGCCTCGGCCCACCTCGAAGCGGGCGCGAAGAAGGTCATCATCTCGGCCCCCGGCGACAATGCCGACAAGACCATTGTCTATGGCGTCAACCACGACACCCTGACCGCCGAAGACACGGTCATTTCCAACGCCTCGTGCACCACCAACTGCCTGTCGCCGGTGGCCAAGGTCCTGTCGGACCTGTGCGGCATCGAGCGCGGCTACATGACGACCATCCACTCCTATACGGGTGATCAGCCGACGCTCGACACCATGCACAAGGACCTGTATCGCGCTCGCGCCGCGGCGCTGAGCATGATCCCGACCTCGACCGGTGCTGCCAAGGCCGTGGGCCTCGTCCTGCCGCACCTGAAGGGAAAGCTCGACGGTTCGTCGATCCGCGTGCCGACCCCGAACGTCTCGGTGGTGGACCTGAAGATCGTGCCGTCGCGCCCCGTCACGGTCGAAGAAGTCAACGCCGCCATCATCGCCGCCGCCGACGGCCCGATGAAGGGCATTCTCGCCTATACCGACGAGCCGCTGGTGTCTTCAGACTTCAACCACAATCCGGCCTCCTCGACCTTCGCGCTCAAGCAGACGCAGGTCATCGACGGTCAGTTCGTGCGCATCCTGACCTGGTACGACAATGAGTGGGGCTTCTCGACCCGCATGTCGGACACCGCCGTCGCGCTGGGCAAGTTCCTGTAATAAGATACACCCCGCCGGAGCGATCCGGCGGGGTTTTTATTGCGAGGGAGCGGGATGAAAAAGAAGGTCGCATTAGGTTTATGGCTCACAGGAAGCCTCATATCTGGATTTATTCATTTTATGAGCTTGGCCGTTTTGGCGTTGAATTATTATGTGAATAGTATTGATTTTATATGGACCGCACCAGTAGTCCTTAGTTTTCTGATTGCCGCATACATAATCGCCAAAACTACTCCTAGACCATCTTTAAGAACCATTATTATTGATATTCTTAGCCTAACAGCCGTATTCGCATTCGGCTGGTTTTTAGGCAGCTTATTCTTAAACTGGACCTACCCCCCAAATTACAACTAGGCTGTTTCCTTAAAAGCCTAAGGACGATGAAGATATGACCTTTAAAACCCTTGATGATGTTTCCGACCTTCACGGCAAGACCGCGCTGGTGCGCGTCGATTTCAACGTGCCGGTCGAAGACGGTCGCATCACCGACGACACGCGCCTGAAGGTGGCCTTACCGACCATCGAAAAGCTGCAAAAATCAGGCGCGAAAGTCGCCCTTCTGGCGCACTTCGACCGCCCGAAGGGCAAGGTCGTGCCGGAAATGTCGCTGCGGTTCGTTGCTCCGGCCCTGTCGGCGCTGCTGGGGACCACCGTCGCCTTTGCCGATGACTGCGTGGGTGCAGACGCCGCCGATGTGCTGAAACTGTTGCCCGCCGGGGGCGTGGCCCTGCTCGAAAACGTGCGCTTCCACGCGGGCGAAGAAAAGAACGATCCCGACTTTGCGGCGCAACTGGCCGCACTTGGCGATATCTACGTCAATGACGCCTTCTCCGCCGCCCACCGCGCCCATGCTTCGACCGAAGGCGTTGCGAAACTTTTGCCCGCCTATGCCGGGGAGTCGATGCGCCGCGAACTGGACGCGCTGAACGCCGCGCTGGGCACACCCGTGCGCCCGACCATCGGCATTGTCGGCGGTTCCAAAGTGTCCACGAAGCTCGACCTGCTGAAAAATCTGGTGGGTAAGCTCGATGCGCTGGCCATCGGCGGCGGCATGGCCAACACCTTCCTCTATGCCCAGGGACACGAAGTCGGCGGTTCCCTCTGCGAAAAAGACCTGAAGGACACGGCCCTCGAAATCCTGAAAGAGGCCGAAACCAAAGGCTGCCGCATCCTGCTGCCGCTTGATGTCGTTGTGGCGCAGGACTTCAAGGCGCACGCGGCTAATCGCACGCTTGATCTGGGGTCGGAACTGAGCGCCGACGACAAGATTTTCGACGCGGGCCCCAAGACGGTGGCGCAACTGAAAGACGTCATCGCCAATTCCAAAACCCTGATCTGGAATGGCCCTCTGGGTGTGTTCGAACTGCCACCGTTTGACGCCGCGACCGTCGAAGCCGCGAAATTTGCGGCAGAACAAACGCAATCGGGTAAGCTGGTCGCTGTGGCCGGTGGCGGCGATACGGTTGCCGCGCTGAACCACGCCGGTGTGGTGCAGGACATGACCTTTGTGTCCACGGCGGGCGGCGCGTTTCTGGAATGGATGGAAGGCAAGGACTTGCCGGGCGTCTCCGCACTCGGTTAAATGAAAAGGCTATAGCTCTGGTGTCAGGGAGCCAGACCGACTAATATTTAAATGATTTTCAGACCTTGCGGCCTGAGACCGGAAACCGGCCAGTCCGCAGGGTCCTCACTGAGCATATGAAAGAGGGAAATTTATCATGGCTCGTATCAGTCTGCGCCAGCTTCTCGACCACGCGGCCGAGAACGATTACGGCGTACCGGCCTTCAATATCAACAATATGGAACAGGGGCTGGCCGTCATGGACGCCGCCCGCAAGGCCGAAAGCCCGGTCATTATTCAGGCGTCGCGCGGCGCGCGCAACTATGCGCACGACATCATGCTGACCAAGATGATCGACGCTCTGGTCGAAATCTATCCGGAACTGCCGATCGTCATGCACCAGGACCACGGCAATTCGCCGGCGACCTGCGCCACGGCCATTCAGAACGGCTTTACCTCAGTGATGATGGACGGCTCGCTGATGGCCGACGCCAAGACGCCCGCCGACTTTGAGTACAATGTCAATGTGACCAAGACCGTCGTCGATTTCGCCCATGCCTGCGGCGTATCGGTCGAAGGCGAACTGGGTGTGCTGGGTTCGCTGGAAACCGGCATGGGCGAAGCCGAAGACGGCCACGGGGCCGAAGGCGTGCTCGACCATTCACAACTGCTGACCGACCCGGATCAGGCCGTTGATTTTGTGGCCAAAACCAATGTCGATGCCCTGGCGATCGCGATGGGCACCTCGCACGGCGCCTACAAGTTCTCGCGCAAGCCCGATGGCGAAGTTCTGGCCATGCACGTCATCGCCGAAATCCACAAGCGCCTGCCCAATACCCACCTCGTCATGCACGGTTCGTCCTCGGTGCCGCAGGAGCTTCAGGACCTGATCAACGCCTATGGCGGGGAAATGCCGCAAACCTACGGCGTGCCGGTCGAAGAACTGCAAAAGGCCATCAAGATCGGCGTGCGCAAGATCAATATCGACACCGACTGCCGCATGGCCATCACCGGCACGATCCGCAAATACTTTATCGAAAACCCGGCGGGCTTCGATCCCCGCTCGTACCTGAAACCCGCCAAGGAAGCGATGCAGCAGGTCTGCTATGACCGCTTTGTGCAGTTCGGCACCGCAGGCAACGCCTCGAAGATCAAGGCCAAGCCTTTGTCGAGCATGGCGAAATACTATCTGGCGTAATAAAAACTATACCTCTCTGGCTTACCGGAGAAGAATACCAATCGAAAAAGCGCAGGCCCCACGCCTGCGCTTTTTTTGTTTATAAAATTTTGCGGCACCTCTTGAAGCCGTCTAAACCCTCACCAAATCCATAGACGTAAGACGCCGACACCGGGTCTTTCTGGACCGCTTCATCGCCCGTTTCGGGGATGCGCAAGCGTTCCAACCGACAACCGAAGACAGCTCTACGCCGCTGTCGATCTCGCTTTGGATAAGGAGACTTTCATGCGTACTCAAATCGACTTTTCCCCCCTGTACCGCAGCGCCGTTGGCTTTGACCGTCTGGTCAGCCTGCTCGATTCCGCCGCGCGCACCGATACTGCGCCGGGCTGGCCGCCGTACAATATCGAACGCATTGCCACCGGCACCGATGGGGATGGTGACGCCTACCGCATCGAAATCGCCGTCGCTGGCTTCCGCCCCGACCAACTGAATATCGAGGTCAAGGAAAACGTCCTGACCGTCACCGGCAAGAAGGACGCCGAAGACGGATCGCGCACCTTCCTGCATCGCGGTCTGGCCGAACGCAGCTTTGAGCGCCGCTTCCAACTTGCCGACCATATCCGCGTCACCGAAGCCGAACTGGCCAACGGGCTGCTGACCCTCAACCTGATGGTCGAAATCCCGGAAGCCAAGAAGCCGAAGCAGATTGCCATCAAGACCTCCGGCAACACCCCGCAGGCACTGGAAGCCGCAGAGTAAGCCTTGCGTATGCACTGAATGCCGCTTCGGTCGGCGCGTATCGGTGCCCCTTATCCCCGACCGAATGGGTCGCGTCTCTCGTATCTCTCTGATGAGGGATGCGACCCGCCCCTTCTCTCTCCCCCTCCGAAACTCCGCCGGAAGCGCCCCCTCGCTTCCGGTTTTTTATGCCGTCTCGGCCTGACGCGCCTCATAGGCCCGGTACATGGCGTCTTCCTGCTCGCGCCATTGTCTGAGCAGCGTCGTGCGCCGCGTCGGATAGCGCTCATCCGCAACGCTCAGATTACGAATACGGTCAGAGCGGAAATGCCGGAAATCCTGCCGCAATTCACACCAGCCGACCAGCAGCCGCGCCCGCTCATAAAAGCCCAGCGCCACAGGCCAGACGACACGCGCCGTCGTCGCCTCTTTCACGTCGCTGTAGTCCATAATCAGTTTGCGTTCGGACTTCAGCGCCTGACGGATCATTTTGAGGTAGCGGTCTTCAAACTCCGTCACCGCGGCATCCTTCCACGGCGGCGGCACCATCAGGCCGGTCGTTTGCAGACTGTCGCGCATATCGTCAGGCAGGACGGCATTGATCTTGGCCAGCGCATTGACCGCCGCCGCCGAAATGGCCTTGTCCGTGCGCCCGGCCACCCATTTGACCCCCAGCGCAATGGCCTCGATCTCATCGTGCGACAGCATCAGTGGCGGCAGCATGAAACCGGGGCGCAGCAGAAAGCCCACCCCGGCCTCGGCCTCGATATCGGCCCCCTGCGCGCGCAGGGCATCAACGTCCCGATAGAGGGTGCGCAGCGAGACGTTCAGCTCCTGCGCCAGACAGTCACCGGTTACCGGATAGCGGTGCCGGCGCAAAATCTGTAGCAAATTCAAAAGCCGGGCGGCGCGCGACATATCCCTTCCCCTGCGTCAGTCCACTTTTGACATAGCGCAAAGGCCGGAACAAATCAAAAACAAAATCTATAACACCGCCAAAGCGGAATGATCTCTGATCATTCCGCTTAAGCCGCCATTGAGGCGGCGGCCAAGGTGGCGGAGCCGCCGCCCGGCGAGGGGCTAAAAGACAAAAATCTGGATCATTATGTTTCTATAAAGAAACATAATGATCCAGAGCCTGTTCAATATCGGCGATCAGGTCGTCGGGGTCTTCGAGGCCGACATAAAGACGCACATAGCTGCCTTCCAGCGGCGCATGGTCTTCGGGCGTTAGTTTGTGACGGCCGATAAATTGCGGTTCACAATTGACGGCGAGGCTCTCATAGCCGCCCCACGAAAAGCCCAGCCCGAACAGTTTGAGCGCATTCAGAAAGCGCTGTGAGGCCGGTTCACCATCGCCTTTGAGCACCACCAGAAACAGGCCATTGGGCGCGCTGAAATCCCGGCGGAAGACGTCGCTTCCCGGATGGCTGTCCAGCCACGGATGGACCACGCGGATCACTTCGGGGCGGGTGGTGAGCCATTGCGCCACCTTCAGACCCGCCTCGCCTGACTGTTTGAGGCGCAGGTGCAGGGTGCGCAGACCGCGCAGGGCCAGATAGGATTCGTCGGCCGAGGTGAAGAAGCCCCACGCCTTGATGGCATCATAAATCGCCTTGGCCAGCGCCGGATCATTGACCGCTACCGACCCGATCAGCACATCGGAATGGCCGCCCACATATTTGGTCAGGGCCTGCATGGACATATCGACCCCGTGCGCCAGCGGCTTGAACAGCACACCCGCCCCATAGGTATTGTCGCAGAAGGTCAGGATGCCACGCGCCTTAGCGGCCTGCGCAATGGCCGGGATATCCTGAATTTCAAAGGTCAGCGACCCGGGGCTTTCGAGATAGATCAGCTTCGTCTTTTCGGTGGCGAGCGCCATCACTTCGTCTGGCGTTGCGGACGGCGCATACCAGGTGACATCGACGCCAAAGCGCGCCAGTTGCGTATCAAGAAACCGCCTGACCGGGCGATAGGCCGAATTGACCGCCAGCACATGATCGCCGGCCTTCAGCACCGCAAAGATGGGCAGGGTCTGCGCCGCCAGACCGCTGGGCAGGATAAAGGCCTCTTCCGCGCCCTCCAGTTCGGCCAGCAGTCGGCACAGTTCGCGCTGAGTCGAAAGGCCTTCGGTGCCATAGGTCGGCTTGATATCGTCGCGATACAACACCTCCGCGCTTTCCATCAGCACGGTCGATCCGCGCTCGACACCGGTATTGACGGCGCGGCGGCTGCGGGGCTTATCCAGAACCGGAGAGATGACGCGGGTGGTTTCACGCATGGGAAGAGCCTTTCGTATACGATGACTGCTCTGCCGCCGAATGGCGTCAGGCGCAAGTGAAGATTGACCGGATCGCAGATTAGAACGACTAATCCGACCCGGTAAAAATCGTCGCCTGACCAATTGTCATGGATTTGGCATATGCTGCGTCATGGGGTAGGCTGTGGCGTTATCAAAAGACGTGCGCAAAATTCCTACCAAATTGCATTCGTAACCGGCCTTTTCCGTACAGGAGACCGACCATGACCCGATCTGTTGCTCTTTCCCGCCGCTGGCTGCTCAAAGGCGCGGCAGCGGCTGGCCTTACGGGTTCGGCCCTGTCTCTGGCGGCTTGCGGTCAGAGCGGTGAGGCGTCGGCCAAGACCCTGCTCAACGTCTCCTACGACCCGACGCGCGAGCTTTATGTCGCCTATAACAAGCTGTTCGCCACCAAGGTGAAGACGCCGGTGACGGTCAATCAGAGCCACGGCGGCTCCGGCAAGCAGACGACCGCGGTCATCGAAGGGCTCGATGCCGATATTGTCTCTCTGGCGCTGGCCCACGACATCGACGCCATTGCCGCAAAAGGCCTGATCAGTGCCGACTGGGCCAAACGTCTGCCGCACAATTCGACCCCCTATTATTCGACCATCGTGTTTCTGGTGCGCAAGGGTAACCCCAAAGCTATCAAGGACTGGGGCGATCTGATCAAGCCGGGCATCGGCGTCATTACCCCCAACCCCAAGACCTCGGGCGGGGCGCGCTGGAACTATCTGGCGGCCTATGGCTGGGCCAAAACCAATGGTCAGGACCCTGCGGCCTATATCGAAGCACTTTATCGAAATGTGCCGGTGCTCGACACCGGGGCGCGCGGATCGACCACCACCTTTGTGCAGCGCGGTCAGGGCGATGTCCTGCTGGCCTGGGAAAACGAGGCCCTGCTGGCGCTGAAGGACAGCGAAGCCAAGGATTTCGAGATCGTCTATCCGTCCCTGTCGATCCGCGCCGAGCCGCCGGTCGCCGTGGTGGACAAGACTGTCGATAAGAAGGGCACGCGCGCACTGGCCGAAGCCTATGTGAAGGGCCTGTTCGACGACGACGCACAAAAGCTGGTCGCCGAAAACTTCTACCGCCCGGTCAGCGAAGCCGTCGCCGCGCAGTTCACGCAGACGTTCCCGCAACTGCGCCTGTTGTCAGTGGACAGCGACTTCGGCGGCTGGAAAAAGGCCCATGCCGATTTCTTTGCGGCGGGCGCGGCCTTCGATGCGCTGCAAGTCAAGCTGAACAAGTAAGCCCCAGGCCTTTATGACCATCAACGCCACCCCTACGCCGGGCGCTGTTCCGCTGGCCACCGAAGGCTACAAGCCGCCTAAGGCGACGCACAAGGCGCGCGTCCTGCCGGGCTTTAGCCTGTCGCTGGGCATCACCCTGACCTATCTGTCGCTGATCGTCGTCCTGCCGCTGGCCGCCCTTCTGGCGCGTCCGTGGGAACACGGGCTGGACGGCGTGTGGCAAACCATCAGCGACCCGCGCGTCCTGGCCAGCTTGCGCCTGACCTTCACCACCTCGCTTCTGGCGGCACTGGTCAATCTGTTTGCCGGGCTGATCGTGGCCTGGGTGCTGACGCGCTATGAGTTTCCGGGCAAGGGGCTGGTCGATGCGCTGGTCGATCTGCCGTTTGCCCTGCCCACCGCCGTGGCCGGCGTGTCGCTCTGTTCGATGTACGCCGCCAATGGCTGGGTCGGCAGCCTGTTCGCGCCCTTAGGTATCAAGATCGCCTATACGCCGCTTGGTATCTTCGTAGCGCTGGTCTTTGTCGGCCTGCCCTTCATCGTGCGCTCGGTGCAGCCCGTTCTGGCCGAGTTCGATGCCGAGGTCGAAGAGGCCGCCGCCACTCTGGGGGCCACGCCGCTGCAAACCACCTTGCGCGTCATCGTGCCCTCGCTGGCGCCGGCCCTGCTAACCGGCTTTTCGCTGGCCTTTGCGCGCGCCGTCGGCGAATACGGCTCGGTCATCTTTATCGCCGGCAATATGCCCTTTGTGTCGGAAATCACGCCGCTGTTGATCGTTATCAAGCTGGAAGAATTCGACTATGCCGGGGCGGCCGCCATTGCGGTGGCCATGCTGAGCCTCGCCTTCCTTAGCCTGCTGCTGGTCAATGCCCTGCAACTGCTTCTATCGCGCCGGGGACGCGCCTGACCATGAGAGCCCGCGCCCCCGAAAAACCAAAGACCCCCGCCGCCTTCCTGCTGATGGCGCTGGCCGCCGTGTGGATGGCGCTGGTTATCGTCCTGCCGCTGGTCAATGTGCTGGCCGAAGCCTTCAAACAAGGCGTTCAGCCCTACCTGTCGGCGATCGTACAGCCCGACGCCCTCAGCGCCATCCGTCTGACCCTGACGGTCGCCGCCATCGCCGTGCCGCTCAATGCCGTCTTCGGCATAGCGGCGGCGTGGTGCGTGACGCGCTTTGACTTTGCGGGTAAGGGGCTGTTGCTGTCGGTGCTCGACCTGCCCTTTACCATCTCGCCAGTCATTTCGGGCATGGTGTGGGTACTGTTGTTCGGCGCGCACGGCTGGTTCGCCAGCGTGCTCGAAGCCAGCAATATCAAAATCATCTACGCCCTGCCCGGCCTCGTTATCGCCACCGTGCTGGTCACCCTGCCCTTCGTAGCGCGTGAGTTGATCCCGCTGATGCAGGATCAGGGTACGGACGAAGAAATCGCTGCGGTGACGCTGGGGGCTTCAGGCTGGGATGTCTTCTTTCGCGTGACTCTGCCCAATATCAAATGGGCCCTGACCTATGGCGTGCTTCTGTGTACGGCGCGGGCCATGGGCGAATTCGGCGCGGTGTCGGTGGTGTCGGGCCATATCCGCGGCCTGACCAACACCCTGCCCCTGCACATCGAAGTGCTGTACAACGAATATGACAGTGTGGGGGCCTTCGGGGCCGCGACGCTGCTGGCCGGTCTGGCGCTCGTGACGCTGGTCCTGAAAACCCTGCTGGAATGGCGCTTCGGTGACGAACTGGCCGCCAACCGCCGCCACTGATTGAGCTTTATATGTCCTTAGTCGTCAAAAACATCACCAAACGCTTCAGCGACTTCGCCGCGCTCAACGACGTGTCGTTCGAAGCCCAGCCGGGCGAATTTCTGGCCCTGCTCGGTCCGTCGGGTTCGGGCAAGACGACGCTTTTGCGCCTGCTGGCCGGGCTCGACCGTCCGGATACGGGCCGTATCGACTTCGACGGCCTCGACTATCTGACGCTGTCGGCGCGCGACCGTCGCGTCGGCATGGTGTTTCAGTCCTACGCCCTGTTCCGCCACATGACCGTGGCGCAGAACATCGCCTTTGGCCTCAATGTGCGCCCCTCCAAAGACCGCCCGTCCAAGGCCGAGATTCAGGCCACGGTGCAGCGCCTTCTGAAACTGATCCAGCTCGAAGACCTCGGTAAGCGCTACCCCAGCCAGCTTTCGGGCGGTCAGCGGCAGCGTGTGGCGCTGGCGCGCGCTCTGGCCATCAATCCACGTATCCTGCTGCTCGATGAACCCTTCGGCGCGCTCGATGCGCTGGTGCGCAAAGATCTGCGCCGCTGGCTGCGCCGCATCCACGATGAAACGGGCGTCACCACCCTCTTCGTTACCCACGATCAGGAAGAGGCGCTCGACCTCGCCGACCGCGTGGTGGTGCTGAAAGACGGTCAGATCGAACAGATCGGCAAGCCGCTGGAGCTTTATCGCCACCCGCAATCGGCCTTTGTCTTCGATTTTCTCGGCACGTCCAATCAGGTGCCGGCCAGCCTGTCGGACGGGGTGGCCGACTTCGGCGGCTTCAGCGCCCCGGTCGTCAGCCCCAAGGCGCTCAGCGGCGCACAGACCGTGCGCTTTCGCCCTTTCGATACGCACCTGCACCGCGAGGGGCCGGGTTTTGAAGCGAAGGTGCTGTCCCTCCTGCCCGCCGGGGCCAATCTGCGTCTGGAGCTTCAAAGTCCAACGGGGCAGGTGTTTGAAACCCAGCACGCCCACGACTCAGAGGCCTCAGACCTGCGCCTGAACGACACGGTCTATCTGCGCCCGTCCAAGGTCTATGCGTTTTAGCGCTATCCCCTTAGAGGCGGTGCGAAAGACAGGGTAGGGTGAGATCGGCAAACCTTGCCGTAGAAGCTATCTGATCAGTTCGCTTTTCACCGTGACCGTGCCGTTGGCCGGGGTGAACGTCATCCGAAAATCGTGTTTGACGTCGCAAAGGGCCATTGACCAGATTTCGCTCCAGCCCCCTGTTTCCGGACGACCTTCGATCCGCGTGTCGTAGAGGAGTGGGAGTTGCTGACAATTGTCAGGCCCCTTCGCCCTACGCATCGCCTGCATGGCGTCAAAAGCCAGGCTTGAGGCCTTGAACTGTGCGTCAATCGAGGCAATGGTTTCGCCGTCTCTCAGGAAGTCCATATTGGGCAGCGTATTGCGGCGATCGTGCCACGCAAGAAAATTATGGCGATAGGTTTTCCCGCAACCTCTCACCACAACCTTTTCCTTGACCGCGATAAGTATGTCTTCCCCCGCGCCAGACATGGCTTCGTTAGTAAAAAAATCTATAGATGACCGGTTGTTAGGCAATACAAACGGCTCAAACCCGTCCGAAATATAGGTGACTTCAGAACAGTTGCCAAAGACCCACTCCCGCCGCACAGTGATGCCATCAAGGTTCAGATATTGCTCCAGCTTGGCCTTATATGCGGGCTGTCCGTATCTGCCGGTCAAAATCTCCGGCCGGTCGCCTAAGCCCGTAATAACAACTGCCGCTACCGCCAAACCCAGCATCTGTGCCACTCCCCTGCGCCATCAACCCGCAACACTATGACAGTAGCAGGGCGGGTCGATACCACAAAAACGGTAGGTTGCCTTTGGCGGAGCACAGCCTGTCAAACCGCGTCCTAAGCGCCACACTTGTCTTTATACACGCGCACCGCGCTTGACCTTCTCCCCCTGCTCCCCTACCCCCGACCCTGTGCAGACGGTGCCGCAGAGATGCGGCTTAAAAGGGAAGCAGGTGTAAGGCCTGCGCTGTCCCCGCAACTGTAAGCGTCGAGTGTTCCGCCATACGCCACTGGTTGTTTCTGAACCGGGAAGGCGGCGGAACACGCCTGAGACGTGAGCCAGGAGACCTGCCCCTGCTGTCGTCCTTCGCGTGGTCGGGGTGTGCCACAAGAGCGGATAAGCCTTTTTAACCGGAGGCCTTCCTCAGAGACGATTCGTGGTGCGCGCCGGTCCGTCCGGGGCGCTCGTCCTGTTGTGAATAGGCATAAGACCTTGAAAACTCTCCTTTGCGGCGTTGCGTTTGCCGCTCTCCTCACCTCGCCTGCGCTGGCCGAAGATGCCCCGCAGGAGGTGATCGTCACCCTCACCCGCGAACCGGTGGCCCTGTCCAAGGTGGGGCAGAGCGTCACCACGTTTGACGCCGCCGCCATAGAACGCAGTCAGTCGGTCTATCTGAAAGATCTGATCGCTCTCACCCCATCCGTCTCCATCGCTCAGACCGGCGGTCCCGGTCAGGCCGGCACGGCGCGCTTTCGCGGGGCCGAAAGCGACCGCAGCCTGTTCATCGTCGATGGCGTGAAGCTGGGCGACCCGTCGATGATCGGCGGCGGGCTGAACCTCGGCCTGCTGGCACTGAATGATGCCGAGCGCGTCGAAATCTTGCGCGGCCCGCTTTCGACCCTGTGGGGCTCTCAGGCCATCGGCGGGGTGGTGTCGGTGACGACCCGCGCGCCCCAGGCCCCATTTGAGGCGCAAGGCTCCCTCGAAGGCCTGGATGAATACGTCGTGGGCAAGGCCGGTATCGGCGGCAAGACGGGCCCACTGAGCTGGCGTCTGGCGGCGTCCTATATCGACGATGACGGGGTGTCGTCGCTGCGCGGCGGGGCGGAAAAGGACGGCTTTACGCAAAAGCACCTCAACGCCTACGTCCACTACGCCCTGAGCGACACTTCGGGCCTGCGCGCCCGTCTGGCCCGCACCGAAAGCGACTACGATTTCGACGGTTATAATGCGGCATTCCAACTGGCCGACACCCGCGACACCGGTTTTCAAAACGAAAATCTGGCCAGCCTCGGCTACTACACTCAGGCCTTTGACGGCGCGCTGAAGCAGACCTTCACCCTGAGCTACAGCACGACGAAGCGCTCGACCTCTGACCTCGCCAACGCCACCGCCTATCCGTTCGAAGGCCGTCAGACCAGCTTTGACTACACCGGGGCTCTGGCCCTGTCGGAGACGTCCAAACTGGTCTTCGGCGCGTCGAGCGAGCGCTCGAAAGCTATTGCCTCCGGCCTCAACAAGCGTGTCACCCTTAACGGCCTGTTCGCACAACTGCGTCAGGACGTGACGCCCGCCCTGACGGTGAACGCCAGCCTGCGCTATGATGACCATTCGGTCTTTGGCGGCAACACCATCGCTCAGGTCGCCGTGGCCTATGCCCTGTCGCCCTCTCTCGTCCTGCGCAGCAGCCTCGGTCAGGGCTTCAAAGCCCCCAGCCTCTATCAGCTCTATGACGGCTGGTCAGGTAATCTCAAGCTCAAGCCTGAGGAAGCAACCAATCTCGATGTCGGCGTCGATTATTATGGCACGAACGACAGCCGCATCGGTGTCTCGCTGTTCGGGCGCAAGACCGACAACCAGATCGACTATGACATGTCGTCCTTCCGCTATGGCAATATCGCCCGCACCAAGGCCTATGGCATCGAGTTGGAAGGCGAGACAAGGCTGACCCAAAGCGTTCGTTTGTCGGGCAATTACAGCCACATCATCGCCCGCGACGACGCCCGTTCGAGCTCTACCTTCCGCAACGATCTGGGCCGTGCGCCGCGTCATCTGGCCAATGCCAGCGTCGAATGGCAGGCGACGGAGGCGCTCGAACTGGGGGCCTCTGTCCGCTATGCGGGCAAGTCGTTCGAGAACATCTACAATACCCGGCGACTGGACGCCTACACCCTGCTCGACCTGCGCGCCAGCTATGCGCTGAACGACACGGTGGCGCTCTTCGGGCGCATCGAAAACGCCAAGGACGAAGACTATGAAACCGCCGCCAACTATGGCTCGGTCGGTCGCCGCCTATGGCTGGGCGTACGCGCCAAGTATTGAGACCGATGATAGGATTTGAAACCAAATCCTTACGGTCTATATAGGGGGCCTCCATCGACCGAGGCCCCCACCATGACCGCCGATACCGCCCATGCCTTTCAGACCTACAGCGTCACCACCCATCCGTCGCAGGGCGTGACCCACGTCGCCGCGCTGCGGGCGCAGTTTGCCGGTCTCGGTATCGACGGCTTTATTATCCCGCACGAAGACGAGCACCAGAACGAATATCTACCCGACGCCAATGAGCGTCTGGCCTGGGTATCGGGTTTTACCGGCTCCGCCGGTGCAGCCCTGATCCTCAAAGAGCAAGCCATCCTGTTTGCCGATGGCCGCTACACCCTGCAATCGCGCGAACAGACCGATCCCTCGGTGTTCGCGGTCGTTGATTTCACTGCCACCGCCATCGCCGAACAGATCGCCGCTCAGCCGCGCGGCCGCGTCATCGGCTATGATCCGCGCCTGCACAGCCCGGCGGCCCTGAAGGCGCTGCAACTGGCGGCCACCAGCGTCGGCGTCACGTTGAAAGCCGTGGATAAAAACCCCATCGACCTCGCCTGGGGGGCGGCGCGCCCGGCTCAGCCGATGACACCGGTGGTGCCACAACCGCTGCAATTTGCAGGCGTCACGTCGGGTGACAAGCGCGCCAAGCTGGCCGAAAGCCTGCGTCAGAAGGGCGTGGCCGCCGCTCTGATCACCGCACCGTCGTCTATCGCGTGGCTGTTCAATGTGCGCGGCGGCGACGTCATCCGTTCGCCCCTGCCGCTGGCGCAGGCCCTGCTCAAGGCCGACGGCACGGCAGAACTGTTCCTCGAACCGGCCAAGGTCACGGACGGTTTGGACGAATGGCTGGGCAATGAGGTGGCGCTGAAGACGCCCACGGACATCCCGGCGGCGCTGACGGCCCTGTCCGGTCAGGGCGTGCTGGTCGATCCCAACTGGTCCTCGGCCTGGTGGGTGCAGGCCATCGAAGGCGCCGGGGCCACCTCCGTTCCGGGCGACGACCCATGCCTTGTCCCGCGCGCCTGCAAAAACGCCGCAGAAATCGCCGGGACCACCGAAGCCCATATCCGCGACGGGGCCATCCTCAGCGAATTTCTCTACTGGGTGGCCACCGAGGCGCAAGCGACCCTGCCGTCCGAAATCGAAGTGGCGCAAAAGCTGGAGTCCCTTCGCATCGCGTCGGGTTTGGTCAAAGACCTCAGCTTCGACACCATTTCCGGCTTTGGCCCGCATGGGGCCCTGCCGCATTACCGCGTCACCGAACAGAGCAATATCCGCATCGCACCCGGCAATCTGCTGCTGGTCGATTCCGGGGGGCAGTACGTCGATGGCACCACCGATGTCACCCGCACCATGGCCATCGGCACGCCGAGCGCCGAACACAAACGCATGTTCACCCTGGTGCTTAAGGGGCACATTGCGCTGGCCACCATCCGCTTCCCGGCCGGCACGACCGGCACGCATCTTGATGTGCTCGCGCGGCAGTTCCTGTGGAACGCCGGGTTCGACTACGACCACGGCACGGGCCACGGCGTCGGTGTTTATCTGGGGGTACACGAAGGCCCGCAGCGCATCGCCAAGGCGCTCAATGCCTATGCTCTGCAACCCGGCATGATCGTCTCCAACGAGCCGGGCTTCTATAAGGCCGGTGACTTCGGCATCCGTATCGAGAACCTGCAATACGTCACCGAAGCGGCCCCCATCGCCGGGGGTGAACGCCCGATGCTGGGCTTCAAGAACCTGACCTGGGCACCGATTGATCGCAGCCTGATTGAGGTGTCGCAGCTCAGCGAGGCCGAGCGCCGCTATATGGACGATTACCATGCGGAGGTGCTGCGCCTGCTGTCGCCGCGCGTAAAACCGGAGGTGGCAGACTGGCTCAAAACCGTCTGCGCGCCCTTATAAAGGCTTTATATCCGGCAAAATCAGAACGACCTGCGCCCTTATCCGGCCGGTCGTAAGGTGTCCCCGTAGCCATTAGTCTGCGGAGGGACACCATGCCTGCCAGCACCGTTTTTCAACCCGCCACCGACACCTTCGGTAAATTCACCGTTTCGCATAGCCCGGCACGCGCCCTGTCGCCCGAAGCCGAAGCGCGCAAGGCCGCCCGCAGGCATTTCCTGATCGGGACGGGCTTTGTTGCCGGACTAATCGCTCTGTTCGGGATGGTATCGCTGGCCGACCGCACCCTGTTCCCCGAACCGCAACTGACGGCGCAGGAACAGGCCTATTTCGCGACCGCGATGGATTGATCTTATACCCCCCCGATAAAGGTCAGCCATTCGTCTTCGGTCATCACCTGAACGCCCAGTTCAGCCGCTTTTTTGAGCTTTGACCCCGCGCCCGGCCCGGCCACCACAATGTGCGTCTTGGCCGAAACCGAGCCCGCCACCTTGGCCCCGAGACGTTCAGCCTGCGCCTTGGCTTCGTCGCGCGTCATCTTCTCCAGCGTACCGGTAAACACCACCGTCTTGCCCGACACCGCCGAATCCCCGGCCACGGCCTCGGCATCCTGTACGCTAAGTTGCGCCACAAAGCGCTGATAGATGCCGACATTGTGGTCGTTCGAGAAGAACTCGATCAGCGCGGCCACCAGAGACGGCCCGACCTGATCCATATTGTCGAGCGCCGCCTTCACCTCTTCATCCCCCGCCGCCAGCGCCATCATGGCGTCGCGGAAGGCGCTTTCCGAATGGTAGGCGCGCGCCAGCAGACGCGCGGTGGTTTCCCCCACCCCCTTGACCCCCAGCGCCGCGATAAAGCGGTCCAGCGGCAACTGGCGGCGGTCTTCGATGGCCTTGAACAGGTTGCGCGCCGAGGTCTCCCCCATGCC
This sequence comes from Asticcacaulis excentricus, assembly GCF_003966695.1. Classification (NCBI taxonomy): domain Bacteria; kingdom Pseudomonadati; phylum Pseudomonadota; class Alphaproteobacteria; order Caulobacterales; family Caulobacteraceae; genus Asticcacaulis; species Asticcacaulis excentricus. The sequence goes on from NZ_AP018827.1 coordinate 1,007,980, forward strand.
TTCGCGGTTACGCAACGGCGTCAGGGACGTCTTGTCCCGCGCCTCCAGCGTGAAGATGTCCGCCGGTTCGCGGATCAGCCCTTCTTCGCTGAACTTCTGAAGCTGCTTTTCGCCCAAGCCCTCGATATCGAGCACCTTACGGCTGACGACGTATTTCAGATATTCGACGCGCTGATGCGGGCAGGCGTGTTCGCCGGTGCAGCGGCGCGCCACCCCTTCCTCGCCCTTGAGGTTCACCTCGCGCACCACGGCGGTCTTCAGCGGACAGGGGCAGACCGTCGGAAACGCATAGGCTTCCGTCCCGTCCGGACGCTCAGACAGCTCGACGCCGACAATCTGCGGTATGACATCGCCCGCGCGCTGCACACGGACCAGATCTCCGATACGGATATCCTTGCGCGCGATCTCATCGGCATTGTGCAGCGTTACGTTTGACACCACGACGCCGCCGACATTGACCGGCTCCAGCCGCGCCACAGGGGTCAGGGTGCCGATGCGCCCGACCTGAATGTCGATGGCCTTCAGATGGGTCAGGGCCTGTTCCGCCGGAAACTTGTGCGCAATGGCCCAGCGCGGCGAGCGCGAGACGAAACCGAGCCGGCGCTGGTAGTCCAGCCGATCAACCTTATAGACCACGCCGTCGATATCGTAACCGAGGCCCGACCGGTCGCGCTGAATCGCCTCATAAATCTCCAGCAAACCGTCGCTGTTTTCGGTCGTGGCCGAGCGCGGATTGACCTGAAACCCCCATTCGCGGAACTTGGCCAGCGCTTCGGTCTGCGTCGTGACAAAGCCCGGATCGCTGACCTCCCCCCAGGTGTAGGCGAAGAAACGCAGAGGCCGCGAGGCGGTAATGGTGGCATCCAGTTGCCGCAGCGCGCCGGACGCCGCATTGCGCGGATTGGCAAAGACCTTAGCGCCCTCTTCTACGGCTCTGGCGTTCATGGCGGCGAACTCGGCCAGCGGATAATAGACCTCGCCACGGATTTCGATGCGTTCGGGATGGCCCGCCCCGCTCAGCACGTGCGGCACGTCCTTGATGGTGCGGACGTTTTCAGTGATGTCTTCGCCTGTGCGCCCGTCGCCGCGCGTCGCCGCCCGCACCAGCTTGCCGTTCACATAGAGGAGCGAACAGGACAGGCCGTCGATCTTGGGCTCCGCCGCGAAGGCCAGCGCCTCTTCCGGCGGCAGGCGCAGGAAGCGACGGATGCTCTTCTCAAAATCGGCCACGTCTTCCGGCGCAAAGGCATTGTCGAGCGACAGCATAGGCACGCCGTGCTGAACCGGGGCGAATTTGCTCGAAATCTCGGCCCCTACCTGTTCGGTCGGGCTATCGACCGTATGCAGGTCCGGATACTGCGCCTCCAGCGCGCGCAGTTCCTGCTCCAGCGCGTCGTATTCGGCATCGCTGAGTTCGGGCGCTTCCTGATTATAGTAGAGATCGCGGTGATGCTTGATCTCGGCAGAAAGCTGGGCGTGGCGCGCCTGCGCCGTGTCGGGTGCGTGTGTGGTCATGTCTTGTCTTTATCCCTCCCCTGAGATCAGGGGGGAGGCTATGCCTTTACCCCTTCACCAGCGCGATCGCGGCGGCGCGGGCTTCGGGGGTGATTTCGGCGCCCGACAACATGCGGGCCAGTTCTTCCAGCGTCTCATCCTTACTCAGTTCGACGACGCGCGAGCGCATCCCCTCACCGGCATCGGCCTTGGAAACCTTCAAATGCTGATCGCCGCGTGCAGCCACCTGCGGCGAGTGGGTGACGACGATCACCTGAGAGCGCTGGGCCAGCTTACGCAGGCGCAGCCCCACGGCATCGGCCACGGCACCACCCACGCCCTGATCGACCTCGTCAAAGATCATCACCGGACCGGCCGCGTCTTCGCCGCCGCGCGTGGACAGAGCCGCCTTGAGCGCCAGGGCAAAGCGCGCGAGTTCGCCACCCGACGCAATGGCCGCCATCCCCCCCCAGTCGGCACCGGGATTGGTGCGAACCTCGAACGTAATCACATCGCCGCCCGCAGCACCGTACTTTTCAGGCTCCAGCGGGCGGATCGCCACGCGGAAGGCCGCCTTGTCGAGCTTAAGCGGCACCAGTTCGGCCATGACGGCGGCGCTCAGCGCCTCACCCGCCGCCAGACGCTTCTGCCGCAGGGTTTCGACCGCCGCATAGAAGGCCTGCTCCGCCGCGGCAATCGCCGCCGCCAGCTTTTTCAGCTCGGCATCGGCGTCTTCGATACGCCCCAGAGACTGGGCGATCTCGGCGCGTTTTTTGGGCAGGTCCTCGACCAGAATATTCAGCTTACGCGCCATGGCCCGCAGAGCGAACAGACGCTCCTCAACGCGGTCCAGCTTGCCCGGCTCCACGTCCAGCGCATCGGCCGCCGCGTCCATCAGGGCCAGCGCCTCATCGGCGGCAATCAGGGTGCGGTCGAGCGCTTCGGCGGCATCGGAAAGCGCCTTGAGTACCGCATGGCCCTCCCCTGCCCCGGCCTGCTGTGCGCGCGTGCGGGCGTGATCGAGGGCGCGGAAGGCCTTGGACAGGCGCTGCGACAACTGATCGCCGCCGACCGTGGTGCGCGCCTCATTGATGTCTTCCAGCGCCCGCTCAGAAGCCCCCAGAAGCGCCCGGTCAGACGCCAGTTGCGCCTCCTCATCCGGCAGCGGGTTGAGGCGGTCCAGTTCCTGAAGCCGCAGGGTCAGTTCTTCGATTTCGGCCGTCGCATTGTCGGATTGCCGCTTGAGGTCGCGGTACTGATCGCGCAGGGCCTTAAGCGTGCGGAAAGCCGCCGCCGTGGCCGCCAGCGCCCCCTCACACCCGCCATAGGCATCGAGCATGGCTCCGTGCGTGCGCGGATCGAGCAGGCCGACCGTCTCATGCTGACCATGCACTTCCAGCAGGCCGTCACCCAGCGCCTTGAGCACGCTGACCGAGACCGACTGATCATTGACGAAGGCCTTGGAGCGCCCGTCACGGCTGACCACCCGGCGCAGCAGCAAGGGCTCACCGGGCTCTACGGCCAGCCCCTTGTCTTCGAGAAATTCATAAAGCGGGTGCCCGGCGGCCAGATCGAACTCAGCCGTGACCGAGGCCTGCGGCGCACCGGCACGGATCAACCCCGCATCGCCGCGCGCACCGGTGGCCAGACCCAGACTGTCGAGAATGATGGATTTGCCGGCCCCGGTTTCACCGGTGAGTACCGAAAGGCCCTGCCGGATATCGAGATCCAGCCGATCAACGAGCACAACGTCTTGAATAGACAGGCGTGTGAGCATGGAAACCCTGACGAAAAAGCCGTGAGTCGGCTCACGGCTGTTTCTCTCAGATTACATCGGGTTGATGCGGCTTAGCCAGCTCTTTTTCTCTTTTTGTTCTTTTTTCGCCGGTTTGGTTTTTTCGGCAACCGGCAGCGGCTTGATGTCCATCGGTTGCCCGCGTTCCTGCATCAGCTTGTAGGCCGCGTTGTACCAGCGGTCGCCCGCATAGTTATAACCCAGAACCGCCGCATTGCGGTTGGCTTCGTCGGTAACGCCCATCATCAGATTGGCTTCGACAAGGCGATAGAGGGCTTCAGGCGTGTGCGAGGTCGTCTGATAGCGGGTGATAACCGTCTTGAAGCGGCCAATGGCGGCCAGAGGCTGGTTTTGCGCCAGATAGAAACGGCCGATTTCCATTTCCTTGCCCGCCAACTGGTCATAGACCATGTCGAGCTTGACCTGGGCGTCGCGCGCATATTCAGTACCCGGATAGCGCTGCACGATTTCACGCAGATAGGCTTGCGCCGTTTCGGTATAGGCCTGATCCCGGCCCACATCGACGATCTGCTCGAAATAGTTGATGGCCCGCATATAGTAGGCATAGGGGGTCAGGGGCGAGCCCGGATAGAGCTTGATGAACCGTTCCGCCGCCGCCGTCGATTCGTTATAATCGTTGGCCTGATAGTGGGCGTAGATTTCCATGATGATCGAGCGGCGCGACCATTCCGAATAAGGGTGCTGACGCTCCACCTCTTCGAAATAATCCACCGCTTCGTTCCAGCTCTTTTCATCCAGACGCTGCATACCGGTATTGTAGAGCGCCTCGACCGGGCGCTCCTCATACACGAGGCGCGTGCGTTGCTTGGGCTTACCGGCGCAGGCCGTGAGGGCCACAGCCGCCAGCGCCGTCAGCAGCAGAAGCTTTGCCGAGGTCTTGCCGAAGGAGGGAGAAGCGGTCGAAGTCGTATAGGCCGGCACGATAAATCCTCATCAGGCCGGTCAGTCGCCCGGCAGTCTTAACGCTTTATGGAGGATAGCTCTACAACGGCGCGCCACAAACGCCAACAGGTTTTAACCAACCTGCTGGAGCACGGGGGCGCGGGTCACGATCCGGTAGGCATCCGGTTGCGACAGTAGGGCACGGACCGCGGCATTATTAAGGCCGTGGCCAGCACGGATTCCTTCAAACCTGCCAAGAATGGGCATACCGAGCACGTAAAGGTCACCAATGGCGTCCAGCGCCTTGTGACGGACGAATTCGTCGGCAAAGCGCAGGCCTTCGGCATTCAGCACACGGTCGCCATCAATGACGATGGCATTGTCCATCGAGCCGCCACGCGCCAGACCGGCCGCACGCAGGGCTTCGACACCTTCGATAAAGCCGAAGGTGCGAGCCGCCGCCAGTTCGGTGCGGAAGCTGTCTTCGGTGACGACCATTTCGATTTCCTGATGGCCGATGACGGCGCTGGGGAAGTCGATTTCGAAGTGCATTTCGAAGCGGTCAGCCGGATAGAAGGCCGCGCGCTTGTCGCCTTCGACGACCACGACCGGCTTGAGGATTTCGATGACCTGCTGCGGCTGCGCCTGACGGCGGAACCCGGCCTGATCCAGCAGTTGCACGAAAGGCTGCGCCGAACCGTCCATGATCGGCACTTCCGGACCATCCAGTTCGATCAGGGCATTATCGACGCCAAGCGCCGAGAGAGCGGCCATCAGGTGCTCAATGGTCGAAACGGATACGCCCGCCGCATTGGTTATGACGGTGCCCAGACGGGTCTGCGTAACCAGATCAGCGCGTGCCGGCACGCGGTTGTCGCGGTCACAGATGTCGGTACGCACAAACACAATGCCCGTACCGGCGGACGCCGGACGCACGGACAGGCGCACACGTTGACCAGTGTGCAGGCCGACGCCCGCACAGATAGCAGGAACGGCAATCGTATGTTCGTGGTGGTCAGGCGACATGGAACGCATAAACCTAAAAATGAACGCGCGGAAAGGTTTCCGCTCACGTCAGTTTATACGCCCCGACACCCCCTCGCCTCAACTAAACATGGATTACGGTTTGTAACGCCATGATTAACGGGGTTTAGCGCGATCATAACGCTTTCATACCAAAAGAAAAAGCCCCCGGCGAACCGGGGGCTTTCATCAGGCATTACTGTCCTTGTCAGTTCGCGAGGCGGCGAAGAAAGGACGGGATTTCAAGATCATCCTCCGCTTCCATGCCCGGCAGCACGTCCGACTTCGCGGCGGCCTGAGGGGCCGCTTGCGGGGCGGGCGCAGTCGCATAGGGCGACGGGGCCGGCGCCGAAGGCTGACGGTATTCCGGGGTCTGTGTCACCGGCGCATCACTGCGCTTGGGGAACAGGCCACGCCACAGGCCACCCCGGTCGTCTTCGCGCGGCGACTGTACGGCGGCACGTGCCGGCTCAGGGGCGCGCGTGGTGCCGTAACCGGCCACCGGACGCTGGGGAATTTCGCGTTGCACCGACTGAGGTGCCGACTGAACCGCCGGGATATCGAACTCGTCTTCGACCGACGGATCGACGATTTTCGCAATGATGCGCGGCTCAGGCTGAGCCACAGGGGCCGGAGCCGGTTGCGGCGCAGGCGTTGCGGCAACGGGTTCCGGACGCACTTCCGGCTGATAGGCCGGTTGCACGGGGGTTTCAGCCACAGGCGCGGGCTGAACCGGAGCCGGTTGCGGCGCAGGCGCTGCCGTAGCCTGACTTAGCGGGGCCTGAACGGCAACCGTCTGAACCGGCTGAGCCTGCCCCGGACGGCCGGGGGTGATGTAGATGGACTGACGCGGCGGCGTCGAAGCCGTGGCCTGCGGCACCGGCGGTTGTTGCTGCGCTGCGGCGGAGTCCATGCCGGTGGCGACAACCGACACGCGCAGCTTGCCTTCCAGAGACGGATCGAAGGCCGCGCCGAAGATGATGTTGGCGTCAGGATCGACTTCCGACGAAATGGCATTGGCCGCTTCATCGACTTCGAGCAGGGTCATATCGAGGCCGCCGGTGACATTGACCAACACCGCCTTGGCACCCTTGAGCGAGGTTTCGTCGAGCAGCGGGTTCTGGATGGCGTTTTGCGCCGCCTGAAGCGCGCGGTCATCGCCGGTCGCTTCGCCCGTACCCATCATGGCCTTGCCCATTTCGGACATGACCGAGCGCACATCGGCGAAGTCAAGATTGATCAGGCCCGGCAGAACCATCAGGTCGGTGATGGAGCGCACGCCCGAATGCAGCACCTGATCGGCCATGCCGAAGGCTTCGGCAAAGGTGGTGCGCTCATTGGCGATACGGAACAGGTTCTGGTTCGGGATAACGATCAGCGTATCGACATAGCGTTGCAGCTCGGCGATGCCCGCATCGGCCAGACGCATACGGTGGCGGCCTTCGAACATGAAGGGCTTGGTCACCACGCCGACGGTCAGGATGCCGCGTTCACGCGCCGTCTTGGCGATAATCGGCGCGGCGCCCGTACCGGTGCCGCCGCCCATACCGGCAGTGATGAAGACCATATGCGCACCTTCGAGGTGCTCACCGATCTCATGCGCCGACTCTTCGGCAGCGGTCATACCAACTTCCGGATGGGCACCCGCGCCCAGACCTTGCGTCAGAGAAACGCCCAACTGCACGCGACGGTCGGTCTTGGCAAACTGGAGCTGTTGCGCGTCGGTATTGGCGACGACAAACTCAACCCCTTCGAGGCCCGCCTCGATCATGTTGTTGACGGCGTTGCCGCCCGCGCCACCGACGCCGAAAACGACGATGCGGGGCTTCAATTCCGTGGCGCGCGGCGCCGAGAGATGTATAGCCATGTGATCAGACCAACCTTCCGTGACCCTGTCCGGGCGACCTTTGTTCCCGTCCAATTATCGACCCGGCGCTCTTGTCAAAAAGCGCTCACAAGCGTCGATCATGAGACATCGAATATGCTTAATGAATAGTTACCCGATAACTTGAGTCGCAGCGATTTGAAGGTCTTTTTGCGATAAATTTTAACAAAAGTTACCGCTTGATAAATTTCCGGCCCGCCACCCGAATCAACCGGCAGGGCATCAAGCGAAAATGGCCAAAATTACGGCCACTTATGCACAGAAGATTAATCCGGAATCAGGAATCCTTACCCGCACATTAACGCTCACACCATGCAGCCGCATACCGCCCAAACGCAAACGGGACGCCCGAAAGCGCCCCGCCAAAACTGTGGATTTTTTTGTGTGTAAACAGGCAACCGGTTACAGATTCTGCTTGAGCCACTCCACCACGCGGCTCACCAGATGGCCCTTGGCGGCGCTGGGGGCGTCCTTGGGCGACAGGCGCGCCGTCATGATCTTGCGCGCCGGGACCACGTCGCGCGGGCCATAAAGCGTGCGCAGGATCACCCCGGCACAGGCGGCAAAGGCCGGCCCGGCGGCCGCATCAGCCAGGTGCGGTACACGCTTGGGCTTGCCCAGACGCACAGGACGATCAAACACGCGGATGGCCAGTTCCCGCACACCCGCCAACTGCGACGCGCCGCCCGTCAGGACGATACCCGCACCGGGGTCGATCGGAACGCCAGAGGCTTTCAGCTTTTCACGCAGCAGCTCAAAGGTTTCTTCGACACGCGGGGCGATAATGCCTTTGAGGATCGAGCGCGGCACCGAAATCGGCGGGGCCCCGGCATCGTCACCGCGCGGCGGCGCTTCGACCATTTCGCGGTCTTCGTTGGACGAGGCGATGGCCGAGCCGTGCAGCGTCTTGACGCGCTCCGCGCCGACAAGCGTGGTGGACAGGCCGCGCGCGATGTCGGCCGTGACGTGGCTACCGCCGACATTCAGGCAATCGACGTGTACCAACGCGCCGCCATAGAAGACGGCTGCCGTGGTGCACGAGGCCCCCATGTCGATGCAGATGCAGCCCAGTTCCTTCTCGTCTTCCTCCAGCGCCGCGACGGCCGCCGCCAGAGGCGCGGAGACAATCGCCTGCACCTCAAGGTGCGCCATGCCGACGCACTGCATGATATTGTTAAAGACGTTTTCGTCGATGGTGACGACCAGCAGTTCAAGGCCAAGTGTACGACCCGTCAGGTTGCGCGGATCGCGCACACCGCTGTGGCCATCGACGGCCCAGCTTACCGGCAGCAGGTGGATGGGGCGACGATTGGGGAAGCGCACCTGCGCCAGACCCGACGCGATGGCGCGGTTGAGGTCATCATCCGAGATCGGCTTCACACCGACCGACACCTGAGCGAAGACGCGATGCGACGCGGTCTGCGCCCCCGGCACAGAAACGCGAACCCCCTGTACCGAGACATTGGCCATGGCCTCAGCGCGCTCAACCGCCTGAGCGATGGCGGTGGCGGCAGCTTCCATGTCAATAATATTGCCGGCACGCACGCCGCGCGACTGCACAAAGCCGACACCGGCCACACGGATGGAATGGTCGGCGCTGCGCACGCCGTCCGGCTTCATGATGAAACAGCCGATCTTCGAAGCCCCCAGATCCAGAGACGCGACGACGCCCGGCGTCACGGCCATCACGGCGGATTGACGCGAGGCGGCTTCGACGTGACGTCCTTCTTTGGCCAGTTTGCGATCTTCTAGACGCGACATGGACGGAGAACCTTAGGCTGCGGGGGCGGTTTCAAAGGGTTTGACGACGAGGGCATTGGGATCGGTCAGGTCGATGACTGCGAGCCCCTGATCGAGGATGCGCTGTTGGCTGATCAGGCCGTCGAGACGGTTGAGGGCCTCGTCCTGGTTCAGCGCCGGCAACTTGATAATCGTGTTGTTTTTCAGTCGGATATCCCAACGGCGCGTGTTAACACGCTGAAACGCCCACACCCGCGACATCAGCTCTGGCCGCGCCTGCATCAGGCGCAAAATGTCGGCACTGGTGGCATTGGCCTGCTCCCCGACCACCAGAGGCAGATCGAGGAAGTTGCCGGAATGCGCTTCGGGGATGACCTCGCCCGTATCGTCGATGACGTAGGTCTTATTCTGATACTGCCACACCGCCAGACGCGGGCGCTCCACAACGCTGATGATCAACTGATCCGGCAACTGACGGCGCACCACGGCCGATTTGACCCAGCCGACGGATTCCACATCAGCCTTGACCTTGTTGAGGTCCATCAGGGCCAGAGGCTGACCGCGCTGAAACTGCATCGCCTTGCGGATGTCTTCGCGGGCCACATCGGACACGCCTTGCAGGCGCACATTCTGAAGATTGATGCCGATGGACGCGATGCGCGCGTCAGTAAAATTCACCACGCCTGTACGCAGGGCTTCGGCACGCCCGCCGGTCAGCAGGAACACGGCCATCAGACCGGCCGCGCCCAGAAAGCCCAGCCACGCGGTCAACTCGTTGGGCATAGCCACACCACCGAGCAGGGCAAATTTTCCGGCTTCGACCTTGCGCCCGCCACGGCCACGCGGAGCCGCCTGACGGGGTGACGCTTTCGAAACCGGGGCCGCCTGACGGCGCCCGCCTCTGACGACGGCTGGCATATTCTGTCCTCGTGATCGTCCGCCCAAACAGGGCCGGTGGCGCTTCAGCCACCTAACAACGCGGGCGCGCCCTGCGGTTCTTTGAACCGGTACGGCAGTGCCCTAAAATCAGGAGGCTGAGAGGGTCAATAGACCGCAACAACCTTAATGATCCGCTAACGAACACCCTCTCAGGCAGGTTTTCGTTAGGCATACCAGACCGCAATCTCACCTCTCTTTATATTGCATCTCATGCGCATCACGTATTGTGCAGCGCAGCAAGTGCTTTAATGCCCGCGCCACTTTCAACTCAGGTCAGACGGTCATCAGGGCGCGGACCCACTACAGCCACCAGATAACCACAGCGGCGAGCGCGACGGCGCTCATGAGGTTTTTAATGTTTCGGTCAAAGCGCGTGGCGAGGCGGCACCAGTCCTTTAGATGGGAGAGCCCCTGTGACGGAAAAAACGACTCCGACCGACTTTATCAAGCCGTGGCGGGCTCAGTTCAGTCGCTTACCAGACGGGGGCCTTTTGTTTTATCTTCCGAACGAGGTTGCAGACGCAATCGGCTGGGATGAAGGTGACCTACTCGACGCTGACGTGGACAAAAATGGCCAGATAATCGTCAGAAAGATTGATACGGCTGCCGGGGCTGAAACGCAGAGCTAAAGTGCCAAAGCAATCTAAATTATTGCATCGCCCATAACTAAGCGTCGATATCTGCCTTCAGAGTGCTGAACAGGTTCTGTAGTGCCGAAAGTGCTTCATCGTCATCCATAAGCAACTTCCTGACGGCGCTCTCGTATTGCGATCTCCCTTGGAAGCCTAGACTGGTCGCAATCCTGTCCAGGGCAGGAGTCTCCCGAACAGGATAACGAGCGATCACTGCGGTGAGATCGGCGGCTTCGCATGCTTCCGTCAAACGCTTAACCTCTGCAGCAACCATTGCAGGAATATCGATGGTGACGGTAAGAACTTCCGCGTGAGCAATATCTGCCCGCTTCGGGAGCTTGCTCATAAGATCTTGCCGGATAGATGCTTCAACCACCCGCTCACTAAGCCTTTGAATGTGCGGCCGGATCGCAGTTATAGCAGTAAAACTCGCCTGATTTAGGGATTGCGTGACGTCGGCACCAGTGAGGGTTTGCTGCCGCGCAGCTAGACGCCGCAGGACCTCGTCGTGGTAGTATATTGACTCGACTGCGTAGACAGGAACTGCATACACGCCCTTCTCTTTCAGTTCAGCGATGTTCATTGGTGTTCGCCGATCATTGTCTACAATACCGAAGGCATGCAGCCAGTGGAGGTTTTGGGCATCACGGATGCTAGAGACAGAATGCTCGACGTCGCGACAACTCGTTTTCGCGATTACAGATACCTGTGGGAAAAGTAGACTGTAGAGCGGCTTATCCAAGCTCTGTTCTGTCCCTTCAACGAACAGAAGCTTCCGGCGGCTGCCAAGGACATCCTGTTTCAACTGTTCGTCAATTTCTGTGTCTGTCGTAACGAGATCGGCGTCCCAGTTGGTTACTTGAGAGTTTTGGTACGTGCAGCCTCTTACGAGCAGTGTACGGGCGCCAGGATTGTCGAGCGGGAGCATGACGTCGTGAGTAGATACAACGAATGCACAGTCGTCACGTCGCGAAAATAAGTTGGTTAGAAGAGGCGAAATAATGGACCGGTGAAGGTGTCTCTCCGGCTCATCTATAAAAAGGATCGTCTCCGGCTTGGAGGTGAGTACATTGGCTGCAATGAGAAGGGCATTCCGCTCGCCATCAGACAGTTCTGCGATGCTGTATTCCGGGCCACCGTTCCTGCTGGCCATGACTTGTTCGGATTCTCGAACTCTGATCTCAATAGGAATATTAGATAATTTCAGTAGTTCATTAATTACCTTTATAGGGGCATCATGCTTTGCTAATTGACGAGCTAGGTCGATGTTGTTGGCATCAACTGCATCCGCAATGCCTCTGGCGCGCACATTCTCCGCGTCAATTAGATCGTAGATGGCAACGCTTGCACGTTCAGCAGAATAACTATCCATCCAGCGGGATTGAGGGTTGGTGTCTGAGTTTGAGATGTGGTTTTCTGTGTTCTTCTTGTCATTAGCAGACATGGTCATCGCGTTTGACGGAAACCAAGTCTGCCGGTGCGCAGAAACCCGGCGCGCTCTTCCATGATGGGCAGTGTAGAAGCGTTGCAAGAGACTTGATTTTCCGGTCCCATTCGCCCCCAACACAAAGACTACCTCTCCGAGAGCAACATTGAAGCTGATGGGCTCTCCAGCGGAAAGGGGAACACTTAATGCAAATGACATTCGTAGGCCTCCGGCCGAATCAGGACACTCAATCCAAAGCTGTGATACTTCGACCCGATTTAATATGAAACAAGCTACGGAATTGTTTTTTCGTGAAGCGTGGTATCGCAACTGGATATTCCACCATAATGATCGCCTTTGGCGTTACAGCATTCCGGATAGTATTTGCAGAGCCATCGATGAAAAGGATCACAAAATGCGCAAGGCCCGCTCTTGCAAGACTCGAGAGCACGATAGTCTCATGACCGCTTTTTCCTTTGCATCAAGGTCGCTGACGTCTCTTTAGGGCCAATAGCAGAAAATAGAACCTGCTTCTTAGCCTTGAGGTATCCACACGGGGAGAGGGGACCTGTTGGATGATTCCCGCATCCCAAAACTCGTTGTTGCCTCGCTAACGCGCGAAAGGTGTCGCTATCTTGCGCGTTTTTGGTGTTCGGAAAGCGAAAAAAAAACGCAAAAACATACATCTTGGATTGCGAAAAATGCGCCATTCGCCAAAGAGCTGCGAAAAATCGGTGTTTTAACGCTAAACTTTCGGCGTCTTAATGCTAACGCACAAAAATGGTGACCCCTGCAGGACTCGAACCTGCGACCTCTGCTTTAGGAAAGCCTTGCTCTATCCGGCTGAGCTAAGGGGCCACGCGCGTCGGGTTTAGCACGCAGCCCGCGCCTTTGAGAAGCCGTTTCAAACCCTGCCCGGCCTAAAAACCTGTGTGAGAACGCAACCGACTCGACTCACGGCGCGACTCAGCGCAAGTAGGGAATTAGATATGGTTAATGCGCCATCGGGCTACCATATCTGGTATAGAACAAATCAGGCATCGCGCGATGTCACTGATTCGGTCATGATTCGTTTTCATGACGTTCACGGCGTTTGACTCCAGCCGTTAACCTCTGAATTTACGCGCTTTCGACACCGTCTTGTGCCTTTCCAAGGCCACTTTAAGCGTTTAAAACGGCTGCGTGCCCGACCGTTCTCCCCCCATTACCACCTATGCCGACCCAAACGCGGACTCGCGGCTGGTGGCCGTTTTAGGGCCGACCAATACCGGCAAGACTCATTATGCGCTGGAGCGGATGATGGCGCATGCCACCGGCATGATCGGCCTGCCGCTGCGGCTTCTGGCGCGGGAAGTCTACGACCGCGTGGTGAAGGAAAAGGGCGTTAATGCCGTCGCCCTGATCACTGGCGAAGAGAAGATCATCCCGCGCCTCCCCTCCTATTTTATCTGCACGGTCGAGGCCATGCCGCTGGAGCGGCGCGTCGATTTTCTGGCCGTCGATGAGATCCAGCTATGCGCCGATACCGAGCGCGGCCACGTCTTCACCGACCGGCTTTTGCACGCGCGCGGGCGGTACGAGACGCTGTTTATGGGGGCAGCAACCTTTGCGCCCCTGTTCCGTTCGCTGTTTCCCCACGCTGAGGTGCAGTTCCGCGAGCGCCTGTCGCAACTGAGCTATGCGGGGTCGAAGAAGCTGACCCGCCTGCCCAAGCGCACGGCCATCGTCGCCTTTTCCACCGAACAGGTCTATGCCATTGCCGAACTGATCCGGCGTCAGCGAGGCGGAGCGGCCGTGGTGATGGGCAGCCTGAGCCCCAAGACACGTAACGCCCAGGTCGATCTGTTCCAGCGCGGCGAGGTCGATTTTCTGGTCGCCACCGACGCCATCGGCATGGGGCTGAACATGGATATCGACCATGTGGCCTTTGCGGGCCTCAGCAAATTCGATGGTCGCCGCACCCGCCCCCTGACCGCACAGGAGGCCGCGCAGATCGCCGGGCGCGCCGGACGCAACCGCCGCGAAGGCACATTCGGGGTGACGGGCGATTGTGATGAGATGGACGACGACCTGATCGCGGCCATTGAAAACCACCGTTTTCTCAGCCTGACGGCGGCGCAATGGCGCAATCACGAACTGGATTTTTCCTCGCTAGACAACCTGCTGCGCAGCCTGACGCGGCCCTCGCCGGCCCCGGCACTGCAACTGGCCCGCGAAGCGCTGGATGAGAAGGTGCTGCGCCATCTGAGCGCCGAAGAGGACATCGCGCAAAAGGTGCGCAATCCGGTCAGCCTGCGTATTCTGTGGGAGGTGTGTCAGCTTCCTGATTTCCGCAAGGTATCGCTGGACGAACACCTCAAGACGGTCGGTTTCCTCTTCTGGTCGCGCCACCGCCCTGACGGGTTTGTGCCGCACGACTGGTTCGATGAGCAGTTGAGCCACCTCGACCGCATGGATGGCGATATCGACACCCTGTCGGGGCGGTTGTCGGGGGTACGCACCCTGTCCTACATCGCCAATCGCACCGGCTGGCTGAAGGCGGCGGAGCATTGGCGCGAAGCGACGCGCGATTTGGAGGCACGTCTGTCTGACCGGCTGCACGAGGCCCTGATGCAGCGCTTTGTCGATCAGCGCACCAGTGCGCTGTTGAAGGCGCTCAATGCCTTTGAGGCACCCAAGCCGGAGATTATGGACAATGGCGACGTCTTCCTCGAAGGCCAGTGCGTGGGGCAGCTTAAAGGGCTGAACTTCGTGCAGGCGGCCGGTGAAAGCCTGATCGAGGACAAGACGATCCGTCAGGCGGCGCATCGCGCGGTGACGCCCCTGATCCGCGACCGGCTGCACGCCCTGGCACAGGCCCCGTCCAAAACCCTGCGCCTGAAAGGCAAGCAGGTTCTGTGGCAGGGCGAAACGGTCGGTCATATCGCCCCGTCAGATTACTTCAACCCGGTCATCCGTCTGGCGTGTCAGTCCGATCAGGCGGCGCTGGAAGACCGCGCGCGCAAACGGCTGACCGATTTTGTGCGGCAGCAGGCTCTGCATCAGTTGAAACCTCTGCACCGGGTCTATGAAGCCGCCCACAATGAAGCGACCCCCGCCGCCGTGCGTGCCGTGGCGTGGCAGATCTATGAAAACGGCGGCGTGACCTTGCGTGGGGAAGACAAGCTGACGGCGGATGAGCGCAAATTGCTGAAAGGGCTGGGCATACACGGCAATCGCTTCGTCTGGCGTTTGCCGAAGCTGTCGCCACCGTTGATGCAGGCTTTTGGCGGAGCGAAAGATCATCCGCAGCGTGCCCTCAGCCTCAAGGGGCTGGTGGCCATTGCCGGGCATAAACCTGTCCGACTCAAGACGCTGGATGCGCTGGACAAGGCCCTGAGCGAAGGCGTGTGGCACAAGGGGGTCATCTATCTCAAGCCCGGCGCGACCGAGGGGCTTAGTGATAAACTGATGGCCGCGCTGGGCTTTGCCAAGGCCGGGACGCATCGCTTCGGCGAAGGGGATGCGGCTGCGGATTATCAGGGATGGCGCAGCAAATCCGGCACGCCCAAAAAAGCCAAAGAACAGGCGCCCTTCGTCAATCCCTATTCACCCTTTGCGGTGCTGCGCGGCGGTTGATCACAGCCCCAGAAACGACAGCATGATAAAGGCGCAGAACAGCACGAAGTGCGTGGTGCCCTCAATGGCGTTGGTCTGACCGTCATTGAGGTTGATTGCCGCCACCAATAGTGTCAGAGCCGTCATGATGCTTTGGGTCGGGGTCAGGGCCATGTGGATCTTCTGATCGTTGAATAGCGAGATCAGTTCGATCACGGGCACGGTCAGGACCACGGTCGAGAGCGAGGCCCCCAGCGCGATATTGATGACCGGCTGCATGCGGTTGGCCAGCGCGGCGCGCAGGGCCGTCAGGATTTCAGGACTGGCCGAAATGGCCGCCACCACCAGCGCCGGAAAGACCGGCGGGATGCCCGTGCCTTCGAGGCCTGTGCCCAGTGTCTTCGACATGACCTCGGCCAATACACCAATCAGCACCAGACCCGCAACGAGGATGGCCGCCGAATAGGCCGTCTTGCCACCGTGCGTATGGTGTTCATCGCCTGTCCCAGCATAGGTGTAGCTGAAGAAATAGCTGTGCTTGGTGGTCTGAAGGCGCAGGAACATGGCGTAGAGGAAGACCATGATGCCGATGGAAAACACCGAATAGGCCTTCCAGTGCGCCACCGGGATAAATTCGGGCACCAGCATGGAGACGCCCATACCCGTCATGATCATGACGATATAGGTCTTGCCCGACGCATCATTATAGGGCTGCTCACCGTGTTTCAGGCCGCCCAGAATGGCGGCCACGCCGATAATGCCGTTGATGTCGAGCATAACTGCCGAATAGATGGTGTCACGCGCCAAAGTCGGGTTGTGCGAATGGCCCAGCATGATGGCGAGAATGACCACCTCAACCAATACGGCCGACAGGGTAAGGATCATGGTGCCATAGGGTTCGCCGACCTTTTCGGCCAGCACCTCGGCGTGGTGCGCCACGCGCAGCGACACCAGAATGATCACCCCGATCAGGGCGATAGACGCGATCAGGGCCACGCTCTGACCGGAGCCGACAAGGCTGTGTTCCAGCGGAATGGCAATCGCCGCCACGATCAGCGCGATCAGCAGATTACCTTCTGACTTCAACAGGCCTGTCAAAACGAATCCCCTAGTGTCGAGCGCAAAACAATCGATTGCTGACCTGCGGCATCGGCGCAAAATATGCAATGCTTTTTGCAATCGCAGGGTTAGAATGCGACATGGAATCCGCTTCTGAAACCTGCCGTATTGATGTCTGGCTATGGCGCGCCCGCTTTTTCAAGACGCGCGCCCTGTCGGCGAAGTTCGCCGAAAGCGGCCTTTTGCGGCTGGAACGTTTCGGTCAGACCTCACGCATCCAGAAGGCCGGCCACACAGTGCGCATCGGCGACCGGCTGACCTTCGCCATCGGGGCGCGGCTGGTTGATGTGCGTGTGCTCGACATGGGGGAACGCCGCGGCCCGGCCAGCGAGGCGCAGGGCCTCTTTGAGCCCTGCGAATAGGTTTCACTCTCAGGCGCAACGCATAGGCTTAAGCCAAAGCCCTTGGGCGGTTTAGTAAAAATCGCGGTTGGGGTGCGGCTAAAGCCTTGACAGTGCGCGCCGCAAAAGTCATGACCCCCAAACACTGTACAGCCCCTGTTTTGTGGCACCTGTCCCCACTAAAGGCACCTGAGTTCCATGACCTATATCGTCACCGATCCCTGCGTTAAGTGCAAGTTTATGGACTGCGTCGAAGTCTGTCCGGTGGACTGCTTCTATGAGGGTGAAAACTTCCTGGTTATCAATCCGGATGAGTGCATCGACTGCGGCGTCTGTGAGCCCGAATGCCCCGTGGACGCCATCAAGCCGGATACCGAGGATGAGCCGGACGGCAAGTGGCTGGAGGTCAACTCCAAATACGCCCGCGTCTGGCCAAACATCTCGGTCAAGGGCACGCCGCCCGCTGACCGCGAGGATTTTGAACGCGAAACCGGCAAGTTCGAGAAATACTTCTCCGAAAAGCCTGGCGACGGTAAATAATAAAGACAAAGAGCGCCGCATCGGGCGCTCTTTTTGTATCTGAGGCAGCACCACCATCCCTATTGACTCCTTCAAATATATCAAATAATCATGATATATGGATAAAAAACAAGCTCTCGATGCCCTTGCGGCACTCAGTCAGGAAACACGCCTTGATGTCTTCCGTCTGCTCGTGCAGGTGGGACAACGGGGCCTGCCCGCGGGTGATATCGGTAACCGTCTGGGGGTACGTCAGAACACCATGTCCGCCAATCTGGCCATATTGACTCAGGCCGGCCTGATCCACAGCGTGCGTGAGGGACGCAGCATTCGCTACTTCGCCGATATGGATGGCGTCAGCGGGCTTTTGGGATTTCTGATGGAAAACTGTTGCGGCGGCGCGCCTGAACTGTGTCAGCCCGTGATCGCCAAACTCACCTGCGCGTGCTGAGGGGCAGTGCATGGAGATGGCTTTACGCAAATTAGCCGCTGAGGCACTGGGCACCGCCTGGCTACTGGCGATTGTCGTCGGGTCGGGCATCATGGGGCAGACCCTGTCAGGCGGTAACACCGCTCTGGCGCTAATGGCGAATGCGGTGGCGACGGGGGCAGGCCTGATCATACTGATCACCTTGTTCGGGCCCCTGTCTGGCGCGCACTTCAACCCGCTGGTGACTCTGACCTTTATGATGCGCGGCGACATCAAACCGGCTCTGGCGGCAGCCTATATGGTCGCGCAATTCGCCGGAGCGGTCATCGGCGTCGGGATCGCTCACGCCATGTTCGGCGAGGCCCTGATGCAGTCGGCGACCCGACTGCGCGACGGTTCCGGCCTTATGCTGTCTGAAGCCGTAGCCACTTTTGGCCTGATCGGGGTCATTCTCGGCTGCCTGCGCTTTAGGCCCGATTTTACACCCCCCGCCATAGGCCTTTACATCACCTCAGCCTACTGGTTCACAAGCTCTACCTCATTTGCCAACCCCGCCGTGACGGTGGCGCGCAGCCTGACCGACAGCTTCGCGGGCATCGCCCTCGCCTCCGTGCCCGGTTTTATCGCGGCTCAAAGCGCAGGCGCCGCTATGGCCATCCTCGTTTTTGGCTGGTTGCTAAAGTCGTCCCCGCCCCAGATCTCCAAAAAGAGCAAAACCACCCCAGAGAGGATGGCCTCATGACCGTCACCATCTATCACAATCCCGACTGCGGCACGTCGCGGAACGTCCTCGCCGTCATTGAAGCGGCGGGCTATACACCTCACGTCATTCCCTATCTCAGCGTCGGCTGGCAGCGCGAACCGTTGCTGACCCTGTTTGCTGAGGCCGGCCTGACGCCGCGTCAGGCCCTGCGCGAACACAAGTCACCGGCGGCCGAACTGGGTCTTCTGGACCCCGGCGTCAGCGATGAAGCGTTGATTGAGGCCATGCTGATCCACCCCATACTGGTCAACCGCCCCTTTGTGGTTACGCCCAAGGGAACGCGGCTGTGCCGCCCCTCGGAGGTCGTACTCGATCTGCTGGAACGCTGGCCAGCCGGTCCTTTCCGCAAAGAAGATGGCGCATTGATGATTGACGCGAGTGGGAATCGCATCGTCGGGTAAAATACAGTAAGCAAGGCGCATGACCGTCCCCGACCCTGCCGTTAGCGCCCTCAACACCGCCCTCTTCTGGCTGGACTACGCCGCCGTGGCCCTGTTCGGGGCCTCTGGCGCCATAGCCGCGGCGCGCGGGCGGCAGGACATCATCACCTTCACCTTTTTCGCCGCCATTACGGGCGTCGGCGGCGGAACGCTGCGGGACCTCCTGATCGGGGCGCCGGTGTTCTGGGTACAGAGGCCGGACTACATCCTGATCTGCGCGCTGGCCGGGTTGGCTGTGTGGATACTGGCACCGCGCAATGCCTCACCGCGTCCGGATGGCAAGCCCGGAAAGCGGATGCTGGCCATGCTGTGGCTGGACGCCATGGGGCTGGCGGCCTATGCGGTGGTGGGGGCGGCCAAGGCGCTAAACCTCGGCGTCGCGCCTGTGTCCGCTGTGGTCATGGGCGTGCTGACGGCGACCTTTGGCGGGATTATCCGCGACGTGCTGGCCGGAGAGCCCAACCTGTTGCTGCGCCGGGAAATCTATATCACCGCCGCGCTTTTGGGGGCGTCGGTGTTTGTTACCCTGACCCTGTTTGGCCTGTCCTTCTGGCTGGCGGGCCTTAGCGGATTCGCCGCTGCCCTGGCGTTACGTGGGGCGGCGATTCACTGGTCGCTGAGCCTGCCCGCCTTCGGCCCGCGCGATCACGACAGCCGTAACAAATCTTCATAATTGTTGCCGCCTGCGACGCGATGACTCTGCACCACCGCCTCTACCCCTATACTTTCATCCACAAGCTTTTTTAACACGCCCCCTCCCCGCTTGGAAATTTGCCACGTCCAAAATCCTGATAAAACAGGAAATATCATCATTTAAAATTAAACACAGGTCCATTTTGATTGAAAATGATGCGCAAATTCGCTGCTTCAGGAAGTGTACGCACGGATGACCTCCGGATTTACTACACCCGTCCATTTGCAAGGTGCAGATACACTTGGTGCCTGACCTCAACCCTGAGCCACGCATCACGGCGACGCTTTCCTGACAGCCGGACTTTATTTTTGTGTAATTTTGTGATAGGCATGGCTTCACTGATGCAAAGGCGCGCGTCGCGTTCCACCGGCATCTCCCTATATTCACCTAAAATGCCGCCTGCGCTCTCCCGCACATCCGGCATCTTCGACAAAGGTCGGATGACAGGCTTGTCTTAGTCCATTCATACATAGCAGCGATGCCCCTAAGCCAATCAAGGGACGTCGTTGTTTTATTGCGTCTGCGTCTTCCGGCCTCCTCCCTGATCGCCGGTCAGTCGCATGCGTCGTGTGAACGGATTAGCTCAGTGCCTGACCTTCGGCCTCATTCAAACAGAAAGAGGACCGCAATGACGACTGTTGCAGCAGAACTCGAATTCAATACGGGCGACAAGGTTGTGTATCCGGCGCATGGCGTCGGCACCGTGGCCGCCGTCGAGAGCCAGGAAGTGGCCGGCTATCAGCTCGAAGTCTATGTCGTCACCTTCGACCACGAGAAGATGACCCTGCGCGTCCCGACCAAGAAGGCCAAGACGGCCGGTCTGCGCCACCTCGCCCCCGCCGCCGTCATGTCGCAGGCTCTGGTTACGCTAAAAGGCCGCGCCCGTGTGAAGCGCACCATGTGGTCGCGTCGCGCGCAGGAATACGAAGCCAAGATCAATTCAGGCGACCTCGTTTCGATCGCCGAAGTGGTGCGCGACCTGCACCGCGCCGAGAATCAGCCGGAGCAGTCCTATTCCGAGCGTCAGCTTTACGAATCGGCTCTGGACCGCATGGCCCGTGAAGTCGCCGCCATCGAAAAGATCGACCGCGACGCCGCCGTGGCCCTGCTCAACAAGTCGCTGATCAAGGCGGCCTGATATTGGTCAAAAGCTAAAGAAAACCCCGGAGAACCTCTCCGGGGTTTTTGCGTTTTGAAGACCTCGCCTTGCACACACAGGAATCCCTCCCGGTACGGGGTTTTTCCGCTTGACGCTGTGGCTGGCTTTGCCTATAGAACGCGCCTCTTGCGCTGCCGTCAAAAGGCCGCGCCCTGTCTATTGTTTCTAACGAAGGTGGATATCATGTCGCGTCGTTGCGAACTCACCGGTGTCGGCCCGATGGTCGGCCACTCCGTGAGCCACTCAAACATCAAGACGAAGCGTCGCTTCCTGCCCTCGCTTCGTGAAACCGCGCTTCAATCCGAAGCTCTGGGTCAATCCTTCCGTCTGAAGATCTCCAACGCCGCCCTGCGCACGCTGGACTTCAAGGGCGGCCTGGACGCTTTCCTCGTCAAGGCTGACGATACCGAACTGTCTCTGCGCGCCCGTCGCCTGAAGAAGCAGATCAAGGCGAAGCTGGCTGAGAAGGCCGCGGCCTAATCTTTTCGGTTCTAACCGAACACATAAAAAACCCCGAAGCTCCGGCTTTGGGGTTTTTTGTTGCCTGAAAATGCGCGGCATGAAGATACTAACGACCGAAGATGCTGACCGCATCCGGCCGTCGAAAAAGCAAGACCGTCTCATATGTATCAGCGACATGAGACGGTCTCGAATGGAATACCAAGAGTCATTTTCAATGACTCTTGGTATGACTGATTTCTGAAATCGCGCAGTCGAAGCGACATATGCCCGGCACAAAGGCCCTTACACAAGGAGCCCTTTATGCCTGACCTGCACAGTCTTAACATCTTCACTCACGTCCTGAGCGCCAGCGCCGCCCTGCTGACCGGACTATTCATTCTGGGTCGCCGCAAAGGTGATCGCCTGCATCGACTCAGCGGCCGCCTGATGCTGGGGCTGACGGGCCTGTCGGTTGCCGCCGCCCTGATTGGGGCGTTCCTGTTTCGTGGCAAGCTGGATCTGATAGGCGTGAGTGTGCTGGTCGCGTATCAGCTATGGAGCGGGCCACGCGCCCTGCGCTTGCGGGATCGGGGCTGTACGTGGCCGGACATGGTTCCCGCGCTCGCCCTGCTGGGAGGAGGCATTGGCCTGTTCTGGTACATTCGTCACGGTGGGGCCGTGCATTGGTCCCCCGCCCTCGTCAACGGGGCGATGGGAGGTATGATCTTTTATGGCGGTTGGGATGTAGGGCGCGCCCTCCTGCCTCAAAGCTGGCGTCGATGGTTGAACCCAGCTGAGCACGCTTTCAAAATGACAGGACTAACCGGCGCCCTGCTGTCGGTTGCCGCGGGCACACTGCTGGGCAATACCTATTGGCCGCTGGGCGTATCCGCCGTGTTCAGCATCGTCTCACTGGTCTTAGCCTTCAGGGCAGCACGGAAGGCACTGGGCGTTACGCCTTCCGAGGCCTTGAACGCGCGATTGAAGGCCGACAGCGAATTGTAACCGACGCTAAGCGCCAGTTCGAGAATAGTACCCTCCTCCTTTGCCCGCGCCTTGAACGATTCGATGCGCCAGCGGTTGAGGTATCGGCTGAAATGCTCCTCACCTTCGCCGGCGTGAATAACCCGGCGCAGGTGATGTTCGGCCACGCCGAGCCGCTGCGCCAGCCGCGACAGGGTGAGGTTGGGGTCGGCATAGGTTTCGGCCATTTCGGTGCGCACCCGTTGCAGAAGGCGTGTTTCGGCCACGTTCAGGACTGAGCGCTCCGGCGTCAGGGTGCGTTTGAGTTCGCCGCCAAAAGCCGCCGTCGCCAGACACAGACAGAGCGTGAGAAAGGCACCCACAGTGGCCGCCGGAGCAGACCTGCCCAGAATCGAGGCCACGGCAACACCGGCACCCAGCAAAGTCCCAATGGCCAGAAGGGCATAGCTGGCGCGACGCCGCGCGTTGAGCAGGTCGCCGGGCAAGCGCCGCCACAGGCGTACAGGCAGTTCGAAAAAGAGATAGAGACTGACGACATCCCAGACAGGTTGCAGGGCTGAAAAGACATGTCCGATACCTGACAATCCCACCAGCAACACCAGAAGCGCCGCATCAATCTTCAGGGGGCGCGGCGTCAGCCCGAGACCCAAACCCACAGCGCGGTTGAACACCAGAGGTCCGGTCGCGATGATCGCTACCAAGGGCTTCAGCGCTTCCGGAAAAGCGGCGTGCAGAAAATAGAGCGCCCCCAGACACAGGGCGGCTGCCATCTCGCGGCGTCCCGGCAAGGCAGTTTGCCGCCAGACCAGAACAGCCAGCATAATCTGGGCGGAAGCGGTTGCCGGGGCGATCAACGTAAGCATCAGGGCCGGTAATCGAACATCAGCAGGTGGGTCGGGTCATAGTCCCCGATAGGATCGCTGATCAGATAAAGCCGGTAGCCATCGCGCGTTTTGACCGCCGACACACCCTCATAATTGTCGATAGGCAGGGGCGGTTCGATTCGCAGAATCGTATCGATCACCTTGAGGCGATTTCCCTCCAGCCGCACAACACGCAAGACATTACGCGCCCCCACCACGGGCAGATAGAAGCGATAGAGCGCCAGCATCTCATCCGGCCGGGCCGGGTCGAGCGGGGCCAGAGACACCAGCTTGTACGTGAAACCCGGCGTGGTCGGCCCGGTGAGCGTCTCGCATCGGTAGGTATCGAGTGCGCACCTCCAGAAACCACCCACCTCGGCCCCCAGAATTAGCGACGCTTCGCCCTTTGCAGACAGGTGCAGCGTGACGGCCTCAAGCCCTTCATTCGACGGCAGGGCGGGCAGGCCGGTCAGCGGCAGACGCTCCCCCCGCCCGCCCAGATCGGGGCCATAGCGCATCACCCGCGCATCGCCTTCAAACGAGACATAGACCGTGCCATCGCGCGGATCGACGGCCATATCTTCGGCATCCGACAGCGACTTGTTGCCAAAGGGCTTGCCGTCGGCCCCGCGCAACATCTCCACGCTCAGCGGGCCCTCTGTGCCGCGCACCGGCAGGGTAAAGCGCGCGCGGCTGCCGTAATCGCCGATACCGTCGATCATCACCCCGTCCTTACCCGGTGTGACGACCAGATCGGACAGGCCGGTCAGCCAGGACGTGCCCTCCCCCTTCACCAAAAAGCCGCCGACATAACGGGCCTTTTGCGCTGGCGCGTCGTTGACCGCCGGTAAGGAGGTGAAGGTGACCCGCGTACCGCTCACATAGGGGACGGGACCGGCCACAGCCGTGGTGGTTAGCAAGGCAGAGAGCCACAATACCAATCGCATGAGACCTCCGTTTGGCCACCCGCTCCCCCAAGGCAGGAGCGGTCGTATCACCGCCGTGCGGCGGTTTTTTCATCGAACAGCTCAGCCAGCTTTTCGATCAGGGCCCCGCCCAGTTGCTCGACATCAATCAGTGTCATGGCCCGGCGGTAATAGCGCGTCACGTCGTGGCCAATGCCGATGGCCGCCAGCTCGACGCGCCCGGCCCCTTCGATGTCGGCGATGACCTTACGCAGGTGGTTTTCGAGATAGTGGCCCGAATTGACGCTGAGGGTCGAATCATCGACCGGCGCGCCATCGGATATGACCATCAGAATGCGACGCGACTCCGGACGCCCCAAGAGGCGCGTATAGGCCCATTGCAGTGCCTCCCCGTCGATATTCTCTTTCAACAGGCCCTCGCGCATCATCAGGCCGAGATTCTTGTTGGCGCGCCGCCAGGGATTATCCGCCGCCTTATAGATGATGTGTCTGAGGTCGTTGAGGCGACCCGGCGCCGCCGGCTTGCCTTCGCGCACCCACTGTTCGCGCGACTGCCCGCCCTTCCAGGCCTTGGTGGTAAAGCCCAGAATCTCGACCTTCACGCCGCAGCGTTCCAGCGTGCGCGCCAGCACGTCGGCGCAGATGGCCGCGACCATGATCGGCCGCCCGCGCATCGAACCGGAATTATCGAGCAGCAGCGTCACCACCGTGTCGCGGAACTCGGTGTCCTTCTCCTGCTTGAACGACAAAGGGGCACTGGGGTCGATAATCACCCGCGTCAGGCGCGACGCATCAAGCACGCCCTCTTCGAGGTCGAAATTCCACGAACGGCTTTGCTGCGCCATCAGGCGGCGTTGCAGACGGTTGGCCAGCCGCGCCACCACGTTCGACAGATTGGCCAGTTGCTGATTGAGAAAGCCGCGCAGCCGCTCCAGTTCTTCGGGGTCGCACAGGTCTTCGGCGTTGATCACCTCATCATAGGCCTTGGTGAAGACCTCATAGTCCTTGCGCTCGCCCCCCGCAGGGGGGGGCTGCATCTGGCTGGCCTCGGCGGCCTCGCCATCGACCACCTCATCGGCAGACCCCTCAGCCAGAGACTGAGGATCGCCCGACATCTGGGTGAAGTCCTCGTCTCCGGTCTGGGACTGATCATCACCGCCGGTGGGTTCTTCTTCCTGTTGTGGCTGCGAATCGTCCTGATCCTCGGCATCCTCTTCGGCCTCAGCCGACGGGTCATTGCCTTCGGACGGCTCGTCCTCGCCTTCGTCGTTCTTTTCTTCTTCCTTGGCGTCCTGGGAATCGTCGGTGAGGTCCAGCGCCCGCAACACTTCACGCGCCTTTTGCGTAAAGGCCTTCTGATCACCGATCAGGTCCGCCAGTTCGTTCAAACCCTGCCCCGTCTTCTGTTCGATCTCGTCGCGCAGAAGATTGACCACCCGTTGCGCCTCATTTGGCACAGGATCACCGGTGAGGATTTCGCGCGCGATCAGTCCCAGAATGTCGGCCAGATTGAGTTCGGACCTTTCTTCCTTACGCCCCAAACCGCTGCGATCCAGATCGGACTGAAGCGCCGCGCGCAGGTTTTTGCGAACCCCGCCCATGGCATTGGCCCCGATGGCTTCAAGCCGTGCCTCTTCCAGCACATCAAAAGCCTCAGCCCCCGCCGTATCGACAGGCCGGGCACGAACATGGATACCCGCGTCGTGGTGCGCGACCTTTAGCGCCAGGCGGTCGGCCTGACCGCGGACAGTGGCCGACAGGCGAGCATTCAGATCGCGTGGCGGATTGGGCAGGACCAGCTTGCGGCCATCCAGACGCGGTCCATCCGGCCCGAAGACGACTTCGAGGTCGGGGTCTTCCGCCAGGGCGCGCGTAGAATGGATCAGCGCCTTGCGAAACGGATCGGACAGAACGGTAACGGGCTTGGCCATCGAACCTTTTTGCTTCCTAGCACTCCCCCTGATTTCAGAGGGAGGTGGCGTGTAAGCGCCGGAGGGGGTTAAAACGAAGTAATTAATCCCACCACCGCTTCGCGGTCCCCCTCCCCTGAAACGAAGTTCGGCGAACGCCAAATCAGGGGAGGAACTTTTATATCACCTTCACCTTGAGGGCGCTTTCCTTCACATCCGCGCCAAAGCTGCGCTGATAGAACTCCGCCAGTGTCGGGCGCTCCAGCTCATCACACTTGTTGAGGAAGGTCAGGCGGAAAGCCACCTCCGGGTCATTGCCGAAGATCAGCGTATTCTGCGCCCAGGTGATGACGGTCCGCGGCGACATGACGGTCGAGATATCGCCATTAGCAAAGGCCGAGCGCGTCAGGTCGGCGACGCGCACCATGGCGTCGATCAGGGCGCGACGTTCGGGCGTATTGAATTCCGGCAGCTTGGCCAGCACGATCTCCACCTCGGCCTCGTGGCTGAGATAGTTGAGCGTGGTGACAATCGACCAGCGGTCCATCTGACCCTGATTGATCTGCTGCGTGCCGTGATAAAGCCCGGTGGTGTCACCCAGACCGATGGTATTGGTGGTGGCAAATAAACGAAAGAAGCTGTTGGGGCGGATGACCTTGTTCTGATCCAGCAGAGTCAGGCGGCCCTGCGCCTCCAGAACGCGCTGGATGACGAACATCACATCCGGACGCCCGGCGTCGTATTCGTCGAAGACCAGCGCCACAGGCCGTTGCAGCGACCACGGCAGGATGCCTTGCTTGAACTCGGTGACCTGCTGACCGTCCTTGAGCACGATGGCGTCCTTGCCGATCAGGTCGATCCGCGACACATGGCTGTCGAGATTGACGCGCACCAACGGCCAGTTCAGCCGCGCGGCGATCTGCTCGATATGGGTGGACTTACCCGTGCCGTGGAAGCCCTGCACCATGACGCGGCGGTCATAGGCAAAGCCGGCGCAGATGGCGATGGTCGTTTGCGGGTCGAAGCGATAGGACGGGTCGATTTCCGGCACATGCTCATCGCGCGTCGAAAAGGCCGGGACCAGCATGTCGGAATCGACGCCGAACACCTCACGCAGCGATACCTTCTTGTCCGGCACAAGGCCCAGAAGCGGATCGGTCAGGGTATCGGAGGTGAGTACGGGCATGGCAAAAAACGCTTTCGGACGGACGAACGGATGCGTTTTTCAGCTAAGACCTATGCCCTCAAGACTCAACCCTAAAACACGCCGGAGACGGATTTTTTTGAAGGCTGTTCAGTCATGGTCCGGGTGCTGATAGCTGATCAGCTTATCCAGAAACGGTGCGGCCTCGATGTCTTCCAACGTGGTGCGCTCCGGCAGGGCGTGCAGGCCATTGACCCACGGCAGACGGCCTTCGGTGCCGAACTGAATGACCGGAGCGATGTCAGCGGGATCATCAAAGGCGGCGATGTACAGCGCCACACCGTCCGGCGCTTCGTAGGTCAGCGGCGTCCCGCAGTCGGGGCAAAAACCGCGCTGAACGAGGTTTGAACTTTGGAAGCGTTTGGGCTCGGCCTTGCTCCATGTGAGCGTCGCCTCCCGCACGCTGACCAGCGGCGCGAAGACATTGCCATAGGCCTTTTGGCACATGCGGCAATGACAGATGGAGGCATGGCCCAGCTCGCCTTCAACGCGGAAACGCACGGCCCCGCACTGACACCCACCGGTTCTGACCTCGACCATAATCCCCTCCCTAACCCTCTTGCCGCAAGGGCGAGGGATTTAGCCTTGCATAACCCAAAAGCCTTCAATTTGGATAAGATGGCAGGAGGCTAACGCAGCCCGTATATGAATACGGGCAAGTGACGCCGGCGCAGCAGATCGCCAAATTCAAGGCTTTTAAGCCAGGCCCATTTTTTTGAGAACTTTATAGGCCTTGATCACGCGCTGGAGCTTGTCTTCTGCCGAACGATCGCCGCCATTATTGTCCGGGTGGCAGCGCTTGAGCAGTTCGGTATAGGCGGCGCGCACCTTTTCCGGCTCGGCCCCGACCTCAAGGTCAAGATCGGCATAGGCCCCGCGTTCGATCTTACCGAACTGACGCTGGATCGGCGCGTCCTCGCCGGGCTTGCGCGGTGCGGCACCGGCACCAAACACGGAGTGCGGGTCGTACATGCCCGCGCCCTTGGTCCGGCCGGCGCTGAAGGCCGCCGCTTCGCGCGACGCGGCCGAAGCGCGGAAGGCCCAGGTCGGGCGGCCTCCGGTCATGGTCGCTTCGCGGTGCGCCTTGGCCTCGCCTTCGGACATGCCGGCAAAGAAGTTCCAGTTCTTGTTATACTCGCCCGCGTGCGCCTGACAGAAGTTATAGTATTCGTTCATCATTTCGCGCGACTTCGGGGCCTTGGCCGTGGCCGCACGATGGCATTCCGGCCATTCGCAGCGCACCTGGCCCGGCTTCAGCGACAGCACATCGTCTTCCGGACGCTTGCCATTCACCTCGCCCTCCTTGGGCGGGCGAATACGCATGTCCAGACCAAACTTCGGCTTGTACTTGAACCCTTCGCTCATGATTTCGAACGCGACCCTTTGAACTTTACGCAAACCGACCATATAGGTCGGAGTCGGGCCTCTATAAAGCCCTTATGAGGTTAAATTATGGGTAAAACACGCGAGACCATCGAGACCAAACTGACGGCGGCCTTCGCCCCGCTTCGTCTGGAGGTGACGGACGATAGCGATAAGCATAAAGGGCATTCGGGCGCGCGTGAAGGGGGCGAAAGTCACTTTTCCGTCCTGATCGTCTCTGAGGCGTTTCGCGGACAGAGCCGCGTCGCCCGTCAGCGCGCCGTCAATGCGGCCCTGCGTGAGGAACTGAGCGGCCCGGTCCACGCCCTGTCGATGCAGACCCTGACACCGGAAGAGGCTTAATCCAGAAACCTAACTCAGCGCGGCCACCAGAAAATCGCGCCCCAGACGCGAGCCCGGCGCATTGATACTGTGGCCCAGCCCCTTGAGAATGTGGGCGTCGGCGCTCAGGCCCGCGGCGGTCAGGCGCTCAGCCGCCTGAAGGGTTTCGGCAAAGGGGATCACCTCGTCCTGATCGCCGTGTACCAGCCGGATTGGCGTGGGCGCAGGCGTCCACGGCACAGGCGACGACAGGCGACCGGAATAGGCGACCACCGCCGCCACGGGCCAGCGTCCGCTGACCACGGCATCAAGCGCCATGATCGACCCTTGCGAAAAGCCAACCAGCGCCACCTGCGCCGGATCGTCTATGCCGCGTTCGGCCATGACGGCATGCAGGGTCGCATCGAAGGCCTCACGCGCCTCGACAATCCGCTGCGCGCGGTTTTCCGCAGTCACTCTTTTGACCGAAAACCACTGCCGGCCACTGGCCTGTGCATACATATCGAACGGATCAGGTCCGTCAGGCGCGGCGAACGCCGTATCCGGCAAGGCCTCAGCCCAGTGTCGCCCCAGACCGATCATGTCCGCACCGCACGAACCCACGCCGTGCAAAAAGATCACCAGATGTTTCAACGCTTTTTACCAGAATGAGACCGCTCGACAGATAAGGGGGCGGCCTTTCACCTAAATTCCCTTTGTCCAGAACCGAAAACTCTCCATGGCGGCATCGAGATCGGAAGTATCGACGCCAGCGGCGTTCATAATGACATAAGTCAAAGGCGCGAACACCAAAAGGGCCAGTAAAATTATGATCAGTAGCACCACCAAAGCGAACGTAGGACGATTCACCAAGCTGATGATGCGATGGTGCCACCTGCCTGTTAAATAAGGCTCAAGGGCCAGAAAGCCATCCAGACCGGGGATGGGCAAAATGTTAATGAAGAATGCCGCCAGATTAAAAAAAGCCAGCAGTCCAACAGGCCCTTTCAGAAACGCCGTGAAGGCACCGCCTAAATTCAAGGCCATGTAAACGATGAAAAGACTAACAGCGAAAGCCAAAGTCGTTGCGGGCCCAGCGAGCGCAATTTTCGTCTGCGAACGCGAGTTTCTCAGAGCATCCAGATCAATCCTGACCGCAGCACCCGGCAAGGGAATGCCACCCAAAATCAAAGTAACCATAGGAAGCAAAAAACTCAGCCGCCACGAGATGTATCTAACCGGATCGAGAGTGAGATAACCTCGAATTTTTGTTAGGTAGTCTCCTTCACGATAGGCTGAAATAGCATGGGCATACTCATGCAAACACACACCGATGATCCAGCCGGTAACGATGAAAGCAAATGTCAGAGGCCCCGCTAAATAAAAAACGATGGCACCGGACTCCAATGCGAAGAATAGGGGCAAAATTAGGAGCCCTACCGCAAAAACACCCCATGCTATGAGCAAAAGCCAAAATCGGTAATGAATATTCATGCCCCCATCCCCCAAAAAATAAGGTGGGCAGAAACCTGCCCACCTCAATTGTCTATTGCGCTGAATATCTAAATTCAAGCCGCCTTCGCCGCATCTGTCTTCCCAAACCGGCCATAGAAGGTCTCGCTCTTCTCCGCCATGTCGCGCAACAATTGCGGCGGGGCAAAGCGGTCACCATACTTGGCCGTCAGTTCGTCCAGTTCCTCGACAAACTTCGCCGTCCCGATGGCGTCGATCAGAGAGACGATCCCGCCCGACCATGGCGCAAAGCCCCAGCCGAGGATCGAACCAACATCGGCTTCGCGTGGATCGCTGATGACGCCCTCTTCGAAGCAGCGCGCCGCCGTCACCGCCTGAATATACAGCAGGCGCTTGCGGATATCTTCGGCCAGTTC
The DNA here is from genome assembly GCF_003966695.1 of Asticcacaulis excentricus. Taxonomy (NCBI): domain Bacteria; kingdom Pseudomonadati; phylum Pseudomonadota; class Alphaproteobacteria; order Caulobacterales; family Caulobacteraceae; genus Asticcacaulis; species Asticcacaulis excentricus. Next base: position 1,038,779 of record NZ_AP018827.1, read on the forward strand.
CGGCGTCGAGTCGGTGATGGTGGGCGCGAACTTGTCCGACAGGCCCGGCCACAGGCTCTTGTTACCGCCCGCTTCCGGACAGTCGTAGAAGCCCTTGCCGTTCTTGCGCCCCAGACGCCCGTCGGCGACCATCTGCGCCACCTCCTTTTCGCCGGGGATGGGCACATAGGCATCGCCCATGGCCTTGGCGGTTTCGGAGGTGATCTTGACCAGAAGGTCAAGCGCCACATCGTCCATCATCTCCAGAGGCCCGCGCGGCATCCCCGTGGCGCGACCGACATTGTCGATCAGGGCCGGGGCATAGCCTTCGGCCCACAGGTGCAGGCCTTCGGCGGTGAACGGGATGAAGCAGCGGTTGGCGTAGAAGAAGCGCGCGTCATTGACGACGATCGGCGTCTTACGGATCTTCAGCACGTAGTCGATGGCCTTGGCCAGAGTCTCGTCCGAGGTCTCTTTACCTCGGATGATTTCGACCAGCATCATCTTGTCCACCGGCGAGAAGAAGTGGATGCCGATGAATTTCGACGCATCGACCGACGCCTTGGCCAACAGCGAAATGGGGATGGTCGAGGTATTGGTGCCAAAGATCGCCGTTTCGGCCTTATCGCCCGTATAGAGCTGGGCTTCGGCGTCCTTGGTGACCTTTTCCTTCAGTTCGGTGTTTTCAAACACCGCTTCGACGACCAGATCGGAACCGGCAATCTGCGTGTAGTCCGGTGTCGGCACGATCAGGTCGAGCAGGGCCTGCGCCTTTTCCGGGGTCATCTTGCCGCGTGATACGGCCTTTTTGACCAGACCTTCGCAATGCGCCTTCCCTTTATCGGCGGCCGCCTGATCCCGATCAATCAGGATGACGCGGATACCGGCCTGCGCCGAGACATAGGCAATCCCCGCCCCCATCATGCCGGCGCCGAGAACGGCCACCTGCTTGGGATCAGTCTTTTCCACGCCCGCCGGGCGGCCGGAGCCCTTGCCCAGTTGCTGCATGGAGAAGAAGAAGGTGCGGATCATCGCCTTGGCCTGCGGGGTTTGCAGGGTGTTGACGAAATAGCGGCTTTCGACCTTGATGGCGCTATCGAACGGCAGTTGCAGGCCTTCATAGACGGCGCGCATCAGGTTCACCACGGCGGGATAGTTGCCATAGGACTGCTTGCGCAGCAGGGCATTGGCCATGATGAATATTTGCGCGCCGGCCGGATGGTAGGGGCCGCCGCCGGGCAGCTTGTAGTCCTTCTTATCCCACAGGGCGACCGGATCGCCCTTGGTTTTGATCCAGTTTTTGGCCGCCTCGACCTCCTGACCGACCGGCACCACCTCGTGTACGATACCGGCAGACAGGGCGTCCTTCGGCTTGAAACTCTTGCCTTCCGACATGGCCATCAGCGCCGCCTGTGCCCCGATCAGGCGCGTCAGGCGTTGCGAGCCGCCGCCGCCGGGGAAAAGACCGATCTTGATTTCCGGCAGGCCCACCTGCGTCTTGGGGCCGTCATTCAGCACGCGGTAGTGACAGGCGAGCGCCAGTTCCAGACCGCCGCCCAGCGCCAGCCCGTTAAGCGCCACCGCCACCGGCTTGCCGCAGGTTTCAAGCTGGCGATAGACGCGGTTCATCTCAAAGGCGGCGGCGAAGCCGGCCTTCAGCGCGCCTTCGGGATCGTTGGGGTCTGACTTGGCTTCCCACGCCCCGCCCAGCATTTCTTCAAGGTCAGCCCCGGCGCAGAAGCCGGTTGTTTTACCGGACGTGATCACCACGCCCTTGACCTCGGCGTCGGTCTTGGCGCGCTCGGCAATGGCCAGAAGATCAGCCAGGGCCTGCTTGGTAAAGGTGTTCATCGTCTTGCCCGGCACGTCGAAGGTGCAGAGCAGGATTCCATCGGCGTCGAGTTCGGTTTTGAAGCATTCCATTGTGTTTTCTCCCTCGACTGTTCTTAAATCCGCTCGATGACCGTGGCCGTGGCCATGCCACCGCCGACGCACAGCGTGACCAGTGCCGTCCCCTTGCCCGTGCGCTCAAGCTCGTCGAGCACGGTGCCGAGGATCATGGCGCCCGTGGCCCCCAGCGGGTGGCCCATGGCGATGGCGCCGCCGCAGACATTGATCTTGTCATGCGGGATATCGAGCGCCTGCATGTAGCGCAGCACGACCGAGGCAAAGGCTTCGTTCAGTTCGTAAAGGTCGATGTCCGACACACTCATGCCGAGCTTTTTCAGCACCTTTTCCGTGGCAAAGGACGGCCCGGTCAGCATGATCGACGGCTCGGAACCGATGGAGGCCATGCCCTTGATGCGGGCGCGCGGCTTGAGCCCCGACAGGGCAGCGGCTTCGGCCGAACCGATCAGCACGGCGGCCGCACCATCGACGATGGCTGACGAATTGCCCGGCGTATGCACGTGGTTGACGCGCTCGATTTCGGGATAGCGCTGATTGATCACCGCATCGAAGGCCATTTCGCCCATCATGGCGAAGGACGGGTTGAGGCCGCCCAGCGTTTGCATGTCGGTATTGGGGCGGATGGTTTCGTCGTGATCAAGGCGGGTAACGCCCATCTGATCCTTGACCGGCAGGATAGACTTTTTGAAGCGCCCTTCGGCCCAGGATTGCGCCGAACGCTTATGCGATTCGACGGCGTAGGTATCGACGTCGCTGCGGGAAAAACCCCACTTGGTGGCGATCATGTCGGCGGACACGCCCTGCGGCACGAAATAGGTCGGGAAGGCGGCATTGACGTCGATGGCCCACGCCCCGCCGTCCGAGCCCATGGGCACCCGGCTCATGGCTTCGACGCCGCCGCCGATGGCCATGGTGGCTTCGCCGGAAATGACCTTACCGGCCGCGATATTGATGGCCTCAAGGCCCGAGGCGCAGAAGCGATTGACCTGAATGCCGCCGGTCGTTTCCGCATAGCCCGCCGCCAGCACCGCCGCACGGGCGATATCGCCGCCCTGCTCACCGACCGGAGTGACGCAGCCAAAGGCCACATCATCGACCAGCGCCGTATCGAGGCCGTTGCGGTCCTTGAGACCCTTCAGCACCTGCCGCGACAGGTCCAGCGCCGTGATTTCGTGCAGGCTGCCGTCCTTCTTGCCTTTGCCGCGAGGCGTGCGCACCGCGTCGTAAATATAGGCGCCTGGGCTTAAGCTGGCCATTGCCATCCTCCTGAGGTTTGGTTTTTTTGGTCGCGCATCTTGTCTGAAAACCGCTTTACATTTTTCAGGATGCGCTCGTGGGTGCTTACTTGCGCCCGCTTTACGCGAACGTCAAGATAGACGTAAGGTAACATTCGCGAGACTTTTTCGTAGCTCCCTGATTTAAATAGGAATTATTCCGCCTCTGATCCGCCTTCTGACCAAAGAGCGCAGACGGCTTATTTATCATACAAACTTGACGACTTGCGCGACCTTCTATAGTCCGACAAAAGAAAGGCCTGATAAAAACCGGAGGACGCCCATGACCGATACGATTATCCGCCGCTCAAAGCCGGGGGCCGCTCTGGGCGAGGGCCTGTTGTGGTCGCGCCGCGACGGGTGCGTCTATTGGGTGGATATTTTGGGCAATCGCCTGCACGCCTTCTATCTGGCCGACGGGTCGGAAAAGACCTGGTACTTTCCCGATCATATCGGCTGGGTCATCGAGCGCGAAAAGGGTGGTTTTATCGCGGGCCTGATGAGCGGCTTTCACGAACTGAGCCTTGAGCCCTTTATCCTCAAGCACATCGCCAACCCCTTCCCGCATGAGCCGGGCAATCGTCTCAATGATGCCAAGGCCGACGATCAGGGCCGCATTTGGGCCGGGTCGATGCACAAGCCGCAGGAAAAGAAGTCCGGTGCCCTGTATCGTCTGAATACCGACCTCAGCCACATCGAGGTGGATGGGCCTTATCAGGTGGCCAATGGCCCGACCTTCTCGCCCGATCATGCCAAAATCTATCACACCGACTCAGGCGAAAACGACGTGTTCGTCTTCGACATCGTGGACGGCGAAGCGGTCAACAAGCGCCTATTTGTGCACTTCCCCGACGACTGGGGCTCGCCCGACGGCATGACCACCGACGCGCAGGGCGGCATCTGGATCGCCCACTGGGGCGGCGGCAAGATCAGCCGCTTCACGCCGGACGGCGCGCTCGATTTTTCGATCGCCCTGCCTGCCAAACAGATCACCAATGTCTGCTTCGCCGGTGCGGCGCTGGACCGCGTCTTCGTCACCTCCGCCGCCGTCGATCAGCCCGATGATCGTGAAGCGGGGACTTTGTTTGAAATCCCAAGTGAACTGTTGCGGGGTCATACCGGCCTTGAACCGCAAAAGTTCAAGGGGTAGGAACACCCAGCCGCCACCTCCCTTCGCCACGCAGGGGAGGAGATTTCAGGAAAACCCATGACCACACCTTCGCTGATCGCCGCCGACTGGGGCACCACCAATTTCCGCCTGTTCCTTTATGATGAGGCCGGTCAGGTCATCGCCCGCCACGCCGCCAATATTGGCCTGAAAAACCTCGGCGTGCTGAGCTTTGAACAGGCGCTCCTCAGCGTGCTGAAAGGCGATTTCGCCGGTCTGGAGCATCTGCCCTTCCTGCTGTCCGGTATGGTGGGGTCGCGTCAGGGCTGGGTCGAAGCCCCCTACGCCGCCTGCCCGGCCAGCCTGCAAACTCTGGCCGACGGTCTCGTCAAGGCCCCGTCCGATCTGGACGTCGCCATCGTCCCCGGCCTGTTCGCCGAAAGCCCCGGCACGGGCCTGCTCAACGTCATGCGCGGCGAAGAAACCCAGATTTTCGGCATCCTTCAGTCCGATCCGTCTGACGGCTTCTTCGTCCTGCCCGGCACCCATTCCAAGTGGGCGCTGGTGCGTGGCGGCAAGGTCGAATCCTTCTCGACCCACATGACCGGTGAAATGTTCCAGGTGCTGAAGGCCCATTCGATCCTTGGCCTTTTGATGGAAAACAGCACCGACAACGAAGAGGTGTTCCTGAAAGGCGTTGAGCGCGGCATGTATAACCGCGCCTTCCTGTCGGTGATCTTCTCGGTGCGCACCGAAGCCCTGTTCAATCACATCGCGCCGGAGCATCTGGCGACGTATTTGTCGGGCTTACTGATCGGCGCGGAAATCGTCGCTGAGCTGGAGCGCCACGGCAAGAGCCCGGTGCGTCTGGTCGGCGAAGGCGCACTGGTCGATCTTTATGAAAAAGCGCTGGCCTTCGCCGGCTTTACCGATGTGACCCGCTTCGACGGCAATGCCGCCTCTGAATCAGGTCTTTGGGCGATTCACAAGCTCCGGAGTTCCAAATGACCCTTACCCAACGCTGGCAGGACACGCTGGCCACCCTGCCGCTGGTCGCCATCCTGCGCGGCCTCGGTCCCGATGAAGCGCTGGACGTCGGCGACGCCCTGATCAGCGCCGGTTTCAAGGTGGTCGAGGTGCCGCTCAACTCGCCGCAGCCCTTCGTCTCCATCGAAAAGCTGGCCGCGCATCTGGGCGACAAGGCCATTGTTGGCGCGGGTACGGTGCTCAAGCTGGATGACGTGCAAAAGCTGTACGATGTCGGCGGACAGATCTGCATTTCGCCGAACACCAACCCGGAAGTCATCCGCTTTGCCAAGGCACTGGGCCTGATCTCCTTCCCGGCCTTCTTCACCCCGACCGAAGCCTTTGCGGCCATCGACGCCGGGGCCGACGCGCTTAAGCTATTTCCCGCCGAACTGGCCGGTCCCAAGGGCCTCAAAGCCGTCAAGGCCGTCCTGCCGCGCACCTTACCCGTCTTCCCGGTCGGTGGCGTTGAGCCCGGCAATATGAAGGAGTTTGTGGCGGCCGGTGCCACCGGCTTTGGCATCGGCTCCAGCGTCTATAAGCCCGGCGACACGCCGGAAATCGTCCACGCCAAGGCCACCGCCTTCGTGGACGCCTGGAACGCCTTAAAGGCCTAAGCCTTTCACCCCTCTTCTTTTCAAAGGAGAGGGGTTTTTCATGCGGCGTCGAAGGTCTGACGCGCCTCGGCAATGCGCGGATGGTTGTCCACGGCCCACGCCACCAGCGCCCTGAGGGCAGGCATCAGCGACTCGCCCAGCGGCGTCAGGCGATATTCGACACTGGGCGGCACGGTGGCAAAGACGTGGCGGCTGATATAGCCGTCGCGTTGCAGGTCACGCAGGGTCTGGGTCAGCATTCTTTGTGAAATATCCGGCACGGCGCGCTTCAGTTCTCCGAAGCGGTGCGGCTTGGTCGAGAGCACCAGAAGCATCAGGCTCGACCACTTGCCACCGATATGATCCATCACATCGCGCACCGGACAGGTCGAAATATCGAACCCGGCATTGAGAATGGCCTCGGTAATCGACGGTTCTTCCGCGCTCACTATTCTGAGGGGTTGCGCAGCCGAGTCCAAAAACCGGTTCCCACTTTTTGGGCTGCGCGCCAATGGTTCCCTTTTCATCCCTATCTCCCGAAATAGTGCCGTCTTTACAGGGGTACAAAACTTCCTATTTTGCACATGATCTCATTTTGAGACTAATGTGATATATATAAAGAAAGGACCACCTCATGTCCACCATACTCGTCACGGGCGCTTCGGGCCAACTGGGTCAGCTTGTGCTGAAGGCGCTGGAGAACAGCCCGCACACGGTTATCGCTGCTTCGCGCGACCCGTCGAAACTGAACACGTCTTTTGCCACCCGCACCGCCGATTTTGACCAGCCCGATACCCTCGTTGAGGCCTTCACAGGCGTGGACCGCGTACTGATCATCTCGACCGACGCCCTCGCCGTGCCGGGTCAGCGCCTGAAACAACACAGCGCCGCCATCGAAGCCGCCAGGGCCGCCGGCGTGCAGCATCTTGTCTATACCTCGCTGCCCAATGCCGAACCCGGCAACAAGATCAGCTTCGCCCCCGACCATTACGGCACCGAACAGGCGATCAAGGCCTCCGGCATCGCCCATACGATCCTGCGCAACAACTGGTACATCGAAAACCTGATGATGAGCCTGCCGCACGCGCTGGAAAGCGGTCAGTTCTACACCTCCGCCCCCGAAGGCCGCGTGGCCTATGTGGCGCGCGAGGATGCAGCCCGCGCCGCCGCCGCGGCCCTGAGCGACGCCCCCGGCGGTACCTTCACCGTCACCGGCCCCGAAGCCCTGACCTATGGCGAGGTCGTGGCCCTGGCCAATGACATCACCGGTAAGTCGGTGAACCTGATCCCGCTCACCGATGACCAATTCGGCGGCGGGCTGAAGGCGGCGGGCCTGCCTGACTTCGTGGCCGATATGCTGACCTCAGCCGAAGCCGCCATCCGCGCCGGGCAGCTCGACGGGGTGACGGATACGGTGCAGACGCTGACCGGTCAGACTCCGAAGACGGTGCGTGAGGTGCTGACGGCGCTCCTCAAAGGGTGATCGCCAAAGCGCATTCCGAAACGGAGTTCGGCGAAGCCAAAAGTGTGCAACGGTTTTCGGAATCAAATGCGCGACAAAACAAAACGTTAGAGCGGAATTTCAATTCAACTTGAACGAAATTCCGCTCTAAACGGCGGAGTAGCCTCCGCCGTCCCCACCGTCTATAAACGCCCCCATGTTGATTCAACCCGTTCAAAGCGCCGACCTGAGCGACCTGTCCAGACTGGGGCGCGAGACCTTTACCCACACCTTCGGGCACCTCTATCCCGCCGAAGATCTCGCGGCCTATCTCGACAAAGCCTACGCGCCGCAGGTACTGGGCGAGGAGACGCAAGGGAAGGATCAGTTCTGGCGACTGGTGCGCGATAACCGGGGCCGCGCTATCGCCTATATTCAGGCCGGTCCTGTCGGCCTGCCCCACCCCGAAGCCGATCCGCAAACGCAAGGGGAGATCAAACGTCTCTACGTCCATCAGGAGGCGCAGGGCTCAGGCCTCGGCAAGCGGTTGCTGGAGCTGGGGCTGGCCTTTCTCAAGGCCCGCTATGGCGATGCGCCGCAATGGATCGGCGTATGGAGTGAGAATTATCGCGCCCAGACACTCTATGAAGGCTACGGATTTACCCGCGTAGGCGAATACGGTTTCAAGGTCGGTGGCACCACCGACCGTGAGTTCATCCTGCGTCGATAAGATGGTTGCGCAGCGCCTGTAGCAGGACCGCAGCGTAACCCTCTTTTTCCAGCGCCAGCAGGGCCTCAAGGGGCGTCAGCCACTCGGTGTCGTGGTCCATCTCGACCTTGATTTCAGGCCGCTCCGCTACGATATCGGCCAGATAGATGCGCGCGTGATTGGCATAGGGCTTGCCGTCCGTATTGATGAAATACTGCAAGACCTCACCGACAAAGGCCCCGACGGCGACCTCAAACCCCGCCTCTTCGCGGCATTCGCGGACGACCGCCTCTTCGGGTGTTTCGTCGCCTTCAATGCCACCGCCGGGCAGGTCCAGCTTGCCGTCCTGCCGCATCAGGGCCAGACGTCCGTCACGTACGATCAGCGCGTAGGCGGCGCTGCGGGCCAGATAGGTCAGGCCCGCTACCTTCGTCCCGTAGGCATTGAGCGCGGGCAGCGGCATTACTTGTCGTCTTCGCCGCGCAGTGCCTTCCACGCATCGCCGCGACCGGCCACCACATCTTCATAGGTCACCGCCGGGTAGCCAAAGCCCATGGTCTTGGACTCGCGCCACGCATCGAGCAGCACATCGCGCAGGTCCGAAGCCCCCTGCCCCAGACGCCCGACCATGAAGCCCTTGCCGCGCGCATCGCCCTCATTGAAACCGCCCGCCTTATAAAGCTCATACAGTGGCGTCACGTATTTCCAGTTGCGCTCCAGCTTGGCATCGAAGCAGCGCTCGGCCGCAAGGGTGCAGGGCTCGCTGGCCGACATGGCGGCGCGCACGTCTTCATTATTGATATTGGCGCTGACAAAGGCGCTTTCCAGCGGACCGTGGATCGGCTCCAGCGTGAAGTTCTGCGGATTGGGGTATTCCTTGCCCCAGCCGTTATAATGGATCGACAGGTGCAGGGGCTGGGACGAGTCGCCGACATAGTGCGAAAGGATACCGATATCGCGCAGCGTCAGGGCCTCACGCCGGCGGATCGCCTCTTTCAGCCACGCCTTACGCTTGGGGTCACTTTCGTGCGCCTCCATATAGGTCATGCCGCGCCAGTAGGCGAAATCCTTGACCACCTGTTGCCAGGCATCGACCAGCGCGTAGTTGAGGTAGCCCGACTTCCACGGCATCACGTTCTTCGACCGCAGCAGGGCGTCGAAGTCCGAGCGCGACTGCGGCACCTCCTGAAGACGCACGCCCGCCAAAGTCTTGCCTTCGTCATCCAGATCGATGAAGTGCGCAGAATCGCGCTCGAAATCGTGCACTTTTCCCGCGCCCTTCCAGGCGTCGGGTTCGTTGGAATAGAAGCCGATATCGCCCACACCCTGAGCGCTGCGCACAAACTCCGGCATATAGGCCGGAAGCGCGCGCGCCGCCTCTTCGCCGACGATGCGGTGGCCGGTCGGGCCCCAGGCAAGGGCGGAACTGGCCGAAAGCAGGGCCACGCCGGTGATCAGCAGCGAACGAAGGGTCTTACGCATGGGGGCGAACCTTTGAGAACGGGTCATTTACCCTGTTCGCATAGCCGATTTGCCCCGCCAATGCCAGCATAGCTTAGCCGACCAGCGTTATCCCTCCGGCGCCAGCGTGACCTCAAGGCCATTGAGATCGTCGCGCATCAGGATCTGGCACGACAGGCGCGAATTGCGCTTCACGAGGAAGGCTTCGTCCAGCTTTTCCTCTTCCTCATCCGACTTTTCGATCAGCTTGGGCAGCCAGTCCGCGCCGACATAGACGTGGCAGGTGGCGCATTCCAGCGCACCGCCGCATTCGGCCTTGATGGGCAGGCCGTTGTCGCGGATGATCTCCATGATGCGCCAGCCATCAATCGCCGGCAGGGTGTGCTGCACGCCGTCACGGTCCGTGCACAGGATATGGAGTTCATCGCTCATTGTGGGGGCCTTTTCAGGGTTTTGTGGCGCATTTAACGGCCACAACCTGCCCCGACAAGCGATTTCAGCTCTTGAGACGGTTTAGCTCCAGTCCATGCAGATAGGCGGCCACATCCATCAGGGCGGCATCAAGCGCATCGCGGACCTTTTCCAGACGCCCCTGCGCCCCGCCCTCATCACCGCGCTCGGCCACTTCGGCGGCCGCCGAGAGCGCATTGGCTCCGATCCCGGCCGCTGCCCCTTTCAGCGTATGGGCGGCGTCGCGCCAGCCGGGATGGCCGACATCGAGCAGCGGCGCCCACAGGTCGGCCTGCTGCTGAAACAAACGCAGCACCTCCTCGATCACGGTCGCATCGTTCAGTGTGTAGGCCTCAAGGTGGGCGAAATCGACCGCGCCGGACAGGTCACGAAACGCCATGACATCCTCTCATTTTGCTGGGATGCGCCACACAGTGAGGCGTTTTGCGGCGGCTGACAAGCCATCAGAACGGCGCATTTACAGGAGAACGGGCACAGAAAAAGGCTCCAGTCTCTCTCCCCGGAGCCTTTATACCCCAACGGTCAGAAGGGCTGTGCCCGCCGCCCGATGCGATAAGGGCAGCTTAGGCCGAAGCGTATAAAGGGGCGATAGGGAGACGCCGGCAAAAGCACGAAGGCCCCGTAGAGAGACCAGGGCCTTCGGGCCGCAGTGTGACCGTTGCAGGTGGATCTGGATCAACGACCTTTTGCGGCCCTCTCAGGATACGCCCGCGCGCATAAACAATCGATACGCGGGGGATTTGGCTTCTACCAAAAGTCATTGAAAATGACCCTTGGTATTCCTTTCGAGAATGTCTCATGTCGCTGATACATATGAGACATTCTCGTGTCTTCAACGGCCGGATGCGGTCGGCATCTTCGGCCGTTGGTATTACGCTGTGGGAAAATCTTGACCGGCCTGCATCCATCCGCCCCAGCGGCGGACATTAAGAGACAAGACGGGGTATCAGCGCGTAGAGTCATGTACCGCCCAGCCTTACCCTGTCTCATGGCAACTCACGCAACCGGAGACAAACGATGGAAATCCTTTTTACGCAATACTGGTGGCTGCTTTTCCCCTTTTTCGGCATGGGTATGGGCATTTACGCCATGTACATGAACCATAAGGCCCGGAAAGACCGCATCGGTCTGATCCGTCAGTACCTCGAACAGGGCAAGGAGCCACCGGCGGCCCTGCTCGAAGGCTTAAACGGCGACGACAGGATGGATAAGTCTGGACAGACGGCCAATAGCGGACTGGTGTCCATGGTCTGTATCTTCTCGGCCTTCGCCCTGGCCTTTGGCTATGTCGGCTGGAAGCAGGGCAGCGACGTCTATTTCGCGCTGGGGCTGGGGTTTGCCCCGGCAGCTCTGGTTTCGCTCATCATCCTGATCGCCAAGTCGATACGGAAGGACTAAGCGTGACGGACCGCCGCCACGTACAGGCCCGCAAGGGATCAGAGGCAGCCTTCGCCGTTCTGGTGTCAGAGCATCAGCAGGCGGTGCGGCAGTTTCTGCGACGGCTGGCGGCCAATCCAGCCGACGCCGATGATCTGGCGCAGGAGGCCTTCGTCACCGCCTGGGAGCGGATTGACCGCCTGCAATCCGGCGTGTCATTTCGCACCTTTGTCTGCGGCATCGCGTGGAAAAAGGCCCAGAACGACCGCCGCCGGATCCGGCGTTCCGAAACGCGCGACGGGGCGTGGCTGTCGCTGCGTAGCGAAGCGGAAACGCCCACGCACGAAACACGCCTCAGCCTCGACAAGGCCATGCAATCCCTGCCGCTCGATATGCGGGCCGTCATTTCGCTATGCGTAGCCGAAGACTACAGCCACGCCGAAGCCGCCCGGATTCTGGGACTTCCCCTCGGCACAGTAAAATCGCATATTCAGCGTGGGCGTGCCCGACTGTGTGAACTTCTGGGAGTAGAGCCATGAACGATCCATTGCGTCTGATGTTCGCCCCCACAAACGTGCCCGCCCGCGATCTGGCTTTCGAACTGCGCGTTCTCGAAGCCGTCGAGCGCCGTCGTTTCCGCCGACAGATGGCCCTCTATGTTTTGGTGGCACTGGTCATACTCATGGGCAGCGTTTTCCTGACGCCGCTACTGGGGCCTGTATTGACCCTGCCGGCCCTGCCCGTCTTTTTGTCGGTCATTGGCGTCCTGCCGGGCCTTTTCCTTGCAGGCCGGCAGATTCTGGCCATTCAACGGGTCTAACCCGACTTAGGTGTGTCGATTAGGGTAGCCGAGGCGGCTCTGCGGCCGAACCTCAGGACAGTCACTGAGAAGACCCAGGATCAACTGGATCTTCAGGCCTGCCACCGTGTTCGCTCGCGGTTGGTGTCGCGGCGTACGGGCGAGGCCTTTGAACGTGGTCGCGACTTCGGGGCCTGGCTGGGCCTGGTACCAAAGCAATTCAGCACGGGCGGTCGTTCAATTCTTGGACGCATCTCAAAGCGCGGAAGCCGATATCTGCGAACGCTGTTCGTACAGGCCGCCAAGATCCTCCTGATGAGGCCGCAAAATTGGTCAAAGTACAGCTTTTAAGTCCGTTGCGTCTACCGATTGCGCCATGCCCGCAAACTGGTCGGCCCTTATCGCAAGGGGCGGAAAACTGTAACCGGTTTTCCGCCCTGCTTTTACGTTACTTACCGTTGGTCGGCTGGAAGGTAACGCTGGTATTGGCGATCATCCACACCGTTGCGGCCCAGGCGGCGACATTTTGGCTCATCTTCTTCGGGTCGATGCGGTCCAGTGTATCGTCTGCTGTGTGGTGGACATCGAAATAGTCCGTGCCATCCTGTTGCAGGTCGAAGATCGGCACACCCTTCGCGTTCAGCGGACTGGTGTCCGGGCCGCCGCCCGTTGCCGGATCACGCTCGATGAAAATGCCCAGAGGGTAGAGAATTTTGCCCAAGGTCTTGTTGAAATCGGGGGCGTCACTTTTGGGCAGGGCCAGTGAATAGATCACGTCCGCCCCGAAATCGGACTCGGCGGCGGCGATGTGCTTGTCCTTATCCGACGATTTAGCGTAGGCCACCGCCCCGGACAGCCCCAGATCCCCCGGCTGCGAGACCTCTTCGGAGCCCCAGAAAACCACGCGCACCGTGCGTTCCGGACGCAGCTTGTGGTCAATCATCAGCTTTGCTGTAGCCATGGTGATCGCCACACCAGCGCCGTCATCAATAGCCCCGGTGCCGAGGTCCCAGCTATCGAGGTGACCGCCTATGGTGATAATCTCTTCCGGACGCTTGGAACCCTTGATCTCAGCGATGACGTTTTGTGACTGACCGCCGGTACGAACCGTGGGTGTTGAAAGCATTTTAAGGCGCAGCGGACCGGCTTCCCCCGCGCGTTGTAACTTCAGCAGACGCTCGAACTGTTCGGCATCCGGCGGCGACATGGCCAGAGCCGGCAGGCCGTCTAAACCGGTAAAGCGTGTGGCACCGGTGTGGGCGAAGCGATGATCCTCGGTGCCCAGCGAACGCATGACATACCCGACGGCACCGCGCTTCTTGGCCTCTTCCGGCCCACTGCGGCGCACCGAACCGGAATTGACGCCGTAGCCCTGCCCCGTCTGAGTGCGCACAGTGGGTTGCAGAATGACGACGATCTTGCCGGTCAGGTCTGCCTTGGAGTCGATAAATTCAGCGTAGGTTTCAAACAGGGCCGCCTCGCCCTCTACCCCCTCGGCTGGCGTCGCGCCAGAACCACCCAGCGCCGTCACCACCATCTTCTGCGCGAAGGGACCGGTGATTTCGAGGCTTTCGGCCCCGCGTTGCCAGATGACCAGCGGGAAGGTTTCGATGCGGACATTCTCAAAGCCCATTTTTTTCAGCTCGGCCGCCGACCATTCGGCCGCCTTGCGCTCGGACTCCGAGCCTGCCGGACGCGCGCCGAAGCGCGTCGTCAATTGCGCGACGAACTCATAGGCACCGTTTGATTGCAGCGCGGCGTCACGCAGGCGCGCAGCGGTGACTTCGGACGCTTCGGCCACCGCTGCCGCCGGGGCCACAGACTTGGCCTTCGGCTTGGCGAGGGCCGGGGTGGTCCCGCAAGCCAGCGCGGCGGTGACGAGAAGAAGGGCCTTGAGGTTCATGATCAATCCTGAGTAACGAGTTCTTCAAAACGGGCGTCGGGGAAGCGTTCGCGGGCCTTTTCGACCACGGCGGGCAGGCCGTCGAGCAAGGCCTGAAACGCCTCATCGAGGGCCTCGCGATTGCGCCCCCGGATGACGAGTTGCGTGCCGAACTCATCGGGGAAGATGCCGAAGGGATAGGAGCCCAGCGACAGATCGGGATAGTGTTTGTCGAGCGCGCTGAGAATGTCCGCGGCGAGGCTTTCGGGCACGTAGGTCGCCTTGACGGTGCGCGCCTGAACCTGTTCGCCCTGACGCAGGCGCGGGGCCACATCATTGAGCATACCGACCATGATGCGCGGCACCCCGGCCATGACGAAGACGTTTTCGATCTGGAAGCCCGGCGCACCCGACACCGGATTAAGGATCAGCGACGCCCCTTGCGGAATGCGCGCCATGCGGCGGCTGTTGGCATTGAGCAGGCGCGCGTCGCCGCCATAGCGATCGAGCAATATCTTCAATGCGTCCTCACGCTCGGCAATCGTCACGCCAAAGGCCTGCGCCACGCAGTCGGCGGTGATATCATCGTGCGTCGGCCCGATGCCGCCGGTGGTAAAGACGTAATCCACGGCGCTACGCAGTTCGTTGAGCGTCCGCACAATCTGCGCCGCATCGTCGTGGATTATGCGCACCTCAATCAGATCGATGCCCAATGCGCCCAGGAATTTGGCCAGCGTATTGACATTGGTGTCCTGTGTGCGGCCCGACAGGATTTCATCGCCGATAATGATAACAGCGGCGGTGGGATTTTCTGTACTGACCGTCATGAGGCAGGCTCCTTATCACGACCCTGAACATTAGAGCGATGTGCGGAAAAGTGTGAGCGGTTTTCCGCAAAAACATCGCGACAAAACAAAAATTTAGAGCGAAATGTCGATCCCTCTTAAAGTCCTTTCGCTCTAGCCCCCGGAACCGCTCATGCCATTCGCGCACAGACTTACTCAAGGCCGTCTGGTAACGAGATACAAACGATTCTTCGCCGATGTCGAACTGGATACGGGTGCAACCGTCGTAAGCCATTGTCCCAATCCCGGCAAGATGCTGGGGCTACTGAGACCGGGCACACCTGCGCTTTTGACCGAAATAAGTGACCCTACGAAAAAGCTGCGCTGGCGGCTGGAGGCCCTGCGCGAAGGCGATACCTGGGTCGGGGTGAATACGCAGTGGCCCAACCGCCTGATCGGCGACCTGATAAGGGATCAGCAGGTGCCGGAGCTGCGCGGCTATGCCAGCCAGCGTCCGGAGGTCCGCTACGGGCACAATTCGCGCATAGACTGGCTGTTGCAAGGACACACTCAGCAGGCAGAGGCGTGGGTCGAGATCAAGAACGTCCACTATAGCCGCGTTCCCGGTCTGGCGGAATTTCCCGACAGCGTGACCGAACGCGGCGCAAAACATCTCATGGAACTGATCGGGCGCGTAGAGGCCGGCGCGCGCGCCGTGGTGGTCTTTTGCGTACAACGCGACGATGTGTTTCGGTTTGATGTGGCGCGTGACCTCGATCCGGTCTTCGGCCGGGCCTATGCGGCCGCGCGTGAGGCCGGGGTCGCATTTCTGGCCCACGCCTTTCGCGTCACCCCCGACGGCATTACCCACAGCCACGCGCTGAAGATAGAGGGTTAGGCCTCTTTGGCCTTATCGACGCGCCCACCCAGTTGCACAACGGCCAGAAGCGCCGGCATCAGCGCCGCTTCGTTACCGGAAACCGCGAAGTAGATCGGCTTCCAGACCGGCTTGAACTTTTCCTTATAGGCGCGAAGACCGTCGAAATTGTACATCTCACCGCCATAGGCGTAGATCAGGGCCGCGATCTTGTTCCACATGGGGCTTAAGGGACGCGCCTCCAGCCCGCCCAGCGGGGCCATGCCGAGGCTGAACCACTGATAGCCTTCGTCGCGGGCGTAAAAGATCAGCCGCAGGAACAAATATTCCATGATATTGGGCGGGGCCTCCGGTGCGTAGCGCATCAGGTCGAGGCTGAGCGAGGTCCGGCCTTCGGCGGCCCACAGATTGGCAAAGGCCATGATTTCACCGCCGATGCGGATGACGGCGATCGGCGTCAGGCGAATATAGTCCGGATCAAAATAGCCCAGAGAATAGCCCTTCTCCTTGCCCTTCTTTTCTTCCAGCCAGGCGGCAGAAATGGCTTTCAGGCGCGGCAGATGGGTCTCCACCGCTTCGGGATGCAGCACTTCGAACTGGGCTTCGGCCTGTTCAAACTTGCGCCACACCTGCCGGAAGCCGTAGCCTTTTTTCCCGGCCAGATCGAAGCTTTGCACGGGCACCAGCGCCTCTTCGCCGATCTTGAAGGGCCTGAGCCCCAGATCAATGGCCAAAGGCAGGAACTCCGCCGTTACGCGGTAGATGGACAGCTTGGCATTGGCCAGTGCCGCCATTTCCTTCAACCGCCAGCCCAGCTTTTCCACCTCTTCCGGCGGGCCGACGGGGGCGGACAGGACCACCCAGTTGCGACCCGCGACACCATACATGGCAAAGGCCGTGCGCGCCTCATTCCACAGGATATGCTTGTCGCCGGTGAGCGCCAGCCAGGCCTGCGGGTCCCGCGCCAGCGAAACCACCCCGCGCAGATCTTCCATATCCTCATCATCAGGCAGGTCCGGCGTGGCGCGCGCCAGCCCGAACAGGCGATAAAGGGCAAACAAGGCCACCGTAATGGCGATGACCACCAGACCGCGCAGGAAGCGCGAGACGCTGGCCTCATAGGCGAAGCGCTGCCACAGCTCATGGGCATAGGGGGTGCGCTCATAGAAGTAGAAGCCCACTGTGGCCACAAGGATCAGCACAGTCGCCGTCACCAGCAGCCAGATCGGCTTCAGCGTTAGCGTCATCAGGCGTGAGCGGCGGTTAAAGGCGCGCTTGCACGGCAAGAGCAGCAGAGCGCAGACCACCATCACCTCGGCTACGCCGAAGGCCAGTTCGCGCGTCATCGACAGGATGGCCCCTGCGACCAGCAGACCCAGCGCCATGTACCAGGCCGAATCCAGCCGCTCCCACAGGCCGCGCGCCGCAAACAGCAGCAACACCCCGGTGGCGACACCGGCAACGTGCGACAGTTCCACCACCTCAAGCGGCAGCCACTGACGCACAAACGGCATGGCTTCGGGATCAATAGGCGACAGCACCGAAGCCAGCAGGAAGGTGCCGGCCAGCATCATCAATACCGCCATGATCTTGGGCACGGCGACGATGGCCATGTCGAGCACAAGGGCTTTGATGTCTTTGTGATGCTTCATACCCCTCACCTTACACGGCGCGGGGATTCGCTAAAATCGTTTTCGCGGCTTAATACCGTTGTTACCCCGCCTTACGGCACCAGGCGTCCTGAATAGCCAACTGGTTACACAAACGCTCGGCCTGTTCAGGCGAATGTACGGGCCCGATGCGCAAGCGCACCAACGCCTGACCATTGGCCGCGGTGACCGGTTGCAGGATCGGCTTGAAATTATCAAGACCCGGATGTCTGGCGCGCAGGTCGCGCCACGCCGCTTCGGCAACGGCGCGCGAGCTGAATGAGCCCACCTGAACGCTGCGGACCATTTGCTCGATACCGTTATCGGCGGGCTTGGCCGTGGTTTTAAGCACCGGGGCTTTCGCAACCTTTTCAGGCACCGCCTTTACCGGCGGTTCTGTCGGGGTCTGGGTCTCTGTCTGGGCCAGCACGGTTGCAGAGGCAGAAACGCCCGTCTCCAGCGGCGTATCGGCGTCCGGACGCTCCATATCGAGCGGATTGACCACGCGGATCAGGCTGCCGGTAGCCTCCTTGGGTATGGCGGCCAGCAGGCCATCCTTGCCCGTCGTCAGTTCCTTGGCCGTTTCAAAAGCCAGTTGAATCGGTTCGTCACGCGTGGCTGAGGAGGAAGCCTCCGAAGCGGATGACGCTTGGTCACCCTTTCCTTCGATGTCGATTTCCGCTAAACGCGCGGCCATCCGCTGGAAATCCTTGCCGTCGCCCCTGGGCATATCGCACCCCGACAGCCCGGCCGCCACGCAGGCGACGGTCAGCAGAGCCAGTCTCGAAACGGAAAAGAGAGAGCGCATAGCCTCATCCTCTCACAAGCCGTTTAAATCGTCGTTAGTAATTTTGGTTAATGCCCCATGTCCGCTTCCGCTGCTTCCCCCCTGCCCCGCGTCCGCGACCTGAGCGCCCTGCGCGCCGCGGTTTCCGGCTTTCGCCACAAGGGGCTGCGTATCGGCTTTGTGCCGACCATGGGCGCGTTGCACGACGGGCATCTGGCGCTGGTGCGGCACGCCAAAACCTTAAGCGACGTGGTGGTGGTTTCGGTCTTCGTAAACCCTAAACAGTTTGCGCCGCATGAGGATTTCGACCGTTATCCGCGCACCGAGGACAAGGACGCGCAGCTTCTGGAAAGCGTCGGCGCGGACCTGCTCTATCTGCCGAGCGTTCATCTGATGTACCCCGCCGTCTTTGCCTCCAGCGTCCACGTCGAAGGCCCGGCGCGCGAACTGGAAGGCACCTTCCGCCCGCAGTTTTTCGACGGCGTGGCCACGGTGGTCATGAAGCTTTTCAATCAGGTGCAACCCGACGTCGCCATCTTTGGCGAAAAGGATTACCAGCAGCTTCAGGTCGTAAAGACCTTTGTGCGCGATCTCGACCTGCCGGTGAATGTCGTCGGGATGCCGACCGTACGCGAAGCCGACGGTCTGGCCCTGTCGTCGCGCAACGCCTATCTCAGCCCTGAGGAACGCCAGACGGCGGCGCGCCTGATCGTCGAACTGAACGCCGTGGCTGAAGCCGTGCGTTCGGGCGGCGACCGCGAAAAGGCGCTCAACACGGCGAAGGCCAACCTTCTGGCCGTCGGTTTTGGTCCGGTGGACTATGTGGAGCTGCGCGACGCCGATACGCTGGCTATGGCCGACGCGCAGACGCCGAACCTGCGCCTTCTGGCGGCGGCGTGGCTCGGCAAAACCCGCCTGATTGACAATATCGCGGTTTAAGGGGTTAGCCGGCGTACAGCAGCGTGTCCCAGATCATGCCGGAATAGTGCCTGAGTTCAAAGCGATAGTCGGGCCGCATCTCCCGGATCAGAGCGCTCAGGCGCAGGAGATCATCGGATCGGTGGTAGGCGCTGATGGCCAGTTTCGGCCGGTAGGTCTCAATCGTCCGGCGCATCCCTTCGAGGGCCGGACCTTCGGCGCCTTCGATGTCCAGCTTGACGAAGGTGACCTCCCCCAGATTCAGCGCATCAAGAGCGACCACCGGCACCTCAATGCCGCCGTCGGCGTCGATACGGCTACCCATCGCCCCGGTGGCTGAAAACCGCACCGTGTCAGCCTGACTCCACAGGCCGGCGGCGTGACAGGTCACATGCGGCGTCGCGGCAAAGGCCTCACTCAGGGCCGCAAAATTTTCAGGATCCAGCTCAAAGGCGTGCACCTGCCGACATGGCCCGCCCAGATGCCCGAAGAAGGCGCGCACCGTATCGCCATCATAGGATCCGCCATCGACCAGCACATCGTCGCGCGACGGCGGGCAAAGCGCATTGTCGAGATAAATCTGATCATGTGAGCGGAGAATGCCGTCCAGCGCCGCCGCATCCCAGGTCAGACGGTAGGCCAGAAGTGCCGACAGGGTGCGAAGGCTTTCGGCGTCCGTGAACAGCTCTTGCCCCAGACGATGGATGGCGGCGACCTCATCACGGTCCGAAAAGGCCTGAAGCGCCGTAAACATGGCATTGCCACTAAAGGTTTGCCCCAGCTTTGGCATGACCTCAAAATAGAACAGCAAGGGCCCCGGATGCGCGCCCCAGATCGCCTGAAAATGCTTGGCCGGCTTTTCCGAGCCCGCACAGATGACGCCGACCGCTTCGGGTGTCTTTGTCAGAAGCTGACTCAAAGCCGCGTCGCCAATCACCGGCAAGCCGTAAAGGCTTTGCCCGTCGCGCAGATTATCAACCACGGCGATGACATTCAGCCGCTCGCAGGCATAGCGGACAAAGCTCTGGGCCATCACTGAGCCCGCCCCCAGAAGCACCAGCGGCACGCGGTCATAATCGAGATCGGACCGTGCCCGGCTTAGGGCGTCAAGACGTGCCAGAAATCCAGCATCGCCAAAATCCACAGGCCCGTCCAACAGTTCGCGATAACGCATCGACGTCCCTCCGCCTGTGACCTTCTCCGAACGTCAACCCCCGGCGATTCGTCGCCAGCTTAGCACAGAGATCGTCACCACGCCCCGGCGTCGCGCAGGGCCGCGATGAGGTCCGCCGGTAGAGCCTCACCTCCCGCCCCCTGCGGCAGGTCGCGCGGTGAATCCTTGACCTCCAGATAGCGCCAGCCCTGAAACGGACGGCGCGGCTGCGGCTCGGTCAGGATATGTTCGGTCGAAACCGTGATCAGGCATTGCGGCAGGTCACCCTCAACCGTGTCGATGGCCACGATCGGCCGACGCACCAGAATGACGCCCTTGATCACCCAGTAGAGCGACCCGCCATCCAGCAGTTCTTCGGCGCGTTTGGGCGTCTGGCGCGTATGGATGGTGCGGGTCTTATGTCCCTGCTCCCAGCGTCGCAGGTCATCGACCGTATCGGCGCCCACGCACAGCTTGACCAGATTAACGCTCATAGGCTTCGCCTCATTATTGATCGCGCATTTGAGCCCAAAAACCGCTGCCCACTTTATGGAATGCGCTCAGCTTTTTAACCACATTGGCAACAGCGCCCGCCGGGGCTATCTATGGGTAAGAGACTCATAATTCAAGGCCACCCGCATGGCGGAAGACACCTCTCTCGAAGCCGCGCTAGCCCGACTGTTCAACACACCGACCGGGCTGAAGGCCGCCAGTTGGATTACCCTGACCGGCGGCACGCGGCTATTCAGCGCCGGTGACGAGTCCGATCACCTCTATCTGCTGCGCAGCGGACGCATGGGCGTGTTCCGCCACGACGACGACCATCAGGGGCTCCACCTGATCGGGGTGATCAAGCCGGGGGAGCCGGTGGGCGAAATGTCGCTGATTGCCGACACGCCGCACACCTCGACCGTCATTGCCCTGCGCGACTGCGAGCTGATGGTCCTGCCCAAGGCTGACTTCCTCAAGGCCATCGAAGCCGCGCCGGACGTGCTGCTGGCCCTGTCGAAGCAAATGATCGAACGCGCCCGCTCCGGCACCCCGCGCGAAGGCCGACGCCACAACACCCCGAATGTCTTCGCTTTTTTTGCGCTGAACGACATCATCGTCCGCCCGCTGGTCGAACGTATCGCCGAACAGGTACGCGCGCTGGGCTATCGCGTCGCCGTACTCGACAAGGATCACCACGGCACCGGCGCCGATATTTTCGCCGAAGCTGAGGCGCACAACGACTACGTGCTGCACGTCGCCGAAAAGCCGGAAAGCCACTGGCGGCTGCTCAGTTCACGTCAGGTCGATCACACCTTCTGGATCGCCGACGCCCGCCACCATTCGCAGCGCCCCCACAGCGACCCGGCGCGCCTGCCGGCCAGCACGCTGAACCTAGAGGACTCGCAACTGCTCGATCCGCTGGGGCTGCAACGCGCCCCCGATCTGATCCTCATTCAGGCGCAGGAGGCCGATGGGCGTAAGGTGATCGCCCATACGCGCGACTGGCTGGACGCCTTCAAACCGGCGCGCTGGTTCCACGTGGGTGAACACTCGCTGCCCGACGCGGCGCGCATCGCCCGCATCGTCACCGGCCATTCCATCGGCGTGGTGTTTTCCGGCGGCGGGGCGCGCGCCTTTTCGCACATCGGCGCGGTGCAGGCCCTGCGCGAAGCCCATATCCCCATCGACTTTATCTGCGGTTCGTCCATGGGGGCGATCATCGGTGGTTGCGTGGCGCTCGACTGGTCCGACGCCGAAATCGACGCCCATATCCGTGAAGCCTTTGTCGTCTCCTCGCCGCTGGATGACGTCACCTTCCCCTTTGTTGCCCTGACCGGCGGGCGCAAGGTCGATCAGCGGCTGGAGCAGCATTTTGGCGACGTGCTGATCGAAGACCTGCCCCTGCCCTTCTTCTGCCTGTCGTCCAATCTGACCTCCGGTACCATCAAGGTGCACAAGACCGGTCGCCTGCGTCAGGCCCTGCGCGCCTCTATTTCCCTGCCGGGCGTCATGCCGCCCGTGGTCGAAGACGATCAGGTGCTGGTCGATGGGGCGGTAATGCGCTCCTTCCCGGCCCTGATGATGCGCAATTCGCATCTGGGCACCGTCATCGGCGTCGATGTGACGCGCGCCAAGGGCATCGACCCCAAGAGCGTGCACGTCCCCAAAAGCCTGCCGACCTGGTTCCTCAAAGGCGACTGGCGCAAGGGGCCGCCGATTGTCTCGATACTGATGCGTTCGGCCACCATCACCACGGCGGCCGATCTGGAGCAAAGCCGTCTGGCCTGCGACCTTTTGATCATTCCCGAACCCGAAGGCGTCGAAATCCGCGAATGGCACGCCTATGATCTGGCCGTGGAATCCGGTTATCAGACCAGCGTGCAAAGTCTGGCGCAGCTTGAACAACCCGTGACGCAGCTCCGCAAACTGGGCATCAGCCTGCACCCCAACATCCCGGCCTTTACACCGGACGACAGCTTCCTCACCCCGCCACGCCCCGACAAGTTGAAATACACGCTAAAACCGCAGGGCGTGACCCTGCCGCGTTTCCTCAAGGGGCCGAAAAAACCGCAGCCCAAGCTGTAGCGGCGCGCGGCAAAGCGGGGTAGGAAGCGTTCAACAACTCATACCAAGAGTCATTGAAAATGACTGTTGGTATTCCATTCGAGAATTTCTCATGTTGCTGATACATATGGGAAATTCTCGTTTCTTCAACGGCCGGATGCGTTCAGCATCTTCGGCCGTTGGTATCATCAGGGTCCGGCATGAAAATCTTCACCTACAACGTCAATTCGGTCAATGCGCGCCTGCCCCTGATCCTGGAATGGTTTGAGGAGACGCAGCCCGATGTCTGCGCCCTTCAGGAACTGAAATGCCTCGATGAAAAATTCCCCTATGAGGCCTTTGAACGGCTGGGCTACAATGCCGCTGTGCACGGGCAAAAGACGTGGAACGGCGTGGCCCTGTTGTCCAAGCGACCCTTGATCGACGTGGTGCGCGGCCTGCCGGGCGAGCCGGAAGACGAGCAGTCGCGCTATATAGAAGCCGTGGTCGATGGCCCGGTGCCGGTGCGTGTCACCTCGATCTATCTGCCCAATGGCAACCCGATCGGCACTGATAAATATCCTTACAAACACCGCTGGTACAAGCGCTTGCAGGCGCGGGCCAAAGAGATACTGGCCTTTGAAGAGATCAGCCTTTTATCAGGTGATTTCAACACCATCCCGACAAAAGCCGACCTCTACCGGGAATCGGCGTGGCTGGATGACGCGCTTTATCAGCCGGAGACGCGCGCCGCCTATCAATCATTGAAAAACCTCGGCTATAGCGACGCCTGCGACCTGCGGCCGCCCGAAGGCAACCGCTACACCTTCTGGGACTATCAGGCCGGGGCGTGGCAAAAGAACGAGGGCATCCGCATCGACCACCACCTGTTGTCGCCGCAGGCCGCCGACCGCCTGAAAGGCTTTGAAATCCACAAAGACGCCCGCGGTCGCACCCATGACGATGCCAAACCGTCGGACCACGTCCCGGTGGGCGTGGAACTGGACGTTTAGCAGGCACTATACCTATTCTTAACCCGATACCGGTAAGGACTGATTAAATATATGATCGGTCATGTAACGGTGTGATGGAAGAAGCCTTCCGCGTCATCTTGTGGTTTACCTTTGCGGCCCTGCTCCTGACCCTCGTCGCGTCAGGGGCCCTGTGGTGGTATGAAAGTACCCGTCGCCTGACGCGCGGCCTGACCGCCGCCATCGGTAAGGCCCCGGACGCCATCATCTTCGATACCGGCACGAAAAAGGCCGCTGGCCTCGACTTCACGCACGGCGATCTGGCCATTCTGTGGGATCTGGGACGGCACGGTCTGGTCTTCACGTTTGATGAAATCGAAGGGGCCGAACTGATCGTCGATGAGCGCGTGGTCGCCCGCACGCAAAAGGGTGAACCGCGTCGCGTGCTCGAAGAAACCTATCCGGGGGCCTCGCGCGTCGTGTTGCGCCTGATCTTCAATGATCTGGAAACGCCGGAGTTTGAGGTCACCCTGTTCGGCGACCTGACGACTCATGCGGCCTACCCCAAAACGGCCAGCGAGGCGGTACAACTGGGCCGCAAATGGCTGTCACATATCGACGCGGTGATCAAACGCACGCCGCCCAAGCCGCAGCCGGTCCGCCCGACGGCGCCTGAACCTCAAATCGAACGCCCGGAGCACGATTAAATCCACACCTGTGGCGTGCGGGCTCTTAACGGCTGCGCCAATTCGTGGTTAATATGCCGCTATTGTTTGTATTTGGGGGTTGAACGCAAGCGCCGTGAACCAGTATCTGCCGACCATCATCATCCTGACGGCAGCCGCCCTGGCCATCCTGCTTATCCTTTACCGGATATGGGATTCGCGCGTCGAAGCGCCCAAAAAGCTTGAGGACGAAGTCGCCGAAGCGCTGAATGGTGCCAAGGCCGATGTGGCCTCCATCGAACCGGCGCGCAAGGCCGCCGCCGCCCTCTCCTATCTCGGCAATCGCTGCGTCATCGTGCGTGAGTTCGGAAAATTGCCGACGCGCCTCTACAGCATGGCCGAACTGATCGGTATCGAGGTCTTCGTCAATAACAAGGTCGCCGCCCGCATCATCCGCGGTGGCGCGCACAAGATGTTCGACGATATCGCACCACAGGTGGACCGCGTCACTATCCGCCTGATGTTCAACGACCCGTCCAAGCCCGATTTCGAACTGATCCTGTGGGATCCCAATGACGCGCTAACAGCGCGCGCCGAAGGGCCGAGGGCCGCCATGGAAACCGCGCGGCGCTGGTTCTACCATGTCGAAGCCATCATCCGTAAGCCTTTGGCCGAGATCGAAAAAGAACTTACGCCCCCCGCGCCGCCGCCTCCGCCGCCAGAACCCGCGCCCAAGGCACCGGTTCACGATCATCGCAACGATGACACGGACAATGACGACGCCCCACCGCCGGCGCCCAAACCGGCCCCCAAGGACGGCGACGTGCTCAATTCCCCCTTGATTCAGTACCTGTAAGGCGATCTTCTCATGTGGACCCTGGCTCTGGCCTGCGCCTTCTTCATCCTGATTCATATTCTGGTGTCCGGCTCCGATCTGCGGCAGCAGATGATCGGTGCCATCGGCACCCGCACCTACTTCATCCTGTTCAGCCTGTTGTCGATCATGGGCCTTTTCTGGATGATCGCCGCCTACTACGACTCGCGTGGCGACCCGGCCAACCTGCACCTGTGGTCGGCGCCGTTTGTCCTGAAAATTCTGGCCTTCGGGGTCAATTTCGTCAGCCTGATGCTGATTATCGTCGGGGCCCTGAGCCCCAGCCCTACGGCCCTGCGCTCGCTCAGCAAACTGCCTGACCATCCGGTCAGCGGCATTATCCGCATCAGCCGTCACCCGGTGCTGGCCGGTATCGGCCTGTTGTCGGCCACGCACCTGATCACCACCGGCACGCTGGCCGCCTGGGTCTTCTTCGGCACGCTTCTGGCGCTGAGCCTCCTGGGGGCCAACAGCATCGACCGCAAGCGCGAAGAAAAGTACGGCGAGTCCTATCAGGCGATAATGCGCGCGACCTCCATCCTGCCCTTCCTCGCCATCGCGCAGAAGCGGGTACGCTTTGAACCGTCGGAACTGGGCGTGTTGCGCGTCATGGTTGCCACCTCGGTCTTTACCTGTCTGGTGGTGCTGCATGAACTGCTGTTCTTGCGGCCAGCGCTTTGAGGTTTTTCGTGGCAAACTCTTTATTTTTCACCCTGTGCGCGAATGTTGACGGGTGACTTCCCGACTTCGGTGCAACGCCGCAAAAAAATCCTTAACGCCCCATTGATCTCATCACAAATGTTTGAATAACTGCGGATAGGATGCGGAACCGGGGTAAACGCGCGGGTATTTCATGAAACTGACGGCAGCGACAATCTTGCTGTTTCTGATCTCGGTGAGCCTCGTGTTCGCCAGTCTGATCGGCTATTTCCGCCCGTTCGAGGGCGAAGGCGTCGATTTCATGACCCAGTACAAATATGTGCTGATGGGGGCCGGCTATGCCGTGCTGGCCTTTGCCGTGATTTTCAAAAGCCGGTAAGATTTAGGCACGAAAAACACGAACACCGAGCGGCAACTCTGTTCGTGCCCAAAATACCTTCGATGTGCGGGCGTATTTACGGCATCAGGCGCTTGGCGCGAAACATCCCCACAAAGACGTTCGTGCTGTTCGTGGTATGAGTCCTAAGCCGCGTCCTTACCCGACACGGCGTCATCGATCGCCAACGCCAGACACAGGGCTTTCAGCGCCTCTTCGCCGGTCGCCAGAGGCGTGTCGCGCTGTCCCGCTACCGTATCGAGAAAACGGAATACGCTGGTCCCCAGCGGGTCACGCGCAATATCGGCCTGCGCAAAGTCGGGATTGAGGTCGAACGGCGTGCCGTTTTCAAACTTGCGGTTCAGCAGGTCGATGAACACCTCACCCGACGGATAGACCAGCCGCATGGTGCGTTCGCGCGCCTCGGCCATACGTGACGCCGCAAAGGTCGCCACGAACCCATCGTCGAACTTGACCTCGGCCGAGACCTCATCGGCGCCCACGGCCGTGTATCCGACCTCTTCACGAAAGCGCGCCGACACCTCGACGCCGCCAGCCTCTCCGGCGGCCAGGGTCAGCCCCAGATCGAGATCGTGGATCATCAGGTCAAGCACGACAGATACATCCAGATTGCGCGTCGAAACCGTGCCATTGCGCACGGCTTCCATGCGCAGCGGGCGTTCCGGCACCGCATAAAGCCCCATAGCCTCAAACACGGCGCGCTCCTGATGGCCACAGGCCAGCACCACGCCCTTTTCGGCCGCCATAGCGACCATGGCGTCACCGTCTTCGACCGTGATCGCCAGTGGCTTTTCGACATAGGTGTGCACCCCCGCTGCCAGCGCCCTCAGCGCCACCTGTGCGTGAGCAAAAGCCGGGACGGCCACCGTAATCACATCCAGTTCGGCCAGAAACGTCTCAAACTCATCGCCGCCAAAGGCCTTAACGCCCAGCTTTTCAGCCGCCGCTTCGGCGCGGGATTTATCGAGATCGTAAATACCCACAAAGCGTACACGACCGGCCGCTTCGGCCTCCTTGTACTTGTTGGCGTGATACCCCCCGAAAACGCCGGCACCGGCGACCCCTGCGCGTAGGACGGTCATGAGCGTCACACCTTACAAAGTCATAAAACCGCGCCCGTTGTACACAGGATTTCCCCCCTTGTGTAACCATAAAAGCGGTATTCGCGCCGACAATGCACAGTTTAGGGTTTGGCCACGCCGCCACCTTGGGCTAAAAGCGCCCGATTGTTTGCCCCCGTATCGGAGTAGCCCTATGGCGCGTCTTTTCGGAGCCTATGTGATCGTTGACTGGAGCGCCGCCGAGGGCAAGAAGACCGGCGAGTCTTCGGTATGGATCGGCGTGATGAAGCGCGATGTGCGTTTTCGCCTGTCCTACGAGGGGCATAATCCGGCCACGCGCGCCGAGGCCGTTGCGCTGCTGAAAACCCTTCTCGCCGATCTGCACAAGCGCGGCGATCGCGTTTTCGTGGGATTTGATTTTAATTTCGGCTTCCCGCGCGGCACGGCGGCGAAGCTCGGCCTCGAGGGCTGGGCCCAGATGTGGGACTTCGTCATCAAAAACGTCGTTGATAAGCCCGACAACACCAATAACCGCTTTGCCGTCGCCGCCAAGATGAACCGGCTGATGACCGATGAGGCCTATCCCTTCTGGGGCTGCCCCAAGAGCGCGGCGCAGAAGTGGCTTTCGACGCTGAAACCCGCCTCTTACGGCGACTTCCCTGAGTTTCGCCTGACCGAAGAGGCTGCACGCAAGCTCGGTAAATCATCACAGGCCAAGAGCGTGTGGCAGATGCACGGCGCAGGCGTGGTCGGCGGTCAGACCCTGCTGGGGATTCCGGCGGTGCGCGCGGTGAAGACGGCCCTTGACGGCAAGGCGGTCATCTGGCCGTTTGACACTGGCTTTGGCGCGCTGAACGAAGACACGCTGGACGGCGTGAACACCGTGCTGGCCGAAATCTATCCGTCCCTCTATCCCGGCGTTGCGGAACCCGGCGAAGTCAAGGACGCGGCCCAAGTGCGCCTGACGGCCACGGCTCTGGCTGAACTGGACGACAAGGACGCGCTGGCCTCCAAATTTGCCGCCCCGGCCCACCTCAGCGCCGACGAAGCCGCCATCGCGCTAGGTGAAGAAGGGTGGATTTTGGGAGTCTGATCGGGGCCGGGCTTATTCTGTGGGGACCGCGCGCATAGCGGTCAGGGCCTTTTTGTCCAGCCACATAAAACGCGCCTGCAGCAGGATGGCCGACACCCAACTGGCCAAGGCCGCCGCATAGATCAGGCCAGGCACCCCCTGCCCGACGTGCAGCGCCAGCCAATAGCCCACCGGCAGCATGACCAGCCCGTAGGCGATATAGTGCAGCACCGGTGCCACCACGACGTCCTGACGCGCGCGCAGGGCCTGCGCCGTCACCACCTGCACGCCATCGGGCACAAAGAACAGGCAGGACAGCAAGAGCGCGGCCTGCACCCCGCCGCGCAGGGCGTCGTCCGACGTATAGCCCGCCGCAATCCACTGCGACCCGATCAGCACCACCAGACAGACGCCCATCATGAACGCCGCCGCGGCCGAAAAACTGATGCGGCCCATACGCGCCAGACCGGGCATGTCCCCGGCCCCATAGGCGCGACCGACCAGCACCGAACAGCCGATAGCCAGCCCCATCGGCACCATGAAGACGATGGAGGCGAAATTGAGCACAATGGTCCAAACGGCGACCGCTTCTTGCGAAATGCGCCCGGCAAACAGGGTCATGCCGGCAAAGGCCGCCACCTCGATGAAGTAGGATGCCCCGGCGGCATAGCCGATCTGACGCTGTTCGCGCCCGCCTTGCGGGTCGGGCTTGTGTCGCTTCAACAGGCCATATTGCGCAATGCACGGCAGGGTCAGGACATAGACGATCAGCGCCACCATAACGCAGGCGCGTGCGATCAGGGTCGAAAGGGCCGCGCCCATCGCCCCGTCGCTGTCGATGCCCGGAAGGGTCACGACGCCCGGCACCAGCACCAGCAACAGCACGCCATTGATGACATTGCCCGCCCAGGTGAAGACAAGGCCCGGACGGGTCCGCCCCAGTCCTTCGAGAAACTCCGAACCCGCCACGGCGATCATGTAAAACGGCATGGACAGGGCAAAAACCAGCAGAGGGCCGGATGCGCCGTCGGCCATGTCCGGCTTGACGGCCAGATGCAGCAGACCCGGCCCGGCGAGGAACAGCACCACTGCCGCGAAAAGACCAAGGACGATGGCATAGACCATGCCGCGCTGAAACACCGGCCCGATGCGGTGCGGCTCATCGGCCCCGATAAAGTGCGCCGTCTTGACCTGAATCCCGACCAGCAGGCCGATGGAGGTGACGAGGAAGATCGAGGTCGGGGCCCAGGCCAGCGAATGATAGCCCAGTTCCGCCGCGCTGTAGTGCCCGACGATCAGCGTGTCCATAAGCCCCATCAGCATGAAGCCGAGACGCGACCCCACCACCGGCCACGACAGATGGATCAGTTCCTTGAAGGCGGCGGTGTAGAGGGCTCTGGTCATGCCCCCGCCTGTAGCCGGTTTCGCTTACTGCATCAACGCCGTGATCACGGCTCTGCTGACAGGGTGTGTCAGGTGGCGCGCACAAAAAAGGGCCGCCGAAGCGACCCTTTTCATAGTGCACGTAACGTCAGGCCTAAGCCGCCTTGGTCACCTTGTCTTTCAGGCCTTGCAGACGCTCAGCCACCAGGAAGCTCAGTTCCAGCGCCTGATCCGCATTGAGGCGCGGGTCGCAGTGCGTGTGGTAGCGGTGGCTCAGTTCGTCTTCGCTCAGAGCGTGCGCGCCGCCCAGACATTCGGTGACGTTCTGACCGGTCATCTCAAGGTGCAGGCCACCCGGATGGACGTTTTCCGACGCCGCGATGTCGATGAAGGAACGCACTTCCGACAGGATGCGGTCGAAGGGGCGCGTCTTGTAACCATTGGCCGCCTTGACGACATTGCCGTGCATGGGGTCGATCGACCACACCACCGGCACACCGTGTTCGCGCGACGCCTTCATCAGACGCGGCAGGCGCTCACCCACCTTGTCCGAACCAAAGCGCCCGATCAGGGTCAGACGCCCCGGAATGCCTTCCGGATTCAGCGCGTCGATCAGACGCTTCAGATCGTCGGGTTCCAGCGTCGGACCACACTTGACGCCGATGGGGTTCTTGATCCCCTGCATGAAGTGGACATGCGCGCCATCGAGCTGACGGGTGCGCTCACCGATCCACAGGAAGTGGGCCGAGGTGTCGTACCAGTCGCCAGAGGTCGAATCGACGCGCGTCAGAGCCTGCTCGTAATTGAGCAGCAGCGCTTCGTGCGAAGTGAAGAAATCGACCTGACGGATTTCCTGCGCCTTGTCCGAAGTGATCCCGATGGCCGACATGAAGTTCAGCGTTTCGGAAATCTTTTCGGCCAGTTCGCGGTAACGCTCACCCTGCGGCGAACCGGACACGAAGCCCAGAGTCCACTTGTGGATGTTGTAGAGGTCCGCATAGCCGCCATTGGCGAAGGCACGCAGCAGGTTCAGGGTCGAAGACGACTGATGGTAGGCCTTGACCAGACGCTGCGGGTCCGGAATGCGCGCTTCGGGCGTGAATTCCATCCCGTTGATATTGTCGCCGCGATAGCTGGGCAGGGTCACATCGCCGATGGTTTCCACAGGCGAGGAGCGCGGCTTGCCGAACTGACCCGCGATGCGGCCCAGCTTGACCACCGGCTTGCCGCCGGCAAAGGTCAGCACCACGGCCATCTGAAGGATCAGGCGGAAGGTGTCGCGGATATTGTCGGCCGAAAACTCCTTGAAGCTTTCGGCGCAGTCGCCGCCCTGCAACAGGAAGGCTTCGCCATTGGCGACCTTACCCAGCGCAGAGGTCAGGCGGCGAGCTTCACCGGCGAAGACCAGCGGCGGCAGCGTGGCGATTTCGGCCTCAGCGGCACGTAACGCCGCCGCATCGGGGTAATCGTCAGGGATGTGGAGCGCGGGGCGCGCGCGCCAGCTATGGGGAGACCAGGACTTGTTCATGGCCGCTATTTAAGCGGAGGGCGAAGCAAACTCAATATCCACAATCGTCGAAATCTGCCAAAACCGCTGAGAACACAGTAATTTATAGTATATTCCGCAACTACACCCTGTTTTTCAGACCTTTTGTGAGGCGGTACGCGCCATCAGATAGATGGCCGTCACCAGCGCCATCAGGGCCAGCCACCACTCCTGCCAGATGCCGAAGCTGAGCTGTGCAATGACAAAGACCGCTGACAGGGTGGCCAAAGCATAGGGCCGCGGATCGGTCTGTATCGGGGCACCGGCTGTGGACAATTCGCTCAATTCAACAAAGGCTTCGACAGGCGCTTCCGGGGCCCCGCGCCCGATGCGCAGGATCAGCAGCACCCACACGGCCGCCAGCAGGAACAGGCCGATATAGCCCAGTTCCAGCCCCACCTGAATCGACATGTTGTGCGGATGTAGCGGGATGGGCTTGCCGAAATGGCGGCTGGAATCGAAGCCCCAGCCCAGAAACGGCTTTTGCAGAATCTTCTGGACCGCGAACTCCCAGATATCGAGGCGCGCATCCCACGAGGCGGGCAGGAACTGACGCACATTGTCACCCCAGCCCAGACGCCGGATGGCGTCGATGATCAGCGGCGTGAACAGGATCTTGAAGCCCACCAACGTGGCCATGACCTTATAGATGCTGAAACCACCCACAACCGGAAAACGCCGGGCGACCCAGAACACCGTCACCGACACGATCAGGGCCAGCAAGGGCGCGCTTGCCCCCGTCACCAGCGGCGCCAGCACACAGGCCGCCAGCGCGATCAGTTTCAGGATACGGAAGCGATGCTCTCCGGCCAGCATGACGGGCCAGTACAGGAGTACAAAGGCGTAGGTGGCCAGCGACACCTTGACCATGGCGAGGTCCGGGCGGATGGGCTGATACAGCGCCGCCGAAACGGCCTGATAGACGCGCGCGCCGGACAAGGCATCAACAATAATCAGGCCACACAGCCCGATATAGGCATAGAGCAGACCGGTCATCAAACCGGACGCCGTTTTTGGCTTCATCGACCAAGCGGCGAGGATCAGAGCCCCGTACCACACAGGCTGAAGCATGACCTTCAGCCATTCCTGATCTTCCCAGGTCTTGTACTGACTGAAATCGGCCCCGCTATTAAGATCGTAAAGCAGGGTCGAACGCGACACCAGCCACAACAACAGGACCAGCAGCACCACACCGATCCAGCCGAAACGACCTGCATAGCGCCAGTACCCCAGCAGCAGCAGCCCGCCAAAGGTCGCCGTCAACGCGTAGCCCAGCGGTCCGGCATAGGTGAACAGCGCCAGAAAGACGAGCGTGATCCCCATGATCACACCCGTGTAGGAGGGCAATGGCAATTTTGAAGCTTTGGTCGGGGTCATGTGCACAATCTTTTCGCGAACGCCCCGCTCATAGGTCCGAATTGGTGCAGGAATAAGACAAAAATTGCTGCACCGCAATATTTATCCCCAGGCTTAGAGCCACGCTTACGCCATCCGCTTGTCCCTGAGCGTGACGAACTCTTCCGCTGCTGTTGGGTGGACGGCGCAGGTAGCGTCCCACTGGGCCTTGGTCAGGCCCGCCTTCACGGCGATACCGGCCATCTGGATGATTTCCGCCGAGTCCGGCCCGACCATGTGCGCGCCCAGCACCACATCGGTCTTGTGATCGACGATCAGCTTCATAAGCGTGCGGCTTTCGCCCGCCACAAAGCTCGTCTTCATGGGACGGAAACGCGCCGTATAGATATCGACGCGGATACCACGCGCCACGGCGTCCTGTTCGGTGAGGCCCACCGTACCTATCTGCGGCTGCGAAAACACCGCCGTGGGGATATTGGCGTAGTCATAGGCCGTCGGATTGTCTTTGAACGCCGTCTCGACAAAGGCCACGGCCTCACGGATGGCCACGGGCGTCAGGTTGCAGCGATTGGTGACGTCGCCCACCGCAAAGATATGCTCAACCGCGGTGCGCGAATAGGCATCGACCACCACGGCCCCGTCGCGGTCCAGCTCAACCCCAACCTCGGTCAGGCCCAGCCCGTCCGTATGCGGACGGCGGCCGGTGGCATAGAGCACCTGATCGACCGTCAGTTCGGTGTCATCGGTGAGGGTAATTTTTATACCCTTATCGGTTTTTTCCAGTTTTTTGGGGTCGGCGTGGCACATGACCTTGATGCCCTTCTTGCCGATCTCCTGCGTCAGGTGCTCGCGCACCTCCTGATCGAAGGCGCGCAGGATCTGATCGCCGCGATAGAGGATGTGCGTATCGACGCCAAAGCCGTTCATGACACCGGCAAACTCAACGGCGATATAGCCGCCGCCGACGATGGCGATGGACTTCGGCAGTTTATCCAGCAGGAACATGTCGTTGGAGCTGATGGCCAATTCATGCCCTTCGACCGCTTCCGGCACGAAGGGCTGACCCCCGACGGCGATCAAGATGGTTTTGGCGGTCACCTCATAGGGGGCGTCGCCATTGGTCGGCGTCAGGTGCAGCGTATGCGGCCCGGTGAGCTTCGCCCAGGCGGGGATCAGGTCCGCCCCGGCCTTGACCAGATTGGCGGCATAGATGTCCGACAGGCGCGACACCTCAGCCAGATTGGCATTGCGGAACTTGGTCCAGTCGAAGCGGCCCGTCTGCGCCTCCCAGCCAAAGCCGCGCGCATAGGCCACCTGCTCCGGCACTTCGGAGGCATAGACCATGAACTTTTTGGGGACGCAGCCGCGCACCACGCAGGTGCCGCCCGGCTTGTCGCCTTCGGCCACGCCGACCTTGAGGCCCAGTTGCGCGCTCAGCCGCGCCGCGCGCACCCCGCCAGAGCCGGCCCCCAGCACAAAAAGATCATAGTCGAATGTGGACATGTCGCGCTTTCTTACGGATGGAGGATATCGACGCCGCTATCGGTGCCGATCAGCGCAATGTCAGCCAGATCGAGGAACAGGCCGTGATCGACGACCCCCGTGGTGGCTTTCAGCGCGCTGGCCAGTCCGGAAGGATCAAGGATCGCCCCGCACGGCACGTCAAAGATAAGATTGCCGCCGTCGGTCACAAAGGGCTCACCGCCTTTTTTCCGTAAAACCGGCAATTTGGCGATGTCAAACTCGCTCAGCACGTCGCAGATGCGGTTGATCGTACCCTTATAGGCAAAGGGCTCGACCTCGATCGGCAAGGCAAAGGCCCCCAGCGTGGCCACGTGCTTGGCCGCATCGGCGATGACGATACAGCGGTCGGCCATTTCCCAGATCAGCTTTTCCCGCAAAAGCGCGCCGCCGCCGCCCTTGATCAGGGCCAGCCCGGCCCCAATTTCGTCCGCGCCATCGACGCAGACATCCAGCTTGCCCACATCGTTGATATCCCTGATCTCCAGCCCCAGAGACTGCGCCAGATGCGTCGTCTGGTTCGAGGTGGAAACGAGCGTCAGCTTCAGCCCGCCCTGCACGGCGTCGGCCACGGCCTTGACGAACCAGGCGGCCGTGGAGCCGGTCCCAAGCCCGACCTTCATGCCGTTTTCGATATGGTCAATGGCGGCCAGCCCGGCGGCCTGTTTCTGGGTATCGGCGGACATGACTTAACCTTTCTTTTGGGCGGCTTTTTCCGCCGCCTTGCGTTCACGGAAGGCCCTAGCCCATCCGGCCTTTTCGGTCTGGCGCGAACGCTCAAAGGCCAGCGCGTCAGCGGGCACATCCTCCGTAATCACCGAACCCGATCCGGTGATGGCCCCGGCCCCCACCGTCACCGGCGCAACCAGCGAGGCGTTAGAGCCGACAAAGGCCCCTTCGCCGATGATCGTGCGGTGCTTGAAATAGCCATCATAATTACAGAAGATGGTGCCCGCGCCGATATTGGCCTTCGCGCCGACCTCGCCGTCGCCCAGATAGCTGAGGTGATTGGCCTTGGCCCCCTCACCGATCCTGACGTTCTTCACCTCGACAAAATTGCCAATGTGCACATCCTTGCCGATATCGGCCCCCGGACGCAGGCGGGCATAGGGACCGATCAGCGCCCCTTCGGCAACGCTGGCCCCCTCAAGGTGCGAAAAGGCGCGGATCACCGCCCCTGAGGCAACGCTCACCCCTTCGGCAAAGACGACATTGGGCTCAACCACCACGCCCGGCGCGATGTGCGTGTCCCACGACAGGAAGACGGTCTCCGGCGCAGGCATGGTCACGCCGTTCAGCATCAGGGCCTTGCGGCGGCGCGATTGCCAGATGGCTTCGGCCGCCGCCAGTTCGACCTGAGAATTGACGCCCGTGACATCCTCTTCAGCTACGAAACAGACCTTGGGTTTCAACCCACGGCCCTTGGCGATGCCCACCACGTCGGTCAGGTAATATTCGCCCTTGGCATTGTCGTTACGCACTTCGTCCAGCAGGGCGAACAGGGTGGCGCGATCCGCCGCCAGCACGCCGGAATTGCAAGCGCGGATAGCCAGTTGTTCCGCCGTCGCCTCCTTGGCCTCGACAATGGCGCTGAGGTCGTCCGTTCCTTCGATGACCAGACGGCCATAGGCCCCCGGATCGGCGGCCTCAAAACCCAGAACCGCCAGATCGGCGGTCTTGGCCAGATCGAACACGGTCTTGAGCGTCTGCGTGTCGATCAGCGGGCAATCGGCATAGGAGACCACGACCTGACCATCGAAATCGCTGAGCGCCGCCTTGGCCGCCAACACCGCATGACCCGTCCCCAGCGGCGGGTCCTGCACCACCACGCTGTCGGCCCCCAGACGCTGACGCGCGCTGTCGCCGACCTGCGGCGAATGGGCCCCGACCACGACAATGATGCGCTCACAGTTCAGCCCTTCGGCCGCATCGATGGCCAGGTCCATCATGGCCCGACCGGCCACCCGGTGCAGCACCTTGGGCAGCGTCGATTTCATGCGCGTGCCCTGTCCAGCCGCCAGAATGATGGCGGCGCGTTTGCGGTTTTGGCTCATTGTCGTGATTCACCTGTTGCCGTTTGGCCCGATTTAGACCAAAGCACCGGCGAATTGAACGTGAAAAACACCCGCCGGAGCGATTTTGCCCATGACGACCCTTCCTGACCTCAGCGGATACGGTATCGCCTTCGATCTCGATGGCACGCTGGTGGAAACCGCGCCGGACATTATCGGCACGCTGAACGCCATTCTGGCCGAATACGACGTGCCGCCCTTCCCTTACGAAGCGGCGCGCAGTCTGGTCGGGCGCGGGGCGCGCTCATTAATCCAGCGCGGCTTTGCGGCAGCCAATGTGCCGCTCAGCGAAGAGGCCGAACTGCCCATGGTCGGGCGCTTTCTCGACCTCTATCGCGACCGCATTGATCAGGAAAGCCACGCCTTTCCGGGGCTTGAGGCCGCTCTGGATCAACTGAGCGCCGCGGGCGCGACGCTCGCCGTCTGTACCAACAAGCCGACGGCCCTGTCGGAACTGCTGCTGACCCGGCTCGGCCTGATCGGGCGCTTCGGCTCGGTGCGCGGGGCGGATAGTGTGCCGCTCAAAAAGCCTGATGCCGACCACCTGAAGGCCTGCGCCGACGATCTGAACCTGCCGCTGGAAAAAATGCTGTTGATCGGCGATTCCGAAACCGACTATCTGACGGCGCAAAACGCGGGCGTCCCCTGCGTACTGGTGAGCTTCGGCTATTGCGATACGCCGATGGAGGCGATGTCACCCGCCGCCCTGATCGACCATTTCGACGAACTGCCCACAGCCATCGCCTCTATCCTGCGATAAAAGCTCTTGTCAGGGCGGCGCGCAGCGACTAATAAGCGCGCTCCCTGCTTTGGATGGACGCGTAGCTCAGCGGGAGAGCATTCGCTTCACACGCGAAGGGTCACAGGTTCAATCCCTGTCGCGTCCACCATTTCTCCTCAGTCATCGACATAAATGCTCTCAAACTGTTGCCTCATAACGGCTTTGATCATTCGTGCGTCATCGTCTCCCCACGGTCTCATGACGATTGTGCGGAGGGAGTGTTACGATTCGATGGTCTGCTAAGCCAGAATCTCTCAACAGAATCAGCAGCTAATGGCTTACAGCCTGTTACGATTCCCTGTTACGATTCTGTGCGTTCACCATCGGTTTGGCATCGACTTACTGACCCTCCACAAAACGATCAGTCCTCGGACGATAATCAAGGCTCAGGACAGGGTTACTTCTGAACATACTTATGGAAAATCTCGCCGCCCTTGGTGACGGAGTAATGGTAAGGCTTGCCGCAGCCGGCGCGTGATTTACCGAGGGTGCCGTCCCGGTTCGGGTAATATTCTTGCTTATGTACAAAATCGACGAACATGATGTCGGTATAGTGTTTGCCACCATATGACTCCGACTGCTGGCCCCGCGTCAGCGCCCGCCAACACTCCGGGTTATTGCCGGTCTTGGCAAAATCTTCGTAGACCTTACTCAAAGCGGGTATCCAATCGGCGGGCAGCTTAGCCCAATGCGGATCAGTGTCATCATAGAAATTGTCGTGGATGATCCGGCGCTTTGTCTCGGCATCCACTTGCTGCTGCGTTTGCGCGACGACGGGCGACGACATAAGCAGGATCGCGCCCGATACCATCGCCATCGACGCCAAAACGCGGTTCCATACCTTCATCGTTCATCCCCCTGTTGTTATTAACGCTGAAACTATGGCTGATCGAGTGCCGGGTCAATGACCTGACCGGTTATCTCGATCCGTCCAGCGCAACGTCAGGACGCGTCGATAAAAACACGAGATATCGACATGAGAAGCGTGCCTCCCTCACTGCGCGAACTATTAAGTTTTACTGAGCAGTTGTAGGACAATTCGCCGTAAATCACCCTAATCCGGACAAGCCTAAGCCGTCTTGGTCGCTTCGGCGCTGTCGGACTCGTCGTCGGTCAGGATGCGTTCCAGTTCCTTCTGGCTAAGGCGCGTGAAGTTGACCAAATCAGGCTCAGAATCGAAAAACGCGAAGGATTTTCGCAGGGTCACGATGTCGTGTTGTAAGAAGGCCTGCGCGCGGCGTTCGACCTGGGCCTTGGGCGCGCCCATGCTGATCAGGGCTTCGCGCGCTACCGCCATCGACGAGTCCAGCGTTTCGCGGTGGTAGTAGTCCACCCCCGCCCGGTCCAGTTCATAGGCGTGGCGGCGGTTGCGCGCCCGCGCGAACACCTTGAGATGCGGGAAGTTTTCCTTGGCCAGTTGCACGATCTTCACCGCGCCTTCGGCATCGTCGATGGCCACAATCAGCATCCGCGCCTGATCGGCACCGGCGCTGCGCAGCACATCCAGCCGCGTCGCGTCGCCGAAATAGGCCCGATTGATACCAAAGCGTTGCAGAAGCTCGATCTGGTCCGGGTTGTTCTCCAGAATGGTCACGGTCACGCCCTGCGAGCGCAGGAAGCGCCCGATGATCTGACCGAAGCGGCCAAACCCGGCGATGATGACGCTGTTGCGTTCCTCAATGGCGTCCGGTGCGCGTTCGGGCAGGAGCGAGAGGAAGCGCGGCACGACATAGCGCGTAAACAGCTCAAGGCAGATCGGGGTGATGCCGATGGAGATAGCCACCACCAGCGTCAGGAAGCGGCGCAGATCGGGCGTCAGAAGCCCTAACTGCCCCGACAACTGAAACAGCACAAAGGCGAACTCCCCGCCCTGCGCCAGGGACAGGGCCAGCCCAGATCCGGCGATATTGTCCATACCAAACCGCCGCGCCAGAGCGTATAGAATCAAGCCCTTAATGGCCATCAGCCCGACGACCGCCAGCATAAGCTGCACCGGCTGGGTCAGCAGACGATCGACGTCCATCCCCATGCCGACCGAGATGAAAAACAGGCCGAGCAAGAGCCCCTTGAACGGCTGAATGTCGGTTTCAATCGTCGTCTTATAGGGGGAGTTGGCCAGAACGACGCCGCCCAGAAACGCACCCAGTGCCGGGGATACGCCGACCAGTTGCATCAGCAGCGTCACCCCAACGACCAGCGCCAGAGAGGTGGCCGTAAACACTTCGCGCAGATTGGTCCGCGCGATACGGGGCAGGAAATAGCGCGACAGAAGCTGCCCGCCGGCAATGACCATGGCGATGGTGGACAGGCCCGCCAGCGCCTGCGCCCACACCGGCAGGTGTTCCACCAGACTGGCCCCATGCGCCGCCGGAGCCTGCCCGCCGCCTACCGCCAGAAGCGGAATGATGATCAGGATGGGGATGACGGCAATGTCCTGAAACAGCAGGACGGAGAAGGTGGTTTCGCCGACCTGGGTCTGTATCAGGTGCTTTTCTTCCAGCATCTGAAGCACCAGCGCCGTGGACGACATGGACAGCGCCATGCCGATGGCCAGCGCCGTCTGCCAGCTCAGATTGAGGCCGAACTTGCCGAGCACCAGAATCGTCCCCATCAGGGCCAGAGACGATAAAACGACCTGAAGCCCGCCCATGCCGACAATGGTGCGCCGCAGCCGCCACAGAAGCGCGGGCTCAAGCTCAAGGCCGATAAGGAACATCATCATCACCACGCCGAATTCGGCAAAGTGCATGGTCGAGGTAACGCGGTCGATAAAGCCCAGACCTGACGGCCCGATCAGGATACCGGCGATGAGATAGCCCAGCACCGCCCCCAGCTTGAATCGCGCCGCCAGCGGCACGACCAGACAGGCCGCCGCCAGAAACACAAATACATTCAGCAGTAATCCCGTATCCACATGCCGTCTCCGCAATCGTCGTCAGAAGATAGGGGCGTTCGGGGGGCTTTCACAATAGCTTGACTGGCAAAAAGCCTTCCCAGGGCCGCTGCGGTTGACAGTCTGTCGCCGGTCGTCTCAACTGTGATCATGAGTGACCTTTCGTCTCCGGACCTCTTCACCCTGACCGAACGCGGCGGACCGCTGGTTATTGCTGCGCCGCATGTCGGGACGTACCTGCCGCCGGACATTGCGGCCCGACTCAATCCGGTGGGTTTGTCGGTGATGGAGACGGACTTCCACGTCCATCGCCTGTACGATTTTGCGGCTGAGCTTGAGGCGACGACCCTGTTTGCCACCCATTCGCGCTACGTGGTCGATCTCAACCGCGATCCGCACTCTTCGCCCCTCTATCCGGGGATGTTTGAAACCGGCCTGTGCCCGTTGAGCGATTTCGACCGCAATCCCATCTATCTCGAAGGGCAGGAACCGAGCCTTGCCGAGACCGAACAGCGGCGTTTTCAGTACTGGTTTCCCTATCACGCCCGACTTGAAGAGGTGCTGGAGGCGACGCGCCAGCGCCACGGCTTTGCGCTGCTGATCGACGCCCATTCGATCCGCCCGTCGATCCCGCTGCTGTTTGACGGCGCGCTGCCCGATCTCAGCTTCGGCTCCGATAGCGGGCGCACCCTGCCGCCCGTGGTGATCAAGGCTCTGCGAGGCTGGATGCAGCGCACGACCGACTGGACCAGCGTGCTGGATGGGCGTTTCAAGGGCGGCTTCACCACGCGCGGTCACGGGCGACCCGAAGACCACATCTACGCCCTGCAAATCGAGATCGTGCAAAGCTGCTATCTCGACATGAACGACCCCACCCGTTTCGACCCGCAACGCGCCCGGCCTTTGTCGCAAACGCTGAAACCGCTGCTGGAGACCTTGATTTCGGCGGCGAAACAGGCCAAGTGAGCCGCGAAATTTCCAAGCTTCTCCGGAGAGCCTCATGAGCGCGCGCGGCAATATTATCGACGGCTTCGGCTACGCCAAGGGTCTGCGCGAACGCATCGCCGGGCGCGTGGCGACGCTTAAGGCCGAACACGGCCTGACGCCCTGTCTGGTGGTGGTGATCGTCGGCGAAGACCCGGCTAGCCAGATCTATGTCAAGAACAAAGGCGAGACGACGAAGGCCGTCGGCATGGAAAGCCGCACCATCGTCCTGCCAGCGGACACGACCGAGGCCGATCTGCTGAAACTGATCGGCGAACTGAATGCTGATACCGGCGTCAACGGCATACTGGTGCAACTGCCCCTGCCCGCGCATATGTCGTCACTAAAGGTCATCGACGCCATCGACCCGCTGAAGGATGTCGATGGCTTTCATGTGCAGAATGCCGGGCGTCTGGCCGTGGGCCTCGACGCCATTGTCCCCTGCACGCCGCTGGGCTCGCTAATGCTGCTGAAGGACGCGCTCAAGACGCACGGTGACGGCAATCTGTCGGGCCTCAATGCCGTGATCGTCGGGCGCTCCAACATCGTGGGCAAGCCGATGGCGCAGCTTCTGCTCAATGAAAACTGCACCGTGACGATCGCCCATTCGCGCACCACCAACCTGCCGGAGTTGTGCCGCACCGCCGATGTGCTGGTCGCCGCCGTCGGGCGTCCGAAATTCATCCAAGGCGACTGGGTGAAGGACGGGGCCTATGTGATCGACGTCGGCATCAACCGCATCGAGGTCGAGGGCAAAAGCAAGATCGTCGGCGATGTCGATTTCGACGCCGCCCTGCCGCGCGCTACGGCCATCACGCCGGTGCCCAAGGGCGTCGGTCCGATGACCATTGCCTGCCTGCTTAACAACACCTTACAAGCGGCCTGCGTGCAGCACGGCCTGCCCGTCCCCGGCGACCTGTAAAACATGAGCGCGGGTGTCGTCATCATCGGAGCAGGTCACGCCGGCGGATCGGCGGCGGCCTTCCTGCGCCAGTACGGCTACGAAGGTCCGATCACCCTGATCGGGGACGAACCGCACCTGCCCTACCAGCGCCCCCCCTGTCGAAGGCCTGGCTGAAGGGCGAGGCGTCGGGCGACGACCTCTATCTGCGGCCGCAGGACTTCTATGACGACGCGAATATCGCCGCCTGGCTTGAGCGCCGCGTCGAGGCCATCGATACGGCAGGCAAGACCGTCACCATCGACGGCCAACCCATCGGCTATGAGCACCTGATCATCGCCACCGGTTCAAAGGCGCGACCTTTCGGCTGTCCCGGTGCCGAGGCTACGCCTTATCATCTGCTGCGCACCATTGCCGACGCCGAATGGCTCAAGCCGCACCTGAGGGCCGGCCAACGCATCGGCCTGATCGGCGCGGGCTATGTGGGGCTGGAAGTCGCCGCCTCCGCGCGCAAGCTGGGCAGCACGGTGACGGTGTTTGAGCGCGAAAGCCGCATTCTAGCGCGCGTCGCCTCGCCCGTTCTGTCGGAAGCCTTTACGCGCATCCACCGCGATAACGGCGTCAATCTGATCACCGGAGCCGAGGTGGTGCGTGTGAGTGCCGACGGTGATTTGCGCCGCGTGCATATTGCCGATGGCGCGGTGCATGAATTCGATGTGCTGCTGGTGGGCATAGGCGCCCTGCCCGCCGATGATCTGGCGCAGGCCGCCGGTATCACGTGTGCAAACGGCATCGTCGTCGATCCCGAAGCCCGTACCTCGGCCGCGAATGTGTTTGCCATCGGCGACGTGACCTCGCGCGAGGTCAGGCCGTGGTACGAGGGCCGCTATCGGCTGGAAAGCGTGCCGAGCGCGCTGGAGCAGGCCAAGCAGGCCGCCGCCGCCATTACCGGCTTCAAGGCCCCGCCGCCCGAAGTGCCGTGGTTCTGGTCCGATCAGTACGACTATAAGCTCCAGATTGCGGGCCTGACGCGCGCCGATGCCAAACTGATCACGCGCGGTGATCCGGCAACAGGGGTCTTCAGCGTGTTTCATCTGAACGCCGATCAGCAGGTCATCTGCGTCGAAAGCGTCAATCGCCCGGCGGATTTTATGGCGGGCAAGCAATTGATTCATAAGGCTATGGTGGTGGAAGATAGCGTCATCGCCGATGCCGACGCCTCACTGAAACCCTATTTGCAGCCTGCTCGCTAAAACCTGCTGCATTGCGGCAATTTGCGCATGACAGGGGGTGGCGTTTCGGTCTAGCTTTCATCAGATACGCGAACGGGAGAGACCGATGCCGTCGAAGATATATGCGGACGCGAAGAGTGCGCTGGAGGGGCTGACGTTTGACGGGATGACGGTGATGGCCGGAGGCTTTGGCCTGTGCGGCATCCCGGAGAACCTGATCGCCGCGCTGCGTGACTCAGGCGTGACCGGGATCACCGCCATTTCCAACAATGCCGGGGTCGATGGCTTCGGGCTGGGGATGCTGCTCAACACCCGTCAGATCAAAAAGATGATCTCGTCCTATGTCGGCGAAAACAAGGAGTTCGAGCGGCAGTATCTGGCGGGCGAGTTGGAGCTGGAGTTCAATCCGCAGGGCACCCTGGCCGAACGCATTCGCGCCGGCGGGGCCGGGATTCCGGGCTTCTACACCGCCACCGGCGTCGGCACGCTGGTCGCCGAGGGCAAAGAACTGAAAGACTTCAACGGCAAGACCT
Organism: Asticcacaulis excentricus; assembly: GCF_003966695.1. Classification (NCBI taxonomy): domain Bacteria; kingdom Pseudomonadati; phylum Pseudomonadota; class Alphaproteobacteria; order Caulobacterales; family Caulobacteraceae; genus Asticcacaulis; species Asticcacaulis excentricus. The sequence continues at coordinate 1,082,416 of NZ_AP018827.1, forward strand.
ATGTGCTGGAGACGGGTCTGGTCGCTGACCTCTCGATCGTCAAGGCGTGGAAGGCCGATGAGCGCGGCAACCTGATCTTCCGCAAGACGGCGCGCAATTTCAACCCGATGATGGCCACCGCCGGCAAGGTCTGCGTCGCCGAGGTTGAGGAAATCGTGCCGGTGGGCTCGCTCGACCCCGACGCCATCCACACGCCCGGCATCTATGTTGACCGTATCGTGCAGGGCACGTTCGAGAAACGCATCGAACAGCGCACCGTGCGTCAGAGAGAAGGCGCCTGATCATGCCCTGGACACGTGACCAACTGGCCGATCAGCGCTCAAGCAGCGAAGCGGTAGCGCAACAAAAAATGCGCGAGGCCTGCCCGGCGCACCTTGTTTTGGAGTTTTAATCATGCCCTGGACACGCGACCAACTGGCCGAGCGCGCGGCTAAAGAACTTCAGGACGGTTTCTACGTCAATCTGGGCATCGGCATCCCGACTCTGGTGGCCAATCACATCCCGCAGGGCATGACCGTCACCTTTCAGTCGGAAAACGGTATGCTGGGCATGGGCCCCTTCCCGTATGAGGATGAGGTCGATCCCGACCTGATCAATGCGGGTAAGCAGACCATCACCGAACTGCCCGAAACCAGCTATTTTTCGTCAGCGGACTCGTTCGCCATGATCCGCGGCGGGCATATCGACCTGACCATATTGGGGGCGATGGAGGTGGCCGAAAACGGCGACATCGCCAACTGGATGATACCGGGCAAGCTGGTCAAGGGCATGGGCGGGGCGATGGACCTCGTCGCCGGGGTGCAGAAGGTCGTGGTCGTTATGGAACACGCCAACAAGCACGGCGAGTCCAAGGTGCTGAAACGCTGCGACCTGCCGCTGACCGGGGCGGGCGTGGTCGATCTGATCATCTCGACGCTCGGCGTGTTTGAGGTCAAGCCCGATGGCTCAGGCCTTGTGCTGGTCGAACTGGCCCCCGATGTCACCCTCGACGACATCGCCGCCCAGACACAGGCCACCTATGAGGTCGCGCTGCGGGCGTAAGACTGAAAGATTAGCCACGAAAAGCACGAAAAGCTGCGGTATTGATCTTGCCCGAAGGGCCATTATTGAACCGCCCAGAGATACGCTTGGCGCGTCGCGCCGAAGGGTGAACGTCGCTTTTCGTGTCTTTTCGTGTTTTTCGTGGCCAAAATCCTTAAGCGCCCGACTTGCTGGCGCGTTTGATAACGCCGGAAAAGGTCATGACCATGCGGTCGCCGACCTTGATCTGACCCCGGCCGAAGATGGTCGATTGACCGGCACGGGTGATCTCACCGGTGGCAATCACGATGTCGCCCAGATTGCCGGGGCTGAGGAATTGCGCATCCAGTTGCATGGTCACGCCGCCTGAGGTTTGCAGATTGTCCAGCGCAAACACATACAATGCCGTATCGGCCAGCGACAGCAGGCAGCCGCCGTGCATGATACCGCCGCCATTGAGGTGTCTCTGTTCGACCTTCAGCGCCACCTGCATCTTGCCGTCTGCGCCGGGCAGATAATAAAACGGCCCGATATGGTTGACATAGTCGTCATGGAAGGGCGAAAGGAACCACCCTTTGAAATCGCCGTCCTCGACCTGAAGGGGTTTGGGCTGATCGGCCATTTGCATACCTCGTTTAAACACGCACAAAAAAGTTAGGCCCGTCATGGCGAACCCGGTGGAAGAGCTGATTATCGAACTCCTGACCGAGTTGGGAGATAAGGAAACCCTAAGTCCTAATCAAGTCGCCAAAACCATAAACGCCGAAAACTGGCGGCGCCAGTTGCCGCAGGTGCGCGCCGCCATCGGGCAACTGGTCGAAGCCGGGCGCATCGAGGTGGTGCGCAAGGGCAAGGTGGTCGAATTCGACGGTATCCGCGGCATCTGGCGTATCCGACTGGCGGGGGCGGAATAAGCGGAGGTCGTTCATTTTGCCGCCGGGCAGGGTCTGTCTGTGGTAATATCTGACTTGACCGCCTGTGCGTCGAATAAATCTGGTGCCTATTGTCTCCTTATTTCCGGAACCTTATCTTTTCGGCGTTATATCCGCTATGGATTGAAGAGTGGCGCATAACGCGTTTTGCTTTTACCCTCAGGTTTGATGTCGAAGGCTGATTTTAAAATTGAGACGCCGCCGGGTGGGGAGGCAAGGGTCGTCAGCCTGACAGGTGACTGGACCGCCATTGGCCTGCGCGACGCCGGCGAACGGCTGAGGTCCGCCCTTAAATCGGCCTCAGCGGTCCGCATCGACACCGATGATCTGAGCGGCTTTGACACGGCCGGGGCCTATGCCCTGCGTACAGTTCTGGGTGAACACGGTGATGACGCCCTGTTTGCGCACGATTCGCGACTGAGCGCCGTCTATGAACTGATCCGCGACATTCAGCCCAAGGTGGTTGAGGCGCAGAAAAAGACAGCTCAGCAAAAAGCCAATCCCATCATTGCCGAACTGGCGCGACTGGGGCGCAGCACTGAGGACGTGTTTAAGGATCTGCGCGATCTGAATGTCTTTATTGGACAGTTGATCGTCACCGCCTTCCTGTCGCTCGTCACACCGGGGCGCATCCGCTGGACGCCGCTGGTGGCCCAGATGCAGCAGGCGGGTTTCGGGTCGCTGATGGTGGTCTGCGTCACCAACTTCTTCGTCGGCGCGGTGATCGCGTTTCTGGGCATCCTACAGCTACAGCAGTTCGGGGCCGCCGTCTTTGCCGTCGAACTGATCGGCATTTCGGTCCTGCGCGAATTTGGCCCGGTCATCGCGGCTGTGCTGATCGCCGGGCGCTCGGCCTCGTCATTCACCGCCGAAATCGGCGCCATGAAGATGAATCAGGAAATCAGCGCCATGCGCGTCATGGGCATCAACCCGTTTGACGCCCTGATCTTCCCGCGCCTTGCCGCCCTGGTCCTCACCATGCCTCTGGTCACCTTCGCGGGGTCCATGGCCGGCCTTCTGGGCGGGTTTGTGGTGGTGTGGGCACAACTGGGTTATGGGCCGCACTTCTTCTCGATCCGCATGACCGAGTACGTGCCGTTCGTGAACTTCTTTGTCGGCATGATCAAGGTGCCGCTGTTTGCTATCGCCATCACCATTATCGGCTGTCGGCTGGGTATGAACGTCACCGAAGACGTCATCTCGCTGGGCCGTCAGGTGACGCGCGCCGTGGTGCAGGCCATTTTCACCATCATCCTCATCGACGCCATCGTCGCCATGATGTTCAACGGGTTTGACTTCTGATGACCGAAGCCCCCGCACCCGTTTCCACTCCCGCGCACCCCATCGTTATTGAGGGCCTGCGCAATCAGTTTGGCCCGCACGTCGTGCACGACAACCTCGACCTGACGGTCGAACGCGGTAAGGTCATGGGTGTGGTTGGCGGCTCCGGCACCGGCAAGACGGTGCTGCTCAACTCGATCCTTGGGCTGCAAAAGCCGTCCAAAGGCGCTATCCATCTGTTCGGTAAGGACATCACGAAGCTCAACGAGAAGCAGCTACGCCTGATGCAGTCGCGCTTTGGCGTGCTGTTCCAGAGCGGGGCGCTGTTTTCGGCGCTCAGCGTCATCGAAAATGTCTGCGTGCCCCTGACCGAATACGCGAAGCTGAAACCCGCACAGATGCGCGAAATCGGCCTGATGAAGATGGCTCTGGCGGGCTTGCCGCTCGATGCCGCTGACAAGCGGCCCTCGGAACTGTCGGGGGGCATGATCAAGCGCACGGCACTGGCGCGTGCACTGGTCCTCGATCCGGAGCTTCTGTTCCTCGATGAGCCGACCGCTGGCCTCGACCCCATAGGGGCGGCGGCGTTCGACGCGCTGATCCGCGAGCTGTCGGACAGTCTGAACCTGACCGTCTTCATGATCACCCACGATCTCGACAGCCTGTACGCCATCTGCGATGAAGTGGCGGTGCTGGCCGACAAGCGCGTGGTGGCACAGGCCCCGCCGAAAGTGCTGGAACAATCCGACCACCCGTGGATTCATGAGTATTTCAACGGCCCGCGTGGCCGGTCTTCGCAAAGCCGGGGGACGGGAGACGCCTCATGACCTGCCGAGTTGATGTCCACGCCTACACGACGACCCTGAGCGGCAAACGCGCCGTGACGAGAGGAGAGTAAATGGAAAGACAGGCCCATTACGCGGTTGTCGGACTGATCACACTGGTGCTCACCGCGGCTGCCTTTGTCTTTGCCTTCTGGCTGATTCAGGGCAGTTTCAACGAAACCTACTCGGAATACGACGTCGTGTTCAACTCTTCGGTCAACGGCCTGACCGAAGGCGGCGAAGTGCATTTCAACGGCATCAAGGTCGGTGAGGTCAAGGAACTGCGGCTGGGTAAGGCCAATACGGCTCAGGTCATTGCCACAGTGCGCGTCGATTCCTCCACGCCCGTGCGCGTCGATTCCACCGCTGTGCTGGAACCTCTGGGCGTCACCGGCCTCAACTACATCCAGATTTCGCCGGGCTCCAAGGAAGCGGCGCTGCTCAAGCGTGAGCCCGGTATCGGCGCCCGCAACCCGGTTATTCGCGCCACGGAAAGCCGCCTGGACAAGCTGCTCGCCGGGTCCGGCGGCGTGATCGAGAGCGCCTATGAGTCGCTCAACCGCATCAATCGCCTGATGTCGGATGATAACCTCAACGCCTTCTCCAAGACGATGAAAAATATCGAAGACATCACCAGCGATATTGGTGAAGTGACCGAGGATCTCAAACAGCGTAAGCAACTGCTGGATGACGCCCATGAGGCCATTGTGCAGGCCGGCATCGCCGCTGAAAACCTGTCCAAGCTGGCCAATTCGGCCGATGTGCTGGTTAAGGATCGCGTGCCGCAGACCATGAACCGCATCGACGACGCGGCGGCCAAGCTGGCCGATGCTGCCACCGAAGTCGCCAACCTGTCGAAGGCGGCGCAGGGGCCGATCAACGAAGTGTCCGAGACCACCCTGCCCGCCCTGTCGGACAGCCTGCGTAACCTCAATCAGGCCACCCGCTCCGTCGAAGACCTCGTTGAAGAGGTTCGCGCCAGCCCGCAGGGCCTGATCGGCAAGCCCAAGGCCAAAGAGAGAAAGGTCAATCCGTAATGATGACGCGCACCACACGTCGCTCTTTGAGCCTCGGTCTGCTGACCGCCGGTCTGGCCACTGGCCTCAGCGGCTGCATTACGCTGCTGCCCGAAGTGAAGCCGGTGCAGCTTTACAGCATTCGCTTCAACCCGGCCCTGCTGGAAAAAGGCGAGGTCAAGGCCCCGCCCGCCTCGCCTGACGCCAAGCCGGTCGATGTCTTCGTCAACTTCGACGGCTTTCCGCGCGCCGCCGCCGGGGACCGCATCGTGACGACCGAAGGCAATGAGGTGTCCTACATCTCCGGCGGCCGCTGGGCCAGCACGGCGCAGGGGCAGTTCCGTGACCTGATGTCCGAAGGCTTTGCGCGGCAGGCCAGCCCTGAGGTGCGTCTGGGTGATCAGGGCCGTGTGTCTGGCGAATACCGCCTCGACATCAATGTGCGTCGCTTTGAGGCGGCCTATGCCAAGCGCCGGCCAACGGTCATTGTGGCACTGGATGCGCGACTGGTGCGGTTAAAAGACCGCCAGGTGATGGCAGAGAAGTTCATCTCCTCAGAGATCGCTGTGCGCAAGGGCAGTCTGGGGCCGATGATCGAAGGGTTTGAAAGCGCCGCCTCGCGCGTGACGGTGGAGGTGATTGCTTTCACGGAAACGGCGGTCAGCGAGGCCAAGGCCAAAGAGGCCATGGTGGCAACACCGGCCCCCGCCCAGTAACAGAAAAGCCCGGTCATTAGAGCGAGATGACTTTGAGCGGAATCGTCATTTCGCTCTAAATTTTTGCTTTGTCGCGATGTTTTTGCGGAAAACCGCTCACACGTTTCGACATATCGCTCGCGACCGGGCTTTTTCATTTGGCGTTCCTCAGGCCGCCTGAAGGGTTGATTTGCCAACCCGGCGACGACCGCGCGCATCGCGGTCCAGGCGCTCATAGAGATAGATCAGGTCCTCGCGAGGCGCGAACGGCACCTGAGTCAAAAAGCGTTCGATCATGCGCGCCTGAAAGCGCAACACGTCGGGATCGGCATTTTCGCTGGCCAGCGAATGATAGGTGTCCACAGCGATGCGGAAGGTCTGGAACATACGCGCCGGCAGGCCCGCCCGGTCATAGATGGCGCGCAGCCCCAGTGCGCCGGCATCATGCACCATCAGCCAGCAGCGATCGTGCGGCACGCCCGACAGTTCCGCCAGAGCGTGCTCAAAGAAGGCCATATGCCCGCGCGCCAGCGCCCGCAGCATCAGGGACGGCGTCATGCGCCCGGCGATGACAAGGTGGCGCGCCAAAGCCGCCGGATCACGGCTGGCCCCCGTCTGATCGGCAACGTCCAGCGTGGCGCGCTCCTGCGTCGCCTCGGTGATCTGCACCGCCGTTTCCGGCTGGATGGCGTGACGCGACACCAGTTGTTCTTTCAGCGACTGGCTGACCATATGGATCAGCTTTTCAGTCACCGAGACCGGCAGATGCTGACGATTGATCAGCGTGTTCTGTACAATTTCGGACTCGCCAAAGCGTTCCAGCACCGCATCCATGCCGGCGCTGCTGAACACGGCCTGATTATTGGCGCAGGCGATCACGACCGCCTCTTCGACGCCGTGTTCGGCCAGGGCCGTTGTCACGGTTTCCGACAGGGTTTCGCGGCGTGCCACGGCCATCTGACGCACAGGCCCGCCGGAGCGGATGATGTCGGCCAGATCTTCGTCGGTAAACACCGGCGAATAGCTCAAGACCGGCACGGCGACCGCCTGCACGTCGCGCGACAGGCGCAAGGCGACGTCGTGCGGCAGCAGGCTGGAGGTGCGCAAGGTGACCGCCAGCGACTTGCGCACCAGTTCGGCGGCATCGTCAGCCAGCAGGCGGATGATTTCCTGCGCGGCGGCGCGCTCGACTTCGCTCAGTTCGCTGCGTTCCATCAGGCGGCACACCTTATGGGTGGCCACAGCGCGATCATCGGCATTGTCACTTCTGACCAGACGGGCGACGTCCGTTTCGGAAAGCAGGCTACGCGAAGCGGTCATGGGAGGAGGTCCTGATCATCTCGTACCGGACGAGTCGAGACGGTACGTTCTTGGATTGTCCGCCCCGCCCCTTAACGAATCCTTACCAAGGCTCGCGTTGAGGACTGATCTTCGCTCAAAAGTTAATTTTTTCGGCTCTGGTAACGGGACCGCAATCTGTTTGCGCCATTGTGGGGGCATGTCAGAGTCCACGCCGCCCTTAATCGCCGACGCTGAGGTCGTGCCCACGCAAGAACAGATCGCGCTTGATTACGGTCTTAAGGCGCAGGTGCGCCTGCTGCCCTATGCGCTTGGCTTTTTTGCCATCGGCCTGCCCGTCTATATCTGGGGCGCCAACTACTTCATGTCGCCTCTGTCCATAGCGCTGAATATTGCGCTGTTTGTCTGCGTCTGGGCCGCCTTTTTCTTGCTGAAGCCCTCGCTGAAAACCGACACCCGTCCTACCCGTCAAAGTCTCAATGTGCGGCTACGGCGGCAATGGCTGTGCGGGGCCCTGTGGTCGCTGAGCCTTCTGGTGGCGTCTTTGAGTTGTATCGGCGGGGGGCAGGCGGCACAGGTCTTCGCGACCATCTGCGCCGGGGCCGCGGTGGGGATTATCTTTTTCAGCGCACCGGTCCTGCTGTTTTTGCTGACGCTTGCGCCTCTGGCCATGGCCGGGCCTATACTGGCGCTCAACCTGACCCATCCGGACGGTGCCTGGACAGGCCTGATCACCGGTGGACTGGCCATGGCGCTGGCTCTGGGCCTGATCATGAACCGGCATCTGCAGGAACATTATCAACTGGCCTTTGCCCAGCTACGCACCCTTGAGGAGCGCGAAGCCGCCCTTACCGCCCGCGACGCCCTGACCCGCGATCAGATGGCCCTGATGCAGACCCTGTCGCGCGAAATCGCCACAGGTCTGCGCAGCGTGGATCAGACGCTGGGGCAGGGTCTGTCGCACCTCAGCCGGGCACCCGCCCCGCGCCACTATGTCGAAAGTGCGCGCAGCGAAATCGACCATTTGCTGGGGTTGATCACCACCACGCTGGATGAGGGCGAAGCGCGCTCCGGTCAGATGGTGCTGGACCCGCGGCCACTGGATATCGAAAGCCTGATCCGTGAGGTCACCTCCGGTTTCCAGGAGATGGCCGACGCTAGAGGGCTGGACCTCGCCCTGACCCTGCCGCCCCGCCCCGACGCAGGGGCGGCCATCGGTGATGCGCTGCGTGTGGAGCAGATTCTGTCGCACCTGCTGGCCAATGCCTTGCAATATACCCCAAAGGGCAAGGTCGAAGTCCGGCTGCTACCGCCCTCAGACGGGCATCTGCGGGTGGAGGTGGTGGATTCCGGGCCGGGACTTGAGCCCGACGAACTGCATCGCGCCTTCCTGCCGCACGAGCGTATCGCGCGCACCTCCGCCGGTTATTCCGGGGCTGGGCTGGGGCTCAACCTGTCGCGGCGTCTGGCGGAGTTGATGCACGGCGACGTCGGGGCCCAGAGCACCCCGGATGTAGGCTCCAAATTCTGGCTGGCGCTACCCTATGATCCGGCCGCCATCGCCCCGCGTCCGGTTGAAGAGGCCGCCCCCCCCGTTACGGAGCCTGTAAGCGGCCTCAAGGTCATGCTGGTATCCAACGACTCCCTGCGTTCGGTCGAACTGCGCGACACGCTGGAAGGACTGGGGCATCGCTGCCTGACAGCCACCACGCGGCCGCGCGCCGTGTCTTTAGCCGCCAAGGGGGATATCGACGCGGTGCTGATCGCCACGGGTGCCTTTGAGGATTTGGACAATGCGGCCAACCGCCAGAAGCTGGCCGAATGGCTGGAACGTCTCAGGGCGACACAGGCGCGCGAAGCCCTGACCATACTGGCCCTTTTGCCCGATGGTCAGCAGGCGGAACCGCTGAGTGAAATGGGTGTGCGCCCGCTGCTGATGCCGCAAACGGAAGACGCCCTGCGCCGCGCTCTGACAACGGGTTAGACGAAGCCGCCGCCCACTTCGCGCTTGTCCTTTTCCGGACCGAAGGCCGACAAAAGTTGCGTAGCGAACAACAGGCTCTGGTCGCCCGTTCCATTACCAAAGGCGATATTGAGCAACTGAGCGTCCGATTGCACGCGGTGCAGACGCGCCAGCAAATAACCATTGCCATTGGCGTCCATCGGCGTGTCGCTGTCGGGCACATCGGGTAGGTTCATCTGCACGGCCCCGCCCGCCTTGGAATTGAGATTGGCCATAAGCTGGGCGGCGCTGACCGGCGCGCCATTGCGGTAGAAGATCGAACGATTGGCATTGGCCGCCGCCGGAAACAGACTGGCCGCCGCAGCACCAGGCCGCCGCTCCACCGCTTCAATCAGGTTGGCTGCCCCCGCTGGCCCCAGAAAATGCGCGGCATAAAGTTCGCCTGCCGTGGGGTTACGGCCCGTGCGGCCTTTCAGATAGGCCGCATTGCCCGCCGTCATCTCCGCCGCCATGGCCGCCGCTGCGTCCTGATTGTAGCGCAGGCCCAGCACCTGCTGACGCGCTTGCGAATCGGCCACATAGTATTGCCCGTTGCCCCCTTGACGGATGGCGTCGGCATAGCCGCCATAGCCGTGCTTGCCACCATGCTTTTTGACGGTTGCCAACCAGGTCTGTTCGATAAATTGAAACAGACCTGCCGCCGATGAGGTCGGGGCCTTGGCATTGGGGTTTAAGGAGCTTTCGCGCTGAGCGGTTTTCAGCAGATAGCTAAAATCGACACCCGTCCGCTGGGCCGCCCGCGTGATAGCGGAGACCACACTCTGCTTTCGCGGCGACAGGCCGGAAGAGTCGGGAACGGGAGACGAAGGGCCGGACATGAAAGGCGCACATTAACCAAAGAATGGGCAAATTTTGCCCGATGGAGGTTAACGAGGCATGAATCAAAACCGCTGCAGCGCGTAGGCCTCCGCCCCTTCCGGCGGTTCCTGCCCCGTTATCAGGGCCGTTAACACCGTGGCGGCATAGGGACCATATATCCAGCCATTGCGCCGCATTCCGGCGGCCACATAGACGCCACTGACGTCGCGCCCAATCAACGGCCATTGATCCGGTGTCGCCGCCCGCACGCCAACGCGCGGCGTGACGTCCTGAAGCGGCGCAACGGACGACGGCGTAAATTTGCGGGCCTTGTCTATCAGCGAATCGATGACGCCCGGTTCCACACCCTCATCGGCCTTACCGGCCTGCATGGTGGCGCCAAACTTGGTCAGGCCGTCCAGAAACACCCAATAGCCCCAGGGCGAGCGCACCATCCGCCCGGCCAGAGCGGGGTCACTGCGCCCGTCGCGATCGAGCAGATGGCCCTTGATGGGCGTCAGAGCCTTCAATGACGGCACAGAATCCGCAAAGGTCTCTGCCCCGTAGCCGGCACAGACGGCCACATGCCCGGCCTGATGCACCGAACCATCGGAAAGCTCGACGCTGTGGGCGGCCACCTGCGTGACCTCGCCCTCGACCCAGCGCCCGCCACGCGCCTCGAACTGCGTTTTCATAAAGGCCAGCACCGGCGCCGCGGCCATCAGCCATTCGCCAACGATCTCGATGCCGTGCAAAGGCGCATGGAACCCCAGTTTGGCAAGGTCTTCTTCGGCCATCACCTGCCCCTTGGCTCCCAGCGCCGTGAAGCGCGCCATCATGTCGTCAGGCGACGGCCCCGCCTCGCCCGACCACACCCAGACGGCGGGTTGCGCCATTTCAAGGATTTCAGACAAACCCAGATCGGCAGCGAAGGCAGGCCAGTGCTTCTGCGCCGCGACGTAACGGGCATAGGACATCTCCGGCTGCGCTTCAGTCAGGGCTTCCATCGCCGGGGCAATCATGCCCGCCGACAGGGCCGAGGTGGTGTCTTCGACCGCGTCCTTTGCAATAAGGGTCACCGCCAGACCGTAATCCAGCGCGCGCAGGGCAAGGCTCAGGCCGGTAATGCCGCCACCGATAACGATAAGGCTGAAAGACGAAGACATAGGCATATCCTTTTCAGGCCTGCCTTATAACCGGATTTGCCCGCAGGACCAGAGCGCACGCGACCCTTGCGTCAATCCGTCCGTGGACGACCGGTTTAGCTATGCCATAGGGCGTGTCGGGGGGCTTTTATCACGATGGTACCGTCTGCTGGTTTCGAACCAGCTACCTCCAGAGCCACAATCTGGCGCTCTACCAAGTGAGCTAAGACGGCAGACCATCGTGAGGGCCGATCCTCTAAACCGCGACGGCCCGCCGATCAAGGGGTAATTTCACCCGCCGACGCAATAAGCGGTGAAAAAGCGGCTCCGTAACATTCAGTCCACCACCCAGCGAAAGCGTATCTTCAATCCCTCACCCGCTGTTAAGGGCTCATCGGGATTTCGGGCGGCAACCCGCCCGTGGTCGCGCATCAGACGCAGCGTTGCCTGTCCAAAACCAAATCCCTGCGGGCTCTCAGAGATGATCGTACACCCTGTCACGCGCCCGCCGGCATCCCAGCGGCACGCAACCGTGCTTTCACCCTTTGCATTGGCATCTATGGCCTTATCGGGCATGTAATCGGCGAGGTCCACATCATCGCCAAGGTCCCACCTTGCGTTAATCGTGTTAGAGTCAATGTCTACGGGAACAGGTGGCGATGCCTCCACGGCGGGAATATCATGAGGACGTGGTTCGTGGCGCGTCTGGCGCGTGACCTTCTCCGAAAAGAAGGCCTCAATACTGTCTGAGACTTGGGACAGAGTGGGAAGTGGCTTTGTGTAATCGGCCAGCAGGCCGGCCCCCACAAACAGCAGCAAGGCCAAGATAAGCCACACCATGAGTCTTTTCAGGCGGCGCGCGGCCGCCTCCCGCTCGTCCTCAACGATCATAGCCCCGCCCCCTTATATAGTGTTATTTATAACCTTTTGACTGGATATAGGTTTCCAGTTGCGCGATGCGCGTATTGTCTGACGGGTGAGTTGAAAGGAATTCCGGTGGTTTGCCCTGATTCAGGGCCTGCATATTGCGCCACAGGGCGATGGACTCCGAGGCCTTATACCCCGCCTTGACCATGATATCGACGCCGATCCGGTCGGCCTCCAGTTCGTGCTTGCGCGAATAGGGCAGCAGAAGCCCCAGTTGTGCACCCATGCCGCCGTAATTGGCAATCACCTGCTGGGTACGGCCCGACGTGGCCCCGGCGGCCGTCTGAAGCGCGATCTGCGTGCCGACCTGCTGCGAATAGCGCTCAGCCGCGTGCTTGCCCAGGACGTGCGCCGTTTCGTGGCCCAGAACCGCCGCCAACTGGTCATCATTCTTCACCACCTTGAACAGGCCAGTATTCACACCGACCTTGTTGCCCGGAATGACGAAGGCGTTGGGCTGATCATCCTGAAACAGCACATATTCCCACTGATTGGGATTATAGCCCGCCGCCGCGACGATCTTCGCGCCGACGGTCTTGACCCGGCGGTTCAACGCGGCGTCGGTCGAGACTTTCGAGGTACGCATCAGTTCCTGCCACCCTTGCAGGGCCGACGGCTCCAGATCGGCATTATCAACCAGAAGGAACTGGCTGCGGCCGAGGGTGTCGTTCGTTTCGCAGGCCACCAGAGTCCCCGCGGCCGCAATCAGGGCCGTGATCGTCAGTGTTTTCGGGCTCAGAATGGTTTTCAGGCGCGCAGGCATGGGGACTCCCTCGGATTTTTCCTGAAACATAATGGCGTCTGCGCGGCGCTCGGTCAATAAAGGCTGCGCCCTTGGCCATAAGCCGCACGTAAAAAGGCCTCCGGATGTCCGGAGGCCCTGTCACAATCGGGAGGCAGGCGCCTACTGGAGGGCAAAGCCCATCTTGACACGCATGGTGGCTCCGACCTCGACCGCACCGTTCGATGTGTCGGCGCGGCCCTTGGCCTCTACCGCGCGCACTGCGGCATCGCCAAAGCCATAACCTCTGGGGTCTTCCGACAGCACCTCGCACTTCACACGACCCTTGGTGTCACGCACCGTACAGGCCAGAGTCGCCGCCCCTTCGACCTCGGCGTCCATAGCGCGGGCGGGGTAATACTCCATCAGGACCGCTGAGTCCGGAAAGCGCGACCACACCGCCTTGACGTAGGTCGGACCAACCGCATGGACCGGCCCGGGGTCAGCCACCGGGCCCGGCTGACCGGTGATAACCGGTATGGGACCTGTCACTTCGGGCAGGTCCGTCGGCGTTGCCACCACTGGCAGGCTGTCCTCAACCGGCAGGACCAGCGTATCGGGTCTGTTTAAACGGATCGGCGTCGTTTGGGGTTTGCGTTCCTGAACCGTGGGCTCTGCTGGCTTGGGTTTGAACGTGATCATTGGCGCTTCGATAACCGGCGTGCCGTCCGGTGCCTGGGCCAGCTTTACTTCAAAACGTTCGTTGATGATGTAGGCCGCAAGGCCCAGATGCACCACAGAGGCAAAGGCAATGCCCACCATGACGGGCTTGGACAGGCGCTTTTGAGCGGGGGCCTGAAACAAAGGGTTGCGGGTCGGCGGGATGATGGTCGTTGCCATGGGGTGTTTCCTTTCCTTAGGGTCTGATCCTTATGGCCGGCACCCGTCCGGAAAACGGGCACCGGTACGTTACCGCGTGCGAGACGGTAAGGATTTGATGTCTGCGGGCCCGTGCGTCTCAAAGCCCCCTTGCCTGAGACCAACCATCGGGAGAAAGATATTTTCTTCTGACTTAGCAAAACATATCACTTAGCATTTATAAGTTCAAATGCCTTTTTCGTGATTGAAGTACATTCCGAAAAACACGCAGCAGCATAGAAAGAAAAATATGTTATAAAACAGTATATTGGATCGAATTTCTTTTAGATGACCCCAGCATTTCAGCCTGCGTCCGGTAAACAAAAAAGCCCTCCGGCAGAACCGGAGGGCTTTTCTGAGTTTCGGCGTGGACCCTATTGCAGGGTCCACTTGAAGCGGAACTTCTTGCGGTCACCATCGCGAAGTTCACCATCGGTGCCCTTCTTGATCTTGGCATAACGCATAAAGCCCTTCACGGTCGCCGCGCCGAAGCCATAGCCCGCAGGCTTTTCGCTTTCGACAGTACAGCCCGTGATCTTGCCTTCTGAGTTTAGAACGCAGTCAATCGTGACTTCGCCCTCAACTTCCGCGTCCTGAGCACGCGGGGGTAAAGGTCAAGCAACTGATCCGATGTCGGCGGCGTCCATTGAGCCGTCGTGTAGCGCGGACCAGCGGGAACGACCGGAGCCGGAGGCGGCGGCGGTCCCGGGACGATTTGCGGCGGCCCCTTGTACTCGACGCGGTCTTCCTTCTTCGTAGCTTCGATCTGAATCGGAGCCGGAGGCGGAGGCGCGTCGGTCTGGATCACCGGCTCGCGAACCTGAAGCTTCGGCGGAGGCGGAGGCATGTCAGGCGGAGGCGGAGGCGGAGGTGGCGGCGGTGGGGGCGGCGGTGCCAGATCTACCAGTTCGGTATCAATCTTGGTGTCTTCATATTCCACCGGCTTGATTTCGAACTTTTCGTGATAGATGTAGTAGGCCAGTCCCACGTGGGCCACGATTGCCACGCCAATACCGACAAACAAGGGCGTTTTGTCCTTGTTAACCGGGGGGTCGAGAATAGGATCTCGACGCCTGTGTGGGGTCTCTTCCATAATCTCAGGCCCTCTTACTTGTTACCATCTTCACCGATCAGAGCAACGCTGTAGTAGCCGTTGTCCTGAAGGGCATTCATCACCTGCATGAAGTCCGCATAGCGGGTCTTGCGATCGCAACGAATGAAGATGCGCTCCTTGTCCGGATCACGTTTGCCGACCTGAATCTTCATGTCGGCCCCAAGATCAGCCAGAGAGGTAGGTTTATCGCCGATGAACACACCGCCATCCTGCTGGATGGAGATATAGATCGGCTTGGGCGGGTTTTGTTGCGGCGGGGCGACGGCTGTCGGAAGGTTCACTTCGATCGACACGGAGGCCATGGGAGCGGCCACCATGAAGATAATCAGAAGAACCAGCATGATATCGACGAACGGCGTAACGTTAATTTCGCTGTTCTGCTCGATATGAAACTTCGAGCCGCCGCTGCCAGAGGATAGCTTGGCTCCCATGAGTACTTACGCCCCTTTGTCGAGTTGACGCGACAGCGAGTTCATCAGTTCCGCAACAAATTGCTCCGAACGGGTACCGTAAGCAGCGATCGAGGTGTTGAAGATGTTGTACATGACGACGGCCGGGATAGCGGCAGCCAGACCGATACCGGTGGCGAGCAGGGCTTCGGCGATACCCGGAGCCACGACGGCCAGGTTGGTCGTACCCGAGTCAGCAATGCCGATGAACGAGTTCATGATGCCGTAAACCGTACCGAACAGACCGACGAAAGGCCCGATCGAACCGGTCGAAGCGAGGAAGGTCAGGCCACCCGACAGACGCTTGGCCAGACCGGCCTGAACAGCGTTGATCGAGGACGAGGCGCGGTGCAGGGTCGAGTCGCGATGCTCACCCGAAACCTGAAGGCCGGCTTGCTTCGAGATCTGGATTTCTTCGGTGGCGACGGCGGCCATGTCGGCCATCGGGTTGCCAGCGAACTCATCCGAGGTCGAGATGCGGTTGATGTCGGCGATCGAACGGGCGCCGCGGAAGGCTTCGAGGTAGTTGTTCGACGCCTTGTTGAGCTTCGCGAAGAACATCAGCTTGATGACCAGGATGGTCCAGGAGATGACGGACGCGAGCACCAGACCGATCATGACGGCCTTAACGACCGGCACGGCCAGCATGAACATCGAGGCAACGGTGATCTTGCCGTGACCACCGGTGGTCGCAGCCGGGGCCGCTTCAGCAGCCGGGGCTTCAGCAGCCGGGGCTTCAGCAGCGGCGGGCGACGTAGCCGCAGCCGCGGCAGCCATCGTCGGAGCGCTCAGAAGCAGCGCAGCGGCGCCGAGCAGAGCAATGAGCGGGTTGTGTTTCTTGTGTTCGAGCATTTTTCGCCAATTCCTGAATAAGGATAACCCCCGGTAGGAGGGCTGACCAAGGATTTTCGGGGGCAGCGTGAACCCCCTGGTTTAAGCCTAAGACATATTTAGAACGTGGCACACGAAAGCCCATGTTTCCGTTAAGGTCGCATGTCCCTTCGTGAACCTCTCTTGTGTTACGCATCGTCACGGATCTGCGTCCGCATACGGCTGCGCTGCGCACAAACCTTTTGTCCCTGCCCTGCCGAATGACCGGGCGTGGACGATCCCTCTGTTACACCAGTGGTTACAAAGTGATTTGCGGACTAAAAAAGCAATCCTCCCTCACCCCGTCAAGGTGCTTATCGTGCCACCGCGCGTTACATTTCGGCCACAGGCAAGGTAATTCCTGCGCTTTTTTGTTAAAAACTTAAACATGTCCGATAGTTAAGTTCCAAGAGGCTTGGGAGAATATTTTTGCGTGAGATAAATTTTTTTTAATTCGGGGTGCAGGTCGAAGGGCGACTTGCATCGAAAAGGCGAAAAAACCACCCGCTTTCAACGCTATGTGTCAAATTTATAAAGACGTTTTTACGAACGCGCGGACGTCTCACGTCTCGGAAAGCGACTGGATTCGGACATGTCCTTGCCCTTTATCCGGCATAAGATAACGCTAACACTGGCAAAATATTACCGAAGACGGGAAATTTTCCCGCATTGCAGCAAAAGACAGTGTTCGGAGCATCCGGAAAGCGGATTTAAACCGCCTGAAGTGGCACCGGTTTAACGGCCCGACGGGCCCAGGATCGTGTATCCCGTCACCTTGGCCGACAATTCGCTGGCCAGTTCGTAGCTGAGATAGCCATCCGCGACGCGGCCATTGGCCTTTTGCCATTCGCGCAAAGCCTTGCGCGTACCGATGCCGATAACCCCATCGACGGTCCCGGCGTTGAAGCCCGCCGCATTCAGCGCCGTCTGGACATTTTTGCGCACCGCCAGAGACAAGGGCTGTTCATCCGGCCACGGCGTCTTCAACGCGCTGCGCCCCGCAATTCCATCGGCATTCAACCCGACGGCCAGCGCATAGGCGGTGGAATTATTGTATTTGCGAATAACGAAATGATTGGGCAGGGCCAGAAAGGCTGGCCCCTTGGCCCCCGACGGCAGAATCAGCACGGCCGGGGCCGTCTTTTCGCTGGCGTTCCAGTTGCCGCCGTCGGCACGAACCACACCCTTTTGCGCCCACCCGTCGGGCGTCTGGCTTTCGGTTTCGGCCAGATAGTAGTCGAAACCCACCGGAAGCGTCACCTCAACCGCCCAAGCCTGCCCCGGACGCCAGCCCTCGCTTTTCAGCAGATTGGCGGCGGAAGCCAGAGCGTCAGAGTCCGATGTCCAGATATTGACGTGGCCATCGCCGTCGCCGTCCTGCCCAAGCTTCAGATAGTTTTCTGGCAGGAACTGCGTCTGGCCCATCGCCCCGGCCCATGAGCCCTTCAACTCCTGACGGGTCGCCTTTCCGCTCTTTATAATAGAGAGCACACTGAGCAACTGCGTTTCGGCCCAGTCGCGACGACGCCCGTCATAGGCCAGAGTCGCAAAGGCGGTAACGACATCAATATCGCCCTGCACGCGGCCATAGTCGCTTTCCATACCCCAGACGCCGCCCAGCACTTCGCGCGGCACGCCATAGCGCGCTTCGATGGCGGCAATATCGGGATTGGCGTTGACGCGCTCACGCCCCGTCTGGATGCGCGCCGCCGACACGGCGTTTTTCACGTAAGACGAGATGGGCTTGGAAAATTCCGGCTGCCCCGTATCGGCCTTGACCACCGATTCTTTCGGTTGCACATCGGCCAGCAGGTTTTCAACAAAAGCGCGGTCAAAGCCTCTGGCCACCGCCCTGGCCACAAAGGCCTCGCGCCAGTCGGCGAAATTGGCATAGGTGACCGGGGCAGAGGCCGGTGCGGGCTTCGGCGGCGATTGCGGCTTATCGGTCGTCGGCCCCGTTTCGACGCGCGGCGGCTGCGGCTTGTTCTCGATCGGCGTCGGCAGGCTGGAGGCCGTCGAACAGGCGCCGAGGAACAGACACAGACTGAGTACACGCCGCTTCATACAGATCATCCTTCCGATACAGGTGCGAATCTTAGCCTTGGAATGATGTCATTTCCAAGCGCAAAGCGGTAAACAAGCTGTTATGTGCGCTTTTCGACAAGTCCGGACAGCACCTCTATATAGCGGGCGAAGGCCTGACGCCCCGCAGAGGTGATGTGCACGCGCGTCAGCGGCTTCTTGCCCTGATAGCCCTTGACGATCTCGACATAGCCCGCGTCCTCCAGCTTGGACAGATGCACCGAGAGATTGCCCTGCGTGGCTTCGAGCACGCCCTTCAGCTCGTTGAAATCGGCGGCTTCGGCGTCGGCCAGATAGGCCATGATCCCCAGCCGCAGGCGGCCGTGGATCGCATCGTCCAGCCGGTTGACGTCAAAGCCACTCATACTTACGCCCGCTGTCCGGCGTCGAAACGCATCAGGAGATAACCCGGCACCGCCATCAGCAGAACCAGCGCCCCGGACAGGATCAGCAGATATTCCGGGGTTTCCACCCGCCACGCCAAAAGAACCGCGGTCATAAACCAGCCCGCACAGACAAGCGCGGCCCACAGCTTGCGCTTGGCAACCGCCGCCACGTACCAGCCGGCCCCCATCAGCGCGCAAAGCGAAATCGGATAAAGCATCCAGATCAGCCACAGCTTTTGCGTGAAGGCGGCATAGCCAAAGACAAGGTTCATAAACAGGTTAGCCAGCCCGACACCGCCAAAGGCCGCATTGATGGCCCGGCTGCCGGCATTGGCAGGGGCCTTATGCCGGTCGCGCCACACCACGACACCGACCACGATCAGAAACAGAATCGTCGGCAGGACACCATTGATCAGATGCCCCAAGGCCCCCAACCGGAGGCGGTCGCTCATGTCCAGACCGTGCAGCAGGCATTGCAGGCCATACAGCAGACCGCCGGACAGAAGCAGCAGGCCGCCCGATATCTGAACCTGCTCGCCGCGATCGACCAGTGCCTTGACAAAGGCCAGAGCTTCCCGCGCGGCCTGCGGGTCGGTGTCGGCACCTGAATCGACAGTTTTTTCGATCCCGAGTGTTTCAGGTGCGCGCTCGCGCGCCGACAACCGCTGCATGACATAACCCGGTGCCGCCATCAGCGCCAAGAGAGCTAGGCCCAGACAAAAGAGATAGGCTGCCACCTGCGTCATCAGCAGGGTCAGGGCCAGTGTGGTGACGAACCAGCCCGCCGAAACCACACCCAGCCACAGCTTTCGACGAATCAGCGCGGCGGCGTACCATACCGCGCCCTGCATGGCGCAGATGACGATGGGGTACAAAAGCCAGATCGTCGTGGACTGGCGACTGATCGCCAGCCAGCCGAACGTCACCGCAATAACCAGATTCAGCAGCCCGGCTGAGGTGTAGCTGGCCGACAGGGCGCGCGTCGCCACACCGCTCTTCCCCTTGCGCTCGCGCCAGGCGACATAGGCGATCACCCCCAGAAACGGCAGGGTCGGACCGATGGCCAGCCACAGGCCGTAGGGCGGCGTGACAGTCAGCCAGCCCGCTTCGATGGCCGCATAGACAAGCGTCTGAAGGCCATAGAGCAGCCCGGCCCAGAAGAAGACCAGCCCCGCCGACGCCTGTGCCCGCGGCCCTTCCCCGGCGAAGGATCGGGCAAAGGCCAGATCCGCCGCTTCGGCAATGCGCGATTTGAAAAATATCCGACCCATGATCAGCAATCAGACTGTAGCGGTTGTTGCGGGCGTCTGGCGCTTGCGCAAAACGCGCTTGCGACCGTCCAGAATCGCCCCGATGAAGCTGTACCTTACCAGAAGCTGATAGCTGAGCAGCGAAAGAAACAGCGTGCTCAAAACGGCCAGCGGCAGCTTTACGAAATAAGGCGCCGAAAGGTCGAGCAACAGGTACTGCATCAGCAAGACCAGCGGCAGGTGCACCAGATAGACCCAATAGGCCGAATCCGCCATGTAGCGCCAGAAGCGGCTGGGGCGATCCAGAAAGCGCAGGGCGACGCCGATCAACCCCAGACACCAGCTCCACAGCCCCAGCACATAGGTTGCTGAATAAAGCGCCCGCCACGCGCCGCCGGTGACCGCGTCGGTTTCGGCCTGATGCCCGCCCAGCCATTGCGCCGCCAGCGTCAACGCCACGGCAGAAAAGAGATTCAGAAAGCCTTTCTTGCGCACCATCTCCAGCCGGTTCGCATTGCGATGCAGGCACCAGCCGAAGACGAAGGTCGACAGGTAGGCGGCGCTGGCCAGCGCATTGGGGATAAAGCCCTTGTCCGGCGTCGGGATGCCGAGCCAGTGATCCCATTGCGGCTGCACCTGAATAAGCAGCCACAGCGGCAGGCCAAACACCAACGGCGTCAGGTCCCAGCGGATGACAAGGCCAAACACGCCGTCGGCTGCGCGGCGCAAGGCCCCGCCGCTGTCGATAAAGGCCAGCAGGCCGCGCAGCGGTACGCACACCGCATAAAGCAACAGCAGCATGTAGAGGAACCACAGGTGCGTCAGGGGAAAGGTCTCTGCCGTCAGGGGCGGTGGTGGGGCTGGCGGCTGGTTCGCCAGCGCCGGATTGGCTTTCAGCGCGGCAAGAATGAGCACCGTGATAATGGCTGCCAGAACCGGAAACCAGAACAGGACCAGTGGGCCCGCCACGCGCTTTACGCGATCAAGGACAAAGCCCGCAGCGCCGCGCTTGCGGTACAGCAGCCGCGCAAAAAACCCGGCCAATATAAAGAACAGGCTCATGCGGAACATATGGATGGTGAAAAACAGCGATCCCACCGCGGCATGGCCCGAAGGATCGTTCACGATCCAGGCGGGCGGCGACATATAGGCCAGTCCGGCGTGCAGCACGACGCCTAAAAACAGCGCCCCGCCCCGTACCGCATCCAGCGCATAAAAGCGCGTTCCGTCCACCCTTTGCGTCTCATTCGTCATGGCGCCCTCCTCCGGCGTCACCCCGGCCATAACGCCGTTGCGTCGGATTATATAAACCAGTTTATAATTTAAACTAGTCTAAAAATGATAAATCCATCCGCCGCTCGCCTGCGGTCGTGATTTGTGCAAAAAGCCGCTCACAGATTGTTGACTTGTGTCTGCGCTTCGCGTAGGAACCGCGCCTCACACATGGCTTGAAGGCTTCGCCCCCGTATGGGCCGCGCGAATTCGGTCAAAGCCTCAGTCATTACTTAGTCAAAGGTTGGGACCATGAAAGTCCGTAGCTCGCTGAAGTCGCTGAAGACCCGTCACCGGGACTGCAAGATCGTCCGTCGCAAGGGCGTGGTCTATGTCATCAACAAGACCGACCCGCGCTTCAAGGCCAAGCAAGGCTAATCGACACCGATTAGGCCTGAAGGCTCACAGAATTCAGCGTCCGGAGTCCGCTCCGGACGCTTTTCTCGTTTATCATGGCTACGAAATTCATCCACAGCTCAGGCACATCCGGCGAATCGCGGCGTATTGAGCGGGTGATTCGCATGGTTTATGGTGAACGGGACCTCCGTTTTCCCTTTCAAGGATAGTTTCATGGCCGACGATCAGTCCGCTCACCCCGACGTCATCACCGCCGCCGCGCAAGGCCGCCTGAAATCGTTTATCGAGCGCATCGAACGCCTCGAAGAGGACAAGGCCGCCATCGCCGGCGATCTGAAAGACGTCTATGCCGAGGCCAAGGGCGAAGGCTTCGACACCAAGGTGATGCGCAAGGTGGTCAGCCTTCGCAAGAAGGACAAGGTCAAGCTTCAGGAAGAAGAAACCCTGCTCGACCTTTATCTTTCGGCTATTGGCGGGCTGTGATGTGATCCTCTCCTGACAAAGGAGAGGATTTTTTATTTGACCCCAATGCCTGAGCGGCGTGTGATGCTCAAATGGCGTTCAAGTCCAAAACGCCCGGCAAGGGGCTGACACGCAAGAGCGAACTGAAGACAAAGGCCCCTCTGTCATCACGGGGCGGTCTGTCTGCCCGGCCGCCTGCGCCCAAACCGCCCTCCTCCCCGCTCGATGAAAAGAAGGCGCTGCAAAAGCGCACCCTGCGGGCGCTGGAACGCGCCAAAAAGGCCGCGGCCGAGGCGGGCGTCGATCTGTCCGAATGGGAATACGACTTTATCGACAGCGTGAGCGACCGCGTAAAGACCTATGGCCGCGCCTTTGCCGATCCGGATAAGGGGGCAATGAATGGGACCCTGTCCCTGCTGCAAGGCGTCAAACTGCGTGAGATCCGCCAGAAGGTGAAATCGCGCGCCGCCAAGCCTGCCGAAGACGAAGACTGAACCGAAGCCTCACGGATAGCGTACTCTGATAAACCGCTATTGATGGAGCGTCCGATGCGTTCACGTGCCCTTCTGTTTGCCCTGGCTCTGACCACCGTCGGTGCGGGCAGTCTTTCCGGCTGCGCCTCGCTGGACATCGCCAGCAACAGCCGCCCGCAACCGGCCTTCGAGCTTGAGTCCTACTTTGCCGGGGAAACCCGTGCCTATGGCGTGTTCGAGGACCGCAGCGGCAAGGTCAGCCGCACCTTCAGCGTGGTGACGCGCGGCACGCCGACGGCTGAGGGTTTTGTACTGGATGAGCGCTTCTTGTGGAATGATGGTGAGCGCCAGACGCGCACCTGGACCTTCCGCAAGATCAGCAATGGCCTCTATGAAGGCCGGGCACAGGATGTGGCCGGAACGGCGCGCATCGAAACGGGCGGCGACGCCATCCGTATCCGTTACCTGCTCAACCTGCCCTATCAGGGCGGCACGCTTAAGGTACGCTTCGACGACTGGTCGCATCTGGTGGCGGACGGGGTCGCTATCAATCGCACCGATGTGTCGAAATTCGGCGTGCATGTGGGGCGGGTGACCTTGAGCTTTATCAAGCCCGGCCACCCGGCCCCGGTGGCCGAGTCATTGACCAAAGACTTTAAATAGTTAACCCGCTTCCTTGACCATGCCTTCAAGGCCGCAGTCACGCACCTTGCGATAGAGCGTAGAGCGGCCGATGCCGAGGCGGCGCGCCACTTCGGACATATGCCCGGCATAGACGCTGATGGCGTGCTCGATCAGGTCGCGTTCGATCTCTTCCAGCTTGCGCAGGTGCCCGGCCCCGTCGAGGATCTTCACCGGCTGATCCGGCAGGCCCGCATCAAGCTGCGTCATGGCCGCCTGATGCTCGGCAATGACCGGCGGCAGCACCGGCGTGGACATAACCGCCTGCGGCAGGTGCTGACCCGAAATGGCCGGGAAGTCATAGGCCTGAAGGTGCGGCGTATCGGCCAGCACAATGGCGCGATAGATGGTGTTTTCCAACTGACGCACATTGCCTGGCCAGTCGTAAGCGCACAGGAGTTGCAGGGCGTCCGAGGCCACACCGGCCACGCGCTTGCCCTCTTCGACATTGAAACGACGGATGAAGTGTTCGATCAGGGCCGGAATATCCTCACGGCGTTCACGCAAGGACGGCGCTTCGATCGGGAAGACATTGAGGCGGTAGAAGAGGTCTTCGCGGAAATGCCCGGCCTTTACCTGATCCTGAAGGTTGCGGTTGGTCGCCGAAATGATGCGGACATCGACCTTGACCGGACGTTTGGCGCCGATGGGGTCGATTTCGCCTTCCTGAAGGGCGCGCAGCAGCTTGACCTGCATGTCAAGCGGCAGTTCACCGACCTCATCGAGGAACAGCGTGCCGCCGCTGGCTTCCTGAAACTTGCCAAGGTGCTTGTCCGACGCGCCGGTGAAGGAACCCTTTTCGTGACCGAACAGAATGGATTCGACCAGATTGGCCGGTAAGGCACCACAGTTCACGGCGACAAAGGGCTTACCGGCGCGATCCGATGAGCCCTGAATGGCGCGCGCGATCAGTTCCTTACCGACGCCGCTTTCGCCCAGGATCAGCACGGGGATGCCCGACCGCGCGGCGCGTTCGCCCAGACGGCGCACCATCTGCATGGCCGCAGACGTGCCGACCAGATCGTCGAACGAGGTGCGGTTGGTGACCTGCTTCTTCAGGCGCGTCACCTCGGCCGCCATATCGCCCATCTGCAAGGCGTTACGCACGCTGACCAGAATACGCTCTGGTGAGGCGGGTTTGATAAAGAAGTCCTGCGCCCCGGCCTGCATGGCCTTGACGACGGTGTCGATGCCGCCCGAGGCGGTAAGCACCACCACCGGCGTGCGAATGCCCGCCGCACGGATGTCCTTGAGCGTGTCGATACCCGACTGCCCCGGCATGACCAGATCGAGAATGACCGCGTCTATGCCGGAGGTGGTGGTCAGGCGATCATAGGCCTGCGGTCCGTTCTCGGCGTGGACGACCGCAAAGCCCTCGCGTTCCAAAACGGCCTGAATCAGCCGCCGCTGGGTCGGATCATCGTCGCAAATCAGAATCGTCTTAGCCATTGCCCGCACCATCTCGTGTTGAGTGTAGGACGCCGCCGAAGACTATGCCGCCGGTTGCGCCTGAGCGCCCGCATGGAGGTGCGGACGATCTGTTTTGAGACACAAATAGAGCAACACCCTGAAAATCCGGTTGAAGGACAGGGTTAATGTCCCGTTGAGGGACGATCAGACCTTATGTAATCCAGCCGCCGACCGTCTCGCCCTTACAGACCTCTTTCTGGCAGCGGATGATCAGCGAACCGCCGACCCACCCCGCCGACCAGTTGACGAAATAGGCCGAACCGTCGGGTGCCGCGAACAGGTTGATAATCTGCGGTGGATAAAAAGGCGCCTTACCGCGCCCCAGACGCTCCAGATCGGTAGGCGAATAGACGATCAGACGGAAGGGCGCACCGGCTATACCGGCAAAGATGTCTTTTTCGGCGACGACAAACAGGGTCTGTCTGAACCCCTTAGGCGCGGCACCTCCCGCAATAGCCGCCAGTATATCATCCGCAGGCTGCTCAGGCCGCGGACGGATGACAATTGCTCTCGCCTCATGTCCGGCCAGCGCCTCCAGAACGAGGCGCGCCACCTGTGACAGGCGCGGATCGGTTGCGGCGCTGTAGGCGCTCAGCGGCAAGGGATCAACGCCGTCGATCAGGCCGTCGCCATCGCTGTCACCCTGGGCAGGGTCGAGGCCGAGACGACGCTCTTCCACATCGGTCAGACCATCCCCGTCTGCATCGGCGCGCAGGCTCTCCAGCGGGATGTCGAGATAAAGCCCCTTTGCCTTGCGCTTATAATCCAGTGAAACCGGGGGAAAGGTGATCGTGTCGAGATCGATTTCCCTGACCTGAACCTCCAGCCGCAGTCGGTCGCCGTCGATCAGCGGCAGGTTCGACCCCGGCGTGACCACATAGGGAAAATGCGTCTGAAGCCCAAGATAGAGCGGCGTCTGCCACCTGCCGTCGCGCTTCAGCGCTACCCACAGGCCATAGGCGGGAATTTCCCCAGCCAGATCGTATTCGGCGGATTCATAGACGACGGTGGCCTCCTTGCCCGATGCCTCATAACGCACCACGCTGCCGATCCATTTGGACAGATTGCGCGGCGGCTTAGGCCCTTCCTTGTCTTCCGGCCATGCCGACATACCCTCAGGCAGGGGGTTTTCGGCCCATTGTGCCGGTTCGCCTGCCACCTTTACGTGCCCCGGACCGTTGCTGGCCCGCAGCAACGCTTCGTCGCGGGCTTTAGCCTCTTCGGCGAAGGCCTTCCATGTGCGGGCCATATCCGGTGCAATAGCGATAAGATCGCTCAGGGGCTCCAGAAAGGAGACGGCCTCAGGGTCGATATAGGGGGCCTGCGGGCGACGCAGCCAGACGGCCATGTCGACATAGCCCGCCTTATCGAGGCGTCGCGCCACGACTTCGCGTACCGCCGGGGCCGCACGGGCCAAAGCGAACAACGCACCATTCCCTTCCAGACTGCCACCTCGGAAAACCCCATTGCCGCACGCATCCTTGTGAGGTTCCACCGCAGTCTGATCACCGACCAAATAGAGTTCGAACAAGGCTTTATCGGTCACTTCGGGGGTAATGGCGTCACGCAGAGGATTGAATCCGGGCGTCACAGATACGCCTTGCCACAGGGTTCGCGCCTCTTCTGCCTGCCCTTCGAGCCACAGGGCGGCACCGAGAGCGACCGCGTTACTTTCAAGCGCATCGACGCTGCGGCAGGCCGCCTCTTTCGACCAGTCAGCCGACGCCTTGAACAGATCAGATTTCATCGCCTCCGGCAGGGCGCGATATCGCCGCACGGCCTCGGCATCGAACCCCCTTTCAACCAGATGACCCACCTGCATCCCTTCCAGCACTTTTCGCCAGCGCAGGCCATCCGGTGTCGGCTTCAAGCGGGCCAGCGTCGTATCGATCAGCGCTGGCAGGGCTCCGCTTCGCATATCCGGCAGACCGGCGTCCCGATGCATAGCCGGCAAGGTGGCAACTCCCACCGGATCGTCTGGCAACCGGCTCAGGAACGCCGCCAGCCATATCTCCTTTTCCGTGTAGAGATAGAGGTCACGAAACGCATCGAGTGCCTTAGGCGTATCCCAGCCGAGGCGGACCAGCGCCGGTGTTTCGTCCTGAGCAATCCTTTTGAGTACCTCGGTCAAAAGCTGACCGCTGGTGTCTGCAACTATCTGTTGCCGCGCCTCGTCATACAGCGGGGCTCCCGGCTCAAAGGCGCATTCGTGGCGGCAATAGGCCACCACCGCCTTCAGCAGCCGCCCGCTGCGCTCTCTGACCAGAAGGCGCGCTGCCTCATCGTACAAAGGCTGGCCCGCCCGGAACGCGCACTGCCTGTCGCAGGTCTCGAAATAATTGACCAGACCGACGATCAGGCTTGCATAGGCGTTGGCGTCTTCCTGCGCGAACCCGAAGTAATGCCCAAAGGCCTGCACGGCTGCATCGACCGGCACCTCTTTCTCGTCTTTTTCGCCGGAAACATAGAGTTGGTACTCCAGTTCGTCCGGCTCGGCCTCACCATGTTGACTCATCGAATGGTCGCGGAACGCTTTCCAGTCCGCCGCCGTGAGACTTCCGGCCCGAACCTCCGACGCGCCAAACAGGACGCACACGGTACCTACCACGAGACCAATGGCTCTGAATTTCATCCCCGCCTCCCCTTATTGCTGCACAGCTTAAACCCTATGGTTTCGGCTGTAAATCCGGAGCCGGCACCTTGAAAGCCCTCGCTTTTCTCCGGCGTTTTAGCTAAGGCCAGGATATGACACAGATCGACTCCGCGGCCCTAGCCACCGACGCCCTTCCCGTCTGGGATCTCACCGATCTTTACAGCGGTGTGGACGACCCGAAGATCGCTGCCGACTTTGCCGAAGCGGCGGCGACCCTGAAAGAGCTTCAGAAGCTACAGGGCAATTTCGTCGCGGCGCGCGGTAATGCCGAGCGACTGGGCCTGCTGATCGATCAGGCGGCCACGCTTTATGAGCGCGCCTCGGATCGCATGGCCGGGGCTATGGCCTATACGACGCTCGCCTCGACCATCGCGCGCGAAGATACACAGATTGCCAAGCTCGATGCCGACCTGCGTAACAAGGCCGCGCTGATCTCGACCGACAGCCTGTTCCTGTCGCTGGAACTGAACCAGTTGGAAGACTGGGAAATAGAACAGGCGCTTCGCGTCACCGAAAAGGCCCAAAAATGGCGGCCGTGGCTGCGGCGTATCCGCGCCAACCGCCCGCATGAATTATCAGCCGATCTGGAAAAGCTGCTGCTGGAAAGGATGCCCGGTGCCGCCTCGTGGGTGCGCCTGTTCGATGAGACCCTGACCCGTTTGCGCGTCAGAATCGGGCCGAAGTCGAAGCCCGAAGTCCTGACGCTCAATGACGCCCTGACGCGCCTGTCCTCGCCTGACGAAGCCGTGCGCAAAGCCGCCGCCGAAGGCCTGTCTGTGGCCTTGAAAGACAATGCGCCGGTACTGGCTCTGGCGCTCAATACGCTGGCCTTTGAAAAGCAGGTCGAAGACCGCTGGCGCAAGTTCGCTACGCCCGCCGCCTCGCGCCATCTGGCCAATGAGGTCGATGGCGATGCTGTCGATGCCATGGCCGAGGCCGTGAGCGAATCCTACGCCGCCCTGTCGCACCGCTACTATGGGCTGAAGGCGAAGGTCATGGGCAAGACGGTATTGAATTTCTGGGACCGCAATGCCCCCCTGACCAGCGCTGCTCCGAAATTGTATAGCTGGGACGAAGCCAGACGCATTGTGCTCGATTCCTTCGCCCGTCTGGGGCCAGACTTTGCCGAACGCGCCGCCGTCTTTTTTGAAAAGCCGTGGATCGACGCCCAGCCGCGCGAAGGCAAGTCGTCGGGGGCCTATGCCCACCCCGTGTCGTCCAGCCACCACCCCTATGTGATGCTCAACTTCACGGGTGAGCGGCGCGAAATGCTGACCCTGGCCCACGAACTGGGCCATGCGGTGCATCAGACTCTGGCCGCGCCTCTGGGCTCTATTCTGGCCGACACGCCGCTAACTTTGGCGGAAACCGCGTCGATCTTTGCCGAAGGGCTGGTGTTCGAATATCTGGTGGCTGATGCCTCGCCCGAAGACAGGAAGGCGCTGCTGGCCGGCAAGATCGAGGATGGCCTCAACAGCGTGGTGCGTCAGATCGCCTTCCATCGCTTCGAAGAACGCTTCCATGCTGAACGTCTTGAGGGCGAAGTGCCGCTCGATCGGCTGAACGCCCTGTGGCTTGAGGTGATGGGCGAGTCACTGGGGCCCGCGATCAGGCTGAACGACGGCTATGAATACTGGTGGGCCTATATCAGCCACTTCGTCCACGCGCCCTTCTACGTCTATGCCTATGCCTTCGGTGACCTGTTGGTATCGGCCCTGATGGAAAAGCGACGCGAAAACCCCGAAGCCTTCACCCCGCTCTACGCGCAGCTTCTGTCGGCGGGCGGGACAAAGACCTATCTCGAAGCGCTGGCCCCGTTTGGGCTCAATCCGCGCGAAAAGGCCTTCTGGGAGATGGGCTGTCAGCGGCTGAAAGGCCTGATCGACCAGTTCGAGGCGCTGGTTTAGGTTCAATCTTTCTTTTCATTAGAGGAGACAAGACAAACGCTTCACCCGAACGTATGTCTTGACGGTACAGCGCACACCTGATGTGCGTCCTCATAAAGGACTTGTCCTACGTCACGTGTCGTCAAGACCTCTATATGGACCCCGCAGGCCTCCAGAGCTGTTTTAAGGTCATACATGCGGCGAATATGCTCCACCGCCTCGGGTTTAAACCACGACAAACCGGGATTGCCGGGATGCCATCTATCACCGTAATAAAGTCGATCTGGTTTTTTTAAATGACGACAGAACCAATCATAGGTTTCGTTCAGTAGGGCGAGCGCCCAGCCCTCTGCATAATGACTATCCTGCGCGTCATCGCAGGCTTGAAATATACCCAAGGCATGTCTTTGCCCTTCGATGGTCTTGAAACAAACGAAGCGGATATAGACCGGGCGATCATCACTTAAGCGCATTGAATTAATCTGTGAGAACCCAATCGCCAAGTAAAGAGCCTTTACCGTCCGATATAGCGCTCCGGGCGGTGCCAGCTCATCATGACCAGACTCATGGCCGCCGCCGACACGACCGAGTACAATAGCCGCTCCCCCGGTATGACGAACATCGACGCCGCCATAATAATCAGGTCGATGATCAGTTGCGTCTGACCGGCATTAATACCGCGCTTTTTCTGAAGATAGAGGGATAAGACGCCCGTACCTCCGGCCCCGGCTCCGTGCCTTGCCAGCGACAATATCCCCATGCCGATGATCGTCCCGCCGAAGACGGCGGCAAACAAGGGCTGCACATAGTCGATATGCACGGCCATAGGCATCAGCACGGCCAGCCCCATGATCGCCATGGAAACGATGATGGTCTTGATCATGAAGACCCGGCCCATGCCCAGATAGGCAAAAATGAAAAAGGGCACATTGATCATCATGAAAAGCACGCCGACCGGCAGCGGGATCAGATAGGAGACCAGCAGTGCAATCCCGGCCACGCCGCCAGTGACCAGCCCGACGGTCTTCAGCAGGACGATCCCCAGCACGATCATCGAACAGCCAATAGCGAAGGCATAGGCGTCCTCCAGAGGCGTGTGCTTCAGACGCTCCGTCGATCCGTCATTGGTGTTACCGGGCTTCAGCGAGGCCCAAAGTCTGGCAAAAATCATGCGTGTGGCTCTAAACCCAGATCCCACCCGCCTGTCGTTCATCCCTGTCCGGATCACGCCGGAACCTGTTTTATAATTTCACTTGCAACCGTTTTAGGCGATTTCAGCGCCTGCGTCCATCAGCCGTTGACCGCAAAGCCCTGCTTTTGTAGAAAAGTACGAACGACAGACTTTTTCAGGGACACGAATCCAATGGCCGGACATCAATCGGGCGACTACCACAAGGGCGACATGGACATCCACGAACAGTCGGAAACCTACGACCTGTTCATGGGCCTGACCAAGTGGGGCAGTCTGATCATCGCCGTTGGCATCCTGTTCTTCGTGCTTCTGTTCGCCGTTAAGGGCGCGGGCTTCTTCATCGCCGGCTTCGTTTCGGCCGTAGTGGCCGTGATTGGCTTTCTGGTGCTCAAGAAGAAGCCGGACGCCCACTGAGCGCGCCAATAGATCAGAGCCAAAGGCCCCACCCGCTGGGGCCTTTTTTGCAACCGGCGCGGCGGCTCATCCACCACACGCTCGACCGGTTGCCCGCGCCACTGGCCGAATTTATCCTGTTTGGTCTGAAGATGGCGTGGTCATGCCTGTTCGGCGCGGCCATGCTGGGGCTGTTGATCGCCACGCACCTGTTCTGGCCGGATAAGGCCCCGCTGCTGCGCTACGACTTCCTGTTCGTCGCGGCGGTGATCCTGCAAATCCTGATGCTGGTCCTGCGTCTGGAAACCTTCGAGGAGGCGCGGGTCATCTTCCTCTATCACGTCGTCGGCACGGTGATGGAGATTTTCAAGACGCATATGGGCTCGTGGGCCTATCCGGACGAAGCCGTCATCCGGATTGCGGCTGTGCCGCTGTTTACCGGCTTCATGTATGCCTGCGTCGGTTCCTTCATTGCCCGCGCCAGTCGGGTGATGGACCTGAGATACACTAACTATCCGCCTGTGTGGGCCACCTTTTTGCTGGCGGCGCTGATCTATCTCAACTTCTTCACCCATCACTATATCTGGGATTTTCGCTATCTGCTGTTCGCCGCCATCGGCGGGCTGTGGTGGCGAAGCTGGATCGTCTTTCGCGTTGACCAAAAGGATCGCCGGATGCCCTTCATCCTCGCCAATGCGCTGACGGCCTTCTTTCTATGGGTGGCGGAAAATATCGGCACGGCCACGCGCACCTGGGTCTATCCGGATCAGGATGTCTGGCACATGGTCAGCCTGCACAAGATGGGGGCGTGGGCGCTGCTGCTGGTCCTCAGCTTCGTCATGGTCAGTCTCGTCATCCCGCCACGCGCCCCACAGGAAGTTGAAGACCGTAAATCCGCAGAACCGTGATAGGTTGACACCTGCCGCAGGTCAGCCTGGCTCAACGCTTGAGCCTCTAAAACTGTCTTTACTAAACCCCGGCGAGGCCGTAAGGCCTGAGTATAAGAAGAATAAAGTGGCGTAAATCGTTGCAATTGTGAGGATTTTTCTGATGTAATCAGACAAATCCGGGGAGAGACACTTGGTTCTTGTCATCGGAATACCGAAGGAAAGCCTGACGGGGGAAACGCGGGTCGCCGCGACACCCGACACGGTGAAGAAATGGGTCGCCAGCGGCCAGCGCGTTGTTGTGGAAACCGGCGCGGGCCTCAGCGCGGCCTTTACCGACGAAGCGTTTACCGCTGCGGGCGCAGAGATTGCGGACACCAAAGCCGTGTGGTCGTCGGCAGACATCCTGCTCAAGGTGCGCGGCCCGTCCACCACCGAAGCAAAAACGCTGAAACAAGGCGCGACCGTCGTCGCCCTGCTCGACGCCTACCGCGAAAAAGACGCGCTGAAAGCGCTGGCCGAGGCCGGTGCCACCGCCTACGCCATGGAGTTCGTGCCGCGCATCACCCGCGCGCAGGTGATGGACGCCCTGTCGTCTCAGGCCAATCTGGCCGGTTACCGCGCTGTGATCGAAGGCGCGCACCTATACGGCAAGGCTTTTCCGATGATGATGACGGCGGCGGGCACCGTCGCTCCGGCCAAGGTGTTTGTGATGGGCGTTGGCGTGGCCGGGCTTCAGGCCATCGCTACGGCGCGGCGTCTGGGGGCGGTCGTCTCCGCCACCGATGTGCGCCCGGCAACCAAGGAACAGGTCGAATCGCTGGGGGCCAAGTTCATCGCGGTCGAGGACGAAGAGTTCAAAAACGCCCAGACCGCGGGCGGCTATGCCAAGGAAATGTCCGACGACTATAAGGCCAAACAGGCCGAACTGATCAGCGGCCATATCGGCAAGCAGGACATCGTCATCACCACCGCCCTGATCCCCGGCCGCCCGGCCCCCCGACTGGTTACGGCGGCGCAGGTCGCCTCGATGAAGGCCGGTTCGGTGTTGGTCGATATCGCGGCCCCGCAGGGCGGCAATGTCGAGGGCTGCGTGCCCGATAGCGTGGCGGAAACGCATGGCGTCAAAATCTATGGCCCGACCAATATCGTCGCGGCCATCGCCAACGACGCCTCGGCGCTTTACGCCAAAAATCTTCAGGCCTTTCTGGGGCTGCTGATCAAGGACGGCGCACTGAGCCCGGATTTTGAGGATGAGATTCTCAAGGCCGCTCTGGTCACGCAAAACGGTGCCGTGGTGCACCCCAACTTACAAAATTAAGGGGGAAACCGTGGAACACATCAATCCCACCGTCTTCCATTTCGCCATCTTCGTACTGGCGGTCTTTGTCGGCTATTACGTGGTCTGGTCGGTGACCCCGGCCCTGCATACGCCGCTGATGGCCGTGACCAACGCCATCTCCTCGGTCATTATCGTCGGTGCGCTGATCGCCGCCGCGGCCTCCGGTTTCGGCGCAGGCACCTGGTTTGCCAAGGGCTCCGGTGCCATCGCCAGCGCGCTGGCGGCCGTCAATATCTTCGGTGGCTTCATGGTCACGCGCCGGATGCTGGCCATGTACAAGAAAAAAGAGCGTCCCGCTCAGGTTAAAAAAGAAGGGGCGCACTAATGTCTTTCGCTGACTTTTCGGCCCTCGCCTATCTGGTTTCGGGCGTGCTGTTCATTCTGGCCCTGCGCGGCCTGTCCTCGCCCGAAACCTCGCGTCAGGGCAATCTTTACGGCATGGTCGGCATGGCCATCGCCGTCGGCGTGACGCTTCTGGGCCTGTTTATTGGCGGTGAGATCGACCCCGTCACCATCGCCCTGATCCTGGGTGGCGTGGCGGTCGGCGGTTTTGCCGGAGCGAGCATCGCCAAAAAGGTCTCGATGACCTCCATGCCGCAGCTTGTGGCCGCCTTCCACTCACTGGTCGGTCTGGCCGCCTGTCTGGTTGCCGTGGGGGCCCTCTATGCGCCAGACGCCTTCCATATCGACTCCGGCCTCGGCATCAAGACGCAGTCAGTGATCGAACTGAGTCTGGGCGTTGCCATCGGTGCCATCACCTTCACCGGTTCGGTCATCGCCTTTGCCAAGCTCAACGGCAATATGTCGGGGGCACCGATCATCCTGCCGGCGCGTCACGCCCTGAATATAGGCATCGGTCTGGCCATCTTCGCCCTAATCGGCGTGCTGATCGCCACGGCGGGTCAGGCGCAGTGGGCCTTCTGGCTGATCTTTGCCCTGTCTCTGGTGCTGGGCGTGACCCTGATCATCCCCATTGGCGGGGCCGACATGCCGGTCGTTGTCTCCATGCTTAACTCCTATTCGGGCTGGGCTGCGGCGGCGCTGGGCTTCACGCTGGAAAACATCGCCCTGATCATCACCGGGGCGCTGGTCGGCTCCTCCGGGGCCATCCTCAGCTACATCATGTGTAAGGGGATGAATCGCTCCTTCGTCTCGGTCATTCTGGGCGGGTTCGGGGCCGATACCTCGGCGGCCGCCGCCGGTGGCAAGGTCGAAACGCGCCCGGTCAAGCAGGGCTCAGCCGATGACGCCGCCTTCATCATGAAGAACGCCTCCAAGGTCATCATCGTGCCGGGCTATGGCATGGCGGTGGCTCAGGCTCAGCACGCCCTGCGCGAAATGGCCGACAAGCTGAAAGAGGAAGGCGTTGAGGTCAAATACGCCATCCACCCTGTGGCGGGCCGCATGCCGGGGCACATGAATGTGCTGCTGGCCGAAGCCAATGTCCCTTATGATGAGGTCTTCGAACTGGAGGACATCAACAGCGAGTTTGCCACGGCGGACGTTGCCTTTGTCATCGGGGCCAATGACGTGACCAATCCAGCGGCCAAGACCGACCCGACCTCGGCCATCTTCGGTATGCCGATCCTCGACGTCGAAAAGGCGCAGACCGTACTCTTCGTCAAACGCGGCATGTCGTCGGGCTATGCGGGTGTCGAAAACGAACTCTTCTTCCGCGACAATACGATGATGCTGTTTGCCGATGCGAAGAAGATGGTCGAAGGGATCGTCAAGGCCCTCTGATCACTTCGCATCGGCGGGGATGCTATTCGCCGATGCCAAGAAGAGGGTCGAGGGGGTCGTCAAGGCCCTCTGAGACCCCTCATTCAGACCACAAAAAAACTCCCGATCCAAGGATCGGGAGGTTTTTTTAATCGGCCGACTGTGGGCGGAAGCTATGGCGGCGCGCCTTGCGCAGGAAACGACGCCGAACGGGTCCCAGAATACGGTCCTTTGTCCGGGTAATCACCAGCTTCTCGGTACGCAGCATCTGATGCCAGATGATCGACAGGAATCTGGCGCGCGGACGCAAAAGACGGCGCACCGGGGTCAGCCACTTCGGATGACGCCGCCAGGTGCGGATAAACTGCCGCTTGGCCCAGTAAGAGTTTCTCAGAACAATAACCAAGCCGGCGATGGAGACGGGCAGGCCCATTGGTCCCGGCAGGGGCGCGATGATCACACCCAGAACCACAATGAAGAAGCCGAGCCCAACCAGAACCCCGCGCCACAGACGGCTGGCACCGCTACGCACATGGCCCTTACGACGGGTTTTGGGCTTGCGGGTTTTCGGCGAGGCGGTCTCGAGCGCGCGCGACTTCGACGCCTTCCCGGAGGAAGGTTTGAAAAGTCCCGCCAATAAGCCCTTCGGCCCGCTCATCGTCTTGCTCCGTGGTCCTGTGCGGTCGTTCTAGACCGTTTCAGGCCCTATTCTGTCAGTAGCCGTTCAAAGCTACCATACCAGGGTTATGATATCGTAAGTCTAGGCTAATAATCCCGCCGCGATTGCGATATGGGAATCGTCATCACCTTTATAAAGAGCCACTAAGGTCTAAATTGCGGCGACTGGCCTTAATTGGGCTCACTTTAGGTAAAAGCGCTGATACGTGACGTGATGGCCACAAGCCGTGTCTTTTTTATCGCAAAAAAAGGCGGCCCCGCAAGACCGCCTCTTGTTCAATGGATTGGCCGTTGTCAGATTCGGCGGCTTATCCGCTCACACATCGTTCTATTCCGCCGCCTCGCGGTTTTCCCGCTCAAACGCCGCTTGGCTCGCCACAGGGGCGGCGGCGTGCGGTCGCACGCTGTCCGAGTCGGCGGATTACTCCGCCGCCTCGTCCATATAGCTCTCCATCGGCGGACACGAGCAGACCAGATGGCGGTCACCATAGACATTGTCGATGCGGTTGACCGGCGACCAGTACTTGTTGGCCATCGCCCCCTTGGTCGGGAAGCAGGCTTCCTGACGGCTATAGGCGCGGTCCCACGTTTCGGAGGCCAGATCGAAGATGGTGTGCGGCGCGTGACGCAGCGGGCTTTGCTCCGCCGTGAAGCGGCCATTGGCCACGTCATCGATTTCGCGCTTGATGTCGATCATGGCGTCGCAGAAGCGATCCAGTTCCGTCTTGGCCTCGGACTCCGTCGGCTCGATCATCAGCGTGCCCGGCACCGGGAAGCTCATAGTAGGCG
This sequence comes from Asticcacaulis excentricus, assembly GCF_003966695.1. Classification (NCBI taxonomy): domain Bacteria; kingdom Pseudomonadati; phylum Pseudomonadota; class Alphaproteobacteria; order Caulobacterales; family Caulobacteraceae; genus Asticcacaulis; species Asticcacaulis excentricus. The sequence continues at coordinate 1,118,423 of NZ_AP018827.1, forward strand.
CGTGGAAGCCGTGGTCGATCAGGCGTTTGGCCACATCGTCCACCGTCACACCCGTGGCGTCCTTGATCGGGCGCAGGTCGATGATGCACTCATGCGCCACGCGGCCCTTTTCGCCGCGATATAGCACCGGAAAGTGCCCTTCGAGGCGCGCGGCGATGTAGTTGGCGTTGAGAATGGCCACCTCTGTCGCCTTGCGCAGACCCTGATCGCCCATCAGCAGCATATAGGCAAACGAGATCGGCAGGATAGAAGCCGAACCATAGGGGGCCGCCGACACCGCCCCCGCCTCGCCCGTTTGCGGGTCCGACGGCAGGAAGGGTTTCAGATGCGCCTTGACGCCGATGGGGCCCATGCCGGGACCACCGCCGCCATGCGGGATGCAGAAGGTCTTATGCAGGTTAAAGTGGCTGACGTCCGAGCCGTAGTGCCCCGGACGCGACAGGCCGACCTGCGCATTGAGGTTGGCCCCGTCGAGATAAACCTGACCGCCCGCCGCATGGACCAGGTCGCAGATCTCCTTGATCGCTTCTTCAAACACACCGTGGGTCGACGGATAGGTGATCATGATAGCCGCCAGATTGGCCGCGTACTGATCGACCTTGAGCTTCAGATCGGCCATATCGACATTGCCGTCCTCGTCACAGGCGACCACCACCGTCTTCATGCCGACCATCTGGGCCGAGGCCGGGTTGGTGCCGTGCGCCGAAGCCGGGATCAGGCAGATGTCACGGTGGGAATCGCCACGCGAGAGGTGATAGCCCCGGATGGCCAGAAGGCCCGCATATTCGCCCTGCGCGCCCGAATTGGGTTGCAGGGAGACGGCGTCATAGCCCGAAATGCCGCACAGATAGGCTTCGAGCGCGTCAAACATGCGCTGATAGCCCTTCGCCTGATCCTTGGGCGCAAAGGGGTGCAGGTTCGAAAACTCCGGCCACGTGATGGGGATCATCTCGGTCGTGGCATTGAGCTTCATGGTGCACGACCCCAGCGGGATCATGGTGCGGTCGAGCGCCAAATCCTTGTCCGACAGGCGGCGCAGATAGCGCAGCATTTCGGTTTCCGAGCGATAGAGATGAAAGACCGGATGGGTCAGGATGTCGTCCGAACGCCGCAAGGTGGCCGGAATGGCCACGCCCTCGCCCGTACCGCCGTCCTTGCCAGCGGCAAAGGCCGCGATGACGCGCGCCAGTGCCGCCGGGGTGACGCTTTCATCCAGCGACACGCCGATATGGGTGTCATCGACGCGGCGGAAGTTGATGCCATCGGCCACCGCACGCGCGTGGATGGCGGCGGTGTCGGCACCGGTTTTCACCGTAATCGTATCGAAGGCCGCCCTGGTCACAACCTCAAAGCCCAGACCGCGCAGATGCGCCGCAAGGGCACTGGTCTTCTCGTGGATGGCCGAAGCGATGGCCTTCAAGCCTTCCGGACCGTGATAGACGGCGTACATGGAGGCGATGACGGCCAGCAGCACCTGAGCGGTACAGATGTTGGAGGTCGCCTTTTCACGGCGGATATGCTGTTCGCGCGTTTGCAGGGCCAGACGATAGGCCGGCTCCCCGCGGCTATCGACCGACACGCCGATGAGGCGGCCCGGCATGGAACGCTTCAGCGCGTCCTTGACGGCCATATAGGCGGCGTGCGGGCCGCCATAGCCCATCGGCACGCCGTAACGTTGCATGGAGCCGATGGCGATGTCGGCGCCCAGTTCGCCCGGCGAGGTCAGAAGCGTCAGGGCCAGCGGATCGGCGGCCATAGAGACGATCGCGCCCTTCGCCCTGGCAGACGCGATCACCTGACGGAAATCGCGTACCTCACCCGACGAGCCGGGATATTGCAGCAGGATGCCGAAAACCTCGGCGTCGATGTCGGTTTCCGGATTGCCGACGACGATCTCCCAGCCCAGCGGTTCGGCGCGGGTGCGGATGACGGCCAGGGTTTGCGGGTGGCAGTCGGCATCGACGAAGAAGCGGTCGGCCTTGACCTTTGAGGACCGACGCGCCAGCGCCATGGCTTCGGCGGCGGCGGTTGCCTCATCGAGCAGCGAGGCATTGGCGACGTCAAGCCCGGTCAGATCGCACAGCAAGGTCTGGAAGTTCAGCAGCGCTTCAAGGCGGCCCTGACTGATTTCCGGCTGATAGGGCGTATAGGCCGTGTACCAGGCTGGATTTTCCAGAATATTGCGCTGAATGACGCCCGGCAGCAGCGTGCCGTAATAGCCCTGCCCGATCAGCGAGACGAACGGCTTGTTTTCCGCGGCAACGCCGCGCAGATGCGCCAGAACCGCCTCTTCATCCATCGCCTCGCCCACGCCCATGGGGGAGCGTTCGCGGATGGCCACGGGGATGGTCTGATCGATCAGGGCGTCGATATCGGACACCCCCAGCTCCACCAGCATGGCGGAGATTTCGGCTTCGGACGGACCGATGTGACGACGGACAAAGGTGCCCTGTTCGACGGGCTGATTGGACTGACGCATGAGATTTACCTCTAAGCATCCCCCCTGATATCAGGGGGGAAACCGGCGAAGCCGGAGGGGGGTTACACCGGTGGTTTTAACCCCACCGTCTTCGCCGCCTGACCGACGGCGAATCCACCTCCCCTGACATCAGGGGAGGCACTTGATTACAGAGTCGCCAGATAGGCTTCGTAGGCTTCGCGATCCATCAGCGCATCAAGCTGCGACGGATTGGTCAGCTTGATTTTCGCGAACCAGCCACCGGCCTCCGGCACAGCATTAACGGTTTCCGGCGCATTGCCCAGTTCGCCATTGCCTTCGATGACCTCGCCATCGACCGGCGCATAGACGTCAGAGGCGGCCTTGACCGACTCGACCACGGCGAAGGCGTCGCCCTTGGTCAGGGTCTTGCCGGCTTCCGGGACTTCGACGAAGACCACATCGCCCAGCGCGTCGGCGGCATAGGCTGTGATGCCGACGAAGGCCGTGCCGTCGCCCTGATCCTTGACCCACTCGTGTTCCTTGGTGAATTTCATGATGACGACCTCTTAAGCCTTGGGTTTGCGGTAATATGAGTTAGGGACGAAGGGGATGGTGACGACTTCGCAGGCATAGGGTTTGCCGCGCACCTCCAGCTTCAGTTGCGTGCCGGGCGCCGATTGCGTGGCGGGCACATAGCCCATAGCAATCGAATAGCCGAGCGTCGGCGATGGCACGCCGGAGGTGACGATGCCGATGGCCTCACCCTCAGTGTTGAGGATCTTGGCCCCGTCGCGGGCGGGCGGCCCTTCCAATACGCGCAGTGCCACGCGGGTGCGTTGCGGGTTTTCGCGCTCCGCCCGGATGCGCTCGATGCCGCGGATGTCGCCGCGTTCCAGACGCGACTTCGACATGCCGAAGCTCAGGCCCGACTCGACCACGCCGTAGGTTTCGTCCATTTCGTGCCCATAGAGCGGCATCCCGGCTTCGAGGCGCAGCGAATCGCGCGCGCCCAGACCGATCGGCTTCACCTGCGGGAAGGTTAGCAGCAGGTCCCACAGCTCAGCGGCGCGGGCGGCCGGAAAGCTGATTTCAAAACCATCTTCGCCCGTATAACCCGACCGCGACACAAAGGCCGTTTCCCCCAGAATCTCGAACGTGCCGCAGTCCATGAAGTACATGTCACAGGCGGCGGGGCAGACCTGCGCCATCACTTCGCGGGCGCGCGGCCCCTGCAAGGCCAGAAGCGCGCGGTCGGCCAGGATGTCAAACGTCGTATCGCCCTTGAGGCTGTCGGCGATAATCGCGAAGTCCTGATCCTTGCAGGCGGCATTGACCACCAGAAAGAAGCCATCGGCTTGCGGACGCGACACCATCCAGTCGTCGAGAATGCCGCCCGCTTCGTTGAGCAGCAGCGAATATTTCTGCTTGCCGGGCTTCAGCGCCGCAAAATCGGTCGGCGTCAGGGCTTCGAGCGTGTGGACGGCATCCGTCCCGCTCAGGCGCGCCTGCCCCATGTGCGACACGTCGAACAGACCGGCTTCGGCGCGGGTCCATTTGTGCTCGGCCATCACGCCTTCGTACTGAACGGGCATGTTGTAGCCAGCGAACGGCACCATGCGCGCCCCCAGCGCGACGTGACGGTCCTCAAGCGGAGTGGATTTCAGAGCGACATCGGTCATACGCGGCCTCAGGGTTGCAAACGTGCGGAATCGCAGAGCTTTTCACTAAAAAAGTCTGCCCCCGCTGTCCCTGTGACCTGAGAGATTTAGACCCGGTTTACGGGCCGTTGCTCCGTCGGTAGGCGCCTCATGGCGCCATTTTCCAGCGTGTAAAACGATCCACGGTCCTTTGGCCTGAGCGTTTCCGGGGCGGTTGCGCCTTCGGCGGCATGACGAGTCATGCACTCTCCCGTGGGTCATCTCGCTTGTGCGTGAGGCGAGCCCAAGAGTCAATAGGCCGCCCGTCTGTCGCCGCGCCTCACTCACAGGCGGGAGTTGCAACCTGTCCCCGCTGATGACGCCTGTGCCTACACTCAGTGCATCAGCTCAGGAGCCGCACATGACACCCTCTTCCCAATCCACCGAATCCGCAGCCGCCCTCAGCCTCGAAGTCCGCGACCTGTTTCACGGCAGCGCGCAGAGCAAGGTCGCCATCGACACCCTCGCCTTTCTGGTGATTTTCCTCAGCGCCCTGATGTTCGGGGCTTTCGTACTGGCGCGGTTTTACCAGCGCGGCAGCCCCTGACCGTTATTGACCACGACCTTGAGGTGCTCTTTTCCGGACATTTCAGGTGAGCCATAGGCCTCCGGGGGTTTGATCGACACCGGCGACCACAGCGGCTTGACAGAGACTAGATACCGATTTCAAGCCTGCCAACTTTTGACTATTTCATTGTAGGCGTCGTCCGCGACGCCCTCTCTGTCATCACAGGACATATAGGCTATCATCAGTGCACAGTACTGTTCGCGATACCCAGCTACCATTCGCATAATGGCAACGGCTTGTTCTACGCTTAAATAACGGCATGAAATAAGCGCTTCGGCGGCAGTAAGCAGTGGCACTTTCAGCGGATGGTCAATATGTGCACACCAAAAATCCAACATGTTTTTGGCGCGCTTAGGCTGTAGCCCCCCCTTGAAGGGTGGACGACATATCTCGTTAAGTACAGCGAATGCGGCATTTGGCGATATTTGCTTGGATAATTCGATCAAACCGCGCCATGCCTTTTCCCGATCATACGGAAAATTGGCGTCTATCAGTTGGATGAAGGCCTCCTCATCCATTGGTCACCCGTTATTGACCACGACCTTGAGGTGGCCCTTTTCGCGCAGTTCCGGCGGGTCATAGGCTTCGGGGCGCTCAATCGTTGATGACGGCCCCAGCAAGCGCGTCCGGTATTTGGTCATCTGCGGCAGCAACGACGCCTCAAGGTGCTCGCGCTCGATCTCCACCACGCGATCTGCAAATTTGAGGATGTGCTTGTTGGGATAGCGCCCCGGCGGGCAGACCAGCACCAGTTCCTTCTTCGGGAAGCGTTCTTTGAGGTAGCGCGCCGTCGCCGCGTGGTCGCCATCGGCGGAGACCAGATAGCAGACGTCGAACAGGTTATCTTCGGCATCCGAGGCAATCGACAGAGCCAGATTGACGTCACCCTGCTTTTCGATGGCCAGATGCCATTGATGACCGCAGGCATTGCAGCCGTCGATGGCTGACACGAAATGGCCTATGCGGCAAAGGACACCGCGGGCCTGAAGCGCCCGCATATAGTCTTCGTGGCGCTTCATTTTCGACTTGTTCTGCGGACGGAAGGCCGAGCACCACACCACGCGCTTGACCACTTCGTCAGACGGACTAATCGCCTGCGCCAGCGCCTTGAGGTCCAGCCATTTCAGATAGGGCCGTTTATAGGCATCCACCGCGTGATAAAGGTTGAAGCCATCGTAATAGACAGCGGCGCGCTTACGGAAAAAGGGTAGCCTGAAACCGCCCCGTTGCCCGCGTCCCGTTACCGGTGCCGTGCCATGATTTTTGGCTTTATCTGGCTGCGACATGGACCCCGAAACGACGCAAGCGTTAACCCTCTGCTAACACTAAAGCGCATGTTTCGGCGTTTGTCAGTATCTTTCGGGTGACAGTTTTATTTTCACCCAACCGGAGAATCGTTACGGCTTGACCTTGGCGAAGCGGAAGCGCTTGCCCTGACGGTTGAAGTCCACCATTTGCGGCGTCACATCAAAGCCGACCAGAACCTCGAAATTCGAGCCCGCCACGGTCGAAGAGGCGCGCGGAATGACGATGTTTTCAACGCGGGTGGCCACATCCACCGTTTGCTGACCGTTAAAGCGCACCGGCAGGTCAAAATATTCCTTGGCCAGTACCGCCTTGTCGCGGTCGGTCACCGCCACCCAATAGCGATAGGTGTTGGTATCGGCCGGGGCCTTCGGGCCCTTGCCCAGCGAGAAGCCGATGATCATGGCGATTTCAATCGGCTGATCACCCTTATAGGCGCAATCCGACGCGACGCCGTTGATCTGACCGGTCCAGGTGGCGTCAGACGAGGCTTCCTTGTTATCCGCAAATTCGTGATAGCGAGCGGCTTCGTACAGCACCTTCACATAGGGGCACGGACCATCCGCACGACGCTTGGCCAGACGGAGGTCCTTCTGTTCCCACTCTTCTTCCTTCTTGGCGCGCTTTGACGCGTCATCTTCCGATTGATCGCGGTCACGGTCGCGATTCTGAGCCGAGGCAAGACCGGGCAGAATCGCCGCCGAGGCGACACCGGCCAGCGACAGACCAATCAGAAGCGCACGCAATTTGGAAGACATTCAGGTCTCTTGAGCTTGAAAAGGCGAAAGGGCGCCGCGAAGCGCCCCCACTTAGTAGCGTCTCGCCTGCGAATTTCAAAGAGCTAAAGAGGGATGTGGGCGACTTCATGGCGAAGCGGTGTTGTGTATGATGCACAAACTCTATGGCGCGCCGCCGCGAAAGCGCTTATCTAAGCCCCATGCCTGATGCCCTTACTCTCAAACTGGCGACCCCGCGCGGTTTCTGCGCCGGAGTCGATCGCGCCATTCAGATCGTCGAACGCGCCCTCGAACTTTACGGCGCGCCGGTCTATGTGCGCCATGAGATCGTCCACAACAAACACGTCGTGGATCGTCTGAAAGGCCTGGGCGCGGTGTTCGTCAAGGAACTGGATCAGTGTCCGCCGGACCGCCCGGTGGTGTTTTCGGCGCACGGCGTGCCGAAATCGGTCCCGGCCGAAGCGCAATCGCGTCAGATGTTTTTTCTTGATGCCACCTGCCCGCTGGTGTCCAAGGTGCATGTGGAGGCCGAACGCCATCACGAAGCCGGGCGTGAAATCCTGCTGATCGGCCACGCCGGCCACCCCGAAGTCATTGGCACCATGGGGCAATTGCCCGAAGGCGTGGTCAAGCTGATCGAAACGGTCGAAGACGCCCGCAGCTTTCAGCCCGCCGACCCGAAAAACCTCGCCTTCGTTACCCAAACCACCCTGTCGGTCGATGACACCGCCGATATCGTGGCCGAGCTTAAGGCGCGCTTCCCGGACATCTCCCTGCCGCACAAGGAAGACATCTGCTACGCCACCACCAACCGTCAGGAGGCGGTGAAGCGCGTGGCCGAAGACTGCGACCTTTTCCTCGTCATCGGGTCAAAAAAATCATCTAACTCACAGCGTCTGGTCGAGGTGGCCCTGCGCGCCGGGGCCCGTAGCGCGTATCTGATCGACGACGCGTCGGAGGTGGACTGGAACTGGTTCGACGGCGCGCAAACGGTGGGTATGTCCGCCGGAGCCTCGGCGCCGGAAAACCTGATCGAAGACCTGATCAAGGCCATTCACGCGCGCTTCGACGTGTCGATGAGCGAGGACAATGGCGTGCGCGAAACCGTGACCTTCAAGCTGCCGCGCGTCCTGACCGAAGCGTCCGCCTGAGATGAAGAAGGTCACCATCTATACCGACGGGGCCTGCAAGGGTAATCCCGGCAAGGGCGGCTGGGGCGCGATCCTCACCTTCGGCCCGCATGAGAAGGAACTCTACGGCTATGAAGCCGAGACGACCAATAACCGCATGGAGTTGATGGCCGTCATCATGGCGCTGGAGGCGCTGAAAGAGCCCTGCGAAATCGACCTGCACGCCGACAGCCAGTACGTCCTCAAAGGCATCAAGGAGTGGATTCACGGCTGGAAGGCGCGCGGCTGGAAGACCGCTGACAAGAAGCCGGTGAAAAATGACGACCTGTGGATGCGCCTCGACGCGGCCCGTCAGCGGCACAAGATCCACTGGCACTGGGTCAAGGGCCACGCCGGGCACGAGATGAACGAACGCGCCGATGGGCTGGCCAACAAGGCGATTACGGAAGCGACGGCGGCGTTTTAAAAAGAGTGTGGGGCCCGGCGCTCAGGCCGCGAAGCGTTAGCGCGCGATAAAGGCCCCGTGTCTTTTCCTTTAATCGAAGTCGAAAATATCCAGCATATCGAAGCCCTTTTTCTTCTTGCGATGGCCGTACTTGTCGTACTCGATCTTGCGACCGTACTTGTCGTATTCGACGGGCCGCCCGTACTTGTCTACCTGAGGCGGGCGTTGCTGATGATAGGGCTGCTGCGGATAGGGTTGCGGCGGTTGCTGGTAGTGCGGCTGTTGCGGCGGCACATAGGGGGCCGGTTGCGGCGTGGGCTGCGCCACAGTGCCACCGGCGGCCAGCGACAAAAGCTTTTCCAGTTCGCCGCGATCCAGCCAGACGCCACGACACTGGGTGCAGACGTCGATCAGTATGCCCTCCTTCAAAACCTCACGGAAGTCACCCCGGCAGACGGGACACTGAAGGGCAGACATGCTTTCTCTCCTGTAAAAGATCGTACAGCAGAGACATTGGCCCATAATGGGCACGCTTCAAGAGCCATTGCCGTACGCAATCGGTTCCACGGCGCTTAATTCCCGAATTTGTAGTTCAGCGCCAGCTTTACCGCCCGACCATAATAGAATTGCTCGGCCTGTGTGCGGTAGCGCGCCGTCACCGTGCGGCTTTCATTGGACTGAGGGCCCAGCAGGTTGGTGCCTGTCGCCACAAGGGTCAGTTTTTTGTTTAGCGGATGCGACCAACTGATCTCGGTGCTCCAGTTGACACCCGAACGCGACTGTAAGCCCCGATTTTGCATCACGGTCGCCGAGAACTGATACTGATCGCCGCTCAGGCCCGCGCGCTTGGGGCCATCATATTGCAGCATCGGTTTGACCATCCAGAAGGTCGCCTCGCGCGGCCCGCCCGCCTCAATGGCTTCCGAACGGTTGCGGGTGAAGCTAGCGCTGCCGCTCTGGCTCCAGCGCCCCTTGCCCGGCAGACGCTTGACCGGAAAGCGCCAGTTGACGTCAAACCCGGCATACTGGGTCTGGCCGCGATTGACCGGCCGCGACAGGATGACCTCGCCGTCGATCAGGGTGTTGACGTTTTCGATAGCGTTACTGGCTTCACGCATGAACAAGCTCGCGCCCCACAACGAGTCCTTGTGCTCCCAGTCGTAGCTGGCCTCCAGCGAATTGACGAGGACGAGCGCCAGATCGGGATTACCGCTCTGCGCCCAGGTCAATGACCCGCGCAGAATTTGCGGGTCATATTGCCCAAGATTGATCGGATCGAGGCGGCGGCTGTAGCTAAGGCGTATTTTGCCATCCTCGCCCCAGGCCCGACTGAGGTGCAGGGAGGGGAACCATTCCGTCTCCCCGCCCCGCCGCCCGGCAATATCGCGGCGGCGATCTTCGACACGCAGACCCGGCATGGCCGTCCACTTGCCCGACAGGGGCCACTGCAGGGTCACATAGGCCGCGGCCGTTGTTTCGCGCCCGGCAAAGCGGCTGTCGTAGTCGATCAGTCCCGGCATATCGCTGTCGAGTGATCGCGCCATACGCAGCCTCTGTCTCTGCCAGTCGAAACCGGCACTGAGCAGTTTGTTACCCCCCAGCGGCTTCTCGTAATCGGCCTTGATCTCCTGCCCATGGTCTCGCTGAATATCGCTGACGCGATTGGTGCCCGTACTCGCGCCCATGTACGCATAGAGCGTGGAATCGCGCGTATGGTTCAGTTCGTCGCTCACCTCGACTGTCAGGCGTTCCCCTTTGTCATCGGCAAAGGTGTAGTTCAGTTCGTAAGCCCACAGGCGCAGGAACCACGGCTCATAGGCGCGTTCACGCGTCATCCCTTCGGCGCTGTCGTCATAGGCCGTCAGGTTATTGCCGGTCCAACTGGCCTCACTTTGCCGAACCTTCAGCTTCAGTGAACTGCGCGGCCCCAGCTTGTAGCCCCCGCGCAAACCGACATTGCGCCATTCGTTGTCACCGATATTGATGCCTTCTTCGCGCAGACGGCCCGTCACCTGCCCCTGCGCGTTGATATAGTCACGTGTGGTAAACGAGCGATTTTTCGTCGGGCCGCCATTGGCAGACAGGTTCAGCCCCCACGACCACGGCCCCTTGCCGTCGTCATAGCTGAGAGTGGCCCCATAGCGATCACGCGAGTGCGCCCAGAGCGAGGCAGACCCTCTGCGCACGACCTTACCGCGCGGCTTTTTGGTGATGATATTGATAATGCCTTTGCTGGTGGCCGCCGCGTACTGGGCCGAAGGGTTGGTGATGACCTCAATGCGCTCGATCTCCGATGCCGGCAGCATACGCAGCACCTGCTTGCCCTCCGCCGGAGGCTTGCCATCGACCCAGATGGTCACACCGGAGTCGCCGCGCAGAAGAACCTTGTCATCGGGGGTGACGGTGACCGAGGGCACCTTGGACAACACATCGCTCAATTGCCCGGTGGTCGCCTGCGGGTCGGTCTTAATGTCATAGACGCGACGGTCGATGCGCGTGCCGGCGCTTTTGCTGGCGGTGACGGTGATTTCTTCGATGGCTTCGCCGGGTTTGGCGTCTTTTTCAGCGGTGGCAGGCGCCGCTTGAGCGGTTTGCGTGGCCTCTTGCGCCTGAACCGCCGTCGCCAGCGCCAATCCCGCCAGCAGCCCGGCGGCGGCCGCCCCATAAACCAAGCCTCTCTTCATCGAGCCCCCCAAAGTGTCGGCATCCCCTTATCCCACTGACACACGCAATCAAGGCGAGATTCCGGCAAACCCAACCTCAGCGACACACGAGCGCGTGATCAGAGAGGGGTAAGGCCCTTGGCAAATCTCTGGGCATTCCACACATAGTGATCCGCCGACAGAGTGAGCCGCGCGATCTGATCTTCGGTCAGTTCGCGCGCCACCCGTGCCGGAGACCCGATCAGCAGCACCCCATCCGGGAAGACCTTGCCTTCCGGCACCAGCGCCCCGGACCCGACGATCGAGTTCCGGCCGATCACCGCGCGATTGAGCACCACCGCATTGATGCCGATCAGGCTGTTGTCGCCGACCGTGCAACCGTGCAGCATGGCCTTGTGCCCGACTGTCACCCCCTCGCCGATCCTCAGGGGTGATCCGGGGTCGGAATGCAGCACCGATCCGTCCTGAATATTGCTGCGCGCCCCGATCATCATGGGCTCGTTATCGGCGCGCAGTACGGCGTTGAACCATACGCTAGCGCCGTCCCCCAGGCGCACATCACCGATCACCTGCGCCGAAGGCGCGATCCAAACGCCTTCGCCCAGCGTTGGCGAAACGCCGTCCAAAGCAAAAACCGTCATCGCGGCCCTGTCCTCCCGATTGTTTCCTTACGCTTATGAGCGTGAGATAGGGCCCGTGGCAAGCCTTGGGCGGTCGTCGCGCGAAATTCCATTATTTCGCGTATGCACAAAAGTTTTCCACAACCCATTTAAGAACTCGGTAAGCATTCTGCCGGAATCTGGTACTGTTCTTCAGGGGGAATCACCAGAGCCCCCCAACAGGACCCGGCGACATCCGGCCCGTTACCTTTCAAGAGGTTTTCAGTGGCTCACAGGTACGTGTTTGCACCCGAAAATGTCCCCCCGCCCCCGGCGGTGCGGCCCCAAGGATGCGACACACCCGGACGCGCCCGCCTTTCCTCCCCTGACGCATACGCGAAGACGAACCCTTACCCGGTTTCGTCTTTTTTTGTGCCTCAAATCCCGCTCTTGCTGACGCGCACTGACCGGACGCCTGCACTGCGTTCCGGCTGGCGCTCTTTTTTAAGGAGGCTGTCATGACCAAGCGTTCCACCAAGCGTTTTCTGCGCGAAGGTACTCTCGATGCCGAAGAATATGCCCGCGACACCAAGGTGCGCCGCATTTCCGTGCATCACGCCGCCTGGTCGCCGGTAGCCCCAGCAAACGAAGAAAGGGACCAGAGCTACGTCAAAACCATCAAGGCCAAGTCCGATGGACAGGCGCAGCTTCTGACCGCCATTGACGAGAAAAACCTCGTTCTGGCGTTGGGGCCGGCAGGGACGGGCAAGACCTACCTCGCCATCGCCAAGGCCGTTGAGGCGCTGGAGGCCGGGAAGGTCGGCCGCATCGTCCTGTCGCGCCCGGCGGTCGAGGCCGGGGAGTCGATCGGCTTCCTGCCCGGCGATATGGAGGACAAGCTGGCCCCCTATCTGCGCCCCCTGTACGACGCCCTGACCGATCGCCTCAGCATGAAGCGCGTCAAGGCGCTAATGCAGGAAGGCCTGATCGAGATTGCGCCGGTCGGCTATATGCGCGGCCGCACGCTGAACAACGCCTTTGTGGTCATCGACGAAGCACAGAACTGCACCTATACGCAGCTCAAAATGCTGCTGACGCGCCTCGGATGGAACTCGACCATGATCGTCACCGGTGACCCGAACCAGTCGGACCTGCTGCCCGGCCTGTCGGGTCTGGCCGATGTGGCGGCGAAGTTCGAAACACTCGATACCGTGGCCGTGGTGCAGTTGAAGGACAAGGACATCGTCCGTCACCCGCTGGTCGCACAAATGCTCGGCGTTTTGTAAGCGCAGGCACATCGCGAAAGCAAAAATTTAAAATGGAAAGGGCGGGGGGCTCTCCGCCCTTTTCTTTTAACCCCGGAAAAACTACAGCACGAGCGGGCGATAGGCCGTCGGGGTCACACTGAAATCAGCGCGCAGGGCCTGACGGCGCGGCGTGTCGGAGAAGCCGATATGCACCCACGTCCCCTCATAGATCAGCTGATCAAACACGATATCGCTGGCCATGATCTTGCGGCAGATATCGAGCGGCGTGCCAAAGCGCTGCGATACAAAATCCACCGCCCGGCCGATCATGTGGGCACTGGTCTTTGAGCCGCCGATTTTGGCATTAAGCGTCGGACCGCGATAGCCGCTGCGCACCGTGATGGGCTGCCCCAGAAGCGCACGCACCTTGTCCATGCGCTGCGCCGTGTCCTTGAGATTGGCCAGATGCTCAGGCGTCGGCGTGTTGTCGATGCCGTTGCGTTCCGCAATATCGGACTGGGTCAGTTCTTCCAGCGTGAAATACTGGCTGAGCGGCGTATAGCCCGGATAGCTGGGCGGCAGGACCGGCTCCGGCCACACCTGTTTGGCGCGTTCATATAGCGCCTTACGGTGATCGAGGCCGTTGGTCCCACCATTGATGATGCGCGTAATGCCGACAAGGTCATCGGCATCGGCCAGCGCGTTGAGGTTTTTGGCACGCCAGAAGGCCGCAGACGCACGCGCCGCCGTTTCCGCCTCCTCCAGCTTTTGCGGCTGCTCGGCCAGAGGCAGGCCCGTCAGTTCCCCGTAGCGCGTATAGTTGGCCCGCCCGGTGATCATAATAAAACCGCGCCCGATATAGCGGAAGCCGTCGCCGGGCTCGACATTACCCAGTTCGGGGCGGTTGCCATAGATGGCTTCGGCAATGGCCGCCTTGCCTTCATTCACCAGCCGCTGGGCGTTTTCCAGCGAGCCGACACGCTTGGGGAAGGTCTTGTAGAGGCCCTGCGCGCTGTAGTTCAGGTTTTCAACCAGTGCGCGGAAATTATCGCACTCATGCGCCAGTTGCGCCATGAAGTGCGCGACCCGCCGTGGCGTGTCGATACCGTATTCGACCCGCGCCGCTTCCAGTGCCGGGGCATAGACGGCGATGCGCGTCGCATTGGCCTGCGGCGACAGGGCCTTGAGCGTGTCCGCCGTAATCATCAGTAATCCCTCGACCGCAGCGACGGATCGGGTAAGGCGTCGTCGGCCTCGACCACTTGAGCCGGAACCGCCGCCAGCGCCGGGGCGGTCGCGGTGGTGGTCACGGCGGATGAGGTCGGCAAGGTTATGACGCGCATGGTCGTTTCATCCGGGAAGGGTTGAAGCGGCGTGAAGGTCGAAGCCGGCGGTGGCGCGCCCCCTTTGAAGGTCGAGCGCACCGTCATCAGCTTGCTCAGCACGTCGAACCAGAAGGGCGCCCCCAGCGTCACGGCAAAAGCCGTCATCACCCAGCCTGAAATCAGCGCCACCATCGGCAGCACGTTAAACAGCGCATTGTCGCCGAGGGTCGGCGTCCCGTTATAGGCATTGGTGGCGATCTCAATCGTGCGCCCGACGGCCAGTTGCGCATTGTGCCACCACTGATCCGGACGATCGAGCCGGAAGTCAGGCGCCGGTGTCTTTGGTTCCTTGCTGGGTGGGCATTTGCGGTTATCGTGCAGCGGCGTGTCATTGCCGCAGAAACGGAACAGGTGCTGCATACTGTCCATAGTGGTGGCGTTCCACCCCAAGGGCAGGCCCAGACGGCTCAAAGGGTTATCCAGACTGGCCGTCGCCTCTACGCCCTTGGCGGCGGTGTCGGTATAGTATTGCTGGGCCGAGGCCTCGACCGCCTTGCGCAGGCTGGGCGAGCGGTAGAGCGTATCGGCAATCACCACCGTGTTGACGTTCATTACCACGCAGGCGACGAGGCTGAACCAGAACAGAATGGTCTGCGTCTCATGGCGATACCAGCCGGACACGCGGTCCATGGTGGCGTTGAACCACTGCTCCAGAAAGGTACGCGCCTTGTTCATATCGCCATCGGCGGTATTGACCGCCAGTTGCACCACCCTGGCCAGACGCGGATTATTGAGGTTGTTAGTAGCGTTCAGCACGGCCTGCGGGTCGAGACGCCCGGACTGGGTCTGACCGCCCTTTTCGCTGATCATATCCAGCACAACGAAGGCGAAGTGCTCGGCCGGTATGTAGGACGGCAGTTTGCGCCCTTCGAAAAAGCGGCGGCGCGGCGGCGGCTTATAGTTGCCGCGATACAGCGTCATGATCAGGGGGTGGTTATAAAACCCTTCCAGAAATTCAAAGCCGTGCAGCTTGTCACCCGACTTGCGGTCAAAGCGCAGGGAATGCCCCTTGGGCAGGTTGCACAGAAGTTCGATCAGGCCGCGCTCCAGATTGCGCGAACGGCTTTTGAAAAAGCCTTCTACGGCTTCGCGCGCCGTCGTCGCCAGCACGCTCATCAGCAGGTAGATGAACACCAGACCCGCGGCGACATCTATGGACTCCGGCAGCAGCATGTCCCCCACCCCGACCCGTTCATGGAAATTTTTATAAAAAATCAAACAGCCGGGGAATGACGTTAACCATAATTAACGAAAGCGCAATCACCAAATCGTGACACTTTCCACAGGGTGGAAAGTGGCGCATTCGGGTCACAGGTCATGGCGTGAAAGTTAGCCTATTCCGGCCGTTCGAGGGCGCTCAGCTTTTCGCGGCCTTCGGGGCTGAGGGTCAAGCCGTCGGCAACGGTTTTGGCCGTCGCCACGGCCCCGCGCGGCGACATCATGGCCGCCGCCTTCATCGAGGCGTGTGTAATACCCGCCAGCCGCGCCACCGCCATCTGCCGATAGCTGTCGAAGCCCTGCACCATGCAGGCACCGGCGGCCTGTTTGGCCGCGGCCGCCAGTTGGCCCAGATATTCGCTCAGCGCGTCGTCATCGCGTTTAACGCCATCATATTCGATGCACACGCCCGAAAGGCCGCACTTGGCCAGAGCTGAGATGACCTTGCGGTCCGAAGACACGTGCCCCACCACCGTCATGCAGAAGGGCTTGATCAGCGAGACGATTTCCAGAACGCGGTGCGGCGGCACCCCATCCAGACCGCGCACCTCAAACAGGACTTTCAGCCCCATCTCATTGGCGGCCTTGGCCACTTCGTGCGTGATCTTCTGACGCGCGCGCTGCGAGGCGAAGGTGGAAAAGGCGGCGGGCACGACCATCAGCATCTTGCGCTGATCGGCCTCACGCATACGCAGAATTTTCAGCCCCTGCTCGATATTGGTGATATCGACCAACTCGCGCAGACCCCAATCCATATTGGCCAGCGCCTTGCGGTCCAGCAGGGTGTTGTCCGACGCCTCGACGACCAGTGGCTCCAGTCGGTGGCCGATCATCACCATCTTCTTCATCTCGAACAGGGGCTCGTTGGATGAAGCGATGCGCAGGGTGCGATTGGCCAAGGTCACGGTGGCCGCCACCATCACCGGGCGCTGGATATTGGTCATTTGCGGCCCCTGACCGGGCGTGCGGACGGCCTCACCCGTGGTTTCGCCCGTAATCGGCTTTACGCGCTCAGGCCCGGCTTCCGGGCGGTCGAACCAGGTTTTGAGGTCAATCGGATTGAGCAGGAAGCGGTCCACGTCCTCGACCTGCACCTCATACAGGGGCACCGGCACTTCGGAGACGTCACCGACAAAGAAATTCCCCAGATCGCGCCACATCTCGGTCACCGACAATGCCCCTCGCCGCGATCCTTCCGTCGGGATTATGGCCAGCCAGGCGTCATCATTGATGCGCAGGCACCAGTTCGGCTCCTGAAAGCGGCGTTCAAACCCGGTCTTGAGATGTTCGTAAACCAGCTCGCTCTTGACGTCCCACTTGGAGCCCAGACGCACGATCAGCGTATCGAGTTTGAGCAGAAAGGCATGGCCCCGCGCACTGACACGGGTTTCGCGCAGGCGCTCGATGATATTCACCGCGTCCTCGCGCTCCAGCACCAGCCGTTCAGGCTCCGCTGCGCTACCCTGCCCTGTCGAAAGGATGTCTTGAGACATGCCGCTGACACCAGCCCTACTTACAACACCATCCCCCTCAGCCTACGGATGCAGCGTTGAAACAACATTAACGCACATGTCAAAAATGCAGCGCGCGGGTCTGAGGAGGTGAAAGGACGCTGCGAACGAAAGAGTTAAGCAAGTCTTCACTCTAGTATCGTGAATTTGAAGTTCGCTTCATTTTGATATCGAGAGCTGGGCGAACTTCAAATTCAAAAACGATACTAGATACAATAAGTTGCTAGTGTCCGGTTGAATCTGAAATTCGCCAGAGAGCGATATCAAGCGCATGCGAATTTCAGATTCAGGACACTAGGTGTTAAAACCTTGTACATCTTGAGCGAATCGCCCGGAGGCTTGCCATTTCCGCCGTTGCACCGGCCCCTGACGACCTGGACCGCGTCGCCCCTGCGGCAGACGCGCCCGAAGTCGTGCGCCCGGACAGCGGCCTTCAGCCCCTGACACAGGTTCGGACCCTTTTGCATCTGATGCAACTGAACGCTCTGGCGCGGCGTCAGGCGGGTTTGGCGGACGAAAGCCAGCCGGGCTTTGTCGCACGCCTGAAGGCGCTGATCGCGGACCTGCCTGCGGACAGCGCGCAAGCCGTACTCAACGAACTGGCCGAGGCCGACTGGGCCGATCCGGATCTGGTTGCCTCCCTGTGCCGTTTATCACAGGCCGGGGCCGCGGGTCTGCTGGGTTCGCCGGTTTTGCGCGATCACGACCTCCTGTCGCTCTTGGCCGATTCAGCCGACCGCGCGCGCCTGATCGCGCGACGATCCCATCTCAGCCCTGCGGTCATCGACGCCCTGATCGCGGTGGCTGACACCGCCACGGCCACCGCGCTGCTGAACAACCGCCACCTGCGCCTCAACGCCGTCGCTTTCGATGCCCTGACCGACCGCGCGCGCACAGACATCGCGCTGCGCGCCCCCCTGACGCGCCACCCTCGCCTGACGCGCGAAGCGGCGGCCCGCCTGCTCGATGTGGTGGGGCCGGACCTGCGCGCCACCTTGCTTGGCCGCTTTGAAGGCCTTTATGCCCGGCATTTTCACACCACACCGCCGGCCGATGCGGCACAGACCCTGCACCGGCTGCAAGGCGGCGATTTCCTCGCCTTCCGTCAGGGTCTGTCGCGCCTGACCGGACTGGACCGCGCCGTCGTGGACCGCGCCCTGACGCAGGACTCCGCCGTGCCTCTGGTCCTGCTTCTGAGCGCCGCGAAGATCGACCGGGCCGCCTTCGCGGACATACTGGCTCAGGTTCAGGCGCTGAATGACGGGCACCCGCGTATTCATGAGCGCCACCTGGCCTTTGTGCGCGGCCTGTTCGATCTCGATGCCGACGAAGCCCGTCAAAGGCTGTTGGCCATCTATTCCCATTGAACGAAATCCGTTTTAAGACGGCTATCCCCTGCTGTTCAGACCCTGCCTCATGCCCCTCAAACTCGCCTTTACCGCCTCCGAACGCCCCGAAGCTCAGGCCGCCTGCGCGGTCTTACGCAAACGGTATGGCGAGTCGAATGACCCGGATGTGATTGTGGCGCTGGGCGGGGACGGCTGGCTTCTGGAGTGTGTGCACGCGCATTTCCGCGACGAACGCCCGATCTTTGGCATGAATATGGGCTCGATCGGCTTTCTGCTGAACGAATATCGTGAAAACGACCTGATGGCGCGCATCGAGAGCGCCGAGCATACGCGCATCAGCCCCCTGCGCATGACCGCCACCAATGGCCGTGGCGAAGTGCAGGAGGCGCTGGCCTTCAATGAAGTGTCGCTGCTGCGGCAGACGCATCAAAGTGCCAAACTGCGCATCCTGATCGATGGCAAGGCGCGGCTGGAGGAACTGATCTGTGACGGCGCGCTGGTGGCAACGCCGGCGGGTTCGACCGCCTACAATCTGTCGGCGCACGGGCCAATCATCCCTCTCGACGCGCAGGCCCTCGCCCTGACCCCGATCAGCGCCTTCCGCCCCCGCCGCTGGCGCGGCGCCCTGCTGCCCCATTCCGCCAAGGTGCGCTTTGAGGTGCTGGAGTGCGATAAACGCCCGGTAGCAGCCTCGGCCGATACGTTCGAAGTGCGCTATATCCGTGAGGTCGAGGTCGTCGAGGCCCCGGAACTATCGGCGACGATCCTGTTTGATGCCGGTAATGGCTATGATGAGCGCGTGCTGACGGAACAGTTTTCGAGCTGACCTTTGTCGTCCACAGGTGAAATACGTGGCTATTAGGGCTTCCTAAAGGGGTTTGGGATATGGTTGACGAAACAATCCTACGGAAATAACCACGTCATGTCCGAAAAAGCCCAGGTCATTCAGATCCCCAACACTTTGCGCGCCAAGGTCGGCGGCAAGCTGGGTGCGCTTGATCCGGCCACGCTTGCCAAGGCGGAAGAAGCCCTGTCGTCCCTGTCGGATCAATTCGACAACTGGCTGGACGATGAGGTCAACAAGCTGGAAAAAGCGCAGGAGACCATCCGCAACGAAGGCCTCAGCGAAAAGAACGCCGAACAGCTCTATTTCCGCTGCCATGATCTCAAAGGGCTCGGCACCACCTATGGCTATCCGCTGATCACCCGCATCGCCGGTTCGGTGTGCAAGATGCTGGACGACGAGACCATTCGTTTGCAGTCGCCGCGCCTTCTGATCGACGCCCACGTCGATGCCATCCGCGCCGTCGTGCGTGGCAAGATCAAGGACGAAAACCATCCGGTGGGCGTGACGCTGGCCGAAACGCTGGAAGCGCGCGTCAAGGAACATATGGACAAGTTCAAAGACTGATACGCTTTGCGTCTGGTCACACAAAAAGCCCCGGTTCGCACCGGGGCTTTTTGCGTTTCAGGGGGATGGATGTCAGCGAGTGGCGACCGCTGCGGCCGGTGCCTTGGCCTCGCTGAGGCCGAACAGGGCGTCCGGCAAAGCCCCAATGATAGCCGCCGACAGGCAGGTGGCGACAAAGCCGGCAAACAGAGCCTTCCACACCAGACTCAACACCTCTTCGCGGCGCTCGGGCATCAGCACGCCCAGCCCCGTGACCGTGATGCCGACCGAACCGATATTGGCGAAACCGCAAATGGCATAGGTCATCAGCATCCGCGTGCGCTCGCTCATATCCTCTGCCGGGATCGCGCCCAGCTTAAGGAAGGCAACAAACTCGGTCAGAGTCAGCTTGGTGCCAAGGATATAGCCCGCCTTCTGCGCCTCTTCCCACGGCACGCCAATGATCCAGGCCAGTGGGGCAAAAACGACCGACAGACCGCGTTCCAGCGACAGGGGCTCGCCACCGACGTGCGGGAACATGCCCAGCAGGATGTTGACCAGCGAGACGAAGGACACGAAAACGATCAGAATGGCCGAAATATTCATCACCACCATCAGGCCGTCCGCTGTACCCTTGGAAATGGCGTCGATGGCGCTATCGTACTTGAGCGACGAATTGTAGTCGGCGACCACGCCGCCCTCGCCTTCTTTCTCCGGTACGATAATGCGCGACAACAGCACGCCTGCCGGGGCCGAAATGATCGAGGCGACCAGCACGTGACCCGCCGCATTGGGCAGGGTGGCTTTGAGGATCAGGGCGTAAGCGACCATGGTCGAACCGGCCACCGTGGCCAGACCCACCACCATCATCATGAACACTTCCGAGCGCGACAGCTTGGACAAATAGGCGCGGATGACGATGGGGCTTTCGATCATGCCCAGAAAAATATTGGTGGCCACCGCCAGTGCCGACGCGCCGCCAAGGCCCATCGTCTTCTGAAACAGGAAGCCGAAGCCCTGCGTGATCCATTTGAGGATATGCCAGTGCCACAGAAGCGCCGACAGGGCCGAAATGACGAGGATCAGTGGCAGGACCTGAAAGGCAAAAACGAACAGGGCGCTCTGGTCCTGCACGGTATAGGGCTGGGCACCGCCGCCCAGATAGCCAAAGACGAACTGCGTGCCCTGATTGGTCGCGGCCGCCAGAGCGTCCACGCCGGCATTCACGCTGTCGAGCACGGCCTGCGATTGCGGGAAACCGAAGAACAGAAAGGCCAGAAGGACCTGAACGCCAATGGCACCGAGGGTCAGAAAGACCGGAAACTTTTTCTTGTTTTCCGAGAGCAGCCAGCAGGCCAGCAGCATGATCCCGATGCCCAGTATGCTCTGGACGTTCAGCATTCCGTAAGACGGCATGTACACAATCCCCTGGCGGCTCTGCACACGATTTCGCCGCCCAAACTGTAAATATCCGATAACCTTTGAAACCAAGGCAAGCGGTTTCTTCGTCTGGCCGACACTATTTTCGCTATCCGCGATCCGCTATGACAAAAAGGCGACAAATCCAGATGACAAATCACCTTGTGCCCCTGTAGTCTCGCCACAATACCGGCCCCAAGACGCCGCCCATAACAAGGACAGGACTTATCAAGTGAGCCCTCAGCCCGGTCTTAATGACGCCGTCGTTCGCCACCTGCTGGTTGTTGACGACGATGATCGCATCCGTACCCTGCTCAAGGAGTTCCTGTCGCGTCAGGGCTTCCGCGTCACCGCCGCCGCCCATGCCGACGCCGCCAAGCGGATGCTGCAACTGCTGGATTTCGACCTCCTGATCCTCGACGTGATGATGCCGGGCGAAGACGGCTTCTCTCTATCGAAATGGGTGCGGCAGCATTCCAACGTACCCATCCTTATCCTGACGGCGCGCGGCCTGCCCGACGACCGTATCATGGGGCTAAGCCTGGGGGCCGACGACTACCTGTCCAAGCCGTTCGAGCCGCAGGAACTGTTGCTGCGGATCGAAGCGATCCTGCGTCGCACCGGCGTCAAGCCTGCCCTGCCGAAGACCATCAGCATGGGGCAGATCACCTTCGACCTCGAACGCGCCGAACTGACACGAAATGGCGCGATGGTGCGCCTGACCGAGGCCGAGGCGCAGCTTTTGAAATACCTGGCTGAACGCGCCAATGTGCCGGTGGATCGTATGGACCTCGCCAAGGACAGCGTCGATACCACCGGTCGCGCCGTGGACGTTCAGGTCACCCGACTGCGCCGCAAGATCGAGCCGGACCCCAAGAACCCGCGCTACCTGCAAACTGTGCGCGGCAAGGGCTATATGCTGGCGCCGGATTAAGGCTTCGCCCTACCTGCTCGCGAGGAGGGAGGGCCGCGAAGTGGTGTGTGGGGCAAACCACGCAAAGACATGCCCCCTCCGGCGCAGACCAACTGCGCCACCTCCCCCGCCCCGCAGGGGAGGAGGATCGGTTGAATGCGCATACCCCGTCTCAAATTCTGGCCCCAGGCCATCAAGCGCAAGATCCCCAAGACGCTGTGGGGCCGCGCCCTGCTGATCATTGTCCTGCCCGTCGCCCTGATGCAGGTGGCGGTGACCTGGGCCTTTTTCGACATGCACTGGGAAACCGTTACCGCCAAGCTGTCGGAAGGGCTGGTCGGCGACGTCGCCTGGGCCGTCGATGCCTACAAGGCCGATCCGACGCCGCAGACCATGGCCACCATCTCCGCCGCCGCGCAGAAGTCGATGCAGCTATCCATCGTCTATCAGCCCGGCCGCGCCCTGCCCGAAAACCGCCGGCGCAACGCCTGGGCCGCGCTCGACCGCTCGCTGAAACGCGCGCTCAATGAGCAACTGGACGACCCCTTCTGGTTTGACACCACCCGCTATGCCGGGTCTGTCGATATCCGCGTCAAGGTGAAGGATGGTGTGATCCGGGTGATTGCGCCGCGTGAGCGCGCCTTCGCCACCCGCGCCCATATCTTCGTACTGTGGATGACGGGCGCGACCCTGCTTCTGACCGCCGTGTCGATCCTGTTTATCCGCAATCAGGTGCGCGCCATCGAGCGCCTGTCCGTCGCCGCTGAAAAGTTCGGGCGCGGCGAAGATGATCCCAATTTCAAGCCCTATGGGGCGGCCGAGGTGCGGGCGGCGGCGCAAAACTTCCTTAAGATGAAATCGCGCATCCAGCGTTATATCGAACAGCGCACCACGCTTCTGGCCTCGGTGAGCCACGACCTGCGCACCCCCCTGACGCGGCTGAAGCTGGAACTAGCCATGGCCCCGCCCGATGCGGCGACCGAACGCATGAAGCAGGACGTGTCGGAAATGGCCTATATGATCGACGAATATCTGGCCTTTGCGCGCGGCGAAATGCAGGAAAGCCCGCAAACCACCTCAGTCAACGCTCTGCTGGAAACCGTCGTGGACGGCGCCCGCCGCGCCGGGCATCAGCCGGAATTTGTCCCCCTTTCGGAAGACGTCGAAACCTCGATTCGCGTCATGGCGCTCAGCCGCGCCCTGTCCAATCTGGTGATGAACGGCTTTCACTACGCCACTCAGGTGCGCGTCTCTGCCGAGATCGAGCACAAGGCGGGCGGCAAGCAGTCGCTGCATATCTATGTCGATGACGACGGCCCCGGCATCCCGCCCGAAAAGCGCGAAGAGGCGCTCAAGCCCTTTTCGCGTCTGGATGATGCGCGCAATCAGAACAAGAAGGGCGTCGGATTGGGGCTGGCCATCGCCCGCGATACGGTGCGCAGCCATGGCGGCGAACTAAACCTCGATCAGAGTCCGCTGGGCGGCCTGCGCGCCGATATAGGCATACCGCTGATCAGTTAAATGCATCCGCGCATTAACCCTGTTTTCTAACCCTTTATTGACCATATGGGCCCATTGTGCACGCTAAAGCCGAAAAAATGATCGGCTTGCCCAGAACAGAAGGTTCCCGATGGCCAAGGCCTCCACGCATCGAACGGTTGCCCGTTCCCGCGCCCCCCTGAAGGCGTGCGGTGAGTGCAATCTGTGCTGCAAGGTCTATGACGTCGAGGACGTCGGTAAAAAGGCCGGGAAGCTATGCAACCACACCCGCGAAAACGCCGGTTGCGGCATCTGGGGACTTCACCCGCAAATCTGTCAGGATTTCAAATGCCTGTGGCTGAAACACGATGACCTGAATGGTCTGTGGCGGCCCAATATAGCCGGCTTTGTCCTGCGCCTTGAGCCGAATGGCACGACGCTGAATGTCGATGTGGACCCGGCGCGCCCGGATTCGTGGCGGCAAGCCCCCTACTATGCGCAGTTCAAGCTGTGGGGCGAAGGCATTCTGCGTAATGAGAGCCTTGTCGTCGTCTATGCGCCGGAAGGGCTTTACGTTGTCACCCCCGACGAGGACCTGTTCCTGCGCCAGCCCAGACGCGGCGACATACTGGAAACCGGTATGGAAATGACGCTGTTCGGCCCCCGCGCCTTCGCCCGCGTCGTACCCGCCGCCAAGGGCCGTGACGCGCTGAGAGCCTAGAGCGGGATGATTTTAAATAGAAGCGTCATCCCGCTCTAAGCTTCTGGTTTGTCGCGATATTTTTGTCGAAAACTGCTCACACTTTTCGACATATCGCTCTGAAAGGGTCTCTCAGCCGTTTTATTGCAGCCAGATCGCCTGACAATTTCGCTTAAATCCGTGTGACCGTGTATTCGCCCGACACCGTGTACGCATCGGGCGAATGTCAGATACAACGCAACTCAAGCGCCTTCCTTGACCTCCGGCACCACGGTTTCCGGCAGAGGCTCCGGTTCATCCGTCGTTGGCACCGCCAGGCGGGTGGTATTTTCGATCAGGATGCCGGTGTCTTCGTCGCGCACGATCTCTTCGCCGCGCAGCACCTTCTCGATCTCTTCACCGCTCAGGGTTTCGACATCAAGCAGGGTTTGGGCCAGACGATGCAGGTTGTCGAGGTTTTCGGTCAGGATGCGCTTGGCCTCATCATAGCCGCCCTGCACCAGACGTTTGACCTCACCGTCGATGGTCTGAGCCGTCGATTCCGACACGTCGCGACCAAAGGCCCCGTGCTCGTCCTCGGCGTCCTTATAGTTGACGAGCCCGAGTGCGTCCGAGTAGCCCCAGCGCGTGACCATGGCCTTGGCCAGACGGGTCGCCTGCTGGATGTCTGATGACGCCCCCGACGTGATCTGATCCTTGCCGAAGATCAGTTCTTCGGCCACACGACCCGCCATTAGAATGGCCAGACGCGAGGTCATCTGCACGTAGTTCTGCGAATAGCGGTCGCCTTCGGGAAGTTGCATCACCATACCCAGCGCACGGCCGCGCGGAATAATCGTCGCCTTGTGCACCGGATCGGCTTCCGGGGCCTTCAGCGCCACGATGGCGTGACCGCCTTCGTGATAGGCCGTCAGCTTCTTTTCGGCTTCGGACATGGCCATGGAGCGGCGCTCGGCCCCCATCAGCACCTTGTCCTTGGCGTCTTCAAAGTCCTTCATGGTGACCAGCTTGCGGTCCTTGCGCGCCGCCATCAGCGCCGCTTCGTTGACAAGATTGGCCAGATCGGCCCCGGAGAAGCCCGGCGTACCGCGCGCCACCACCTTGACATCGACATCGACAGCCAAAGGCACATTGCGCATGTGCACGCGCAGGATGGCTTCGCGACCCGTCAGGTCGGGGTTCGGCACCGTCACCTGACGGTCGAAGCGGCCGGGACGCAGAAGCGCGGAGTCGAGCACATCCGGACGGTTGGTCGCCGCGATGATGATGATGCCTTCCTGAGCTTCAAACCCGTCCATTTCAACCAGCAACTGGTTGAGGGTCTGTTCGCGCTCATCATTACCGCCGCCATGACCGGCGCCGCGATGGCGACCCACGGCGTCGATTTCGTCGATGAAGATGATGCACGGCGCATTCTTCTTGGCCTGTTCGAACATGTCACGCACGCGCGAGGCGCCCACGCCGACGAACATTTCCACAAAGTCCGAACCTGAAATCGAGAAGAAGGGCACGCCCGCTTCACCGGCCACCGCACGGGCCAGCATGGTCTTACCCGTACCCGGAGGGCCAACCAGCAGCGCCCCTTTGGGGATCTTGCCACCCAGCTTCTGGAACTTGGTCGGATCTTTCAGGAAATCGACAACCTCCTGCAATTCTTCCTTGGCCTCATCAACGCCGGCCACGTCGGCAAAGGTGACGCGGTTCTTGTGCTCGGTCAGAAGGCGGGCCTTCGACTTGCCGAAGCCCATGGCCCCACGACCGCCGCCCTGCATCTGACGCATGAAGAACAGCCACAGGCCGACGATCAGCAGGATGGGCAACAGACCGGACAGCAGTGACACCAGGAAGGGCTGGGTGACGGTCTTCATATTGACCTTCACGTTCTTGGAATCGAGCCAATCGGCGGTATCGCTATTGGGATAAGGGATGACGACCTTGTGTTTCTGCTTGGCGGTGTCGGTAACCACGGCCTGATCGCGGTCGATATCGGCCGATACGATCTGACCCGCATTGACCTGTTCCTTGAGCACCGAATAGCTCATTTCCTTCGGCGCATTCTGATAGGGGGTCTTGCCGACCACGGCATAGCCGACCATCAGAACCGCCAGAAGTATCCCGACAATCGTCAGAGCACGAAAATTCATAAGCTTCCTCACAAGCAGCCAGCGGGCTGCGGGTCTTGACGGCGGCCAGAAACCGCCTGTTGGTTGAACCTATATAGTAGGCTCTTTAACGCTACGCTACCGGCAGACCGCAGGAAAACGCGGGATGACAGGCTTCCTCTTCGTTGCGGATGAGACCAAGCGCCGCGCGCAACCGGTTGTACGTCACGTCCTGCAAATCTCCTGCCGCAAACAGGCGTACCGACTCGTCGTGTTTCAGAACAGGCATGGCGGCACGCACGACGGGCGGCAGGCCCTTCAAACGCAGGCGATCCTCCGGGGACAGAGCGTTAAGATGCCCCTTTGCCGGGACGATTTCGCTCCCTATGGCGTAAGTCGGCAGACGGTAGCGTCCGTCCCAGATATCACCGATCCGCTCAGGGCGTGCCCCATTGCGGGTCATGTCGCCGGGCTCACGGCAGATCAGCCAGCCACCCTCATGGGCCTCGATGCGCGCCCCGCACAGGGTAAAGCGCGTTTGACCTTTGCCGACGGCGGTAAGGATATGCGCAATCTCCGCCTGACGCGGCAGCTTGTCCCCACCCCCGGCACAAACGATCAGGGCCGAGAGTATGTCAGGGGCTGGCAAGGCAGGGATATGGAAACAGGCCGCACCTGTCGGCGTTACGTTCATTGCAACCGCCAAATCCGGTGAGAGGGTGGCGCTACGCATATCGGTTGCAAAGGGCGTCACCCCCTGCTGCCGTACCCGCGCGCGCAGATAGCTTGGGTTGGCATTGGCCGGGTCATCGACATAGGACACGCCCGCCGCGTTCAGCCAGTCCCGCAGCCGCGCCCGTCCGATGCCCAGCAGGGGGCGCAGATAGAACATGCCCTCCCCTTGCGGCCAGAAAGGCGCGGGCGACCACAGTTTCGGTGCGCCAACCGTCGAACCTTCGGCGCGCATGGCAGCCGCTTCAGCTACATCATCGGCATTGTGTCCCAGACAGAGGACGCGGATGGCTTTTGCGCGTGCCGCTTCGAGGATCAGAGAATGCCGTGCCCGGCGCGCCACCGCCTGAAGCCCGGTACGGGGCTTGTCCCCCGCCCAGCGCAGGACGGTGACCGGCACACCCAATGCGCGCCCTAGCGCTTCGACACCGCGCACCCAGTCGGCACTCAGGGGGTTGATACCATGATCAACGGTGAACACCTCCAGTGGTCTCTGCCCCCACAGCCACAACAGGAGGAGAAGGGCCACAGAGTCTCCGCCGCCCGACACCGCAACGCCCACGCGCCGTTCCGCCGGGCCATTGAGATACTCAGCAAAACGCAAACGGCTTGCGGCTATGTCCGGAAAGCGTTCCAGACCCGCCGCAAGCCGCGATCTTACATCGGGAGGTATTAGCTGCACTTGCCCTTGGTCGCCAGCGCCTTAGCCTGCGACTTGATGGCCGCCGACGCCGCCGAGGCATAGCGCTTGTTGAATTCGGCAATCGCGACGCACGATTTCGGCGCGTCGGTTTGCGCCAGGGCGGTGGCCAGTTTCACGGTCGCTTCGGGGGCCCAGCTCGTCTTGGGCCAGCCTTTCAGCGAAGTGGCATAGGCCGCCACCGACCCGGAGACGTCCCCTTTGACGGTGCGGATCTGACCCAGACGGAACCAGGCTTCCGGCGTCTGCGGAGCTGAGGCCCACTTGGTCGTAAACTCGGTAAAGGCGCGCTCGGCATCGTCCATCTTGCCGTTGGTCAGCAGGTCGTAGGCCTGATTGAAGTCACCTTCGGCCGTCCCGGTGGTCGGCGGTGGCGGCGGCGGTCCGGCCAGCGCCGCGTCGATGTCTTTGAGGTGGGCTTCGGCCAGATCCAGACGCTGGACCAGCGTGCCGATACGTGCCTCCAGCCCGGCGATCTTTTCATTGGCCTGACGCGCGGCGAAGCCGGCCTCTTCGATCTGACCGGTCAGGCGCGTGATCTGCTGCGCCTGATCATCGACCTTGCGCGACAGGATTTCGACCGTGG
The DNA here is from genome assembly GCF_003966695.1 of Asticcacaulis excentricus. NCBI lineage: Bacteria > Pseudomonadati > Pseudomonadota > Alphaproteobacteria > Caulobacterales > Caulobacteraceae > Asticcacaulis > Asticcacaulis excentricus. The sequence goes on from NZ_AP018827.1 coordinate 1,146,738, forward strand.
CCTGAAGTGCGACGACTTCGGGGTCCGGTTCGATCAAGGCGGGCGGCCCGGCATTCTTACCGGTTTTGCCTTCATAATTCGAAATGGCGCGTTCCAGCTTGCGCACATTGCGGTCCAGACGCTCCAGGCGCTTCTTGTCCCATTCGACCGGAGGCGACTTGTCGTCGGCCTCATCCTGATCAATCGAAAAGAGCTGGGCGTGGGCGGGCGTGGGCGCAACCGCGCTCAGTGAGGCCGCCGTCGCAACGGCGATCGTCAGGGCGGAAAGGGTGGCCTTTAAACTCTGGCGGGTCATGCGTGTCCTGAAACCTGTGGGGGCGCGTGTTCAAATACCTGACGTGCGCGCCTCAGATGTCAACCATTTTTGTAACGGTTTCCATCGTGACGGGCCACTCCGGCGAAATTAAGACGTCGGATGTGGCATAGAGGACCAAGAGAAAACCCCGCCGACTGGGCGGGGGTTCCTTAATCTATTTCGCGGCGGTCAGCTTGTCGTTCTGGACCCAGCCGACATTGTCGTTGTCGTCCATGACTTCCCACCACATGCCGTCCTTGTTGCCGGTCGGATAGAGGAGCATGTCCTTGGGCAGGGCGCGGATCATCTTGCCCGTCGCCGCCGGGGTGGCGCGCAGGCTGGTCGGCGTCAGGACGACGAAAGAACGCTGCGGCGCGGCAGCCTTACCGCCAATGTCGAGGCCACCCATTTCCTGCACCATATTGGTGTAGGTGACGATAAAGGCTTGGGTTACGATGCGACCGATTTCCGTATCTTCATAGCCACCACCGACGGCGCCGGCAAAGCCCGCGCCACCGCCGACACCCCAGGTCAGGTCATTCTTGGCTGCGCTGCCTTCAAACGAATTGGATTCAGACGTGCGCACATCCGTCAGCGACAGGATGGTGTTGGCTTCGAGCTTCTTGGTACGGAAGCCGCCAATAACGGCGCCGGCGCGACCGCCGACCATGCCGCCAATGATGCCTGCGGCACCGCCGCCACCCGTATTGGAATCCGCCGCAGCGACCTCAGCCACCAGCACGAAATCCGCCGCCTTGATCTGGTTCTGGCCGACATTGGAGCCGCCTTGCAGGCCGATACCCGCCGCCAGATCCCGCTCGCGCTGCGCCGCATTCATGCCTGCGCCGCGATCGACCAGCGAAAAGCAGCCGGACTTCTGAACGATGACACGCAGCAGCTTTTGCGGCGGAGCCAGATTGTTCTGCGCCCAGCCACGCTCATCGTCACCGTTGACGATGGAGATGGTCCCCAGCTTCTTGGTGCACTTCGGGATCGAGTCCATCATGCTGTTCTGGGTTTGCTGAACCTTGGACGGTTTGGCCGTCTGGGCCATGCCAGTCACCGGCACGACAAGAGCGGCCAACGCGATGGCGCTGAGATATTTATGCATATCCTACCCCCTGGTATGAAATGTCGGGATGCTGTTCGGATGAGGGTCGCCTGTGAAACGGACAGGCCGACCAACGCGGTGACGCGGACTCTACTTTCCCCTGCGATAGCAGGCGGGAGGTGTCGCGGCAAGCCCGAGCCCGCCCCCCTCCCCCATTCAGGGTATAAAAAAGGGCCCGGCGAACCGGACCCTTTTCATTCCGTCATCTTGGTCTGAACGCCTATTGCGCGCCTTCGGTGATGGCGGTGTGGGCGTTACGGTTCTGCGACCAGGCTTCCTCGTCAGCGCCCGTAGCGATCGGGTTTTCCTTACCGTAGGAGATGGTGGAGATGCGCGACGGCACCACACCCTTCGAAGTCAGGTACTGCGACACCGACTCGGCGCGACGGGCACCCAGGGCGAAGTTGTATTCGCGGGTGCCGCGTTCGTCGGCATTGCCTTCGATACGCACCTTCACGGCCGGATAACGAACGAGCCACGCGGCTTGCTTGTCGAGCAGGGCCTTAGCGTCTTCACGCAGCGACGACTGATCCAGATCGAAGAACACGCGGTCGCCCACATTGACGACGAAGTCTTGCTGCGAGCCCGGAACCGGACCGGTCGGCGACAGCGGCTTGGTGTCGGCGGGCGGCGGCGGCGTATAGGCCGGGGGTGTTGCCGGCTGCTCGGCAACGACCGGCGGGGGCGTCACGACTTCCGGCTTCTTACCGGCACAGGCGGCCACGGAAAGCGTGGCGCAGGCCAGCAGAGCGAGTTTGAATACAGACTTGGTCATCGAAAAAAACCCCTTGGTTGGAACAATTGCAAAGTGGATGGAAACGGCGTGCCATTTCCTGAGAAAATGAATGATGCTACTTTTCCGCCAGATGGCGAATTTGTCAAATCCTAACACCACACTTAGTTACATTCTGTAACAGTCTTGTGGCAAAGATGTTGCGCTGCACACATAATGCGCTCAAAAATAGGGTGCGCGCAAATCCTCATAGGCAAAATAAGGATTTGCGCTCGTAAAAATCAGTATCCGATAGGGAATACCGCGCGATATGTCCCTTATTTCAGTCGGGGCGACCACGCCGGGTCCGATGCGCCACCCGAATAAGGCACGGCGCGCTCAATGCGACCCGACGCCTCCACCATCCACAGCGACGGCAGCGCGCCAGGCGGTTCACGGAAGAACATGATGTAGCGGCCATTGGGGGCCCAGGTCGGGCCTTCTTCGAGGAAGGACGAAGTCAGCAGCTTTTCATTGCCGCCACCGGCATCCATCACGCCGATAGAGAACCGACCGCCCGACTGCTTGGTGAAGGCGATCTTGTCACCCTTGGGGCTAAAGACCGGCGTCGAATAGATACCGCCACCGAACGAAATGCGGCGCACACCCGAACCGTCGGCATTCATGGCATAGAGTTGCGGCGAACCGCCCCGGTCAGAGTTAAACACGATGGTTGAACCGTCCGGCGAGAAGGAGGGCGAGGTATCAATGCCCGGATCGGTCGTCACGCGGCGCGTGGCGCGCGTGCGCAGGTCCATCACATAGATATCTGTATTACCGCCCTGCGCCACCGAATAGGCCAGCTTGCTGCCATCGGGCGAAAAGCGCGGCGCGAAGACCATGCCCTTGATCTGGCCCACGGCTTCCTGACGCCCCGTCTCGATATTGAAAACATAGATGCGCGCCGAATCTTCGCGCAGCACCATATAGGCCACTTCCTGCGAGTCGGCCGAGAAGCGCGGCGTCATCACCTTATATGAGCCGTCGGTCAGATAGGACGGATTGGCCCCGTCCTGATCCATGATGGCCAGTCGCTTGACGCGCTTACCGCGCGCCCCGCTTTCGGCCACGAAGACGATGCGGGTATCGAAATAGCCCTCTTCACCGGTCAGCTTTTCATAGATGGCATCGGCGATCTTGTGCGCGATACGACGCCAGTTTTCCGGCGTCGCCGTTACCGATTGCCCCAGAAGCTGCTTTTCGGAAAAGACGTCCCACAGGCGGAAATCGACCTGAAGGCGGCCTTCCCCATCGACACGCGCCACGCCATTGGCGAGCGCCTGCGCATTGATGGTCTTCCAGCTGGCGAAGGTCGGTGTGGCGTCGATGCCAACGCTTTGTTCGATAAAGGCATTGGGGTCAATGGGCTTGAAGAAGCCCGACCGCTCAAGGTCAGCCATCACCACCTTGGTGATCTTGTCGCCCAGATCAGAACCGCTCGATTCGATGTCGATGGCGATGGGCAGGGGCGCGATCACGCCCTCATTGACCTCAGCGCGGATCGGGGCCTGCGCAAAGGCGGCCAGCGGCGCACCCGCCAGAGCCAGAAAGGCTATGAGAGCCACGGCAGCGATTTTAAAGGGTTTCATGAAGGGCCTCCCGTTATGCGCCTGCGCAGGCCTTCTGCGCATTGAAGGTGATTTCCAGAGGTTGGTTATAAAGTCCGTCGGGCAGATTGTCGTACAGCTCACCCTTCTTGACCGCCGCCTGCGCGCGACCGGCGGCCGCCTGCCAAACCGGGTCATTGCGCGGATTTTGCCACTCCGGCCCCTTGATCACGCGGCCATTGGGCGAAATGGTGAAGGCAATAACCGCGCGCACCTGATCGCCGCCGGGCACATCGCAGTTGGGCGACCACAGGCGTTGCAGCTTGGCCGTCAGGGCGTTCAGGGCCGGACCGGTATCGGCCGCCGCACTGCCGCGCGCTGATGACCCATCGGTCGGCGTGCGCGTCGGACGCGCCGGAGTCCGTGTGTTGGACTTAGGAGGCGAGGACTTCACCTGAGAAAGGGAATCGAGATCAAGCGTCTGAGGCTTCGGCTTCTGCGTGCCCTTGGGGTCTGGCTTGGTCTTGGCCGGTTTAACAGGCTCCAGCTTTTTGGGCTCAGGCTTTTTGGTTTCCTTCTTCACCTCCGGCACCGGCTGTTTCGGCGCGGGCGGTGTCGGGACCGGTTCTGGCTCAGGCGTCGGCACGGGTTCCGCGGGCGCAGGTTCCGGCACGGGCTCCAGCACCGCCGTCTCATCGACCGGCGCGGCGGCCATCGAGCGTTCCGGCAGTTCGGCCACGATCTGCACCGGCACCGACACCACCGGCTTGGCCTCCGGCAGCGTGTTCCAGTTGAGGAAGGCAAGCGCCAGCACACCTGCGTGCAGGAGAAGCGAACCGATAAGGGCGCGACCCATCTTCATGGTTACGGTGCCGCCTCCCCGGCCGTCGCCGGTTTTTGCGTCTTGCCGAGGTTTTCAGTGAGAAGGTTGATCTTGGTGAAGCCGGAGGTGGACAGACGCGCCATCACCTTGGCCACGGTCTCATAGGGCGCGGCCCCTTCGGCGCGCACATAGATGGGCTTGGAAGTGTCGTTGTCGGTCATGGCCATCAGGCGCGGCGTCAGTTGGTCAAACGTGGCCGCATCATCCATGACGTACAGCGCGCCGTCGCGCTGGATGGAGACGGTGATCGGATCGCCCTCGTCCTTCAGTGCCGCCGCCTCGGTCTTCGGCAGTTCGATCTTGATGCCTGACGTCAGAAGCGGTGCCGAGATCATGAAGATGATCAGCAGCACCAGCATGACATCAACCATCGGCGTGACGTTGATTTCCGCCAGAGCGCCACGGCGTGCCCGCCGCCTGCCGCGCCGGCGTCCGCCGCCTGTGCCTGCATTACCCATTGCCATGTGCGTGCCCCTCTCAGCGACCGGCCAGCTTGCCGCCGAGGCGACCGGTGACCGACACCATCAGTTCATCGGCAAAGCCTTCGAGGCGACCCACGAAGCGCGCCACCTTGGCATTGTAGAGGTTGAAGAAGATGTAGGCCGGGATGGCCGCGCCCAAACCGATGGCCGTGGCAAACAGGGCCTCGGAAATGGCCGGCGCGACGGTGGCCAGATTGGTGTCGCCCTGCGAGGCGATGGCCGAAAAGGCGTTCATGATGCCCCACACCGTACCGAACAGCCCGATGAAGGGCGCGGCGGTGGCGACAACGGCCAGCAGGCTCAGGCCGTCTTCCATGGCGTCGGCCTCGGTCGAAATGACGTGGTTCAGTTCGCGATCGATGCGCGACAGCAGAAGTTCACCTTCCGGGGCCGAAATGCTTTTGCCCTTATACTCGCCCCAGGCCGACGTCACCGTCACCAGCAGCTTGGGAAAGGGCGCGGTCGGCTGAGTGCCGTGCTTGGCGGCAATGTCTTCCAGGGCGCGCCCGGCCGCCAGCTCGGCTTCGAAACCGGCAGCTTCCTTATTCAGCTTGGCCAGCTTGAAGCCCTTTTCGATGATGATGGCCCAGGACCACAGCGAGCCCAACGCCAGAAGAAGCATGACGCTCTTCACAACCCAGTCGGCCCGCAGGAACAGGTCGATAAAGCTGAGGGACTCGGCGGCGTGGGCGGCTTCCATGAACAACTCCTGAGGCAATAGTTAGGTCGGGGCCGGATTCAGTCCAAAGCCGGTGTCGTTTTGCGGAAAACGAAACGGGCTCTTAGACTCCTTTTCGCGTGCCTTATTCGAAAAACCGGTGTCCACTTTTTCGAAGCACGCTCTAGCTTAACCATGCGATCAAATTTTTAAAGGCGCAAAATGGGTGTTTTTTGCTGCATCGCAGCGTTTTACCCGCAGGCTTCCCATCCTGACACAGGTTTGGCGACATTAATGTGGCGCGCGGATTATAAAATTCCGAAAAAACCGAAAGGCTCACTCAAACAGATCACCAGTTGAGGGCGTCATCGTCCCATTGGCCGGCGGGTTTAGGCCCAGATGCGTATAGGCCCGCGCGCAGGCCATGCGACCGCGCGGCGTGCGCTGGATAAAGCCCTGCTGCATCAGATAGGGCTCGATCATGTCTTCGACCGCGTCGCGCGCTTCGGCAATGGCAGCGGCGATGGTTTCCAGCCCCACCGGCCCGCCATTGTAGTTTTCGATCATGGCGGTCAGGTATCGGCGGTCGAGCTGATCGAGCCCCGACGGATCGACTTCGAGGCGCGCCAACGCGCGCGCGGCGACTTTTTTATCAATGATTTCGGCCCCTTCGGCGGTCGCGAAGTCGCGCACCCGGCGCAGCAGACGCCCGGCCACGCGCGGCGTCCCGCGCGAGCGCGAAGCCACCTCAAAAGCGCCGTCCTCGCTCATCACCGCCCCCATCTTGCGCCCCGTCCCCATCACCACGCGCACCAGTTCTTCAGGCGTATAGAATTCCAGCCGAAGCGGGATGCCGAAACGGTCGCGCAGCGGCTGCGACAACAGCCCGGCCCGCGTCGTTGCCCCCACCAGCGTGAACGGCACCAGATCGATTCGCACCGTGCGCGCCGCTGGACCATCGCCAATGATCAGATCCAGTACATAGTCTTCCATGGCCGGATAGAGGATTTCTTCGACCTGCGGGCTCAGCCGGTGGATTTCGTCGATAAACAGCACATCATTGGGTTCAAGATTCGACAGGATGGCCGCCAGATCGCCGGCCTTGGCCAGCATGGGGCCGGACGTGGCGCGAAACCCGACCTTCAATTCCTTGGCCACAATCTGCGCCAGCGTCGTCTTGCCCAGCCCCGGCGGGCCATAGAACAGCACATGATCGAGCGCTTCCTTGCGCGCCGCGGCGGCCTGAACGAAGACCTTGAGATTGGCCTTGAGCGGAGCCTGCCCCACAAAGTCATCAAAGCTCTGCGGGCGCAGGGCGCGGTCCGAGGCAAAGGCCTCGACCTCGTCGTCCGTCGGTTCGCCGGAAATGATACGCGCCATGAGCTATCCTTAATAACGCGCGGCGGGGTCCCAAAACCGCTTCACACTTTTGGGGCCGCGCTGGGTTTTACGCGCGGCTTGATCCCAAAACCGCTTCACACTTTTGGGGCCGCGCTTAATTACTTACCAATCAACTTCAGAGACGCCCGGATCACCGCCGCCAGTTCGACTTCGGGGCCCAGTTCCTTGACCGCTGCCTCGACCGCCTGCCGCGACTGCGCTTCGGGAATGCCCAGCCCCATCAGGGCCGCCACGCTCTCACCATTGAGACTGGCCGTCGGGCTCACCGAGGCCAGCACCGCACCGGGGGCCATCGGCACAAAGGCTTCCCCGACCGCCAGCGCCTTACCTTTCAGCTCAATAACGATGCGCTGAGCCAGCTTGGGGCCCACCCCATTGGCCTTGTTGACCTTCGTCTTGTCCTCATGGGCTACCGCGATGGCCAGTTCGTGCGGCGTCAGTATGTCGAGCACCGACAGAGCCGCCTTAGGTCCCACCCCCTGCACGGTCAACAACTGCTGAAAGGTCTTGCGTTCGTCCTTCGACAAAAACCCGTAAAGCCGAGTGCCGTCTTCGCGCGTCTGGCTTTCGATATGCAGTATCGTTTCCTGACCATTGCCGGGCAGGTTGGCCAGGGTGCGCACCCCGCACTTGACGATATAACCCACCCCCATGACCTCGATCACGGCTTCGTCGTCTTCGATTTCCAGCAAAATACCGCGCAACCGTCCGATCATGCCGCCGCCCCTTTTTTAGCTGGTCGCGCACCTGTTACCGAAAACCGCTCCACACTTTTCGGGGTGCGCTCAAGAATCCTGTGTTTGCGCTTGTGCGCGTGGGTCACCGCCACGGCCAGCGCATCGGCCATGTCCGCCGTCAGGCCGTTTTCCGCCGTCGCCGCACGTGGCAGCAGACGCTTGATCATAAAAAGAATCTGATCCTTGTCGGCGCGCCCGGCACCCACCACGGATTTCTTGACGTCAAGCGCCGCGTATTCGGCCACGCTCAGGCCGGCCTGCGCCGGAGCCAGCATGGCCGCCGCGCGCGCATGGCCCAGTTTCAGCGTCGAAGCCGGGTTCATGTTGACGAAGGTCTCTTCGATCGCGGCTTCCTGCGGACGATACTGAAGGATGACCTTACCCAGTTCCTCGAACAGATAGAGCAAACGCACCGACAGTTCCGCCTTTTCATCAGGCAGGATGACGCCGTGCGCGACCCAGCTCAGCCGCGCCCCTTCGACGTCCAGAACGCCCCAGCCCAAACGGCGCAGGCCGGGGTCGAGCCCGATAATGCGAATCCTGTTGTTCTGCATTCGTTCAGCATTACCCCTTCGCCGCTCCCCGCGCAATCGGCAATTCTTGCCGCCGGGGTTAACCCCTGCGCAGCGCCAAACCGTGGCGTGAAACCTGCACCCACCGTCGCGAAACGAACCCAAATCAGGCCTTGGCGCGCCTGCCTGCCTCAAACTGACGCAGGAAGCGATTGTCAAGAACACCGGCTTGGGGTTAAGGTTTGGTAGTGTATTCTTAATGGGGGTTATGGACATGGCGGCACATAAGGGTCATTCCCGCGCCAATGCAGGCCTGTTTATCGGTATTGCCATCGCCGCGGGGGCAGCGGTGGCATTTGCGCTGATCAATGGCGGTGCGCCTCTGTCCGCTGGGTTTTATCTGCCGGACTGGATCAACTGGGTGCGCATCACGCCGTCCATGTCGGGCCTTCTGGCCCTGGGGCTGGTTGGCCTGCTGGTCGGGATCGTCGGCACAGTGGTCAGCTTGATGACGCCGGCACGCAAAACCCCGGTCAAGCGCACCCCCGCCAAAACCGTCGTCCCGACACCCGCTCCCGCCGTTGCAGCGGCGCCCGTTGCCGTCCCTGAGGCTGCCGAGACGCCCGCGCCAGTAGCGCAACTGGTTGCCGACAATACGCGCAAGGCATCTTTGCGCTTCGAAGCCCCGGTCGCTGCCGCGGCGCCGCCCGCGCCCGTCAGCGCTGCACCTGAGCCCGAAGCGCCGACGCAACCGCTGCCCAGCGCCGAAATCATTCCATTCCGGCCAGAGCCCACGCCCGAAACCGCAGAGGTGGTGCCCCCTGAGCCGGTCGCAGAGGCCACCGAACCGGCGACTATTGCCGAGCCTGCTGTGGACGAGACTCCGGCGATCTCTGGTGACCCGATCGCGGCGGCGCTGCTGCACGCAGGCCCCGAAGCGCGCACCGAACCTGAGGCCGCCCCGGATATCAATTCGGTCATCCATTCAGCCATGCGCTTTATCGACAGGCCTGATCCGACCTCTGTGACCAGCGTCGAGGAAGTCCATGCCGTGCGCACGCAGGAGGTTGATTCCGATGCCCCGCCACGCGCCGCGCAAACGGAGTCGCTGAGCGAGCGGATGCACGAGGCCCCGGTCGGCTCAACGGCCGAATACAAGGCCTTGTCAGAAGCCTTAGCCGACAACAACACCTTCGAAGACGCCACCCCTCTGCTCGACTCGGTGGTGCTGGAAACGACACCCGCCGAAGCCGTAGAGGCCAGAGAGCCTGCGCCGGACTCCGAGCCTGCGGTCGAAAGCGACGTCGCATCTCTGAACGCCACTGATCCACAGGCCGAGATTGCGCGCGCCCTGACGGCCGCCCTCACCCACTGGCCTGACGCCACGCGCGACATTGCCGAAGGCGAACTGCACGTGCGCCTCAGTCAGCTCTATCACGACAACGCCCTGCAAAGCCGCGAAGCCTTTGCGCGCATCGCCCAGGGCGATCTGAGCGGCGGCGCGGCGGTAATGGCACAGGAGGCGCAGGCCTTTGCCGATGCCCGCTTGCCGGAAAAGGCCGCCGAACTGTGGCGCATCTATGGGGCCCTGCACATGGGCCGCGACGATACGGCAGCCATGCACGCCTATGAACAGGTGTCGGCACTGGATACGGCCGACGGCAACATACATATGTATCTCATCCACCGCTACCGCATGGCCAATGAGACGGACAAGATGTTGCCGGTCATCGGCCGGGCATTGGGGGTGGTGACCGACCGTGACACCCGCCTTGACCTGCTGACGCAATATGCCGAACTGACCCAGGCGGGCGGCCACCTCGGCCATACGGCGCAGGCGCTGGAGGAACTGAGCCGCATCCGGGGCGAATTGTCGGCCGAAGACCCCGACAATCTCCAAAAGCGTTCCGCGCACGCCATCGCCCTGGCCAAACAGGCGCAGGTGCGTGAACTGCTGGGCGAAGGCCCGAAGGCGGCCCCGCTTTATCAGCACGCCCATCGCGTCTTTGCCGAGCTGTCGGCGCGCGTGCCGGATCACGCGGGGTTGAAGGCCATGGCTGAAAACGCCCGTCGTGACGCCGAACGGCTGAGCGCCTGAAAACCGAGGCACGTCCCTTCAAGGCACCTTGAAATCTTATAACTGAACACCGTATGGCGATGCGGCCAAAGCCGCCTGTTCGGCTTCACTTTGATGAGTCTCGCCTTATGCCTGCCCTGCCCCCCGGTCTGATGACCGTGCTTTTGCTGATCGGTTCCAACATCTTCATGACCTTTGCCTGGTACGGGCACCTGAAGGTCAAGCACGAGAAACTGTGGATCCTCATTCTGGTCAGTTGGGGTATCGCCTTCTTTGAATACTGCCTGATGGTGCCGGCCAATCGTATCGGTTACGGCGTCTTTTCTGCGGCTCAGCTCAAGACCATTCAGGAAGTCATCACCCTGTCGGTATTTGTGCTGTTTTCGGTCTTCTATCTCGGCGAAGCCATCCGCTGGACGCACATTGTGGGGTTTGCGCTGATCGCACTGGGGGCGGGTTTCATCTTCTACAAGGGGTGATGCCGGGAAGCGACAGACGAGAAACGTCACATTCTAAAGCTTTGACTCAGGCGGCATCTGTGCCACTATAGGCGTTAACCATATTTTTAGCGGCGGTATTTCGAGGGATAGGTATGAAACGCGCATTGGTAATCATGGGGGGTGTTGCGCTGATGGGGGGGCTGTCGGCCTGTAGTCCCACGCCCCGTTACGACTATGTCGATGCCCGCACTCAGGCGCAGCGCGCCGACGCCTGCGTGGCGCAGTTTGAGCCCGACGGCACGGCGCCTCAGGTGATGACCTACGACTCGCAGAGCAAGACCGAAGTTCACCTGAATCAGGACGGCAAGCTGGTGACCGTCACGGCCCAGAACAAGCCGGACTCAACCGCTCTGGGCATGGAAGGCAAGGTGGGTGGCTCACGCCCGGTGTCGTGCACCGATGCCACGGTGGCGCGCGGACGCACCGATCTGCCTAAGGACCCGCCCAAGCGCGGCAATTGGTGGTGGAAATAGATTTCCGCCAGGACGGATTTCCGAAGCGCCCGGTGCCTGCCGGGCGCTTTTTTGCTGAACCGGGCGGGCGAAAAAGACACGATGCCCCGCTATCCGGGCTCGGCAAAACTATCTAAGTGCTTTTTTATATATCCGACGTGCATAAAGCGCGGTGCGGGTGTAGTCCCGGTATGTTACGGTACTTACTGACAGGATAATCCCTTGCGTCTGGCGGCTCCGGCCTTGATGGCATTTACCTGCTTGGCAGGACAGGCGACGGCACAGACACTCGCTCAGCCCGCGCCGGAGGCCAGCCCTGCGTCCACGCCGCCTGCGACGGACGCCCCGCTTACCGAGACCCCCATCATCAGCGACGACGAGTTCGAAAAAGCTCTGCCGTCCCTGACCTCCCCGGCCATCAATCCGCAATCCGTGACACCCGCTCAGGCGACAGAAAAGCCCGCCACCTCGGTAATTACCGCGCCCGCCCCGGTCGTCGAAACGCTGGAACTGCCGCCGCTTAAGCCCGACGAAGACCCGGCCCTGACCGCGGCCCTGCCGCCGCTCGACAGCTTCAACCCGAAGGCCGCGCCCGTCATCCTAAGTGAAAATCAGCAGGCGATCCCGGCCATCCGCTATGACCTGCACATAGATGGTCTGGCGGCACTCGATCTCGAAAACCGCTTCAAGGACCTGAGCGCCCTGCAATCCGGAAAAGGCAGCGCCGCCAATGCCGCCATGCTGCGCGCGCGCCTGACCGAGGATGAGCAGACGGCACTGCGCCTGCTGAAAGGCGAAGGCTATTACGACGCCGTAGTGGTGGCGCGCATCGAGGCCCCCATCCTGCAACCCGGCGAGAGCCTTCAGGACGCCACCGGCCGCACGCAGGGCCGGGTTCAGGTGCGCGTCTCGGCACGCGCCGGGGAACGCTACAGCCTGTCTTCCGTCACCGTGAAGGCCGATCCGACCGAGCCGCCGACCCTGATTGCCGACAATCTGCCGCTAAAGGTCGGCGATCCGGTGGACGCCACCCTGATCAAATCCGCTGAGGCCAATCTGGCGCTGGTCCTGCCGCAACAGGGCTATCCGTTTGCCGATCTGGGGATGCGCGACGTGCTGATCGACCCGCAGACGCGCACGGGCGACTACACCCTGCCCGTCACCACCGGCCCGCGCGCCCGCTTTGGGGCCATCCGCTCGGAAGGCCAGCGTCAGGCCTTCGGTGACGATCATGTGCGCGTCCTGTCGCGTTTCGAGAGCGGCGACCTGTACGACAGTCGTCAGGTGGACGATCTGCGTCAGGCCCTGTCGGCCACCGGCCTGTTTGCCTCGGTGGCGGTCGAACCGGTCCTGACCGAACAAAAGAACCCCGATGGCACAACGGTCGTCGATCTCAAGGTCACGCAGAATGCCGGACGCCCGCGCACATTGGCCGGAGATATCGGCTTTTCCACCGGTCAGGGTCTGCGCACCGAACTGAACTGGACGCACCGCAATTTCCGCCCGCCCGAAGGGGCGCTGATCGCCTCGGTCATCGCCGGGACGCAGGAACAGGGTCTTGGCGTCACCTTCCGCCGCTCCAACGCCAAACGCCGCGACCGCACCCTTCAGTATGGCGCGGCCTTCAATAATCAGGCCTACGATTCCTACGAAGCCCAGACCGTGTCGTTCAGCGTGAACGTGTCGCGCGTATCGACACCTTTGTGGCAGAAGCGCTGGACCTGGTCCTACGGGGCCGAGGTGCTGGCGACGCGCGAAACCGGCTTTTCCAAACGCCGCAACGCCAATGTGCAGGATGACTACTTCTACGCCTCCGTGCCGCTGAAGCTGAATTACGACCGCTCGGACAATCTGCTCAATCCGGTGCGCGGCTGGCGCGCCGGTGTGCAATCGACGCCGACCGTGTCGCTCAATGGCGGAGCGGGCAACTTTATTGCCAATGTCGGCAGCGCCACCTACTACCGTCAGGTTAGCCCGAAGGTCGTGCTGGCGGCGCGGGCGCAACTGGCCTCTATCTACGGGGCGGAAACCTCCAATATCGCGCCGTCACGACGCCTCTATGCCGGGGGCGGCGGCTCAGTGCGTGGCTTTGGCTATCAGGAACTGGGGCCGCGCGACCCGGCCAATAACAACAACCCCATCGGTGGGCGCTCCTCAGTCGAACTGGCCTTCGAAGCGCGCTATCGCATGGGCAATATCGGCATCGTGCCGTTCATCGATGCCGGTCAGGTCTATGACAAGGAATTCCCGCCGTTTTCCGATCTGCGTTTTGGCGTCGGCGTCGGGGCGCGCTACTATACCAATTTCGGCCCCATTCGCATCGACATCGCGACGCCGATCTCACGCCGCGACGGGGAATCGCCCGTCTCCCTCTATGTCGGCATCGGGCAGGCCTTCTGATGACACAGGACCCGACCCCCGATACGCCTGAAACCGCCAAAGCGGCAATAGAGACGCAGGACCACGCGCGCTCGGAAGCGGGCGACGACCTGCCGCCGCCGGAGCGTCCGGCCCCGGTGCGTAAAGCCTTTGCGTGGCGCAAGGCGCTGATGTGGACCGGGGGGGCGGTAGGCGCGCTGCTGGTGCTGGGCGGGATCGGCGTGGCCGCGCTCGATAGCGCGCCGGGCAAGCGGTTTATCGTTTCGCAAATCACCGGCCTTAAGCCTGATAATGGTCTGAGGATCGGTGTCGGGCGCATAGACGGCTCGATCTATGGCGATTTCACCGTTCACGACCTGACCCTGTCCGATGCGCAAGGCGTCTTCCTCAAAAGCCCGGCGGTGCGGCTCAACTGGCGGCCCTTTGGGCTGCTGAACAAGCATCTCGATGTGCGCGAACTGTCGTCGCCGCGCGTCGAGTGGCTGCGGCAACCCGCCCTGAGCGAAACGGCCAAGACCACGCCGTCCGAACCCTTCACCCTGCCCGATCTGCGCATCGACGCCGAAAAGGTCGATATCAAGGCCCTCTATCTGGCCCCGCCGGTGACCGGAGACGCCCAGACCCTGACGCTTAGCGGCACGGCCCATCTGAAAAACAGGCGCGCCCTGATCGACGCGCGTCTGAGCGGCGACCGTGGCGACCGCGCCGTCCTGAAACTCGATGCGCAGCCCGATGCCAACCGCTTTGACCTGAGTGCGGCGGTCGATGCGCCAAAAGGCGGCGCCATCACGGGACTGGCCAAACTGGAGACGCCCCTGACCCTGCGGCTGGAGGGCAAAGGTGACTGGAAAGCGTGGGACGGTCGCCTCAGCGGAACGGCGGGGGATCAGCCGCTGGCCGATCTAAACCTGACGGCGCGCGACGGCCTGTTCGGTGTGAAGGGCACGGCGCGACCGCAGGCCATTGTGCCGTCGCTGTCGGACACGCTGTCTCCGGCCGTCCGTGTCGATCTTTCGACGACGTTCAGGGACCGCGTCGCCGACGGCACCCTGTCTCTCGCCGCCGATGCCCTGACGCTGAACGCCAAGGGCCGTGTCGATCTGGCAAAAGGGGCGTTCGGTGATCTGACGATCGACGCCGCCCTGCTCAAACCCGCCAGTATCGCCAAGGGGCTGAATGGCAAGGATATTGCGGCGACGCTGCGTCTGGATGGGGCGTTCAAACGCCCCCTGATCGACTATGGACTGTCGGCCGGGAGCATCGGCTTTAACGATGTGGTGGTGCATCAACTCCGCGCCGAAGGCAAGTCGCGCCTCGATGGCGACCATATCCTGATCCCGGTCAAGGCCTCGGCCAGACACATGACCGGGTTGAATGCGGCGGCGGAGTCGTTAGTCAGCAATATCACGATCAATGGTGACCTGGCCTGGTCGGACGGCCTGATCCTGTCGGACAATCTCAAAATCCGCTCGGACAAGATCAATGGCACGGCCATCATCCTCGCCCAGCCGTCGGAAGGCCGTTACGAGGGCGCCCTTAAGGGGCGTATCAATCAGTATCTGGTCGATGGGATCGGCCTGTTTAACCTGATGATCGACGCCGATCTGCGTCAGCTCAAGGCCGGCGGCTTCGGCATTGTGGGCAAGGTCGATGGCGAAAGCCTGCGCCTCGACAATAGCGGCCTGAAGTCGTTTTTCGGCGGTAACTTCAAATTTTCCGGCGCGATGAACACCACCGCCAATGGCGACGTCATCCTGCAACGCCTGACCCTGACGGCACCCGATTTCCGCCTGACCTCGGCCAGCGGTCGCCTGTCGAAAGGGCGGCTGGAGTTCAAACTGGCGGCGCAGTCGGCCAAGTACGGGCCGTTGAGCGCCGAGGCCGGGGGAACATTGAAGGCCCCCACCTTGACCCTGCGCGCGGAAAAGCCCGGTCTGGGGCTGGGTCTGCAACAGGTGGTGGCGCACATCAATAGCACGCCGCAGGGCTATGCCATCACGGCCGAAGGCGGCTCGCAATACGGCCCTCTGAAGGCCGATGTGCTGGTGCTGAAAAGCGACGGCCCGCTGACCATCGACGTGCGCACGGCGCAGGTGGCGGGTTTCAGCGCGCAAGGCCGCGTGGCACAATCAGCCAGCGGCCCCTTTACGGGCACGCTGAACCTGACCGGGCGCGGGATCAACGGCACGGCGCGTCTGCTGGCCTTTGACGCCGTGCAGGGGGCTCAGGTCTCGGCCCGCGCCAACAATGCCCTGCTGCCCGGTGAAGCCGAAATCCGCATCGGGCGCGCCATTATTGAGGCCACGGCGCGCCTTGACGAACAACCGACGATCAAGGGCGATGTGCAACTGGCCGACGTGGTCTATGGCCAGACCTACGTCGAAAAGGCCCGCGCCCGCATCGACCTCAAAGGCATGCGCGGCACGGTGCAGATGATCGCCAATGGCGACGCCGGCACGTCGTTCAATCTGGCGGCCAATGCGCAGGTGTCGCCCGATGACGCTCTGATCGCCCTGTCCGGTCGCGCCGGTCAGGTGCCGTTTGCGCTGGAACGCCCCGCCCGCGTGGTGCGTCAGGGTGAGGATTGGGTACTGACCCCGGCGGTGCTGATGACCGCCCAAGGTAAAGTCAATCTGGCTGGACGCTTTGGCGAGGTCCTCCGCGCGCAGGCGCAGTTTGATCGCTTTGACCTGAGCATCCTCAACATTATCGACCCCAATCTGGGGGTTAATGGCACGGTGTCCGGCGGGCTCGACTACACCCAGCGGGGCAAGGCCTTCCCGCAGGCCCAGATGCAGCTTAGCTTCGACAATCTGACGCGCACCACCATTGCCCGCGTTTCGACGCCCCTCGATATCCAGATGCAGGCCAGCGTCAGTGAAACCCGCTCCGAAGCGCGCGGCCTACTGCGGCAGGGCGCGGCCGATATAGGCCGCTTCACCCTCAGCATCGACCCGCGCGGTGACGGCGCGTGGACGCAGCAATTGCAAAACGGCGCCGTTTCCGGCGGCCTGCGCTTCAATGGGCCGTCCAGCGTGCTGTTCTCACTCGCTGGCCTTGGCGATCAGCAGATGACCGGCAATGTGGCGCTGGCTGCCGACCTGTCGGGCACATTGCGCCAGCCGCGGCTCAATGGTCTGGTACGCGGCAACGGTCTGGTGTACGAACACCTGACCTTCGGCACGCGCATCAGCGATATCGCTCTGGAAGGCCGCTTCTCCAACGACCGGCTGGAACTGCAAAAGTTCGAAGGCCGCGCCGGAGACGGCCGCGTGTCGGCCACCGGCTTTGTGGGCCTGAGCGCCGACGACAACTTCCCGATGAAGCTGAATGCCAAACTGGACAATGCCCGTCTGGCAGCTTCGGACGCGCTGGCCTCCACCGTGTCGGGTACGCTCGATGTCATCAATGATGCCCAGAACGGCCCGTGGATACGCGGCAATCTCAACCTGCCGCAATTCCGTTATCAGGTGGTGTTTCAGGGAGCCTCCAAGGTCGACGAGCTGGAGGGCGTGCGCATCAAGGGCGCGCGTGTCTTGGATCGCAAATCAACCCGCGTCGCCCCCACCCTGTGGAACCTCGATATCCGCCTGCGCGCCGATAACCAGATCTTCGTTTCCGGCATGGGGCTGGACTCCGAATGGAAGATGAACCTGACGGTCGGCGGCACGACGCGCGACCCGCATATCGTGGGGCGGCTCAATGCCCTGCGCGGCACCTACGCCTTCTCCGGGCGTGAATTTGACATCGACAAGGGTGAGATCATCTTCGATGGCGGCAGCCTGAACAATCCGGAAATCACCCTGACCGCGACGACCAAGGTCGATGACATCACCGGCACCATCGGTGTCTCAGGCCGCGCCCAGAACCCGCAGATCGCCTTTGGCTCCACCCCGGCCCTGCCGCAGGACGAGGTGCTGTCGCGCCTTTTGTTCGGCGAAAATGTCGCCAACCTGTCGGCGACGCAGGCCCTACAACTGGCGGCCTCGCTTCAGGCGCTTCAGGGGGGCGGGCTTAACCCGCTGGGTAAGCTGCGTTCGGTGACCGGTATTGACCGTCTGCGCGTGCTGGGGGCCGATGCCTCGACGGGCCGGGGCACGGCGTTGGCGGCGGGTCAGTACCTGACCAACGACATCTATGTCGAGATCGTCACCGATACGCGCGGCTTCACGGCCACGCAGGTCGAGATCGCCCTGTCGCGCGTCCTGTCGGTGCTGACACAGGTCGGCTCCACGACGGGCACCAGCGTCAATCTCCGATACTCGCGGGACTATTAGCGGAATGATTTTTAACGGAATTATTCCGCTCTGGGTTTATGAAACGTCATTCGCCAGAGTGTAAGCGACGATAGCATTGGCGTGACCGTGCCCCATGCCGTGTTCGGTTTTGAGCATAGAGACCAGTTCCATATGTTTGGCTGGAAGCCTCTCTCTGACCAAGGCCTGCCATTCCGCCACTGGTCGGCCATATGTTTTTTCGATCGAGGGAAAATAGGAAGCCGGTCCTTTGATCTTATCGGTCATATCCTTCTCTTTCCTTTGCATAACCGTATTATGGTGTTCACCGAGTACCGCCAAAGACAGATTTCAGCAACAATTCTGCCGAAAGGCACCCTTTCATTAATGTGCGCGCCATTGTACAGGCCTTTGCAACCGCCTTGCGCTGCAAAACGCGCGGCCCTCCCCGCCTCTACTCTGTAAGTCCCGTATGATCCGCCTCGACAATATCAGCAAGCAAAACGGCCACCAGATCCTGTTCATCGACGCCTCCATGGGCGTGCAGAAGGGCGAGAAGGTCGGGCTGGTCGGGCCGAACGGCGCGGGTAAGACGACGCTGTTTCGCATGATCACCGGGCAGGAACCGCCCGATGACGGTCAGGTGTCGATCGATGCCGGCATGACCATCGGCTATTTCAGTCAGGACGTCGGCGAAATGTCCGGGCAAAGCGCCGTCGCCGCCGTGATGGATGGCGTCGGCCCGGTGAGCGCGCTGGCTGCCGAAATGGCCGAGCTTGAGGCCGCCATGGCCGACCCGGATCAGGCCGACAACTTCGATGCGGTTATCGAGCGCTATGGCGAGGTGCAGGCGCGCTTTGAGGAACTGGACGGCTATGCGCTGGAGGCGCGGGCGCGCGAAGTGCTGGCGGGCTTAAGCTTCAGCCAGGAGCGCATGGACGGCGACGTAGGCCTGCTCTCCGGCGGCTGGAAGATGCGCGTGGCGCTGGCGCGCATCCTGCTGATGCGGCCCGACGGCATGTTGCTCGACGAACCGTCGAACCACCTCGACCTCGAAAGCCTGATCTGGCTGGAAGCCTTTCTCAAAAACTACGACGGCGCGCTGCTGATGACCTCGCACGACCGCGCCTTCATGAACCGCATCATCGGCAAGGTCATCGAAATCGACGCCGGTTCGCTGATCACCTATTCCGGCGATCTCGACTTCTACGACCAGCAACGCGCCCTGACCGAGGCACAAAGGCAGGCGCAGTATGAGCGCCAGCAGGCCATGCTGGCCAAGGAAATCAAGTTTATCGAGCGCTTCAAGGCGCGCGCGTCCCATGCGGCGCAGGTGCAGAGCCGCGTCAAGAAGCTCGACAAGATCGAGCGCGTCGAGGCGCCGCGCCGCCGTCAGTCGGTACAGTTCGAATTCCGCAGCCCCCCGCGTTCGGGCGACGACGTGCTGAACCTACGCGATGTGCACAAAAGCTATGGCGACCACGCCATCTACAGCGGGCTCGACTTCAAGGTGCGGCGCAAGGAACGCTGGTGCGTGCTGGGGGCCAATGGCGCGGGCAAGTCCACCCTACTCAAGCTGGTGGCCGGGGATACCACACCCGACAAGGGCACGGTCACCGTCGGGGCCAGTGTGAAGATGGGTTATTTCGCCCAGCATTCCATGGACCTGCTCGATGGCGAAGAGACGATTTTCGAGTCGCTGGAAGGCGCATTCCCGCAGGCCCCGCAGGGTGCGCTGCGCACCCTGGCCGGATGCTTCGGTTTTTCCGGCGACGATGTTGAAAAGCCCTGCCGTGTGCTTTCGGGCGGCGAAAAGGCGCGGCTGGTCATGGCGCGGATGCTGTTCGATCCGCCCAATCTTCTGGTGCTCGACGAACCGACCAACCACCTGGATATGGTGACCAAGGAGATGCTGGTTGCGGCGCTGGCCGATTTCGAAGGGACCATGCTGTTCGTCTCGCACGACCGTCACTTTCTGGCGGCCCTGTCCAACCGCGTACTGGAACTGACGCCCGACGGCGTGCACGAATACGGCGGCGGCTATACGGAATATGTGGCGCGCACCGGTCAGGAAGCACCGGGCCTGCACCCGAACGGGTAAGCTCCGGTTAACCCTGTCGCTTACCGGAATGTTCACGCGCATCGGATATCATGGTTACTTCCGCAATCCAGCGGTAAGTATCTTTGCCCATGACCGTTCCGCTTACCCCCCCTGCCTCCCTGTCCTGCCGTTATATGGAGGGCGACGCCACTGAGCTGACGCAACTCAAGGGAGAGGCCGTAGATGCTATAGACACCGCCATGGTGATCACCGACACCAGCGGCCGGTTTCTGTATGTCAACGAAGCGTTTCGCAACCTGCTTGGGTTCAGCGCCTCGGAGTTAAGCGGTCATACGCTGGGGGATCTGTGCCGCCTGCATTCGGATTCGTGTGAGCACCTCGAAGACATACTGAGCGACGTCCACCGCAACGGTCAGCGCAGCGGCGAGCTGCTGGTTCATGATCGCAACGGTCACCCGATGTGGGTGTCTTTCAGCGCCACCGCCATGACCGACGCCGCCCATCGCCGTCGCGTCATCGCCACGGTCAGCGACATCACCTACGCCAAGCTGAACGAAACGCTGCAATGTCTGGTGTTCGACGCGCTCTTACAGGATAAGCCCCTGTCCGAAACCCTGTCCCTGCTCTGCCTTGAAGTGGGACACATGGTGCAGGACGTCAGCATGTCGGTCCTGCGCGTGGCGGAGGGAAAGCTAAGCCCACTGGCCGCGCCAGGATTACCCGACTGGTACAATGCCGCCATCGAAGGCCTCGCCATTGGCCCCGTTGTCGGCTCGTGCGGGACCGCCGCTTGGCGCGGCGAGCCCGTCATGGTCAATGACATGCGCTCCGATCCCCTGTGGGCGCCTTATCAGGCATTGGCCGAGCCGCTGGGTTACACCGCCTGCTGGTCCACGCCCTTCAAGGACAAGGCAGGCAAGGTCATCGGCACCTTCGCCTTCTATTCAACCCAGCCGTTCGTCCTCAATACCTTCGTGCAGAGCATTGTCGATGTCTGCACACAGTTATGCACCCTGGCTTTCGAAAAGGATGCTTTTCAGACACGTATTCAGTATCTGGCCCATCATGACTCCCTGACCGGCTTGCCCAATCGCGGCTTCTACCAGACACGTCTGGCCGAAGAAGCTGCGCGTGCCACACGTCAGAAGACGCAACTGGCCCTGCATCTGATCGACCTTGACCGCTTCAAGGAGGTCAATGACACCATGGGGCACATGGTCGGCGACGAAGTGCTGATCACCGTTGCCGAAACCCTGCGCGATCTGGCCAGCCCCGGCGACGTGCTGGCGCGACTGGGGGGCGACGAATTCGTCTTTCTTCAGGTCGGCGTGACCCAGCGCGCTCAGGCCGAAGCCAAGGCCGAGGCGCTGGTCAGCGCCCTTCAATCGGAGATGCACGCACAATTTGGTCATCAGGCCCCCGATGTCGGGGCCAGCCTTGGCTTTGCCCTCTATCCCGACGAAGGCCCGACGCTTGATCGCCTGACGCGCCACGCCGATATGGCGCTGTATAAGGCCAAAACGGATGGTCGCGGCTGCTGGCGCGCCTTCGATGCCACCATGGCCGAGGCCCTGCGCCGCCGTCGCCGCCTTGAGGCCGATCTGCGTGACGCGCTTGCGCACGGTCAGCGAGGCCTGTCGCTGGTCTATCAGCCGCAGTTCTGCCTGAACCTCAATCGTTTCATCGGTTATGAGGCTCTGGTACGCTGGACGCACCCGGAACTGGGGGCGATCCCGCCGTGTGATTTCATTCCGGTGGCCGAAGAGGCCGGCCTGATCACCGCTCTGGGGCAATGGATATTGTCGCGCGCGCTGGAAACCGCCGCCACCTGGCCTGCGCATCTGAACCTTGCGGTCAATCTGTCGCCGTTGCAAATCTGCGAGGGCGATCTGACCCGCTATGTGCAGCAGGAACTGATCCGCACGGGCTTCCGGCCGCAGCGTCTGGAACTGGAGGTCACCGAAGGCGTGCTGATCGAAAACACCGACCGCGCCCTGCACGTGCTGCGCCAGCTCAAGGCCATGGGCGTGCGTATCGCCATGGACGATTTCGGCACCGGCTATTCCTCGCTCTCCTACCTTCAGACCTTCCCCTTCGACCTGATCAAGATCGACCGTAGCTTTGTCGAAGGTCTGACGCCGTCGCCGGACCGCAAGGTGCACAAGCACGGCATACCGGCCGAAGCGATCGTGCGCGCCGTTATCGGTATGGCGCACGCTATCAACATACCGGTCATCGCCGAAGGCGTGGAAACTCAGGAACAGATGGACCTGCTGCGCGACATGGGTGCCGATGCCGTACAGGGCTATCTGATCGGGCGGCCGCAGGCCTATTGCCTCAGTGAAGCGCCGCCTGCGCTTTTGGCAGCGGGTCAGCGCTGAGGCCCTAGCGGCGCGGGCCGATGACAGGCCTCTGCCCCGGTTGTGGCTTTGACTTTGACGCCACCCGGTCGCTATTATACTGGGTCTGAGTCGCCGACACCTGCGGCTTGATTGAGAGCGGCAGAGGTCGCGAGAGAGACTTAAACTCCATGTCCATCATAGACTCTGTCGGTCGCCTCGAAAAAAACGATCCCGCCCCGCTCTATCTGCAACTGCAAAAGGTGTTGCGCGAAGCCATCCGCGCGCGCGTCTTTGTGGCCGATGACGCCATCCCGCCCGAACGCGATCTGGCCGAAGCCTTTGACGTCTCACGCATTACTGTGCGCAAGGCCATTGACGGGCTGGTCAACGAAGGGCTTCTGACGCGCCGTCGCGGGGCCGGCACCTTTGTCGCCGCCCGCGTCGAAAAGAGCTTTTCCAAGCTGTCCTCCTTTTCCGAAGACATGATCTCGCGCGGCCGCAAACCGCACAGCGTCTGGGTCAGTAAGTCGGAAGGGGCCGTCACCCCCGAAGAAGCCCTGTCTCTGGGTCTGTCGCCCGGTTCGCTGGTCTATCGCTTTCACCGCATCCGGTATGCCGACGATTCGACCATGGCGCTGGAATATTCGACCATTCCCGGCTATTGCCTGCCTTCGATCGAAGCGGTCGGCGATTCGCTCTATGCGGCGCTGGAAACCTCCGGCCACCGTCCGGTGCGCGCGCTTCAGCGCCTGCGCGCTATCTCCTTTTCGCGCGATCAGGCCGAACAGTTGAATGTCACAGCCGGTGAGCCCGGCCTGTTTATCGAACGGCGTGGTTTTCTGGCCGACGGGCGCGCCGCTGAATTCACCCAGAGCTATTATCGCGGCGACGCCTATGATGTGGTCGCCGAACTGAACGATCTCTAGAGCGAAATGACTTTAGGTGGAAACGCCATTTCGCTCTAAATTTTTGTTTTGTCGCGATGTTTTTGCGAAAAAACCGCTCACACTTTTGGCTTCGCCGAACTTCGTTTCCGCACATCGCTCTAAGCCAAACACGCCTTTTGACTTTTGCGCGTAATCGGGCATCGTCCCCCTCTGCATCATCAGGCGGGGAGACAGCCAATGAGTGATCCGAAGACCGCGGTGCAACGCCTGCCCTCTCTGGATGTCCTGCGCGGCCTGACGGTCATCGGCATGATCCTCGTCAATGCGACGGCAGGCATGTATTACGGCCTTCAGGCCAAGGTTTTTCCGCTGCTTCTGCACGCCCACTGGGAAGGACTTAAGATCGCGGATGTGGTCTTTCCGGCCTTCCTGACCATGGTTGGCCTGTCAATCCCCATGGCCCTACACAAGGCCAAGATGACGACGGGCCTCGATGCCGCTCAGGCCCGCAAGATCGGCTGGCGCGTCGTTCGGCTGTTTCTCATCGGCTGGCTGTTGTCGAACCTTGGCTGGCTGGCGCATTTCGATGGCGAGCCCTGGCGCTTCTGGGGCGTGCTGCAACGCATCGGCCTCGTTTATGGCGCAGCGGCGGTGCTGTTCCTGTGGTTTGGGCCGAAGACGCGACTGGGGATCGGTGCAGCCATCCTGCTGCTCTACTGGCCCCTGAGCCTGCTTCCGGCGCTTGATGGCTTGTCGGGCGATATCTGGGAGCGCGGCCACAATTTCATCGCCTCGGTCGATCGCCTGATGTTCGGCGCGGGCGGCCATAACTACGTCAAGGGGCCGGAAGGCTACGACCCCGAAGGCCTGCTCGGCACCCTGCCCGCCCTCGCGCAGGCTTTGCTCGGCATGGCGGTGGGTGAGTTCCTGATGCAAAGCCACAGGCGCAGCGCCCTGACCCTCGCCGGGGCAGGCGCGGTTCTGCTGATCGTCGGCGCAGGCTGGGGCTTTGTCTTTCCGGTTATCAAGGACATCTGGTCGTCCTCCTTTGTGCTGGTGACGACGGGGATCACCTTCCTGGCTCTGGCGCCGCTGCATGCGTGGCTTGATAATCGCGACACCCCACTGCATGGCCCCCTCAGCCTGCCCGTAACCTTCGCCAGCGCCTTTGGCCTCAACGCCATTGCCGCCTATGTGCTGCATTTTCTGATGAACCCGCTGCTCGGCTGGGATTTACTGACCCAAACCTATGTCTTGAGCCGCGCCACAGTGGGCGAGGCCGTGGCAGCCCTGTTTCCCGTCGCCCTGTTCATTCTCTGCGTCTGGCTGCCGGTCGAATATCTGCGCCGCAAGGGTTGGATCATAAAGGTTTAAAGCCGCCATTTAGCCCAATTTATATCCAATTTTACCGTTAGGGGCGACCATTTCGGGGGCGAAAATCGCTGCCAAACAATTGAAACCAAGTTTTCTATAGACAAAATAGCGATTTTGCTCTCCTATCTGGACAATACCAAAATGCAGAATAGGTCCTATAGATCATGAATGCGTCTCCCCCGGAAAAAGCCCCCAGTCTTGTCGTCACCATGGGCCTGATTGGCCTGATGTTCTTCATCTTCGGTTTTGTGACCTGGCTGAACGGACCGCTGATCACCTTCGTCAAGTTCGCCTTCGACCTTGATGATGTCGGCTCCTTCATGGTGCTGATGGTGTTCTATATGTCCTATTTCGTGCTGGCCCTGCCCTCGGCCTTCATCCTGAAGGTGACGGGCATGAAGAAGGGCATGGCGCTGGGGCTTTTGGTCATGGCGGTGGGCGCCGCCATGTTCGGGCAGTTCGCCACCCATCGCATCTATGTCGGGGCCATGACGGGCCTGTTCACCATCGGCGCGGGTCTGGCGCTGCTGCAAACGGCGGCCAACCCCTATATCTCCATCGTTGGCCCCATCGAATCGGCGGCGCAGCGCATCGCCGTCATGGGCATTTTCAACAAGCTGGCAGGCATCGCCGCTCCCTTCGTCTTCGGCGCTCTGGTGATGAGCGGCATTACCGAGTTCGGAGCCAAGCTGGAGGCCACGACCGACCCCGCCGCCCGCGAGTTGCTGCTCAGCGGCTTCGCGCAAAAGGTCCTGTGGCCCTATATGGGTATGGCTGCCCTGCTGGTGGCGCTGGCTGTCTTCGTGCTGAAGTCGCCCCTGCCCGAACTTAAGGGCGAGTCTAAGGCCGAGATTACTTCGCAAAAAGGCGGCAAGGGCCTGTTCGCTCACCCCAACCTGTTCTTCGGCGTCCTGTGTATCTTCCTCTATGTCGGTGTTGAAGTCATGGCCGGTGACGCCATCGGCACCTATGGCGCGGCCTTTGGCCTGCCGCTCGACCGCACGGTCCTGTTCACCTCGCTGACCCTGGCCGGTATGCTGGTCGGTTATATCGTTGGCTGGATCGTCATTCCGCGTTTTGTTTCGCAGGAAAAATACCTCGCCTTCTCAGCCATTCTGGGTGTGCTGTTCACTCTGGGGGCCTTCCTGACCAAGGACTATGTCTCGGTTGGTTTCGTCGCCGCCCTGGGCTTTGCCAACGCCATGATGTGGCCGGCTATCTTCCCGCTGGGCATCCGCGGCCTTGGCCGTCATACCGAGATCGGCTCGGCCCTGATGATCATGGGCATCTGTGGCGGGGCCATCCTGCCGCGCCTCTATGTTGGTCTGGCTGAGGCCATACCGTTCCAGACGGCCTTCCTCGTGGTGATGGCGCCGGCCTATCTCTACATCCTGTTCTTCGCCCTGTTCGGCAGCCGCGTGGCGGCCAAGGGGTAAAGGACGTGGATATGACGCAGTACTTCCTCGGCATAGATGGCGGCGGCTCCAATTGCCGCGCGCGTCTGCGTGACGCCGAAGGCCGCCTTCTGGGCGAAGGCATGAGCGGGTCGGCCAATATCCGTCTGGGGCTCGACCTCGTCTGGGGCCACATCCTCGAGGCCACGGATCAGGCGCTGGCGCAGGCCGGACTGACGCGCGAGGCCTTTGCTCGCACCGCGATCGGGTTGGGTCTGGCCGGTATCACCACCGCCGAAGACGCCGCCCGCACGATTGCCGCCGGGCCGCGCTTTGCCTTTGCGTCGGCCGGAACCGACGCTCACGCCGCCGTGCTGGGGGCCTTTTCGGGCCGCGACGGCGCGATTCTGATCACCGGCACCGGCTCGGCGGGCTATGCCTGGGTAAAGGGCAAGGGTCATGCGGTCGGCGGCTGGGGCTTTGAAGTCTCCGACGATGGGTCTGCGGCTGTTCTGGGCCGCGAAGCGACGCGCGTCGCCCTGCACGCCTATGATGGCCTTGCGCCGCGCAGCGCCTTCACCGACGCCGTGATGGCGCGCTTCAACGATCAGCCGTCGCAGGTCGTGGCCTGGGCGACGACGGCGCGCCCCAAGGACTACGGCACGCTGGCCCCGCTGATCCTGTCGCACGCGCAGGACGGCGATGCCGTGGCCGTGGCCCTGATCGAACAGGCGGCCCGTGATCTGGGCCGCTATATCCGCCGCCTGAACGAGCTGGGGGCCGCGCAGGTCTGCCTTGTCGGCGGCATGGCGGGCGTGCTGACACCGTGGCTGGCCCCGTGGACCCGGCCGCTTCTGGCCACGCCGGAACAGGACGCCATCGAAGGCGCGCTGCTGATGGCCAAGGGCGCAGGCAATGGCCTGAGTTCGGTTACTAGTGAGGTTGTTTCGTGAGTTTTACCCTTTCTAATGCCCGCCTTGTCACGCCGGTCGGCGTCGTCGAAGGCTCCCTGACCATCGACGGTGACCATATCACCGCCATCGGGGCCGAAACCGGCGGGCTTGATCTCGAAGGCGGCTATCTGCTGCCGGGCTTTATCGACACGCAGGTCAATGGCGGGGGCGGTGTGCTGTTCAACGACACCCCGACCGCCGAAGCCATTGCCGCCATCGGGGCCGCGCATCGCACCTATGGCACGACGGGCTTCTTCACCACCCTGATTTCGGACGATCTGAGCGTGGTGGACAAGGCCCTGCGCGCCACCGAAGCCGCCATCGCCCAGGGTGTGCCCGGCGTGCTGGGCATCCATATCGAAGGGCCCTTCCTCAATGTAAAGCGCAAGGGCACCCACGACGAGAGCAAGTTCCGCCGCCTCGATGCTGAGGCCGTGCGACTTTTGTCCTCGCTCAAAGCGGGTAAGGTGCTGGTGACGCTGGCCCCCGAACTGGCCGCCCCGGAGGACATCCGGGCGCTGGCCGAGGCGGGCGTGATTATCGCCGCTGGACATACGGACGCCACCTATGCCGAAGCGCGGCGCGGCTTTGAGGCGGGCATTACCGGCGTCACCCACCTCTACAACGCCATGTCGCCCCTGTCGCATCGCGCGCCGGGTGTCGTCGGGGCCGTGCTCGAAAGCGACGACATCTATGCCGGCATCATCGTCGATGGGGCGCACGTCGATCCGGTGGCCCTGAAGATCGCGCTGAAAAGCCGCCCGCATGACCGCTTCATGCTGGTGACCGACGCCATGCCGACGGTGGGCTCTGCCACCAAGCACTTTAACCTGATGGGTAAGGATATCCGCGTCGAAAACGGCGTCTGCGTCGGGCCGGACGGCACTTTGGCCGGGTCCGATCTTGATATGGCTACCGCGGTGCGCAACAGCGTTCAGATGCTGGACCTGCCGCTGGAAACGGCTTCGATGATGGCCTCCGAAGCCCCCGCGCGCTTCATGAAGCTGCCCAGGACCTACGGCCATCTGGCGGTCGGCGCGCGTGCGGACCTTGTATGGCTCGATGCCGACCTTCAGGTGCGCGGCGTGTGGATCGGCGGTCAATCGGACGAGGCCCTGCGCAAGGCCGCGTAACCGGTTTAAACCCTACCAAAGACGAAACGCCCGGCTGATCGCTCAGCCGGGCGTTTTGATTACGACAGAACTACGATCACCACCCGGCGGTTGGCCGCGCGGCCTTCTACTGTGGAATTCGGTGCAACGGGCTGTTCCGCCCCGTAAGAGATAGAGGCCATACGATTCAGCGCCACGCCCTGACTGTTCAGGAAGCGCTTCACGCTGTCGGCGCGGGCATTGCCGAGGCGATAGTTGATGTCATCCGTCCCGGTCGAATCGGTAAAGCCCTGAATTTCCAGATAGACATTCTTGTTGTCGCGCTTCAGCCGCGCGGCGAGGTCGGCCAGCACCTGTTTGCCCTGCTCAGACAGAACGGCCTTATCAGTGTCGAACCTGATGGAATCATCGCTCAGAACGACGGAATAGTTGAACTTGCCTTCGGCCAGCTTGCCCGCCGCCGTGGCGCGGCTCAGCGCCTCCTGCGTCGTCTGATCGAGTTGCGTGAGACGGGTCTCCTGCTGGTCGATCCGGCCATTGGTCGCCGTAATCTTGTCATCGACGTACTTGTGGCTGGCACAGGCCGTCACGGACAGCATAAGGGGGATCGCCACAAGCAGGGCCCCGGATTTTAAACGCGTCATCGAAAACCTTTCTGTTCACGAATCCACCCATTTCCGCCACGCCCTTTGATTGATAAGGCAAAAATCGACCGAAAAAGGGCACGTGCTGGCCGTCGGTTGCGAACCGCATCGTCCTTTTATATTTCGGTCAGCACCCAGCTGGCGTCGTCATGCGGCTTGAAACGCGGGTAGCGCAGCCCTTCCGGATCGGCGCGTTCGATGTTGCGTAAGCGCTCGATCAGCGCGTCCCCCTGCCCGGCCTTTAGCCCCTCCCGCACCTCGGCAAAGGGCACACCATAGGCCCCCCACAGGTCGTAAAAACCGTCCGTAGCCATCAGCACAGAGTGCACGCCGGCCACCGGGACGCGCGTGACCTGCATCCCCGCCAGACAGGCCGTATCGAGGCTCAACACCCAATAGCCGCCAGCCGTATTCATTTTCGAGCGGTTATCGCGCAACAGCGGATCAAGCTGGGACCGCGCCGCCTTCAGTCCGATCGGCCCCTGTTCGGCGCGCATGGCGACCAGTCGCTCAAGTGCTGCCGCATCGAGCGCTTCCAGAACCTCACCACCCGGCAGGGCCGTCACCGCACCGTCCGGGGCGATCAGCCACACCTTGACGTCACCCAGTACGCCGATTTCCAGCGTGTCCCCCTCACGTCGCATCACCGCGGCCCCCGCCGATGGCATGGCCCACGGGGCGTCGGGCAAGGGGCCAGCCGCCTCATAAACCGCCCGCGCCGCCTCTATGGCCGCGCTCAGGCGCTCATGCACGCTACCGGTCGTGTGGGCCAGCCTGTCCGAAACGAAGTGCGCAAACCACGCGGCGTCGCTGGTCCCCGCCATGCGCGATGGCCCCAGCGACGTGGCCCCATCGAGCAGCCACACAGCGTCGCCCGCTGCCCCCAGCGCGTCCTCATTATAGATGCCGCCACGATCCGAGCCCTGAGACACGATACGCATCAGGCGCTCCTTTAAACCGGCATATAGGCGTCAAACCACTCACCGCGCGTCAGGCGGCCGTCGATCT
The DNA here is from genome assembly GCF_003966695.1 of Asticcacaulis excentricus. Lineage (NCBI taxonomy): Bacteria > Pseudomonadati > Pseudomonadota > Alphaproteobacteria > Caulobacterales > Caulobacteraceae > Asticcacaulis > Asticcacaulis excentricus. Next base: position 1,176,555 of record NZ_AP018827.1, read on the forward strand.
TGCAGATGACATCGACGCGCGCGCGGATACACACGGCCTGATCGGCGACGCGCACCACCTGCTGATCGAAGATGATCTTGGCCCGTTCACGCCGCACCTTTGAGCGCACTTCGAACACCTGCCCGCCGGTGAGCGAGTTCACGAAGTCGATCTCCATATGCGAGGTCATCAGGAAGATGTTCTGCGGGATCAGATCGGCGAACTTGACGCCCTGATGCTCCAGGAATTCGTGCCGCGCATATTCCATATAGACCAGATAGTTGGCGTTATTGACCACGCCCTGCGCGTCGCATTCGGAATCGCGCACCTTGAGCGTAGTAATGAAAACGCCGTCTTCGACACGGTTGAGCATAGGGCACCTCCGCATGACGGCGTAACCGGTGCCGGTATGAACCGCAAGGCTGAAACTAAGAAAGGCAGGCCCTAAAAGCCTGCCTCCTGAAAATTCAGATTCAACACCCAGTCATCAGGCGATAATGTCCGGGCGGATGCGGTCTTCCAGCGTGCTGATCTGATCGCGGACAGCTAGCTTCTTGCGCTTGAGGCGCGCAATCAGGATCTGATCCGGCAGGGGCATGGTTTCCAGCGCCAGAATCGAATCATCGAGATCCTTATGCTCCTGACGCAGGTGCGCCAGTTGCGTACGCAGATTGACCGTTTCGGCATCCAGCGGCAGGGACGCGATGGCGGGATCGGTTTCGCGCAGGACGGGTTCAAGGTCATCCTTCTGGTATTCCAGCGCCTCTTCGGTCACCAGTTCCAGATTGCTGTGATCAAGGTCTTCACGATGGATCACCCGGCGTTCGAGGTCGCTGCTCGATTCGACCGGCGTGTTTTTCACCAGTTGCAGCGAGTCGGGACGGAAAAGAGCGCGGATATTGCTGTCATCGTGCATGTGGACCAGCTCCGGTTCGTTCTGAATGGGACATTCTGAAAGGGCCAGGCTGTTCCCGTGTACGCACCGGACGGCCTGTGAACATTAAGCATTATACCTCAAAAAACCGCGCTCCGAAAGGGCATCGCAGAAGGCATTCAGCGGATTTCGCGGCACAACCCGCGCCCATAGCCGCGCCACGGCCAGCAGGTTGTCGCGCGCCGCCTTTTCCGGTTCAGCCGAGCCGCCCCCGACCAATGCCGCGAGGGCCGCCATCTGAGCGCGTTCGGCCTCGATCTCCAACGCCTTGATGCGTATGCGTAAGGCTTCGCGGTGGGCGTCGTCCATGTCCCCGACCACCGCGCGCATCCGCTGACGGATGCTGCGCAACGGCACGACGACTGTATCGGCATAGGCGCGCGATATATCGACGGCCGCCTCCACCGTCTCGTCGTCCAGCGCCACGCCGCGCACTCCGGCCCACACGGCAAACAGCACCAGCGGCACGTTCTGCCCGTGCGTGTCCTGAAGCTCAAGGCACAGAGACGGCACGCCCTCGCCCGCATAGGCCCTCAGCGCCCAGTCCCAGAAGGCGGTGTCACTCATCCTTAAGTCCGTTCCAGCGCGTCATCGGCGCATCGAGGCCGAACAGGTCCAGCGCCCGCGCCACGCTCTGATCCACCATCTCCTGCAAGGACTGCGGGCGGGTGTAGAAGGCCGGCACCGGCGGGGCGACAATGGCCCCCATCTCGGTTACGGCGGTCATGGTGCGCAGATGCCCCAGATGCAGCGGGCTTTCGCGCACCATCAGCACCAGCCGCCGCCGCTCTTTCAGCACCACATCGGCGGCCCGGCTGATCAGGTTGGAGGTCACGCCCGTGGTGATTTCGCTCATCGTCTTGATCGAGCACGGGGCGACCAGCATCCCCAGTGTGCGAAAGGAGCCCGAAGCAATCGACGCCCCGATGTCGCCGACCTTATGCACCTGATCGGCCAGGGCGTTGAGATCGCCAATCGTCAGGTCGGTTTCCGCATTCAGGGACAGTGCCGCCGCCCGCGACACCACCAGATGGCTTTCGATCTTAAGCTCACGCAGCATTCGTAGTGCGGTGATACCATAGACCGCACCGGACGCTCCGGATATGGCTACGATAAGTCTTTGATTAGCTTCCGCCATTGCCGCGCGTCCTTTTTGTTGCCACAATAAGTGGCTCATAAGATTAAGCTTTTACTAAATATGAATCTCGCAAATCCGTGATCGGATGTAATGGATCGTGATTACACAGTAAAGCGTTTTGGGTGTTCCCTATACGTGTTCAGGCCTCGATCCGACCACGGAGAATGTGGGAAAAGGGATGGGGTTCCGGTCGGCAGTATCCTCTTCCGGCCCAGTCTTACGAGCAAAGGAGATAGCTCATGAGCATCGAAGCGAGAGTGCGTGAACTTGATCACCGTCATCAGGTCCTCAAGGACACCATCGCCCGCGAATCGCGTTCGCCTTCGGCGGACTCGCTCTATCTCAAGGAACTTAAGCGTAAGAAGTTGAAACTGAAGGATGAAATCGACACTATCAAAGCCACTCTGCGACAGGAACGAACGTATGAGACTCTCCAGTGATGGGGGGTGATGGCTTTTTGAAACACGAACGCCGGAGGGGACACCTCCGGCGTTTTTTTGTGGCAAAGTCATCCGGGTTCAGGGGCTTGCTCGCTACTTGACCGCTATTTCGAACGGGCTGACCGGAAGGGTGGCGTCGGTGAGATTGCACACCGGCGAGTCCCCCCAGCAGTAGCGCACGCGGGTGGCCGAAGCCGCCGAAGGTCCGCTCAGCACCAGCGTGTCACCGGCCAGGCGCGCCTCGGCGTACTGACAGCTTCCAACGCCCTCGCCACACAGTTCAAAGCGCACAGCCGCCTGTCCATCGCTGGTTTTCAACGCACCGTCGAGCTGAGCGAAGCGCACGCTTAGCTGCCCGTTGGCGCGGGTGGCTTCGATCGGGACGCCACCGGAGGGCGACAGCGCTGCCTTATAGATCAGGCTTTGCGCCGCACGCGACAGGCGCTTGCCCACGGTCAGCTTGTCGCGCGGGTGGATGTCGAGCGGATTGCCGATGTCGATGGTAACGGCATAGGCGGCGCGCTTGTCATTCAATGCGGCGCGGCGTTGCGCCTCACGCACCCCTGACCAGCCGGACTCGACGGGCGCGGTGGGGATGGTCCCGAAATTGGCCAGTTGCACCAGCAGGAAGGCCGTATCCGGCCCGAACTGCTGCCGCCAGTCGGCCATCAACCCGGCCATCAGCGCCTCATACTTCGCCGCTTCGCCCGTATTGGATTCGCCCTGATACCACAGCGCCCCGGTCAGGGCATACGGCCCGATGGGGGCGATCATCGCCTGATGCAGGGTGATCAGGCCACCGGTCGGGTCCCAAGGCGCGGTCGGCGGGAAGCGGACGTTTTGCGGCGGCTGCCAGTAGCGCCAGCCGGTTTTTAAGGGCTTGGCCGTGCCGTTGGCCAGCCGCAACTCACGCACGGCATCGCCATACATGCCGCCCTTGGCCCACAGATCAACGGCCTGAACCACGATAAGATTATCACCGGCTTTCAAGGTGCCCGCGGGCAGTTTGTAGGCGCGCGGCGAACCGGGCGCGGAGGTGTAACCGATGGCGACGCCATTTACAAAGGTCAGGTCGAGATCGTCAATGGCCCCCAGGCTGAGCGTTGCGCCCGCTTTTGCCTCTTCGGCGCTGAGTTTGACATTGATGGCGTACCACAGCGGCCCATTGTAGTCGCTTAGGGCCTTGACCCCCCAATCATCGAAATTACGGCTGACATCAGGGACGGCGGCCCAGCCGCTCAGGGCCTGCGGCGTCACCGCCCACGGCGTCCCCGGCCCGCCTGCGGCCTGCCACCATTGCTCAAAGACCTGCCCATAGGCCCCGGCCCCCTTGACGGTATCGGAGGCATAGGCGTCGAGCATGTCGAGCCCCTCCTGATAACCGCCGATCTTTTGCAGGGCGGCGCGGCTCATCCACGGCTGAATCTTCGACCCGCCCCAGGAGGCATTGATCAGGCCGATGGGCACATTGACGTGCGTTTGCAGATCGCGAGCAAAATTATAGCAAACGGCTGACCAGTTGGGCGTGGTGGCGGGGGACGCCGTCTGCCATTCGGTCGGGGTGACGAAATGCGATTGCGGCGTGAAGGCCTGCGTCTTCTGCACCGTCATCATGCGGATGGTCGGGTTTGCCGAGGTGGCAATCTGCTCCGCCGCCCCGATGGTGTCCTTCAGGTTCCATTCCATGTTCGATTGACCGGAACAGAGGAAGACATCCCCAACCAGCACATCGGACACCGCCTGTTTCACTGCACCCGCTGAGGCCATTAGCACATAGGGACCACCCGCTGGCATGGGCGGCAGTTCGGCGCGCCAATGCCCGGTCGCGTCCGTCAGCGCCGTCACGCGGGCAGAGCCGAAGCTCAGCGTCACCGTCTCGCCCGGCCGGGCCTCGCCCCAGACGGGGACGGGCCGGTCACGCTGAAGCACGGCGTGGTCGCGGAACACCTCAGCCAAGATGGGTTTGTCCTGCGCCTGCGCCGCCATAGGCAGGCTGAGCGCGATAAGACCGGCAAGCCAGTGTCGTCGCATGGTAATAACTCCCTGTGTGTTCTTGTTAGCGCTAACGCTAAGGCCGAAAGGCCCCACAGGTCAACGGCAAAAAGCCCTATGCCGTCTAACGCTTTACCGCCCTCATCGCCTCGGTAATGGCCACGGTTTTCACGCTGACCGTGGTGACGCGCTGCAACAGGTCGATCACCGTCTCCTTATAGTCGGCAAAGCGGTAGGTGTTGAACTTTTCGCGGATGGTTTTGTCCTTCGGCGTCTTTTCCTTGTACTGATCCAGCACCCAGTCGATGGCCGAGCGGTTGCCGAGGCGATAGTCAAAGGCCTCAGACGGCACGCCGGTCAGCACGGTTTCGGAATCGAGCGTGATCATGCCGTTTTGCGCGTCGGATTTCAGCTTGGGCGTCGGATGAAGACCCGCCGCACGGGCGCGCGTGTCGGGTGTATCCACCCGCGTCAGACCGAACGGCTCAACGCCTTCATAGCCGATATGCAGGTCGAGCAGGGCCTGCCCCCAGTCGCGCCAGCGGGCGAAATCGTCATACAACGGTACGCGCGGGAAGTCGCGTTTGAGGTTCTGCGCATAGGTTTCGCGATAGACCGGGTCGTGCAGCACGCCGTAGCAATAGGCAAAGATGTCGTCCTTCGACACCTGGCCCTTGCCGTACTTCGCCTCAAAGGTTTTCAGCCCCCAGTCGGTAATATTGTCGATCCGCTCGCCTTCGCTATTAAAAAAATAACGTGCAAAACAAACAGACCCAGCCCCACTTCCGACGAAGTGTAAATCAACCGGTCTTTTGCTACATCCTACCAACCACGGCTTTTGAGCAGTGGGATCGGTGAATACAATTATTTTATTATCTTTCCTATATTTTTCTCCAAAAAATTGAGGATTTATGCTAGGCCTATCAATCATTAATGGAGATAAATATAATTTTAACGATACAAAAGGCCTATAATTTACATTAACTATATAATTATCATTGTAATTCTCAGAATATCTAGATTTTATTTTTCTATCCATGGTTTCTGAAAGTTTGATTTTCTCAGATAATTTAGACTCACTTATTTTTAATTTTTCAAACTCGGAAATAAACTCCTTTACTTTTGACTCTACTTCATCAGACCTTTTACCATATACCCAGTCGTCTCTATTTGTTGATATTCCCAAAGAGAATTTACGAAATATGGCCCGTCCTTTTGAGCCAGCAATTCCGGACTTAACATCCTTCGACCCGATGAAAAGTTCATCCACAAATTGCTCATCAGGATGATTCAGCCAGTATCCCTCTGCGTCTTGTTCAATTTGAACCCAACGGATGCCAGTTGGCGAATTGGACGCAAGCCATGCAAGCTTATCCTCTTTGCGAGCACCTATTGGCGGGTGTGCGTAATACAACTTTGCCGATGATTTAGCCTTTGATTTATGATCTTTTTTGACTAAAAAAGAAATGGCCACCCCTGTGCCGATGTCAAACACACTCTCACCAGCTGCCACCCCCTCGCCTTTATAGTCACCCCCCAAATCAACAATAAATATATCTGAAAACTCAGATGCAACAACCTTTCTAAAGCCGTCAAAATTCTTGCCGTCTAAAAATTTTCTATTTGTCACAAATGCAATTACTGAGCTTTTATCCGACCTGTCAGAAGACCATCTAAAAAATTTAACGAATGGATCGTAAAGTTTTGTCTTTTGAGCAGATGAAAACTTCAAATAAGTTTCTTTAATGCGCCTATCTACATCTTGATATTTTCTATTTTTATTATTTTCGCCCGATCTTTTTTGATTAGCGTTGTAGGGCGGATTGCCGATTATTACGCTAATTGTCTTTTGGTTCTGGCGTTTGACACGAGCGATATTTTCATCTGAAAGCGCTGCGAACATGTCGTGCTGATGGCCGGAATGCAGGCCCAGCGCCGCCACATTGTCCAGCGTATCGACAAAGCACAGATTGGGGTATTCGGCGAACTGCCCCGTGGCGGCGGCATAGGTGGCTTCGATATTCAGATTGGCCACGTAATAGGGCAGGATAGCCACTTCGTTGGCGTGCAGTTCTTCCTTGTATTTGCGGTGCAGCTTGTCCGGCTGGCCTTTGAAATAGTCGATCAGCTCACAGATAAAGGTGCCCGTGCCGGTGGCGGGGTCGAGGATTTGCACATCCTTGTCGATCAGGCTGCGGCCAAAGTGCTTTTGCGTCAGCCAGTCGGCGCCTTCGATCATGAAGCGCACGATCTCATTGGGCGTATAGACCACCCCCAGCCGGTCCGCCGCCTTGGGGTTATAAACCTTGTAGAAGTTTTCGTAGATCACCTTGAGGAAGGTCTGTTTTTCGGCGTGGCTGGTGATCATGGCGGCGTTGGCGCGGATGGCCGAATAATAGGCCTCCATAGCCTTCAGCGTCTCGCGCTTGACCGCCCCGGTGAAGAATTTGGCCTCAAGGCCGTAAAGGGCCTGCGCGATATTGTTTTCGCGGTGGAAGTCGCCCTCATTAAAGACGTGGGCGAAGATTTCCTCGGTCAGGATGTGCTGGATCAGCATTTCGCGCACATCGGTTTCGGTCACGGCGGGGTTGATGGTGGCCTTGGCCTGCGCCAGAAAGGCCTCCGCCGCCGTCTTGAACGCCGCATTGCCGGCATAGGCGTCGTCGATGCGCTCGCGCAGGGCCTCCAGCACGGCGGGCAGGTCGCTCTTGAACTGCGCCACGGCGCGGCGGAAATCGGCGATCTCCTTGCGCTCATAGGCAAAGAACAGCGACAGGAGACGGTTGAGTTCCTTGGTGTCCAGCATCTGCGCCCGCATCACCTCATTGCCGTTCTGGATCAGGACGGCGGTGTGCGAGTTTTCGAAGATGATGTTATCGGTGGGGTAGCCTTTCAGGCGCTTCTTGCGGATTTCCTCGTCAAGGTCGTCCTGGGTGTCCTTCGACTCCCAATAGCCCAGCGGGACGCGCAGGTCGTGCAGAATGGTGCCGTCGGGGATGACCGCCGTCTTTTGCGCGCTTTCCTTGCGCAGTTCGGGGGCGAAGACCAGACCCGACTGCTTGGCCCAGCCTTTGAGCAGGTCCTTGAAGGCTTCGCGGATCACCGATTCCGACAGGGAACCGGACACCTTTTTCAGGGTGGTCAGTTCGTTGAGAAATTGCTGGATCAGTATCTGGCTCAATGGTGGCGCTCCCCGCGTCGATTCCCGCCGCCACAGTGGCGCAGGTGCATTGCCGGATGCAACCCTGAATAAGATTTACGTGACCCGTGCACAAAAAAAAGCCAGCGTTTCCGCTGGCTTTTTCCGTTTTGATGGCCGCGTGGCCGATCAGTATTCGTCGTCTTCCTCGTCGTGGACGGGCTTGGACGGGGCCGAGCCGAAAACGTCTTCGACCGTCAGGTCGGCCTTGCGGCTATAGGTGTCTTCTTCGTCGTCGAACGGCACCACGACCGGAGCGGCGGGTTGCAGCGACGGATCGTCCAGCGGGATGCCCAGCTTTTCGGCCTGCTTGCGCTTCACTTCGGCGGCCTTTCTGACGGCGGCGTCCAGCTCGATCTGGGACACGAGACCCAGCGTCACCGGATCAACGGGTTTCAGGTTGGCGGCGTTCCAGTGGGTGCGGTTGCGCACCTGCTCAATGGTGGTCTTGGTGGTGCCGAGCAGCTTGGAAATCTGCGCATCCGTGACTTCCGGGTGGTTCTTGACGAACCAATAGATGGCGTCCGGGCGGTCCTGACGGCGCGACACGGGCGTGTAGCGCGGGGCCTTCTTTTGCGGCTTCAGCAGTTCGGCGTGGCGGCTCTTTTGCGCCTGCATACGGTAGGCCGGCGTCTTTTCCGCCTTGTCCAGTTCTTCGCGGGTCAACTGACCATTGGCGATCGGGTCGGCCCCGCGGATGTCGCGCGCCACTTCGCCGTCGGCAATACCTTTCACTTCGAGCAGGTGCAGGCCGCAGAAATCGGCGATCTGCTCGAACGAGAGGCTGGTATTATCGACCAGCCACACGGCGGTCGCTTTCGGCATCAGGATATCGGCCATATTCAGTCTCACAAATAGCTACGCCCGGCCTTTGCGACCGGGCGTGAGGGAATTCTTGTCACCGCTATAGACCGATTTTTCATCGAAGGGAATAGGATTATCAGCGACAAAGCGGGGTAGCGGTTTTTGGCCTCGACAGAAACTGCCGCTCACCATAGATTGCACATAATACCGCCAGATCAGGGGAAAAGAGATGACCGTCGCCGCTTCCCTCGCCCTGTGGCTTCTGGCCGCCGCGCCTGTCGAACAGGCACCGCCGCAACCGCCCATCTATGCGATGCGTGATCAGGTGCGCCGGGCAGCCTTCGACCCCTCAACCTATTTCGACGATCCACAGTTTGATCTGATCTATATCACGTATCACGGCGATGACTATGACTGGCCCTACTATGCCATTGCGGTCCGCCGGAACTGCGATCACGGAACAAAGGAAGGTTGTGAAGTACGGTTTCAGGCTCGGCGGGTTAAGGTTCCCGTCGAACCAAGCGAACGCCCGCGTAAGAGCGGTAGCCGTTTTGTCCACAAGGTGATGCAAAACGCCGAGGGGTCTGCGGACCTGCGCCCGGTACTGGATCAGGCCGGATTGATGTGGGAAGAGACGGACCTGAAGGCCTGTCCCCATGCGATTAAGGTGCTGGCGGAAGCTTCCGGTCTGGAGTGGGTACGCAAAACCACCGTTGCCCCCGTCAAGGGAGACGAAATCCGCATCGCACTGCACGCGGACAAGATCACGGTCGCTTTTAACGACTATTTGCAGGAAGCGACCTATTACGGCGCGCTACACGAAGGCACGCCCGCTGCATGGGCTAACACACTGGCTCAGACGCTGGAGCCCTGCTGGACGCCAGCCAAAGTGCCGCCGCCGTGGCGCAAGTGAGGGGCTACCACCTCAGCACCACCTTGCCCGCGTGCTGGCCGCTATCGAGATAGGCCTGCGCCGCCCCGGCGTCGGCGGCATCGAACACCTTGGCCAGCACCGGGCGGATGGCCCCGCCTTCGATCAGCGGCCACACCCGTTCGGCCACCGCCGCGCTAAGGCGGGCCTTTTCGTCGGCGCTACGCGGCCTGAGCATCGAGCCGGTCAGTATGCCCTGCTTCTGCATCAGGCGCGGCAACTCGATTTGGGTGGTGTTGCCGCGGATCATGCCAACCTGCACGATGCGCCCCCGGTGTTTGAGGCACAGGATGTTTTTGGGCGTGTAGTCCCCCCCCATGATGTCGAGCACCACATCGGCCCCGCCAAGGTCTTTGACCGGGGTGACAAAATCGCTGTCGCTTGTGTCGATCACGTGATCGGCCCCCAGCGCCTTCACCCACGCCGCCCTCTCTGCCCCGCGCACCGTGGCGATGACATTGGCGCCAAAGCCTTTGGCCATCATCACCGTCATCGAGCCGATACCGGAATTGGCCCCGTGGACCAGCACGGCCTCACCCGCCTGCAACGCGCCGTGCTCCATCAGATTGGCATAAACGGTCAGGCACACTTCGGGCAGACCCGCCGCCTCGGCGTCGCTCAGAGCGCGCGGCACGGGCAGGAGGTGGCGGGCATCGACGCTGACGAATTCGGCATAGCCGCCGCCATTGACCAGGCTGCACACGCGGTCACCTGCTGTCCACAGATTTTCGTCGCTGTTGACGGCTTCGACCGTTCCGGCGACCTCAAGGCCCATAATCGGCGACGCACCGGGCGGCGGCGGGTAGCTGCCCTGCCTTTGCAGGATGTCGGGACGGTTTACGCCGGCGTGGCTGACCCGAATTAACACATGTCCCCGCCCCACTTCGGGACGCGGCACATCGCCCACATACAGATCATCGGCAGAGTGGCCGCCTTCGCGGATGAGAATAGCTTTCATGATCAACCGTGCCGCTTGCTTTCTTCGTCCCATAGGGGTTTTATAGGACATGTAGAGACATTTATAACCAGCGCAACGGTTCGCGCGCTGGCTGCAAAGGTTTCCAAGCCCTGATATACCCCCAGAGGAGACGCCGCATGTCGGACGAAGAAGCGTTCACCCCCGCTTTTCGCTCAGGCACCGGGCCGGGCGGGCCGCTGAATGCCTTGATCCATGAGGATCTGAGCGGTTATTCGGTCATCGACCTCAAGGAGCGCATCAGCGCGCTTGAGGCCGAAATCGTGCGTACCCGGACCATGCTTGACTCCAAGCAAAGCGGTCGCAGCGCGGCGGAAGCCCTGTTCTCCTTCAAGGGGAGTTAGGGCTTTGTTAGGGGGCGGCGTGGCAGGTGCGCGCCCCGTCCTGTCGCTTCGGGTGGCACGCCCGTTGCAGGACGATCAGTGACCTCAGGGGTGCCGTTTGGGCCCCTTACGTATTGTGTGTTTTGAGATTTTCCGAAGGCCAGCCATGTCCGATACCGGTGCCGTAGTTTCCTTGTCCCAGCGTGCGGACCTCGTGCGTGATTTTGCCCGTTCGGACCTGTTCGACCGGACCTTCCGCGAAGGCATGGGTCTGGTCGAAGAAACGGCCTCCTATCTGGACGGCGATGGCCGCCGCGACTCGCGCATCCTGAGCCGCGAAGACGCCCTGCTCTATGCCGGTGAGTCCATGCGCCTGACGACGCGCCTGATGCAGATCGCCTCGTGGCTGCTGGTGCAGCGTGCCGTGCGCGAAGGCGATATGGAAGCCACCGACGCCTGCGACGAAAAGTATCGCCTGTCGGCCGCCGCCCAGAGCGAATATGGCGACCAGCTCAAGGTGCTGCCGCAGGGGCTTTTGGAACTGCTGGACCGTTCCAACCGCCTGTATGACCGCATCTCGCACCTCGATCGCCGCATGTTCGTCGAAGCCGAGGCGGACAAGCCGCAGACCAATCCGGTGCTGGATCAGATGGCCCTGCTGCGCAACACGTTTGGCAATCTCTGATACCCTCCTCCCCTGTAGCGAAGCGGGCGGGATGGAAAAACTTGCCCCCGGCCCGCTTTTGGGGCAGGACGAGGCGATGACCTCGCAACTCTACCTCATCACGCCACCCCGCATTGCCGACCACGCCGCCTTTGCGCGCGCTCTGGACGACGCCCTGTCGGCTGGGCCGGTCCCGGCCCTGCAAATCCGCCTCAAAGACGTGTCACTGGATGAAATCCGCGCGCTAACGCGGCTGATCACGCCGATCGCCCACCGGCACGGCACCGCGGTGCTGATGAACGACCATGTCGATCTGGCGAAGGAATTGCGTCTTGACGGCGTGCACGTGGGTCAGTCCGACACGCCCTATAAGGAGGCGCGCAAGCGGCTGGGGACCGAGGCCATGATCGGCGTCACCTGCCACAACAGCCGTCATCTGGCCATGGAAGCCGCTGAGGCCGGGGCCGACTACGTCGCCTTCGGGGCCTTCTATCCCACCGCCACCAAGACGGTCGAACACATGGCCGAACTGGACACCCTGACCATCTGGCAGGAGACGATGGAAGTCCCCTGCGTCGCTATCGGCGGCATCACCGCAGCAAATGCGGCCGAAGTCTCCGCCGCCGGAGCCGACTTTATCGCCGTATCCGGCGCCGTCTGGACCCATCCGGACGGCCCGGACGCCGGCGTCAGGGCGCTGCTGGCGGCGATTTAGGGCCGCACCGCCTCCAGTCATAGTACTGCCAGCCCAGCGCACCGGTGTAGAGCGTCAGGCACAGGGTGTCCCCCGGTTCGGTCTTGCGATAGGTCTGCGTTCCAATAGGCAACTTGCGGACCTGCGTTACAGGCCCCCAAGGCTCCACGCGCACAAACTTGGCCCCATAGCGTCCGGACGTCTTGCTTAGCACCTCAGTTTCAAAAGACTGCGGGGGCGCCGTCTCATAGGCGCCGTTGGCCAAGGTGAGGGTACTGAAGGCGTAGATCAGATTTACGGGCAGGATCAGCCAACTTATGACGCGACGATCCCCCATTTTTTGTACGATCAGCAAACCGAGCGCCGCGACCAGAGCGCCCCCCAAGATCGCTGCCTCATCAACGGGCTCAAACCGGAAATAAGCGACCACTGCTGTCGTCACCACAGGCCAGACCGCTATATGCCAGACGGGCAAGGTCCGGCGGGGTTGGCCGAAAAACGACCAGCGCCCACCCGACAGGGCTGGCAGCCCACATACCAGCAGCGGAATAAGCACGGCAATCACCCGAACGGGCGGATAGCCGCTGATCAGCGTCCAGAAGGCCACCATGCCGGAGAAGCCTGAGAGGACGCCAAGAAACGCTTTATGGTTATAAATCCGCGCTTCGCGAACCTCAGCCGGACCAAAGGCAGGGTTGGTGAGCAGTGCCCTGTTCTTGAACGTCTCGTCCGTGGCCTCCAGATCGGGCAGCCCGTTCAGCCAGTCCGCAAGAGCGGTTTGCGCGCCGCCAAATAAGGACACCTTTATACGCCATAAGTCGCCGTCCAGGGTCCGGACCTCTATAAAGGTTCCGTACTTAGAGGTCTTGAGGCCCCAACCCAGCACCTCCTGCCGTCGCAATCTGTGAACCTTGAAGACGGCTCGCCATTCGACCGCCTCAGCATCAAGTTTCAGATAGGCAAAGTAGCTGCTGATGTAGGTAACCCCTAAGACCACCGCGCCGCTCAGGCTTATGCCACATATGAGCAGGCGCAGTGAAAGGCGCTCGTCTGTGGAGACGATGAGCCCCAGCAGGAAGATCCCCACACAGAAAAGCAGCGGCAAGATGATCTCGTGCCGGTCGTATTTCGTGCGACGAAAGGTTTTTCCGACTGACATGCCCTACCCTGAGTGAGGGGATACAAAGGGTCCCGCCCACAGTCAACCAGAGCGCAACGCGCGTCTTACTCCACCGCCGCCGAAGGTGACGGCCAGCCGACCGACATTTCGACGATGACCGGTTGAAGCGCCTGCATATTGGGGTTGGAGGACGCCACCTGCGTGTCGCCGACAATATCGCTGGTCAACTGACCGGTGTGGCTTTCCGGCGGCGCGAAGCGCAGGCTCAGCACGCAGTCGCCCGACATCAGGCCGAGCGTGCCGCCCTTGAAGTCCGCCGCGTAACCGCCGTAGTCCCAGTCAAAGCCATAGAGATCGAACCCCTTGCCATTGGCCGCCTCAACCGCTTTCAGCGCAGAGCCGATGCGGATATTGCCGGGGCCGGACCACTGCACCGCGCCGCGACCGATGCGCACATCGGCCACCTGCGTCTTGGCTTCGTCCCAGAAGGTGACCACCACCTTGCGCGCCGGATCGTCAGGATAGAGGACGACGGCACTTTCGGTCGTGCCTTCCGGACCTGGCACGGTTTCTTCGCGTGCTTTTCCGGCATAGGTCTGAAGCAGTTGTGCCGCCGTGGCCGATTTGGCCACTGGCGTTTCGCACGAAAGAGTTTGCGCGCTCTGATCCGCTACAGAAGACGACGAGACGCCTGAGCCTTCGTCCGATGCTGTCGGCTTGTCCGGCTTGCCACAGGCCGTCAGGGTCAGAAGGGCCATAAGGGCTATACCCGTCGGCTTAAGCATGTCGCGCTCCTCTCCATCTCAATCAGCGTTACCATGCGCTGTCTCGCATAAAAAGTCGATTCCCGCTGCGGCTTCGCGGCCCCCTTGCCTCGTCTGGGGTAAGCGTGTAGTAACGCGCGCAAACTCTTCTGGGCCTGTGCGCTCGCTCCTTGACAAGTCGAATCCATGAAAATCAACGCCAATACCATCAAACCGGGCATGATCCTCGAATATCAGAACGGTCTGTGGGCCGTCGTGAAGACCGAGCACGTGAAGCCCGGTAAGGGCGGCGCCTTTGCCCAGGTCGAAATGAAGAACCTCGTCACCGGCACCAAGCTGAACGAGCGCTTCCGTTCCGACGACACGGTTGAGCGCGCCGTGCTGGAGCAACGCGACCATTCGTACCTCTACGAAGACGGCGACATGCTGGTGTTCATGGATCAGGAAAACTACGAGCAGATTTCGCTGTCGAAGGACTGGGTCGGCGAAGATCAGGTCCGCTTCCTGCACGACGGCATGATCGTCGTTATCGAATCCCACGAAGGCAAGCCGATCGGCATGAGCCTGCCCGACACGGTGGTGCTCGAAGTCATCGAAACCGAGCCGACCATCAAGGGCCAGACCGCCTCGTCTTCCTACAAGCCCGCCAAGGCCTCCAACGGTATGCGCGTCATGATCCCGCCCTTCATGGGCACGGGTGAGCGCATCGTCGTTTCGACCGAAACCGGCGAATATATGCGCCGCGCCGATTGATCCTCCGCTTCCCCTGTACGCCTCGCGAACGGGGGAGCCGGATCGCTGGTGTGATGCTAGCAGATGTAGCGCGCTGAGGCGGAGGGGCCATCCTTTCGTCTCGTCGCCCCCTCCGGCCAGACAAGCTGGCCACCTCCCCCGCTAAGGCAGGGGAGGAGGTGTTTTTAAAAGGCCCTGACATGGTAATCCAATCCGCCCTCATTCAGGCCATGGTCGCCGCCATCCGCAAGGCGTGCAAGGGGGTGTCCCGCGACTTCGGCGAAATCAGCGAGCTTCAGGTGTCGCGCAAAGGCCCCGGCGACTTCGTTACCGCCGCCGACAAGCGCGTGGAAGCCGCCCTGTTCGAGGAACTGACCCGCCTGCGCCCCGGCTACGGCTTTCTAGGGGAAGAACAGGGCCTGCGTGAAGGCACGGACAAGACGCACCGCTGGATCGTCGATCCCATCGATGGCACCACCAACTTCATGCACGGTATCCCGGTGTTTGCCTGCACCGTGGCGCTAGAACGTGATGGAGAGATCGTCGCGGGCGTCACCTATAACCCGATCACCAACGACCTCTACTGGGCCGAAAAGGGCAAGGGTGCCTATCACAATGACCGCCGTCTGCGCGTTTCGGCGCGCAAGGTGATGGAAGACAGCCTGATCGCCACGGGTCTGCCGTTTGTCGGCAAGACCGGCCACGCGCAAGCCCTGAAAGAACTGCATCAGATCATGCAGCGCACGGCCGGTATCCGTCGTCTGGGGGCCTGCTCGCTCGACCTCGCCATGGTGGCCGCTGGTCAGGTGGATGGCTATTGGGAACGCGGGCTTAAGCCGTGGGACATGGCCGCCGGGACGCTGCTGATCACCGAAGCCGGCGGCAAGATCGGCTCGCTGGACGGCGATCAGTCGCCGCTGATCACCGGCGAAATGCTGGCCGCCAATCACGACCTCTATCCGCAACTGCTGGAAAAGCTGCAACTGGCGAAGTGATCATCCACTTGCTAGGATGAGGAATATCCAAGCGACCGTGAACCCCACCATAATGGCGCTGCCGATCAATAACCAGAATTGACGCAGCGCCAGACTCTTTGCGGTTAGGCCGGGTGAACTGGCTTCAAGTTCATTCAGCACATCGTTCAAAGCATTGGAAAGACCACTGATAACCGTCACTCTATTCACCGCCAGCCTATCGATAGCGGCTCTGAGTTGATGCAACCGCTCATAATTTGCTTCCGGTCTGAGTTTGGGCCCCTCCCCTGATAAGGTAAGATCGGGCACATCCAGTCGAATAGAGGCATTTGACTCTATGTTGTTGACCGGCCGCTTACCGTTGGGGTCTGTCAGTTCAAGTACAGCCCTGAGATCGTTGGAAAGCGACGAATTGAGGGCCTTTACCCAGCGGTCCAAGGCCGCGAGATTTCCGCGTATAATCTGACCGCGCGCATCAAGTTCGAGAAGCCCGACCTCTGCTGATTTTTTAATAGCCTCATCCAAAGGTGCCAGAAAAGCCGCGATAGCATCACGATTAAAGGATCGTGCCCTGCGAAACTCGACCCTTACCGCGAGTACGACAGGGACTGAGACAATGAGGGCGACGGTCGTAGAGGTAGTTATGGCCGTGAAAGCATTTTTGAAGATAAAATCGAATAGTGACTCGAATACCTTGCTAAGAAAAGCGTCTCGGGCCGCCGTACCGACACTTTCAACAATAGCGGCCGGAGTCGTAATAACGGTTTGCCACAACGCGGCGACGGCTATGATGCACACGAAGGTAGCGAAGGCCGTCGCCAGCCACATCCAGATGCGATAAAGCCAAACCTCAAGTGTTCCTGCGAACTTCGCCATTATCCTGCCCCCCAGCCTACAAAGGTTAATCTGCCAGAGCCATTAACCTTTGTCTATGCCACACGAGCAACTCAGGCGCGATCAGGCCTCGATCAGGACTTCCGAACTGACGGGCTGCGTCACCGGCGCAATGCCGCGGAAGACGATGGCGATCAGCTTGTCGGCTTCTTCGGCGTTCATCATGTGGAAGCGCCCGGCCAGAAAGCGGAACATCAGCGGGCCATAGATCAGATCAAGCCCCATCTGCATGTCGATATCGCTGCGCAGGTCGCCGCGCTCGACGCCCCGCCGCCAGATGGTCGCCACCGCTTCGCGGCGCTGGTTGAGGAAGCTTTCCAGCAGGGCCTGATTGAAGGTTTCATCCCCCTGCCCTTCGGCGATCAGTTGCGCCAGCGTGCGCCCGGCCGCCGACGCATAGAAGGCCATGGCGTCGCGCATCGCCATCAGGAAGTCGCGCTCCGATGAGCCCGTGTCCGGCACGACGATCTCATCGCTTATGCGCGCCATAAAGGCATCGAAAGCGATATGCAGCTTGTTCGGCCACCACTTATAGAGGGTCGCCTTGGAGACCCCGGCCTTGCGCGCAATGGCTTCGGCGGTGATGTCGCGCAGGTTCCCGGCTTCCAGCAGGTCGAGCGTCGCCTGAAGGATCTGTTCACGCGCACTTTCCGAGCGCGGACGACCACGCGGGCGCTTTACGGGGGGCGAGAGAGTGTCGATGGTCATTTACGCGGCCTCGGATTGATACAAACTCAGATTACGCCAGGCCGACAGTTCGGCCTGAAGGGCGCTCAGGCGACGCAGTGCCCGTTCATAGGCGCGCGCCCCCAGCACCAGATGACCGGGCGCTTCGGGCAGGTCCATGGCGCGCAACACGGCTTGCGCACGACCGGCCATGACCATCTCGTCCAGTTCTTCCTGCCACAGACGCGCAGGCCCCAGCCGGGTGTCGTAGTCTGCGATCACCTGACGCGCGATGATGCGGGCTTCGGGGCCGCCCAGCATACCGGGGTCCACGGTCGTCACCTGAATGCCCAGCGGTTTCAGTTCCTGCGTCAGCGACTCGGACAGGCCGCTCACCGCGCCACGCACCGCGTGGGTCAGGCCAAAGCCCGCCGCCTGCTCCGGGTGACCGGACGCCAGCGTCACCACGTGGCCACGGCGGCGTTCGCGCATGTGCGGCAGCACTTCGCGCATCACATTGAGCACACCGAACAGATTGGTTTCAAACAGGCGGCGCACTTCGAGGTCGCTCGCCTCCTCCACCGCGCCGATCAGGCTGGCGCAGGCATTGTTAACCAGAATATCAATATGGCCAAAGCAACGGATGGCCGTATCGACCGCCACACGCACTTCGTGGGCGTCATCCGAATCCATGGCCAGCGCCACCAGCGCATGGGCATAGTCTTCGAACCCGGTGGCAAAGGTTTCCGGGCGGCGGCCCGTGGCCACCACGAAATCGCCGCGTTCGAGCGCGGCACGCACCAGTTCACGCCCCAGGCCATGCGAGGCCCCGGTAATGAACCATACCCGGTGGCTTTCCGACGCTTCGGAAACCTCTCCGGAGTCCAACAAATCATCTGACACGGTACACGATCCCAAGGCGGCCGGTGCGGGTGAGGACGGCCAAACTCATCCGGATGAGGGAGGTTCCGGGTTGAAGCTATATAAAACTGTACGTACAGTATATCAATGATATGAAGACGTGAATACGTATTCAGTCCGTTAAATACATGACTTCAAAAGGGAAAATTTTTCTCGCATGGGTAGATTTTTATCCCCGATCACGCGATTTGCGGCCTTATGATACCTTTTGCGCACAACCGTAACATTTATTGATGGCTTTTGGCCCTTCAGCGCCTCAGGCGCCGAATTGCAGTTCAGCTAAACGGGCATACAACCCGCCCTGCGCCACCAGTTCCTCGTGCGTCCCCTGCTCGACCACGCGGCCTTCGTCCATCACCACGATGCGGTCGGCCTTGAGCACGGTGGCCAGCCGGTGGGCGATGACCAACGTCGTGCGTTCGCTCATCGCCTCGTTCAGCGCATCCTGCACCAGCCGCTCATTCTCGGCATCCAGTGCCGACGTCGCCTCATCAAGCAGCAGAACCGGGGCCTGACGCACCAGCGCCCGCGCAATCGACAGGCGTTGCTTCTGCCCGCCGGAGAGCGACTTGGCGCGCTCACCCAGAGGCGTGTCAAAGCCCTGCGGCAGGGCCTCGATAAAGGCCTGCGCCTGCGCCTTCATCGCCGCCGTCTGTATCTCTTCGGGCGTCGCGTCTTCGCGGCCAAAGCGGATGTTCTCGGCGGGCGAAGTCGAAAACAGGGCGGCGTCCTGCGCCACCAGCGACAGGCGACGGCGCACCGCCTTGGGGTCGGCTTTGGCGATATCAACGCCATCGAGCGCAATCGTCCCGGTCGTGGGCTCGTAATAGCGCAGCAGCAGCTTGAACACGGTCGATTTCCCCGCCCCCGACGGCCCGACCAGCGCCACCGTCTCACCGGGCTGTACGCTGAGCGAAAAACCGCTCAGCACCGGCTGTTCCGGGCGAGCCGGATAAGCGAAATCGACCTGATCAAACACCACCGCCCCGCGCGCCGGTTCCGGTAACGGCAGAGGATTGGCTGGGGCGACGATAGTCGGCTGTGCCGTCAGCAACTCGTCGATGCGGCTCATGGCGCCGGCGGCCTTTTGCACATCGCCCCAGGTTTCCGACAGAGAGCCGACCGACCCGGCGACCAGCACCGACAGCATGACGAACTGGATCAGCGTGCCTTCCGACATCTCTCCGGCCAGAACGGCGCGCGAGCCGAGCCACAGCACAAAGGCGATGCCGCCAAAGACCAGTGAAATGACCAGCGCCGTCATCAGGGCCCGCGCCCCCATACGCTTCAGCGACTGACGAAACGCCGTTTCCACGCCCTCGCCAAAGCGGCCGCGCGCATAGTCTTCGCGCACAAAGGCCTGCACGGTTTCCAGCGCGTCCAGCGTCTCACCCGCCGTGCCGACGGCGGCGGCAAAGCTGTCCTGCGTCTGGCGCGTCAACTGCCCCACGCGCTTGCCGAAGGTGAACAGCGGCACCAGCACCACCGGGAAGATGCACAGCACGAACAGGGTCAGTTTGGGGCTGACGAACATCAGCAGGATCAGGCCGCCGACGAACGAAATGCCGTTGCGTAGCGCCATGGAGATCGAGGTAGACACCAGGGTATCGACGATCTGAAGATCGGTGGTCAGGCGCGAAATCACCTCACCCGTGCGGATTCTCAGGAAGAAGCCGGGATCGAGACCCAGAATGTGGTTGAACACATCCTTGCGCAGATTGGCCACCACCCGCTCGCCCAGCTTGGTGATGTAGAAGTAGCGCAAGGCGGTCGCCAGAGCCAGCACCAGCGCCACCCCGGCCATCACCCCGAACCACAGGTTCAGTTGCGACCCGTCCTGAGAGCCAAAGCCATTATCGATCAGGTAGCGCGAAGCGACCGTCAGCGACAGGGTGGCCCCTGACGACAACAACAGAAAGAAGATGGCAAAGACCGCATCGACCTTCAGCCGTGCAATATAGGGCCATAGCCGCAGCAAGGGCTTGAGGTTGCGCGTCTTTTCCCGCCCGGCTGCGGCGGAGGTGATCTGCCCCACCAGTTCAGCCCCCGATCCGGGGCGGTCGTTGAGGGCGTCGGAGTCGCTGCGCGGGGGTGTCTGTGCGGTCATAAACCCGCGTTTAATGCGTTATGGCTTGCGCCGCAACGCCGCTTACGCTATGAGCCGCGCTTCGCTGTAACAGCTTCACCCTTTCTTCGCGTCCGCATCCCTGCTGGCCGGACGTTTTTAAGGACTTAATAGAGATGAAAAAAGACGGTCACCCCGACTATCACTGGATCACGGTTACCCTGACCGACGGTTCGTCCTATCAGACCCGCTCGACCTACGGCAAGGAAGGCGCTGTCCTGAACCTCGACATCGACCCCCGCACGCACCCGGCGTGGACCGGCGGTCAGAACACCCTGCTCGACCGCGCTGGCCGCGTGTCGCGCTTCAACAACAAGTTCGGCGGTTTCCTTAAGAAGTAAGCCCCGAGACTTCGTTGAAAGTTTCAAAACCGGCTCAGGCAACTGGGCCGGTTTTTTGTTGCTCCTCTCCCTGCAAAGCGGGAGAGCCGCGTGAAGTCGATGACAGGCAAGGTTCAACCGGGTTAAAAACCACAGATTTCACAGATCAAGAGAGTCTAACGGCAGCTTTATCTGGATTAATCCGAGGCGCAAAGCGCCCATCTGTGCAATTTGTGTCATCTGTGGATACCTTCTCTTCCTGCACGCTGGGAGCCGGGATGCTTATGGCACCACGGTCACAAACAGATAGGTGGCGAAGATCACCAGATGCGTCACGCCCTGCAACACGGTCGTACGGCCGGTGCCCAGTGAAAAGATCGACACCACGAACGACAGCAACAGCAGGACCATCGACTTGGTATCGAGCCCCAGCGACAGAGGCCAGCCCATGACGACGCTTAAGACCGCTACCGCCGGAATAGTCAGGCCGATGGTCGCCAGCGCCGAGCCCAAAGCGAGGTTGAGGCTGGTCTGAAGGCGGTTACGGCGCGCCGCCTTGATGGCCGACAGGCTTTCCGGCGCCAGCACCAGAGCCGCGATCAGCACCCCTACCACGGCCAGCGGCAGACCTGCGCCCACCACCGCCTTTTCAATATGCGGCGACAGGCTCTTGGCCAGCAGCACCACCCCGGCCAGCGCCACGATCAGCACGCCAAAGGCGATCAGGGTCTCTTTCAGCGTCGGCGGCTCGGCATGGGCGTCGGGTTTCAGGTCACCTTCGCCCGACGGCAGGAAGTAGTCGCGATGGCGCACCGTCTGCACCAGCACAAAGGCGCCATAAAGGATCAGCGACACCACGGCGACGAAGATCAGTTGCGACGGCGAAAAGAATGGCCCCGGCACGGAGGAGGTGAAGTTCGGCAGGACCAGAGACAGACAGGCCATGGCCGCCAGCACGCACAGGGCCGAACTGACGCCTTTGAGCACAAAGCGCTGCTCGTGATGGCGCACCCCGCCAACCAGCAGACAGATGCCGACAATACCGTTCATAATGATCATGATCGCCGCAAACACCGTGTCGCGGGCCAGAGTCGCTGTATCACCTGACCCCGACAGCATCAGCGACACGATCAGCGACACCTCGATAATGGTCACGGCAATGGCCAGAACCAGCGTGCCGAAAGGCTCACCTACGCGGTGCGCCACGACTTCGGCATGGTGCACAGCCGCCAGAACGCAGCCCATCATGAGGACCGCCGCCCCGATCACACCCGCCAGCCCGAGATAAGACAGTTGCGCCAGATAGGCCCCC
Organism: Asticcacaulis excentricus; assembly: GCF_003966695.1. Lineage (NCBI taxonomy): Bacteria > Pseudomonadati > Pseudomonadota > Alphaproteobacteria > Caulobacterales > Caulobacteraceae > Asticcacaulis > Asticcacaulis excentricus. Next base: position 1,198,457 of record NZ_AP018827.1, read on the forward strand.
ATCCCCAAAAACGGTACGACCAGCGTCCATAAGGGCAGAACCGCGTGCATGGGGGTATGCGGCTTGGGAGACTCTGCCGACAAAGCGTTATGGCTTTCGGGTTGGGTTCCTGGCATTCGGTCGCGTAGCTCCTGTGTGGCGAGGGGATGGCCCGGACGGATCAACAGGCCTTTGTTCTGACATAGGGTGCCCGGTCACCGTTTCAAACCCGGACGGAAGCGATTTGTGCGGTTTATCCCGGTTCCCAGCCCGGCGGGGCCATTTCAAATCCGGCAAAATCAAAGCCCGGCGCGACCGTGCATCCGACCAGAGTCCAGTCCCCCAGGCTCTCTGCGCTTTGCCAGCCGCCGACCGGCACCACGCCCTGCGGCCTCTGCCCGCTCAGCACATCCGGCCCCAACACCACCTCCCACCCCTGCCCTTCGTGATGCAGGCGGAGTTTCAGCGGCGCACCGGCATAGTAGTGCCAGACCTCGACGGCATCTATGCGATGCCAGTGCGAACGCTCCCCCGCCTGAAGCAGGTAATAGATGCACGACGACGCCCCGCGCCCGCCCGAAGGGTTGTCGCGGAAGGTTTCGACATAGTGCCCGCCTTCCGGATGCGCCTGCATCCGCAATTCAGCGATGATAGCGTGAGCGTCGGTCATGGCGCGTCTCCTTTGCAGCCCTTAGCTTAGCGGAATGATTTCAAACGGAATCATTCCGCTCAAGCCGCCATTGAGGCGGCGGCCAAGGTGGCGAGGCCACCACCCGGCGAGGGGCGAAACAAAAAGCTAGATCATTATGTTTCTACCAGAAATCATAATGATCTAGCCTGAATTTTGCGACGCATCAGGCATAAAACGCTAATGACACGCCGCCGCATATCCTGTAATGCGCGCGCTCATCGTACTGTCACCTTTTGCTGATACGCCGTCAGGTGTAACCGGGGTAAGTCTTCCTGAAATGATCATTCAGACCGCCACGACCGAAACCATCGAAGAAAACGGCTGGGCCACGGCCAAAACCCTGGCCGAAGCCCTGCCCTTTATCCAGATCTACGACCGCGAAATCGTCGTGGTGAAGTACGGCGGTCACGCCATGGGGCAGGAAGAAACGGCGCGCATCTTCGCCTCGGACATCGTGCTGCTGAAACTGCTGGGCATCCATCCGATCGTCGTGCACGGCGGCGGGCCGCAGATTTCGGCCATGCTGGGCCGGGCGGGCGTCAAATCGACCTTTATCGACGGCCTGCGCGTCACCGACGAAGCGACCATGGAAATCGCCGAAATGGTGCTGTCGGGTGCGGTGAACAAGGAAATCGCCTCTTGGATCACGCGCGCCGGTCAGGAAGCCGATGTGCGCGGTGTCGGGCTGTCGGGCAAGGACGCCAGCCTGATCACCGTTGAAAAGGCGACGCGCCTGAAAAAAGACCCGGATTCGATGATCGAACAGGTGGTCGATCTGGGTTTTGTGGGTGAGCCCAAGCGCGTGGACGACAAGCTGCTGCGCACCCTGATCGGTGATCTGGAACACGACTATGTGCCGGTCATCGCCCCCATC